>NZ_JAVHWK010000136.1:0-19416 GCF_032159775.1 Mycobacterium sp.
CCTCTGGTTCAACGCGATCCAGCCGAGCGTCTCCCTCGTGGTGCCGTACCGGTCGAAGTGCCGCTGCGCGTTCAAGGCGAGCGTGTGCGCGGCCGATGTCGCGCCGAAGGGCATCTGCCAGCTCGAGGTGCGGGCGCCCCCAGGCGGTGACATCTTGCCTTCCTTCAGCAACTGCTGGAAGGTCGCCTCCCACAAGGTTCGGAAGCACAGCACATGGCGGGCCATGCCGGTGGCCACGGCCATCACCGCCGCGATCAGCGAGCCGCCTGGACCGAAGGTGTCCATTCCGCCGTTGATCCACGCAGGCCGCAGTCCGAGCGCACCCTCGAGCGCCGTCACCCCGCCTTCACCCATGCCTGCGACGTCGAGTCCGGGATACGTTGAGAGTCCGTCGATGTCGTCGAACGTCAATCCCGCGTCGGCCACCGCCTGCTCGCAGGCGTCGATGGTCAACGACAATGGTGGCACCATCTGGCGCCTGCCGATCTTCGACATGCCGATTCCGGTGATGGCCGCCGCGTCCTCGAACTTCTGCGTGGTCAGCATCGGCGATACGTGCTTGCCGAAGTCCGCGGGTGCGATCTCGTCGACCGCCTGCGGCCCGGTCCTCTTCTCCGCGGTCGGCGTGAACACCGGCAACCAGACGGGGCCGACCTTGTCCTCGATCTTCTCGAACCGGACCTCGACGAGCCGGCCGAGCTCCAGCTCCTCGGGCTCGCAGTCAACGATGTTGGTGGTCAACCGAACCCGCGGGTCCTCGACGATCGCGACCTGCGCCACTACATAGGGCGGCGGCAGGTCAGGAAAGCCGAAACGGTGGTTGACGGTGAAGGCCGACAGGGTGGCCTCGCCCGACACGTCGCGCACACCCATGTTGCGACCACGGCAGTACCGGCACACCGGCTGGGGCGGATGGATCAGTGCATCGCAGTCCTTGCACTCCTGGATCCGCAGCACGCCGTCGGCGCCCGCAGTCCAGAAGAATTCGTTCTGCGGGTTGACTTCCGGCAGCGGTCTGGTCACCGGACGAATTCCGATATCGCCTCGTTGCCGTCTGTCGCGGGATCGGGTTCTTGCGCGTCGCGAAGGTCCGAATGTGCGGCCCCGTCACGGGAGGGTCGATGTTCTCCCATCTCGATGATGGCGTGCACGGGGCAGTCCAGCAGGGCCCGCGTCACCGCGGCCCGGTCCTCTTCGGGGATCGTGCCGTTGCCCTCCAGCGACGCGTATCCCCAGTCGTCCAGGGAGAAGTACTCCGGTGCATGCTTGGCGCACGCGCCGAAGCCGTCGCAGACGGTCCGGTCAAGACGAATCTTCATGTCGTCACCGCCGCCTCGATCTCATATGGCCGGTCCGCCGTGAACGCGCCCGCGCGGCACGAGTCGCAGTCGTTGTCCAGGTGCCGCGCAACGATTTGCGGGAACGCCGTCAGCAGACTGGCGGCCACGTTGGTCGCCGCATCCAGCGTCGCGCAGGCGCCTCGCCCGCGAAGCACCACCGACCATCTCTGTAGCCGCTCCAGGTCGTCGTTGGTGGCCACTCCGTCGCGGAGCGCCTCGGTCACCGCCGACATGGCGGCGGTGCCGTTGAAGCACGAACCGCACTGGCCCGCATTCTCGCGGTCGAAGTACGCCATCACCGACGCGGCGACGGCCACCGGGCAGTCCTCGGTGAGGATTGTGATCGCTGCGCAGCCCAGCCCGCTGTCGAGGCGGCGCACGGATTCGTGGTCCAGCGTGATGTCGAGGACGTCGTTGTTCAGCAGGCCGGCGAAGTAGCCGCCCATCAGGACGCCGCGCACCTGATCGGCGGGCACACCGTGGAATTCGAGCAGCTCACCGAACGGCAGGCCGTGTGGCAGCTCGTACAGCGCCGGTGGTCTGCCCGCACCGGTGATCGTCGCGAGGAACGTTCCCGGCGACGTCGACGTGCCCTGTGCGCGGAACGCCTCGGCACCATGCCGGTGGATGAATGGGATCAGGGCTAGCGTCTCGACATTGCTGACCATCGTCGGAAGGCGGCCGACACCCTCGTCGAACGGGCGGGGCGGTTTGTCGGTCGGCTTGGCCGGACCGCCGTTGAGCGCCCGCACGGCGGCCGTCTCCTCGCCCGCGACGTACCCGGGGTCGACCGTGCGCACCGTTATCGTCAGGCCGTCCAGAATCTCCCCGTCGATCTCAGCAAGGGCGCTTCGCACCGCTTCTGCGGCAGCGCCGTCGGAGACGTAGACATGCGCACGGTCGGCTGATACCAACCGTGCCGCCAGGCGCAACCCGTCAAGCACAAGGTGCGGGCGGTGCCGCAGCAGCCACCGGTCCTTGATCGACGCGGGCTCGCCCTCTTCACCGTTGGCGACCACCACCGCACCGCCTGCCGCCCGACCGTTTGCCCGGACGGTCTTCAGCTTCACCGCGAGCGGGAAGGCGGCGCCACCACGGCCGAGAATTCCGGACAGGTCGACCTGGTTGAGCAGGCCATCCGGGTCGTCGAGCGTCCGGTATCCGCCGGAGTCGCGGTAGCCGGAGTAGTCATCGGCGCCGTGTCGCAGCAGCCGCGGCTCGAGTCCCGGCCACACCGCTACGGCGAAATCGGTTGTGGCCGTCATGGCTTCCTTCCGTCCGCGGTTAGGGTTGCCGACATGAGAACCGCGGTGGTGCGTGTGCTGGTGGACCCCGCGGGCCGCCTCACCCCTGACCAGTTAGCGGATGGCATGGCGGCACTCCGCGGTCTCGTCGACGCGGACATCGAGGTGCTGGACGGCAATATCGTCGCGATGCCCGCGGGCCGTCGGGAAGTGCAGATGCTGATGGGAGGCGACGACGCCGAGCACATGAAGAGTGCCGCGGTCGCGTTGTGCGCGAAGGCCTTCGGCACGGACCCCGCCCCGGGTGTACTGACCTACATCAGCCGCGGCAGCGACGACGACGTGCACGGCGTGCTTGCGGGTTTCGGTCTTGTGGGGGAGATCGCCCGCGCGCAGGGAGACGACGGCTTCGACATCGTCACGGTGACGCTGCGCAAGGCCGACGTGGACCGCATCCCGGAGAGCCGAATTCACACCGCGCTCGAGGCGTCCCTCAACTGCGAAGTGCACATTCGAACGACGTAGCGCCATTACTTGTCCAGAAACTTCAGAATCGCGGGCGCGGCCTGCACCCACGTGTCGAACATGCAGAACTTCTTGCCTCCGCTGGCGGCGAACTTCTCGCCAGCGCGTTCCCAGGCGTCCTCGGGCCACGGTGGGTCGATCAACGTGGAGCCCTTGATCAGGCAGTGGACTTCCAGCGATGTGCGCTTCGGGTGATCCCAATCGTTCTCGCCGCCGCGGATGATCAGCGTCGGCACCGTGATGTCGTCGAACATCTCGTCCTCGACACCGGGAATGGTCTGGCCCGGTTTCGAGACGAAGGCATTGAGCCAGCGCAACATCACCTTGAGGAAACCGTCGACGTCGAGTGCGCGGAATCGGTCCTCGTTGTGCGGGTTCTCGGCGATACGTTCCCTCCACTCGCCGACGCGCAGCAGGCCGTTGATGCCCGCGCCCCTCGTCGCCAGGATGCTCGGGACGATGTAGTGTCCGCCGAGCACAAACGAGCCGTAGACCCCGCCGACGATGTTCCACACCACCAGCTTTCGCACGATCTCGGGGTAGAGCATCGTGGTCAGCATGGAGTCGCGGGCTCCGCCCGAACCGCCGGCGATGATGCACGGCCCGATGTCGAGCCCGGTGATCAGCGCGTGCAGCGTCTCGGCGCGCATGTGGGACTCGCTCTTGCCGTAGAACTGGACGTCCGACTTGCCGCAGTTGGGCCGGTCCCACAGCAGCACCCGGTAGCCGCCATTGACCAACGCCTGTGCCAGCGGCCGAAGGCCCGGGATATCTTTGCTGAAGCGGCCGCCCGGGGTCAGCGCGATGAAATCGCCTTCCTTGCCGAGGATTTCGTAGACGACATTGCCGCCGTTGACCTCGAAGACCTTCTCGCCGCGCTTCAGCTTGGGCCCTGCCGATTCAGTAGTGGTCATGCCTGCACCAGCACATCGTTGCCGACGACCCGGACCGGATAGGTACGGATGCTCCACTCGGGTTTCACCGCGGTGGTGCCGGTGGCGAGCTCGAATCCCCATTGATGCCAGGGGCAGTAGATGAATTCGAGGTCGCGGACCATGACGGCATCACCGGGTACTTTCTCGTCGACGACCGTTCGGCCCCGCGCTCTGCCGGAGCACAGCGGGCCGCCTTCGTGCGGGCAGTAGTTCGCGATCGCGTGAAATGTTCCATTGACGTTGTAGACACCCACGCCGTGGCGTCCGATCGGAACCAACTTGTGTGTCCCCGGCGGGATTTCGTCGAGAGTGGCTACGACGTGCTCACGCCCCTGGGCCAGCCGGGGCGGTTTCGACTCGTCCGGCACAGGTCAGAACACCCGAACCTGGCCCTCGAGGGCGGGGACCGTCTCGGGCAGGTGATACGTCGCGATGCCATTGCGGAACATGACCGCCTCACGGGCGTGTTCGGGTAGGTGCTTGACGAGCCAGCGCGGGTCGTCGAACGTCCAGTGCGGGTAGTCCGACGAGAAGAGCAGAATTTTCTCGCACTCCATCCACTCGAACGCCCGTGACAGCTCGGTCTTGTCCTCGGGATAGTCCAGCGGCTGGGTGGTGAACTTGATGTGGTCCTTGACGTACTCCGACGGTTTGCGCTTGATGTCCAGCCACGATTTACGGGCCTCGTAGATGGCGTCCATCCGCCACATCAGCGGCAGGATCCAGGTGAAGGCGTGCTCCACCAACACGATTCGCAGGGTGGGGAACCGGTCGAAGACTCCGTCGAAGATCAAGCTCATCACCTGGTTGGCTGCCAGCAGCGAGTAGGTGACCATGAAATCGTGGTTGTAGCTGGGGAATCCGACGGGCGGAATCGGCAGCTCCTCGTGGTGGCCGCGGGACAGGTGGCAGCTCACCGTGATGTCGTGCTTGGTCGCGGCGGCCCAGATCGGATCGTATTTGGGATCGCCCCATGACGGCCGTGGCTCCGCCTTGATCAGGATCTGACCCATGTAGGGATGGCCTGCCCACTTCTCGATCTCGCCGGCGCCCGCCTCGGGCTCCTCGATCGCGACGCAGATCGAGCCGCGCCACCGCTCGTGCCAGTTGTTATGGCTGTCCAGCCAGTGATTGGCCTGCCAATCGTTCAGGCCGCAGCTGATGGCGTGGTTGGCCTCGCGGAAGCGGGCTGGGTAGGCCGCGGGCTCGAGGATTGCGATGTCCGCGCCCGCCTCCATGATCAGCTGCTTGAACGCCAGATCCGGAGAGCTGCCGGGAAATTGGCCGTCATCGGGGAAGGTGTCGGCTCGCATCGCGTACGCGTGCGCGTAGTCGGGAGCGTCATAGTAGATCTGGTCCCCGATCTTGCGGGCCAGGAAGTACTTGCTGCGCCACGGCTCCGGGATGTATTGCGTCAGCTCACCGCCGCGCGGCGTCGGATGGACGTCGGAGTCGACGCACCGCACAGCAATTCGCTCGGCAGCGGGGATGCGCTCCGTGGTGGTCACCGTCATCGTGGTCTCCCTTGCTCGAAACCTCTGCTACTACTGTGCGCTGACACCGGCCTCAACGTCTATCCCGTAGAGCTGCGCGGCGTTGCGCCAGCACAGCTTGTCGCGCTGTTCGGCCGTGTATGCGCTCGGCACTTTCAGGTCGTTGACCTGCCAATGCGGGTAGCTGGACCCGAACATCAGCATGTCCTCCTTGCCGGTGAAACCAAGCCACTCGCCGGCGAACTCGACATCGCCGGGGCCGTCCATGACGCCCTGGATGAAAAAGACGTGTCCGGGCAGGTAGTCGCTGGGCATCTTCGGCGCCCATGGTGTCTGTTCGAGGTGAGGGCGGCCGAAGCAGTCCATCCGCCACATGAACGGTGTCAGCATGTCCGCCGCGCCGTCGGCCCAGACGAACTTCAGCTCCGGCATCCGTTCGAATACCCCTTCGGCGATCATGTTCATCAGGTGATACAGGTAGTTCAGCGCCATGAAGCTGACGTACTGCTCATAGGTTCTGGTGACGCCCGATGGCGTCGGCGCGAACGAGAGGCCGGACCCGACCTCGATGTGCACGGCGACAGGAAGGTTCGCGTCGACGGCCGCCTCCCAGAGCGGCCAGTACTGCGGCTTTCCGTAAACCTCGCGCGACTGCAGGGGCACCCCGATCTGCACCACCTTGGGATGATCCTTGTATTTCGCGATCTCGCGCAGCGAGCCGGCGACGTCGTCGGGATTGATCCGGATCGTGCCCCGAAACCGATCCCGGTAGGACCCGTCGTCGAGCCAACGCGTCACCATCATCTCGTTGTGGCCCGCGGCGATGGCGGTTCCGAGGTGACGATCCGGCATGATGCCCCGCGTCATCGGGTGCAGGATCGCCACATCCACGCCACGCTGGTCGAACAACTGGTGGCCGACGATGTCGGGATCCGAACCGGGGTACTGACGGTCGGGGCCCTCACTGCCCTTCACATACTCGCCGCCGGGGGCGCCGTACCAGTCCATCTCGTAGTCAGGGAAACCGCGGCTGCGATACGGCTCAGCCATGAAGTTCGTGCGAAGGTCCTTGTTCGACTTGACGAAAATGTGCACGCTCGCATCTATGACGGGCGTCGTCGCTCCGTCAGGATGTTGGATCACCGAGGGCCTCCGATGTCTGCCGGCATGCACCGGACATACAGCCAGTGTAAAGCCAAGTTCTTCATTGGCAAGAATTGGGTTCTCAAGCGCAACGCTTACTTCTCCGCAGGTCAGGGCGCGCGCTGGTCACATGCACAGTAGCCCTCCCCCGAAACGAGGTAGTCGCATTTCGAGAACAGTTACGACATCTAAGGAGAATGTTATTCTCATGCGCGACGGGTAATCGCACCAGGAGGCGCCGGATGCTACTCGAGTTCGATGCGGATCAGCGGCTGTGGCAGGACACCGTGCGCGATGCGGTCGGTAAGCAGTGCCCGCCGTCGCTGGTGCGGGAGGTCGCCGAGAACGGCGTCGACCCAGCACCGCTGTGGCAGGCCTACATCGACGCGGGCTGGACCGAGCTGACCGACCCGGAGAATGCGGTTGAGCTCGCGATCGTCTGTGAAGAGCTCGGCCGTGCCACCGACCCGACACCGTTCCTGGCGACGCTGACGCAGTTCGCGCCGCTGGTCGGCGACCGTTTCGAACCGCAGCGCGCCGGCGCGGCCATCTACGACGGCATCACCGCCTACCGCGACGCCGACGGCTGGGTGCTCGACGGAACCGCGCGCCACGTCCTCGACGCCGACCGCGCCGACCGACTCGCCGTCGTCACCGATGGCGGCGTGTTCCTCGTCGACGCGGACCAGACGACCATCCGGCGCAGCAAGGTCTTCGACCCCGTGTTGCACATCGCGGACGTGTCGCTGTCGGGCGTGCGGCTGGCCGACGTTGAACGGCTGCCGATCGATGCGGAGAAGGCACGTCATCTGGCGCTGACCGGAATAGCGGTCACCACCGTCGGCGCATGCCAGCGCATCATCGACCTCGTCCTCGAGCATGTGAAGCAGCGCCAGCAGTTCGGCGTCGCGATCGGATCGTTCCAGGCCGTGCAGCACAAGGCTGTCGACATGCACGTCGCCACCGAACGCGCGCGCGCCTTATCCTACTTCGCCGCGCTGACCATCTCGGCCGACGATCCGCGCCGCCGTATCGCGGCGTCGATGGCCAAGGCGGCGGCGGGGGAGTGTCAGGCCGTCGTGTTCCGGCATGGCCTGCAGCTGTTCGGTGCCATGGGCTTCACATGGGAGAACGATCTCCAGTTCGCGCTGAAGCGCGCCAAGGCAGGCGAGCTGCTGCTCGGCGGCGCGGCCGAGCATCGCGCGCTGATCGCGGAGGAATTCGATGCAGCTGACTTTTGATCCCGACGTCGAGGAGTTCCGTGCCGAGTTCTCGACGTTTCTCGACGAGCACCTGCCGAGCGAAGCCGACACGCTCGAGCGGCCCAGGTCGGTTTCGCACATGCCGGGGTGGGCGCGCAAGTGGCAGCGGCTGCTGTTCGACAACGGATGGCTGCTACCGGCGCAGCCGCCCGAGTTCGGCGGCCGCAACGCCTCGGTGCTGCAGCAGTTCGTCCACCTCGACGAGCTCTGCCGGCGCCGCATCTACCACAGTTTCAATCCACAGGGCGTCAACATCGTTGCGGCGTCGCTGATCTCGTTCGGATCCGACGAGCAGAAGCACAAGTGGGCGGTCCCTGTACTCAAGGGCGAGATGACCGCATCCTTGGGGATGAGCGAGCCGAGCGCGGGCTCCGACCTGGCGTCGCTGCGCACCCGCGCCGTCGCCGATGGCGACCACTTCGTGGTCAACGGTCAGAAGGTGTGGACCTCCGGCGCTCACGATGCCGACTTCCTGCTGACGTTCGTGCGCACCGACCCGGATGCCCCCAAGCACAAGGGCATCAGCGTGCTGATCATCCCGACCGACACCCCCGGGGTGGTGTGCCGCCCGTTCGCCGACATCTGCGGTGAGGACAACAAGGACTTCAACGAGGTGTTCTTCACCGATGCGCGGGTGCCCGCGGAGAACCTCGTCGGGCCTCTCAACGGCGGCTGGGGTGTGGCCAACGGCTCGCTCGGCCATGAGCGCACGATGATGTGGCTGGGCTTCGCCGACCGGATCAACAACATGATCAGCGACTTCCGCCCGCGCGGAGAACTGCAGCGCGACCAGTTCGCCACCTCGGTGATGGATTACATCGCCCTGCGCGCCATGGGTTCTGCGGCGCTGGCGAAGGCCGCGCGCGGCGAGGCCGACACCGCATCGGTGTCGGTGCTCAAGCTGTTCGGCTCCGAAGCGGAGCTTCGTACGGCGGATACCGCGCTGACCGCGGCGGGAATCGACGGGCTGCTCCATCCCTCGACCACCGGCCGCTACGCGCACATGAACCTCGACCACTACTTCGCGAGCTGGTTCGAGCGGTATGCGCGCAGCTACTCGGGCACCATCGCAGGGGGCACCTCAGAGATCCAGCGCAACATCATCGCCCAGCAGGTGCTCGGCCTGCCGCGGCGCTGAGAACGGTGACCGAGACGCTGCTCGTCGAACGGCCGCTCGACGGCGTCCTTGTCGTGACGCTGAACCGGCCGCAGCGACTCAACGCAATCAACGATGTGATGCGGCGTGAGCTCGCCGAGATGCTCGTGACGACGGCGGACGACGAATCGGTCAGGGCGGTCGTGCTGACCGGCGCAGGCCGCGGCTTCTGTTCCGGCATCGACATGCGCGATTTCGGCCAGGGGGTGCCCGACGCCAACGCCCCCGCCATCGACCGGCTGCGGTTCCAGGAGTCGATGTCGGCGCTACCACGCGCCGTCTGGGGATTGCCGCAACCCGTCGTCGTCGCGGTCAACGGCCCCTGTGTCGGCGGGGGACTGGCGCTGTGTCTGGCTGCCGACGTCCGGATCTGCTCCACTGCAGCCACATTCGGTAATGGCGCGATCCTGTTGGGACTGTCCGGCGCGGAAATGGGCATGAGCTATCACCTTCCGAGAATCGTCGGAACCAGCGTCGCTGCCGACTGGATGATGACCGGCCGCACCGTCGCGGCCGACGAGGCCGACCGGCGGGGGCTCGTCAGCGAGCTGGTGGAGCCCGACCGGCTGGTCGGGCGCGCCATCGACATCGCGTCCGCAATAGCCGAATTGGCACCGCTGGGGGTGCAGCTGACCAAGCGTGCGCTGCAGGTGAACGCCGATGCCACCGGACTCGACGCGGCGATGGAGCTGGAGAACCGCAACCAGGTGCTCAGCCACGCGTCCGAAGACGCCGCTGCGCGACGGCGCAAGTGGTCGCAGGACTGACTTTCGACGGAAGGACGACGATGGCGTGGGACTTCTCCACCGACCCGGACTGGGCGGAGCAACTGGCCTGGGTCGAAGACTTCGTGCGCGCGGAATGCGAGCCGATCGATCTGATCGTCAAGGAGTCGCACGACCTGAACGATCCGGTGCGCCAGGCGCTCATTCCGCCGCTGCAGCAGATCGTCAAGGAGCGTGGGCTGTGGGCCACCCACCTCGGCGCGCATCTCGGCGGCCCAGGCTATGGCCAGATGAAGCTGGCGCTGCTCAACGAGATTCTCGGCCGATCCGAATGTGCGCCGATTGTCTTCGGTTCGCAGGCACCGGATTCCGGCAACAGCGAAATCTTGGCCCACTACGGGACTCCCGAACTCAAGGAGCGCTATCTCGAGCCGTTGCTCGACAACCGGATCGTGTCGTGCTTCTCGATGACCGAACCCCAGGGCGGCGCCGATCCCAAGGTGTTCACCACCGAGGCGGTCCAGGACGGTAACCAGTGGGTCATCAACGGCGAGAAGTGGTATTCGTCGTTCGCCTCGATGGCGTCGTTCATCATCGTGATGGCGATGACCGACCCGGACGCGCCTCCCTATCAGCGGTATTCGATGTTCGTCGTGCCGGGCGACACTGCCGGCATCAACGTGCTGCGCGATGTCGGCCTCGGCTATCAGCCGCCCGGCGGCGGCGGCCGCGAAGGATATGTGCGCTACGAGAACGTCCGCGTGCCAGACGATCACATGCTCGGACCTCGAGGCGGCGCGTTCGTGGTCGCGCAGACGCGGCTGGGCGGCGGCCGCATTCATCACGCCATGCGGACCGTCGGCTTGGTCCGGCGCATCTTCGACATGCTCACCGAGCGAGCAGTGTCGCGTTACACGCAGGGTGAAGTGCTTGCGAACAAGCAGATGGTGCAGGAGATGATCGCCGACTCGTGGATGGAGATCGAGGCGTTCAGGCTGCTGACCCTGCAAACTGCGTGGAAGATCGATCAATACAACGACTACAAGGCGGTGCGAGCTGACATCTCGGCGGTGAAGGCGATGATGCAGAAGGTGCTGCACGACGTGTCGGCCCGGGCATTACAGCTACACGGCTCGCTGGGCACGTCACACGAGATGCCGTTCGTGCAGTACCTGACCGAGTCATTCGTCCTCGGTCTTGCCGACGGTCCGACGGAGGTGCACAAGGCCACGTTGGCCCGCTTGTTGTGCAAGGACGTCAAACCTGCACCCGACGTCTTCCCGTCCGAGCATCTGCTGCGACTGCGGGACGCGGCCGAACAGAAGTTCGCCGACAAGCTGGCTGGGATACCGCGGACGTGACGAAGGAAGGTCCACCGTCGTGCGACGGCAAAGTGGCCCTGGTCACCGGCACCAGCCGGGGACTCGGCAAGGCGATCGCACAACGCCTGGCCCGCGAGGGCGCGACGGTGGCCCTCACGGCACGCACCATGGAACCCGACCCGAAATACCAAGGATCCCTTCGTCAGACGCTCGCCGAGATAGAGGCCGTCGGTGGGGCCGGGGTGGCGATCCAGGCGGACCTTTCGAGCGCGCAGGACCGTGAGCGGCTGTTCGCGGAGGTCGTCGAACGCGTGGGTGCGCCCGACATCCTGGTCAACAACGCCGCGGTCACCTTTCTCCGGTCGCTCGATGAGTTTCCCGAACGGCGGGTGCGACTGATGATGGAGATGCATGTGCTTGCGCCGCTGCACCTGACGCAGTTGGCGATACCGGTCATGCGCGAGCGCGGCCGCGGCTGGGTGCTCAACGTGACGTCGGTCGGCGGCGATCTGCCTGCGGGCCCGCCGTTCTCCGAGTTCGATCGCGCGGCGGGGTTCGGGGTCTACGGCACGGTGAAGGCCGCTCTCAATCGGCTGACCAAGAGCCTTGCGGCCGAACTCTACGACGACGGAATCGCCGTCAACGCCGCGGCACCGACGAACCCGGTCGCCACGCCGGGTGCGGGCACCCTGGACCTCGCCAAGACCGACACCGAAGACATCGAGCTGATCACCCGAACCGCGCTGCTGTTGTGCACCGGCGATCCGAAGACAATGACCGGTCGCATCGCGCACACGCAGGAGTTCCTCGGCGAGGTCGGCTTGTCGACCTGACCTGTCGCGTTACCTCGGCAACTTCGCCTCAATCAACTCGGCGATGTCGCCTGCCTGAGTGACTGCCGGCCGTTGTTGAGGCCTGCATGCCTGAATATCGAGAATCACGTTCGCGGCGACCGCAAGTGCGCGTTGACAGGACCGGACCTGCTCGCCGCTGCCACGGGCGTAGGGCATCGTCAGCCTGCTCGGAGAGGCGGTGAGATCGCCGCTGCGCCACGCGGGCAACGGCTGATCGTTGAGCCGGATGTTCACGCGATGGTTGGTGCACTTGGCCCACCGATTCGCCGACTCGGTGAAAAACCGTTGCGCGGCTTCGGTACTGCGGTATGAGACGACCGACTGCACGACGAGGCTGTTCCAGTTGTCACTATCTGGGGAGCGAAGCATCTGTTGGCGCATTGACTGCCACTCGCTCGGGTCATATATCGGTGCCTCGTTGACCTGCCAGACGCCAAGGCAGTTCAGGTTCGGCAGCAGGTTGCGGTGGTCGCCCATCTGCTGGACGGGCGGGTGCGCGATCATGTTGTCGGTCGACATCACCGCGTCGATGTCGTCGCCGTTCAGCAGCAGCCCGGTCAGCGCCGATTCGGACACCGACTTCGGTTGCTCGTTGGCGGCTGGTGCTTGCGCGCACCCCGTCAGCCACGAAAGGCCCACCGCGACAGCGCTTGCCAGTGCCGTCAAGCGTGAGTGCCGGCCGCTGCGCATGCCGCTTGTGCCTTGGTTGCGTCGTCGTTCATCTCGGTGGCCGTGGTGTTCAGGCTGTCGCCGGGTATCCGAAGGCCCATCTTGACCAGCAGCTTGGTCGCGTCGACCGACCACTTCCGCACCGGATCGGCGATCTCTGGCTGCAGGCCGGGTGTGTTGGCGGCGGTCATCGCCACCCCCGCCGCCTGCCGGAGTGCGGTGCGCCCGACGACATTGCTGTCGCTCACGGCCGGGTCCGCGTAGTCCGAACCTTCGAAGGTGTCGGCGAAGTCGCCGTAGTAGGTCGCGGAACCGTCGAGCACCTCGGCGAATGCCGCGCAGGCCGTGACGGCGGCCGGGTCGGCGTCAGCGGAGATTCCGACGGTAGCGACCTGCACTGGACCTGGCATAGACGGGTCGGCGCCCACGTCATCCGCGAATGACGTCGCCGGCGAGATCAATCCCAGCCCAACAGCGATGCAAGACGTGGTGAAGGTGGCGATACGGACGTGAGACGACCTCAACGTGCCTCCAAAAATTTCGCACCGTGCGAAGTTTGCTCAAACCTGGTGTCGACGCTGCTCGCGATCGCGGCGCCTTTCGCCCTGCAGCGCTGCCGGGCATGTCGACCAACGGTTGATCAACGAGATGTCCGGCCGTTGAACGGCGACCCAACGCGCGGCTGATAGCGGCGATCCATCTCATTATCCGAAGCTGTGAAATCACCTGAGAGTTAGTGCGATACCGGACAGAGCACCAGCATGACCGACCAGTCGACAACGGGATGGGCATTGTTTTCCGTGGGTTCACCGACTGGAAACCCGGCCATTGGATGCTCCCGGCGACAGATCGTTTAAATCCGATGGGTCCCCCACGAGAGGCGTCGAATCGAACATGTCCACCCGCTTTGCCACCATGGCAGCAGTACTGTGCTTGGCAGTTCCGATCGGAGCAGCGGCGCCCGTCGCCATCGCCGATCCGCCGGCGCCTCCAGACCCTGCAGTGCAACCAGTGGCCGACGCCACCAACCCTCTGCCACCCGAGGGCGCCGTTCCGTCGGCTCCTCCCGGAGTCCTGGACACTCCCGACGGCTGGCACCTCGAAGTGGTTGGTAGCAATGAGACACAGCTACCGGTCGCCCCGTTGACGACCGCCATCTCGTCGCGCGAATATCTGGTCGCGGGCACCTTCACCGGCAAGATCACCGGTAGCGGCAAGACCAAGCTCACGGGCGGTTCGATGGAGGCCGGCGAACAAATCGGCTGCGGCATCATCTCCGACGAGACCGAGATCAACCCCGGCGCCAGCTTCACCCCTGGCATCGCGATTCCGTTCACCGGCAACGCAACTGGGGGTTTCGGCCTCAGCCTGCAGGGCAAGGTGTACCTGAAGCCGGGCACGGTGACGTCCGTCGCCATCGACAAGAAGTCGTTCAAGGGTAGTTCGACTCGCGTCACCATCACGGGCGTCCGGATCAAGACCGACCAGTGTGCAGGGCAGTCCTTCATCCGCTCGTACGCGACGTTGACGAGCTCGACCGACAACACCGACGACGTCATCACCTATCTCGGCGTCACCAAGGCCGTCTGACCGCAATGCAACTCGAACGGAAGACCCTTATGCTGAATCGCTTTGTCACGTTTGCTTCTTGCCTGCTGATCGCGGTCGGGACCGCGCCACTCGCAATGGCCGATCCGCCTGAGGAGGATCCCGGGCCGCCGCCGGACAACGGGGTGGTGGCTTCGGCCGCGCCCGGCGTGGTGACGACGCCGGACGGGTGGGTGCTGACGGTCGCCGCCAGCAACGAGACGCAGCTGCCGGTCGCGCCTCTGACTACCGCGGTGTCCTCGCGCGAGTACCTGGTCGGCGGCACCTTCACCGGAGTGGTCTCGGGCCATGGCAGCACGAGTCTCAGCGGCGGGGCGCTTGAAGCCGGTTACCAGATCGGTTGCGGCATCGAGCTCGGACAGGTGCGGCTGATCGGATCCGTCGGCGTCAGCACGTCGGGCTCGTCGCTAACCGGCGGCATCGTGCCGACGGGCGTCAGCTTCCCGATCTCGGGCACCATCGAGATCCACGCGAAACCCGGCACGGTCTCCAATGTCACCGTCGACAAGAAGACGTTCAAGGCAGCACCGGTTCGCGTCACGCTCAAGGACACGCATATCAAGGTCGACGGTTGTGTCGGCCAGTCGTTCCTGCGGTCATATGCGACGATGACGAGCTCGTCGACGGACACCGACGACGTGGTCGCCTACTACGGTGTCACCAAGGCTGTGTGATGCCGAGAGCTGGTGAAAAGCCGCAGGTGCGCAGCCTCTTTGCGGTCTCCGCGGTCGCCGTATTGATGGTCGGGGCGGCAGTTTCCGGCCCGGCGGTGGCCGCCGCGGATCCCGCCCCGCCGCCATCGCCGCCCGTGGACCCGGCGCCGCCAGAGACGGTACCGGTCCTCGGTTCGGACCTGGGACCGAACGGGTTGGCGGTGTTGGGGCAGGCGGGCGATCCAGCACCCGGTCCGCTCGGCGCGCCGAACATCACCGGACTCGATGGGACGACCGTGCTGGGTCAAAATGCAGCGCCGTCGGCGCCGGGCGCCGGCCCGGGAGTGACTCCGAACCTGCAGGCCTTCAACAACGCCTACGGCCCGCAACAGAATCTCATTCCGTCGGCGCCCGGCGAGGGCCAGCAGTTCGACGTGGCGCCGGGGGACGAGAACGCGAACGTCAACGCCCGGACGTGGATGGGTCGCTACATCGACATGTACCGCGCCGGAATGCTGAAGGGCGGTCTGTTGGGACAGGTGCCGCAGGAGCAACTCGGTGAGCCGCTACCGGGAACGGCGCCCCCGCCAGGTACCAACGTTCCTTCCGGGCTCGGCGAATTCCAGCCGGGTCCAGGAGACGCGCCACCCGGTGGTGCACCGCCTGCGTAGGGACCAAATAAATTGCTTGATTTAAACCGGGCCGCGGTGTCTACTGACACGGATGACCGCAGCGAGGGCGTTGAGCAGCGACCGCTCATCGGGCACGCGGGAGGCGCTGCTGTCAGCGGCTGAGCGGTTGTTCGCCGAGCGAGGCATGTACGCGGTCTCGAACCGCCAGATCAGCGAGGCTGCCAACCAAGGAAACAACGCAGCGGCGTGTTATCACTTCGGTACCAGGACGCACTTGCTGCGGGCAATCGAAACCAAGCACCGTGGCCCGATCGAAGCATTGCGCAGGCGGATGCTTGGCGAGATCGTCGGGTCGGGAGAGCTCCGGGACTGGGTGGGCACCCTCGTCCTGCCGCTCACCGATCACCTTGCCGCTCTAGGAAATCCGAGCTGGTACGCGCGCTTCGCCGCGCAGGCGATGGCAGATCCTACCTATCGCCAGGTCGTGACGAACGATGCGCTCACCTCGCCGGAACTCGTCGCGGCGATCAAGGGGATCAACCAATGCCTTCCCGATCTTCCCAAACGCATTCGCTCTCAACGAATCGCGATGGCGCGAAACCTGTTGATGCATACCTGCGCCGAACGCGAAGGCGAACTCGCCGAACACGGTCGCCGGGATAGGTCGACTTGGCCCGCGGAGGCGCAGGGGCTCGTCGACGCGATCGTCGGACTGTGGCAGGCCCCGGCAGGCCGTGCCTGAAACCCTCGGCGAAAATCACAGCCGGCGCAGTGCTCGGCCCAAAGCCCTCGATTCCCAGAGGTTCAGCACGTTGGCCAGCATCTGCAGCGGGGCGCGGACACTCTCGTCGCTCTTGATGGCCGGATCCGTCCGCAGTGTTGCCGTTCGGATGCCGGGCACCTTCGCGCGGATCACCGCAGGCACATCCAACAACCACGTGACACCCATCAGCGCGACGTAGAGCAGCACTTGTCGTTCCAGCTCGACAGGATCCAGCTCAGGTCCGCCCGATGCGTTTACCTCGGCGCACAACAGGTGGAGCAGCTCGGAGAAATGGTCGTCCCACAAGTCGATTTCGGCTCCCGACATCGCGCCCCAGATCGCCATCGCGAGGTTCAACTGACTCACGCAACCCCAGTCCATCAGGCCGCACTGCAGTTCACCCTGGTCGTCGGTCCAGAACCACGCGTTGTCGACGTTGGCGTTCCAGTGCGACAGGGCGATGTAGTCGCCCGCCTCGGCGAGATACCGCCAGATCGCTCGTTCCTGCTTGACCACCAGAAGCGCTTCCTCGGCGAAACGGGCCAGAAACTGCGTCGAGCGCACGTTGATGGGCAGTAGACGAGGACGTGTCTCGGAGAATGCGGTCAACCGCGCCAGCCGGCGGTGCAGCTTGTCAGGCGTGAGCGGCGGGGGTTGGCCCACCGCTGCAACCTGAAGGTCGACGGGGAACTCGCTTGTCAGCCGCTTCGGTAGCCGCCCTGATCGGTGCGCGCCCGCCAGCCGCCCGAGGGCGGTCAGCAGTGCGCGGTAGTGGTCGGCGGGCCGAGGCATCTCGTAGTCAAGGCATTTGTCGTACTGTCTCTCGAAGCCGTTGGTGCCGAATTGGATTCGTTGGCTGATGAGGATTCCGGTGCCGGTGGCACTGTGATAGTCGGCGAACTGCGCGCGCGGCACGGCGATCGGAAAGTTCGGCGAAAGTGACAGGGCGGCGAACCTGACCTCGGACTCCATCTGAGTTCTGCTGCGGTCACGCGCCGGATCGTCGAAGTCGCGGGAGAATTTCACGAACAACTGGGCGTGGTAGTCGGGCGCGGGGTCCCCGTACTCCACCTCCAGCAGAACCTTGCGACCGGTGCTGCCGCCGGAAACCTCCTCGCACCGGGTGACTTTCCTGACCGGGGTCGCAAACGCCTTGGAGAGGAATCCGACATCGCCGGCGCGAAGTGCGGCGGGGTCGGCAGGGAACGACAAGCCGGAATGGTCGCCGGTGACCCATCTGTCGCTCACCAGGTTTGCTCGGCTGAGCGCACCAGGATCTCGTTGACTGCCACTCGGCGGTCGCGGGTCACCATGTAGAGCACTGCGTCGGCGATGTCCTCCGGGCGCAGTTTGACCATGCCCGCGGTCCTCTCATTCTGGGCCTGCTTGGCTTGTGCAGGAAGGGATTCGGTGATTTCGGTGGCGACGGTGCCCGGCTCGACCAGCCCGACGCGGACTCGTTTGCCGATCAGCTCCTGTCGGATACCCTCACTGAACGCGTTCACCCCGAACTTCGTCAGCGAATAGACCGCCGTGCCGGGCCTGGCCACCCGGCCCCCTGTCGAACTGATCGTGACGACGTCGGCGACGCCCCGCGACGAGTCGGCCGCTGCCGCGATGAGGTGGGGCAGCGCGGCGCGGGTGGCGTAGAGGACGCCGCTCACATTCACCGAGACGAGGTCGTCCCATTCGGTCAGCGACGCTTGGGCGGCCTCGCCCATTCGCAGCAGACCGGCGTTGTTGACCAGCGTGTCGAGGCGGCCCAACCCAGCGATCGTTGCCGCCACCGCGGCGGCCACCTGCTCGGCGTCGGTCACATCGGCCGGCGTCGTCATCGCGGTGCCCCCAGCCGCGTCGATTTCGGCTTTCAGCTCATCGAGACGGTCGGCGCGACGGGCGAGAAGCGCGACCGCGGCTCCCTCGGCGGCCAATTTGCGCGCCGTCGCGGCGCCGATACCGCTGCTGGCGCCGGTGATCAACGCCACGGTGCCAGAGAGTGCGTTGTTCATCGGGTCTCCTCCGTCACGTGAAAACGTAGTCATTGTGCTCGCCGAGGTCAGGAGCGCCGCGTTGGATCCGCGCCGGATTGTTCGACATCCGCCACGATGGACCCAGGACGGGGCGTTGTCCCTCAACGTGGTCGGACACGAACAGATACGCGCCGCGCGCCCACAGTGATTGGTCTGCGATGACGTCGAGGGACGTGGCGCATTTGGTTGCGGCCACCCCGGCGCCGCGCAACCGTTGCGCAAGCTCCGCAGCGTCATGCGGCAGGGTCAGGTCGGAGAGATCGCCGTCCCCGAGCGTCTCCCGCAGCGCAACGCGTTCGGCGTCGTCGGCCACCGCGATGATGATCCAGTCACCGCCCGCACACGGATAGCAGCCGTGCGGCGACATGTCGGGATTGTTGTTGCCGTCCGGTCCGAGTCGCTCACCGGTCAGTGTCTGGCGCAGCACGCTGTCGCCGATCATCGACGTCAACACCTCGACGGCGGAAACGTCGACGAACTGTCCCTGCCCGGTCAATTCGCGATGCATCAGCGCTGCGATGGCCGCGAAAGCCGCTGCGGCGCCGACGGTCGAGTCGCCGTAGCGCATGCTGACCCCCAATGGCGGACCGCCCTCGTATCCCACCAGCGAGGCCAGTCCCGCCAGCGCGGCGAAGCACGGTGCGTAGCCCGTCTGATAGCCCATCGGCCCGTCGTTGCCCCACATCTTGATCGACACTGAGATGATGTCGGATTTGACGGCCTGCAGGGCGTCGTATCCCAGCCCCCCTCGCTCCATCGCCCCCGGGCGCAGATTGTTGATCACGATGTCGCTGCGGCCGATCAAGTCGCGCAGCGAGTCGAGGCCGGACGGTGTCTTGATATCCAGGTCGACGCTGAGGATCTCGGGATTGATGCTGAGGAAGAACGGCGCGCGGTTGATGTCGGTTCCGCCGTAGGCGCGCATCTCCTCGGGCCGCTTCGAGTCTTCCACCTTGATCACCTCGGCGCCCAGGAATGCCAGCAGCTTGCCCGCATACGGCCCCGCCCACACCTTGGTGAGCTCGACGACCCGGACGCCTTCCAGCGGACCGCCCCGCGATG
>NZ_JAVHWK010000014.1:0-7477 GCF_032159775.1 Mycobacterium sp.
TGGCGAAGTTGCCTGCGGCCCTCAACAGTTGCTGACGCCTTGTCATTTCGCCGGCCAGCGCATCCTTCATCCGCGCGACGAGGTGCGCCTCCGCCGCGAGATTGGTGATCACCGCGGCCACATGGGGCGCACGCTCGAACCCCAGGAAGCTGGCACCTCCCTTGAAATCGACGAGGACCAGGTTGAGGGTGTCGGGCGGATGCGCTGCGATCATGCCGAGCGCGAGCGTGCGAAGAAATTCCGATTTGCCGGATCCCGTTGCGCCGATACACAAACCGTGTGGGCCCATACCGTTCGTCGCCGCTTCCTTGATGTCCAGGTCGATGGGCCGGCCACGCTCGGACACGCCGATCGGGACCCGCAACATCCGTCCGGGGGCACGAGTGCTCCGCCAGATCACTGCCGGGTCGACCGCACCGACATCGGCGATACCCATCAACTCCGGCCAGCCGATAGACGGTGGTACCCGCGTCGACACCGCGATGCCGCGCGCGGCCTGCTGATATCGCGACATTCGACGCGCATAGGCCAGCGCATGTCCCCTCGTCATCGTGTCGGGGCGCGCCGATACCTCCTCGTCGGCTTCACTTCGCCCGATGATCGTATCGGCGGCCACAACAAGGCGCAGTGCAGCGATGTCGCTGCACGCGACGCCGAGGTCCACAACTGTCACGCAAGGTTTCGGACCCGATGTGAACAGACTCTCGGTACCGGTAACCAGGCCGCCGTCGATGAACAGCACCGCATGATGTGCGATGCAAGTCTCGAGTGCGCTCTCGGCAGACGATAGCGTGGTGTACGTCAGCCGTGCCGGACCACCGTCATCGGTGGCGTGCGGATGCCGATGGTGCGGCAGCCATTTCAGCCAATCCCACTCTTCTGCGGTGAGCGGACTGACGACAGCAGCGATGCGCAGGTCCTCGGGACCGTGCGTCAGTGTCAGCTGACATATCACGGCACGGAGCATGCTTCGGGCGGCACCTAGGTCACCACTGACCGCTATCGGGGCGATCTCCTTCAGCGCCAGGGGAACAGGGAGGTCGGGCACCATCGCGCAGCGGCGAAAGAGCCGCCGCAACTCCATCGCGGTAACCGGATCCCGCTCTTCCGCAGGGCCGAGGTCCGGCATGACCAAGGGGGTCGACAGGCGTTGAGAGCTCAGCCCGATCCGAACCTGCGCGAAATCGGCGTCGTCGGGTCTGCGTTCCCACATTCGCCTACCGCCGATCATCGTCCACAGCAGGTCAGGATCCGGGCTGCTCCAAACAAGCGAAAGTCGCTGCTCGTCAGCGGTGTTTAGGATGGATGACTCCAACGACGCGAGGTAGCGAAGATAATTGCGCCGGTTGTGATTGATCTCTGCGACCCGACCGCCTCCGCGCGATCCTGAGACCATCGTCCCCAGCAGCGAACCGACCATCATCACTGGGAAGAACATGAACATCGGATTCCGGGTCGCCGATGCGCCCGACGTGAGATAGACGGCCATCATGCCCACAGTGCCGACGACCATTGTCACGGGCAGCAACCGGGAGACCGGATTGCCGGGCACGTCTCGTGGCACCTCTGGAGGCGGTTGGACGACGACGTCGCCCTGTGCGGTAGGCGGCGGTGCCTGACGCGGCTCGATCAGAAACTCCATCGGGTTAAAGACGAGACAGCAGCCGCGTTCGTTCCCTTTCCACAGCAGGAAATTTGGTGCTGCTCGCCAAGAGTTTCCGCGGTTACGGTGAACCGCGGGGGGTTACATGATGGTTCTGGACCTGTGCCGGGTGACGGTGCGCACGTGTGGGTTCGGCACGTCGACGGCGGCCGATCTCACCTTGCCAACGACGCCGGAGCTGGGCGAAATCCTGTCCGCGATCGTCGATCTGGTAGGCGTGGGGCATGAGACGGCCGATGGCAGTCTGCCGGAGCGGCTGAGGCTCGCGCGCGTCGACGGATCGACGCTTGACGAGTCGGTATCGCTGTTCGAGAACGGCATTCGGGACGGCGATGTTCTGCTGCTCGCCGCGGAACCCATTCCGAGGCCGGAACAGCACTCAGAAGACCCGGGCCGGCACGCCGTCGATATGTCGGCATCGGCCGACCGTGGTACCGCATGGGCGCACACAATGGGCTCAGTTGCGTGTTTGTGGTCAACGGGCATCGGTGCGACGACGCTGGCATGGCCCGGTCCCTCAGCACCTGGCACCCGCGCCGTCGTCGCGGCGATCCTGGCGGTGGCGGCGACTGTCGCCGCGATACTTATCAATCATCTCGGTGCCCAGCCGTTGCCGACACTGACCCTCGGCATGACCGCCGCGGTATTCGGTGCGATCGCCGGATTCTTGGCCGTCCCCGGCGGACCTGGACCGCCGAACTACTTCTTAGCGGCGGCCATCTGCTCAACGGTTGGGGCAGTGCTGATGCACGTCACATCCTGCGGGACCGCGCTTTTCACGGCAATCGCGGCGTTCTCGGTTCTGGTGGCGGTCGCCGCCGCGGTAGCGGCGGTTTGGCCTACACCGACAGCCGCGGTTGGCGCTGCTTTGGCTGCCGCTTCCTTGGCGATGATCAATGCAGCGGCCAGACTCTCGATTGTCCTGACCGGCCTGTCTCCGCGGATGCCGAGTTCGGTTGACGCTACCGCCGACGAGATCCCTCTGCCCGCTTCGGTCGGTGCCCTTCGAGCGGCGCGCGGCCATCAGACATTAACGGGACTTCTTGCGGGGTTCTCGCTGTCGGCGGCGCTTGGCGTCGCATTGGTCGCCGCAGATCAACGCAATCACGTCACGTGGAGCGGTATCGCATCTACCGGTGCCGTTTCGGTGGCACTGGTCCTGCGGGCCGTCCAGCAACGAGGATCCGTTCGTTCCACCACAATTCTTGCTGCTGGATTCGTCAGCACCACCGCGGGTTTCACACTTCTGGCACTGTCCGCGCCGAGGCAAGCTCCCTGGCTTGGTCTCGTTGCAATGATCGTGGGTGCGAGCACTCTGTGTCTGACTCTCGCAGATGTCGGAGAGCGGCTGAGCCCCTTTGTGCGGCGCGGCATCGAAGTCGTCGACTATCTCGCACTCGCGGCGGTGGTACCGCTGGCGTGTTGGGTCGGAGGCCTATTCGGCTTCGTCCGCGGCCTGAGCCTGACATGACATCTCGATCGACACGAGTCGCCGGCGCCATCGTCTTGACGACGATCTCGGTGTGGATGTCACCCGTTGCGGCGGCGGTCGCCCCACCTTCGATCGATGATTCGCTGCTGCCCGAGCCGCGACCGCCGGCTCCGCCGAAAGCCACCGAACAGCGGCAGCAGTGCCTCGCGTCAACCCCGTCCACGCCGAGCGGAGGACCCGAGGCAGCTCAGCTGAAGGGGCTTGATCTCGCCGCAGTTTGGCGGCTCAGCCGCGGCTCGGGTCAGACTGTCGCCGTCATTGACACGGGCGTTGCCCGTCATCGCCTGCTGCCGCATCTCATCGGCGGGGGTGACTACGTCTCCACCGGTGACGGTACGGACGACTGCGATGGTCACGGCACGATAGTGGCAGGAATCATCAGCGCTACTGAAATATCCTCGGGAGCTGCGAGATTCAGCGGGGTCGCGCCGGAAGCGACGATCATCGGCATCCGGCAGTCGAGCGTCAAGTTCGCGCCGGCCGGTCAGTCTGCACCGGGTTTCGGCGACGTCGATACGCTCGCCATGGCGGTCAGGACCGCCGCGGACATGGGCGCTTCGGTGATCAACGTGTCGTCCATCGCCTGCGTTGCCGCCGCCGCGAGGCTCGACGATCGTGCGCTCGGCGCGGCATTGGCATATGCGGTCGACGTCAAGAACGTTGTCGTGGTGGCCGCAGCGGGAAACGTTGGGGGTCTCGGCCAATGCCCTGATCAGAATCCAACGGCGGACCCGACTCGCCCCGGCCGTCCTGATTGGGATTCGGTGAAAGTCATTGTGAGCCCGGCATGGTACGACGACTACGTTCTGACGGTGGGCTCCGTCGATCAGCAGGGGGCGCCGTCGCGGTTCACACTTGCCGGGCCGTGGGTAGACGTCGCGGCGCCGGGAGAAGGCGTGGTGTCGCTGGATGCGGACGGAGAAGGTCTCGTGGCCTCTCTGCCGACGTTCGGCAATTCGGCGCCGATTGTCGGGACGAGTTACGCGGCGCCCGTGGTCAGCGGAATCGCCGCTCTGATCCGGGCACGATCACCGCATCTGACCGCACGACAGGTCATGCAGCGGATCAAAGACACCGCGCATCGGCCGCCGTCGGGCTGGGATCCTTTCGTCGGCAACGGTGTCGTCGACGCGCTTGCCGCCGTCAGTGGCGGCACCTTGGGCACGAACGATCTCGTCGAAAGCACCGTGTCGAGCGACGGCGACGTTCGGCCGGTGTCACCGCCGGAGAGTGAATCCAAATCGGATCCCAGTGGGCGACGAATCGCATTCGGCGGTGCCGCGGTTTGCATCGCGGTGGTGGCCGCTGCGATTGCGACGACGGCCTCGGTCGGGCATTTACGGCGGAAGAGCCACACTGTCGCGCGCAATTAGCGCGCTTTCGCGGCTCAGTTCGGGTCCGCGGGGCAGCCGTGTCAGCACCGGCCACGGCGCCCAAACTGGATCGCCCTGCACTCCGACAACTTTGGCTGTATTCGCATCATGAAGGCCGAAAAGCACTCCCCCGTCCGTCACCAGATACAGCGGACCAGCATCGTCGCGGCCGCCGCTGAGAGCCGCCGCCCGCACGTATGCGCTTCGTCCTGACGGCACCGCGACGCTGTCAACGGCGGGCCCGTCGCCGTCGGCCTGCGCCAGATCGACCGGACTCGAGTGCGTGGGCAGTGAATCGCCGAGCCACAGAATGGTTTTCGATCTGTCGGGGCGCCACTGCGCGCAGAGCACACCGTCGGCGCCCGCGTCTGAGGTCGTACCTGCACGGCCGGGAAAGATCGACGCTGGGAGGAAATCGGCGACCGGTACATCACTGATCGTGTCGGGTGAGACCGAAGCGATCTCGCGACTGCTCTGAGAGTCCACGCCGCGAATCAGATTCGCCGCCACTTCGCCGATGCGCGCAACGCCGTCGGTCAGGACGACGAAGTAGTCGTCGGCGTCGACGCGCGTCACTCGGACCACTGTCCCTACCCGCATGCCGGCGATAGCGCCCGGTTGGCCGGCGCCCGGGATGCGTGGCGGGGCGATCGGGGGCGCTTCGGGGATGGCGTCGAGCAGGGCTCTCGAGACAGGCCGTGGCTCGATGCCGTCGAGTCGCAGGGCCCACACGACGCCGGGATTACGGAGGTCGACTTGCGCGCGCCAGCCGTCGTACAGCAGGTATGTCGTCGCCGCGCCTTCGGATCGCGGCGTGACCAATACATTCGGTTGGTTGTCGCGTCCGTCGAAGTCGTCGAGACGACCCGCGATCACCGTGGTGGTCGTGGCGTCACAAACCGTCCAGGCTGTTTCTCCGTCGGACAGGGGCTTGGAGATGACGGCAGGCGCGCCGGGGATGCCAAGGAGCGGACCGCGCTTCGCCTTGTCGATATCGGCGGGACTGACAACCTGCGGACGCGCTGCGCTTCCGGTGGCCAAGCGCGCTGACGCCAAATTCAAGACTGGGTGCAGCGTGTCGTCGATGCGGACATACAGCGCCCCTGAGTCACGGGACATGACGACTGCGGCATCGCCCAATCCGGCATTCGGCCGCAGGAACGCCAAGATCGCGCATCCCGCGACGACGACGATCGCCAGAACGCAGCCCGCGATGAGCGAGAGCGACTGCGCCCGCATCGGATCGTGCAGCATCCGCATGTCGCCACGCAGCAGCGCGTGTTCCATCCGCCGTACGAGAAATCGGTACCCGCTGACTTGCAGCCGGGTCGTCGGTTGACGAGCCATACTCCCCCGGCGCCCAGCCTAATGCCCGCCGAGGGTATGACCCTTCACCAATTGCGTTTCGGCGCTTAGTTGTCTGGGTCGCTGCCGGCAGAGGAGTTGTCATCCTTGCCGAGCGCCTTCTTCGCGGTGTCGGAAACCGCCTTGACCACGTCGCGCACCGGGTGGAAGTCCTTCAGCTCATTCTGCAGCGGCCGATTGGTGCTCGATCCGTTGGGACCCGTCGTGGTGTTCTCGCCGGGTTTGGCGAAGATGCCCAGCCGAATGTCCGGTGCACCCAAAGTCGGCGCCGTCGTCTTCGAGACGATCGTGTTTGTTGTGTTCGTGTCCGACAAAGTCGTCAACGTCTGCGGACCCTGTCCTGCCGGCGGCGGAAGCGGTGTGCGACCCGGTGTCAGTGCCATGTTGATGCCCTCGGGGATGTCATTGACGAGGTCCACCGCGGTCCCGATGGGGTTGAAGGTCTTCGGTGGAAGGATCGTTCCCGGCTGCGGATTGGCGTAATTCGTCCGGTCGTAGCCGGTTTCGATGATCGTCTGGGTGAACGGCGACAGGAAGTCGGTGACAGGCACGATCAATGCCGACGTGCCGGTCGCGTCACCGAGATCGACGAACGGCTGGTAAAGCGGCAAGTACTTGGCCGGCAAGGTGACGTAGATGGTGTCGCTGCCGTCGACGTGCTGGCAGTATGTCGCCGCACTGCAGTCAGCTTCGGCGGCCGCGACGGCATCCTTGACCTCTTGCGGGGTGTAGCCATATGGCGTCTCTCCAACCGGATCGTCCCCGTTCGGCGCCAAATAGGTGCCGTGGATGTACTGGAAGCCAGCAACGGCATTGAGCACCGCCACCGGATTGGCCAGCCACTGCGGGAAGTCGGCGACGCCGTCGTACATCAGCGCAAAGTCTGTCGTACAGATGCGTGCGCCGCCATTACATGTGTCTGTCGGTGACGGATCGCCGAACTGAGCGTCCAGGATGGGGACGTTGCCGAGGAAGGCGAGTCGCTCGAAGAATCCACCAGACGGGCGCTGCGGATTGCCGATAAAGAAGTAGTCGGTAGTTGGATCGCCGGGCTGCACGTTCACCTGCGGATGCAGCCTCTTGAAATTGCTGGCCACCGTCGCGCCCTGCGAATACCCGAAGATGATGACGGAATTACCGGCGGTCGGTGGTGTGTACGCGGCTGTGAGGTTCTTGACACCGTCCGCGACTGAGACGTTCCACTTCTGGCCCTCGAGGCCGCCCCATCCCGGCAGAGGAATCGGCCAGAAGGTGGCGTAGTAGTCGATGCCCTGTACGGCTTGGGGACAGCCGGCTGCGGGAGGTGAGCCGCACGCGCCGCTGGGGATGACGTAATAGTTGACTGCGTTGTTGAGGTAATCCGGTGCAGCATGTGGTGTGCCTGTGCCGGGCACGATCAGCGCACGCACTGCGGTCAACCCAATAGAAGCAGTGACCGCCGTCGTCAACGACGACATCAAGCCGACGAGGAGCGCGGCCAGCGCCGTCAGGATCGCGACGACGATCGACCTTGTTACTGAACGGGTTGAATTGCGCATCAACGCTCCTAGCCTCGGTTCTCGGAGGCATCCTGCCAGCACGAGC
>NZ_JAVHWK010000172.1:0-4809 GCF_032159775.1 Mycobacterium sp.
GCGACGGCCATCTCGGTGGCCGGGCCGGCCAAGATTCCGGCGCCCGGACCCGCAGCCGGCCAGACGGCCTACGTGTTCACCGCGATCGGGACGCCCGGCGCGGCGGCGGAGCAGAAGCTGCCGCTGATTGTCACCTGGGTCAACCTCACCACCGGTAAATCCGGCAGCGCCACGCTCAAGCCGCGGTCGGACATCAACCCCGAGGGCCCGACGACGCTGTCTGTCATCGCAGACACCGGGTCGGGCAGCATCATGTCGACGATCTTCGGCCAGGTGACCACCACCGAGAAGCAGTGCCAGTTCATGCCCACCATCGGCTCGACGGTGGTGCCCTGACCCCTGGCTTTCGCCGAAATAGCATTCCGGGCTGTCAGATCACCGGATCAACGACCAGGAATGCTATTTCGCGCGGCTAGTAGGCCGAGCGTTCGCAGGGGCTAGTAGGCCATGAAGAGGATGGCGTCCCGGTCGTATTCGCGGCCGGGATGCGCCTCGGAGAGGTGCTTCTGCGCCTTCTCGACGAGATCGTTCTCGTCCGACCCGGTGATCGACTCGCCGCACGGGCAGTTCAGGTGTGTCTTCATCCCTCCAGAATCCCACAGTCAAGATGTAGGCCATGGAGTTATACGACGTCATGCGCACCACAGGTGCGGTCCGCCGATTCACCGACGATCCGCTGCCCGACGAAGTGCTCGAACGCATCCTCGACAACGCCCGGTTCGCCCCAAGCGGAGGCAACCGACAGGGCGCCCGGGTGATCGTCGTTCGGGACAGGACGACCCGCGAGGCGATCGTCGACCTCAGCGTGACAGGTGCCCAGCGCTACCTCGCCCAGATCAAAAACGGCGAAGGTCCGTGGAACCCGCTAGCGCCCATGAGGGTTTCGCCGGAAGAGGTGGCCGCCACGGAGGTGCCTCCATACCTGGGCGCGCCCGTGCTAACCGCCGCGGCGGTCCTCGTCGTCTGCATCGACCTCAACGTCTGTGCGGCTTTCGATCAGCACCTCGACCGTATCGGCGTCATCCCCGGCGCATCCGTCTACCCGCTCGTCTGGAACATCCTGCTGGCCGCGCGCAATGAGGGCTACGGCGGCGTGCTGACCACCATGGCGGTGGCTGAAGAACCACGCGTCAAGGAGCTTCTCGGCATACCGGACGACTACGCGATCGCCGCACTGCTTCCGATCGGAAAACCGGCCAAACAGGTCAAAAAGCTCACGCGCAGGCCGGTTTCGGAGTTCGCCACCAGGGAACGGTTCGACGGCGCGCCGCTCTAGCGGCTACGTCGCGGCATCGGCGACTACTTCTTCGCGGCCTTGGCGGGACCCTTCCCCGTGTCACTGCGCTGCTGCCCCCGGGCGGCCTTCATCTTCTTCTTGTACGACCGCACCTTCTCCAGCGACCCGGCGTCGACGATGTCGGCCACCGAAAGGTGCGAGCCGGCCTTGCCGTAGTCGCCCGCGGCCTCGCGCCACCCCTTCGGCGTGACGCCATACTGCTTGCCCAGCAGTGCCAGGAAGATCCGCGCCTTCTGGTCGCCGAACCCGGGAAGCTCCTTCAGCCGCTGCAGTACCTCAGCGCCATCCGGTTCGCCCGCCGACCACACCCCCGCCGCCTCGCCGCCGTACCGGTCGACGACGATCTGCGCCAACGCCTGGATTCGTTTGGCCATCGATCCCGGAAACCGGTGAACGGCAGGCCGTTCCGCACACAACGCAGCGAACTTGTCGGGGTCGTAGTCGGCAATCTCGCGGGCGTCGACGCCGCCCATGCGATCCGCGATCTTCTTCGGGCCCGCGAACGCCACCTCTAGCGGTATCTGCTGGTCGAGCAACATACCGACGAGCAAGGCAAACGAATTGGACTCCAATAGGGCGTCGGCCGCCGGATCCTGTGCAAGCTGCAGTTTCGCCACGGCGACAGTCTAGATCGGCGGTTTGATCGTCTTTGCGACCGGGAACCCTCTCCTGTGAGCCAGCTCTCAGTATGCTGTGATCCGCACAATTTCACATCGAGGTCAGGAGTCCGCGTTGCCCGATACCGACCTTCCGTCCACAGCGCCCGCGGCGCCTGTGAGCGGTGAGCGATTCGTCGCCGTGCAGGCCAGTCCGGAGTTTCAGGAACTACGAGACAGGCTGCGCCGCTTCGTCTTTCCGATGACAGCAGTGTTCCTCCTCTGGTATTTCGCCTACGTCTTGCTTGGCGCGTTTGCCCACGACTTCATGGCCACCAAGGTGTGGGGCGACATCAACGTCGGCATCCTGATCGGCCTGGGGCAGTTCGTCACCACCTTCCTGATCACGTTCATCTACGTCCGGTTCGCGAACCGTGAGCTCGACCCGCGCGCCGAATCCATCCGCAACGAGATGGAGGGCGGCGCAGCATGAACGTCCATATCCTTGCCGCCGAAGGCGAGACGGTCGGCAATCCCGTCGCCAACATCGGTATCTTTCTGCTGTTCGTCGCGGTAACGCTGTTCATCGTCATCCGGGCCAGTAAGAAGAACGCGACGGCCGCCGAGTTCTTTACTGCCGGGCGGTCTTTCACCGGACCACAGAACGGCATTGCGATCTCTGGTGACTACCTGTCTGCGGCGAGCTTCCTCGGCATCGCCGGCGCTATCGCCGTTTACGGCTACGACGGCTTCCTCTACTCGATCGGGTTCCTGGTCGCGTGGCTGGTTGCGTTGCTCCTCGTTGCCGAATTACTGCGCAACGCAGGCAAGTTCACCATGGCCGACGTGTTGAGCTTCCGGCTCAAGCAGCGTCCGGTACGCCTCGCCGCAGCGCTCACGACGCTAGCCGTGTGCCTGTTCTACCTGCTGGCCCAGATGGCGGGCGCGGGCGGGCTGGTGGCTCTGCTGCTCAATGTCACCAGCGACATCGGCCAAGCCCTCGTCATCGCGGTCGTCGGAGGGCTGATGATCCTCTACGTCCTCATCGGCGGCATGAAGGGCACGACATGGGTGCAGATCATCAAGGCCGTCCTGCTGATCGGCGGCGCCGCGATGATGACGGTGTGGGTGCTGGCCAAGTTCGGCCTCAATTTCTCGGAGATGCTCGGCGCGGCCCAGTCCGCCGTTTCGGGTTCGTCCACCGGAGCCGTCGCCAAGCGTGACGTGCTCGCGCCGGGCGCCCAGTACGGCGCGAACCTGACGTCCCAGATCAACTTCGTCTCGCTTGCGCTGGCGCTGGTGCTCGGCACCGCGGGCCTTCCGCACGTGCTGATGCGCTTCTACACCGTGCCGACCGCCAAGGAAGCACGGCGGTCCGTCGTGTGGGCGATCATGTTGATCGGCGCCTTCTACCTTTTCACCCTGGCGCTGGGCTACGGCGCGGCCGCGCTCGTCGGACCGGACAAAATCCTTGCGGCTCCCGGGGCGCAGAACTCGGCCGCGCCGCTGCTGGCGTTCGAGCTCGGCGGTGTGGTGCTGCTCGGCATCATCTCGGCGGTGGCGTTCGCCACGATCCTCGCGGTGGTCGCCGGCCTGACCATCACCGCGGCGACGTCATTCGCGCACGACATCTACGCCAGCGTGCTGAAGAACCATCAGGTGACCGAGCGTCAGCAGGTGCGGGTTTCCCGCATCACCGTCGTCGTGATCGGCATCCTGGCCATCCTGCTCGGCATCCTGGCAGCCGAGCAGAACATCGCGTTCCTGGTAGCGCTGGCGTTCGCCGTTGCTGCCGCCGCCAACCTGCCGACCATCCTCTACTCGCTCTACTGGCCACGGTTCAACACGCGCGGTGCGCTGTGGAGCATGTACGGCGGCCTGATCTCGACGATCGTGCTGATCATCTTCTCGCCCGCGGTGTCGGGCGCGAAGACCGCGATGATGCCGGGCGTGGACTTCGCCTGGTTCCCGCTGGCCAACCCGGGAATCGTGGCGATCCCGCTGGCCTTCGTCCTCGGCATCGTCGGCACGCTGACCTCCTCGGATCGCGGCGACCCGGAGACCAATGCGGAGTTCGAGGTGCGGGCGCTGACCGGCGTGGGCGCAGAGAAGGCCATCACCGCGCACTGATCTGGTGGAATAGAGCAGGTGGCTGAACCGCTGAAATCCCACATGCTCGAAACCTTGCCGCGAACCCGCTACGCCTTCGTCCTGCTGGCATACGCCTTTGCGGCGATCATGGTCGGCACGACACTGCCGACACCGATGTACGCGCTGTACGCGGATCGCATGCATTTCGGCGTGCTGACCACCACGGTCATCTACGCAACATATGCGTTCGGTGTGCTGTTCGCACTGCTGGCGTTCGGGCGGTGGTCGGATGCCATCGGCCGCCGCCCCGTGCTGCTGGCGGGCACATTCTTTGCGCTCGCCAGCGCCGCGGTGTTCCTGGCCGCCGATTCTGTACCGCTGCTGCTGGTTGGCCGGGTGCTGTCGGGTTTGTCGGCAGGCATATTCACCGGCACGGCTACCGCTGCGGTCATCGAAGCGGCGCCGCTGAACTGGCACAACCGCGCTGCCGCGGTGGCGACCGCCGCCAATGTAGGCGGTCTCGGCGGTGGACCGCTGCTGGCCGGGCTGCTGGTCGAGTATGCGCCGCAGCCGCTTCATTTGACCTTCATCGTGCACATCGGGTTGGTTGTGCTGGCCGCAGTGGCTGTACTCGTCGTACCGGAAACGTCGGAGCGCACGGGAAGCATTGGTTTGCAACGACTTGCGGTACCGCCAGCGGTTCGTGCCACGTTCACGCTTGCGGCCATCGCCGCATTCGCGGGCTTCGCCGTGACGGGACTGTTCGCCTCGGTCGCACCGGCGTTCCTGTCCGGTGTGGTCGGCATCACCAACCATGCGGTGGCC
>NZ_JAVHWK010000184.1:0-4745 GCF_032159775.1 Mycobacterium sp.
GGCCGCCCCGCGACGGCTCAACATTCACAGCCGGCCGTCCACCTGAAGCTCGGGATGCACCCAGTCCGGCGAGTTCTTCTGCTTGAAAGCACGAAAACCCTCGCGTGCCTCTGGGCCGGCGAGGCTGCTCTGCATTCCGATCCGGTCGAACAAACCGAGGTAGTTGTCCAGACTGGCCTTGATGAGGCCCCTGGCCGCAGGAGCCGTCCGGCAGCATTGCGCCAGAACCTCTTTGGCCACGTCTAATACGTCGTCATGGGGTACCACCCTGGCCACCATGCCCCAATCGAGTGCCTCTTCGGCATTCAGGGTCCGCCCGGTGAACATCAAATCCTTGGTGCGGACCGGACCGATCAGCCGCGCGAGCACCTGGCTGTAGTACGTGTCGGCGATGCCGCGGAACAACTCCGGCACCCGGAAGGTGGCCCGGTCGCTGACAACGGCGATGTCGCTGCACATCGCGATCTGCAGACCGCCACCCTGACAGAGCCCATTGACCGCTGACACCACAGGTTTCGGCGACTGACGCAGGAGGTCGAACGGCGTCACGTCCATGCCCATGGTCGACGCGAAATCCATCCAGTTGTCCGCTGCAGCCTGCCCCAAATCGCCACCGGGGGCAAAGACGTCACCAGTCCCTGTGATCAGCAGCCCTGCGAGGTCCGGGTCGGCGTTCACCCGGCTGATGGCGTACCGGATACCGAAGTACATCGCAGGCGTCATCGCATTGCGCGCCTCGGGCCGATCGAGGGTGCAGATCGCGAAGGCCCCTTCACGTTCGAACCTCAGATAGGGGCTCCCGAGCCAGTCGCCGTCGGGAGGGCGGGGACCGTCGTCGGGGGTGTTGGACATGTGTTTTCCCTTCCGGAGCATGGACGAGCGTGTCCATTGAAATTAGCCAAATAGTTGTATGATTCCAAACCCGCGGCGTAATATCTCCCGTGGCGCACTTCACACGCGCCTTGACCTGAGCGCCGCGCCCGAGCGCGCCGCCTGCCATCATCACCGGAGGATACGGAATGGGTTCACTTGACGGCCGCGTCGTTTTCATCACTGGAGCTGCCCGGGGCCAAGGCCGATCGCATGCTGTCATGTGTGCCGAGCAGGGCGCGGACATCGTCGGACTCGACATCTGTGAGGACCTCGACGTGGTGCCCTACAAGCTGGGCACCTACGAGGAACTCGAAGAGACCGCTCGGCTGGTCGAAAAGACCGGCCAGGAAATGCTTTTCCGCAAGGCGGACGTTCGCGACAAAGCTGCGCTACAGGCGGTTTTCGACGCCGGCGTCGAACAGTTCGGCCACATCGACACCGTCATCGCCAACGCCGGGGTGGTTCTGACCAACGCGGACGAGCGCGACGCCAGCGAAGCTCTGCAGCTCGGACTCGACATCATGCTCACCGGAGTCTGGAACACCTTCCAGGTCGCGATCCCGCATATCAAGGAGCGCGGCCAGGGCGGCAACCTCATCGCGACGAGCTCGATGATTGCGCTACTGGACCTCACCGACGGTCGTGGCGGCACCGACGCCTACCTGATGTCGAAGCTCGCCATCACCGGCCTGGTCCGCTCGTACGCGCTCATGCTCGCCGCCGACCGCATCCGCGTCAACGGCGTGGCGCCGACCAATTGCTCGACGCCGATGATCACCGAGAACCCAGCGCTGTTCAAGGTGATCGAGGAGAACCCGCACCTGGTCAACGCGATGTCGACGGCACTGCCCGATTTCCCGATGATCGAGCCCAGGGACGTCAGCAACGCAATCCTGTTTTTGATCAGTGATGCCGGCCGCTCGTTCACCGGCAGTGTGTTGAAGGTTGATGCCGGCATGGACGTGAAGCGCTAGCCGGCGCGGCATGCATTTCGGGATCGCGGGCCGGTCGGCGTTGATTGTCGGCGGCAGCAAGGGCATCGGACTGGAAGTCGCCAAGCTGCTCGGCGACGAGGGTTGCACTGTCGCCGTTCTGGCGCGGACGAAAAGTGACGTCGACACCGCGGTCGACGCTATTCGTGCCGAAGGGGCCACGGCGATCGGCGTCCCGGCGGACGTCAGCGATCCCCAGCAGCTCGACGCCGCGGTCCGTCAGGTCACCGCTGAGCATGGGCCGCCGCTCATTGTCGTCGGTCAAGCCAAGTACCAGCGGCCCGGAGACTTCGCTGACATCACGGACGTAAACACCTATCGCGAGTCCTTCGAACTGCACACGATGAGCCAGATCCTCCTTCTCCAAGCCGTATTGCCCGCGATGCGGGACGCAGGGTGGGGCCGCTTCGTGCACATCGGATCGGCGACGGCCAAGGAGCCGGCCGGAAACATCCATCACGTGGTGGCCAACACCAGCAGACCGTCGACAGTCGGACTCCTCAAGACGGTGTCCGACGAGTACGCCCGTTACGGCATCACCGTGAACACCGTGGCGCCGGGCTGGATCGAGACCGCGAACTCCGTCGCGTACCTCGAGAAGAACCTGGGCGCTGGCACCGAAGAGGCGCGGCGCGAATTCATGCTCAGCGAGGCGCGCGTTCCTGCGGCACGGATGGGCACGGCAGGCGAAATAGCCTCGCTCGTCGCGTATCTGTGTTCGGATCAGGCCGGATACATCACCGGAAGCTGGATCGAGGTCGACGGCGGCCTGCACCGATCGGCCTTCTGAGAACGGGAGGGCAATTGAGCCCCAAGCAAGAGGATCTGGTTGATCTGGTTGACACATACGGCGCCCCGACGCTCGAATGGACGAAGTTGCCAATGGCGGCCGACCGAGGTGCCGGGTGGGCGGCCGCGCGCGACGCCGGGCCCGTCGTGTACATGGACGGCTGGTTCTATCTGACCCGCCGCGACGACGTGCTCGATGCACTGCGGAAGCCGGAAGTGTTCTCGTCGAAGAAGGCGTTCGACATGCTCGGAAGTCCACTGCCGCTCGTACCGATCGCCTTCGACCCGCCCGAGCACACAAGATTCCGCCACATCCTTCAACCGTTCTTCAGCCCCCATACGTTGGGCGAGATGCTGCCGGCACTGCAGCAACAGGCGGTCGACATCGTGGGTGCCGTCGCTGCCAGAGGCGAGTGCGAAGTGATGGCCGACATCGCGATTCCTTATCCATCGCAAGTGTTTCTGACACTGTTCGGGCTCCCGTTGGAGGATCGTGACCGCCTTGTCGCGTGGAAGAACGCTGTTATCAACCTGGCCGACCGGCCCTCGCTGGAGGGCATGGATCTCACTCCCGCGCTCGAACTGTTCTCCTACCTCACCGACGCGATCAACAAACGCCGACAGAAGCCCGACCGCGACATCCTGTCGCAGGTGCTCACCGGGGAGCACCCCCTCGACGACGCCGAGGCGATCGGCCTGAGCTACTTGTTCGTGCTGGCCGGACTCGATACCGTCACGTCGTCAATGGGTTTCGCACTGCTGGAACTCGCCCGCAACGCCGAATTGCGGGCGTCGGTGCGCGACGATCCCGAACAGATCAAGGTCTTCATCGAGGAGATCGTGCGTTTGGAACCACCGGCGCCACTTGTGCCCAGGGTGACGACCGAGGCCGTCACCATCGGCGACGTGACGCTGCCGGCCGGGGCGCAGGTTCGACTACTTCTGGGTGCGATCAACCGCGACGACAGCGATACCATTTCCACCAATAGCGTTGTGATGGATGGGAAGGTGCACCGGCACTGGGGATTCGGCGGCGGCCCGCACCGCTGCCTGGGTTCGCACCTGGCCCGCATGGAGCTGACCTTGATCGTCGAGGAATGGCTGAAGCGAGTCCCCGTGTTCGCACTGGCGCCGGGTTACACTCCCGAAATCGTCTTTCCGGCCAACACGTTCGTGCTCGCGAGTCTGCCGCTCCGGCTCGGCTGACCGGCGATCAGGAGTACTTCTTCACCAGTTCCTGCTTGTACAGCTTGCCGGCGTCGGTGCGCGGCAGCTGCGGCTCGAACGAGATGGAACGCGGACACTTGTAGTGCGCCAACCGTTCCCGCAGCCAGACCAGTAGGTCTTCGCCGAATCGTTCGTTGGCATCGTCGCGGTCCACCGTCTGCACAACCCCCTTCACGCTCTGACCCATCTCGTCGTCGGGAATGCCGAACACTGCGGCGTCGAGCACCTTCGGGTGGGTGACCAGCAGATCCTCTGCCTCCTGTGGGTAGATGTTCACGCCGCCGGAGATGATCATGTGGTGGCGTCGGTCAGTGAGAAAAAGAAAGCCATCGGAATCCAGGTAACCGACGTCACCGACCGTCACCCAGCCGCGCCGGTCGCGCGACGCTTGCGTCTTCTCCCGGTCCTTGAGGTACTCGAAGGAGAGCCCGCCTTCGTAATAGATTTCCCCGACCTCGCCCGGTGGCAGCTCATTACCATCCTCATCGAGGATATGAGGGACGCCGACCAAGGGACGACCGACGGATCCCCGATGTTCGAGCCAGTCCTGGGCCCGAATGAATGACGCACCAACCGCCTCGGAGGAGGCGTAGTACTCATCGATGATCGGGCCCCACCAATCGATCATTTGCTTCTTGATCTCCACTGGGCACGGCGCCGCGGCATGTACGACTCTCTGCAGGCTGGACACGTCGTAGGAATCACGAACGGCACGGGGCAGTTTCAGCATGCGCACGAACATCGCCGGAACGAACTGACCGTGAGTGATGCGATATCGCTGAATGCACTCCAGCGCACGTTCGGGGTCGAACTTCTCCATCACCACAGTGGTGCCGCCCATCGACTGCACGACCATCGACCAAT
>NZ_JAVHWK010000188.1:0-2540 GCF_032159775.1 Mycobacterium sp.
ACACCGCGGACCTGGGTGATCTTAAGCTGCGTCGGTTGTGACGCCTGTGCTTTATCGGTAGCCATTGTTATGCGCTTCCTTCACGAGTGGCGCCTGCGGCCAGCGCGTCAGCTTCGCGGCGGGCGCGCAGCATGCCGGCCGGAGCGACATCCTCCAGCGGCAGTCCACGACGTGCCGCGACCTCTTCGGGCCGCTGCAGCATCTTGAGCGCGACGACCGTCGCATGCACGACGTTGATCGCGTTGTCGCTACCCAGCGATTTGGACAGAATGTCGCGCACGCCGGCGCATTCCAGCACCGCACGCACCGCACCACCGGCGATCACACCGGTACCTGGGCTGGCCGGACGCAGCAGCACAACGCCTGCCGCGGCTTCGCCCTGCACCGGGTGGACGATGGTCCCACCGATCATCGGAACGCGGAAGAAACCCTTACGAGCTTCCTCGACGCCCTTAGCGATCGCGGCCGGAACTTCCTTGGCCTTGCCGTAGCCGACACCGACCATGCCGTTGCCGTCGCCGACGATGACCAGCGCGGTGAAGCTGAAGCGCCGACCACCTTTGACCACCTTGGAGACGCGGTTGATCGTGACAACGCGCTCGAGGTAATTGCTCTTGTCTCCGTCACGGTCACGACCGCCACGGCCACCACCGTCCCGGCGGCCCCGGTTGTCACGCGAGTCGCGACGGTCGTCGCGGCCCTCGTTCGTCGGGCCGGCCGATCCAGCCGGTTGCTCCGCCATTATGCGGTCCTTCCAAAGTTGTTAGTTAGCATCAGAATTCCAACCCACCTTCTCGGGCGGCGTCGGCCAGCGCCGCGATCCGCCCGCCGTAGGTGTAGCCGCCACGGTCGAACACCACTGCGTCGACTCCGGCAGCCTTGGCCCGCTCTGCGATCAACTGACCGACCCGCACACTGTGGGCCTTCTTGTCGCCGTCCACGCCGCGCACGTCCGCCTCGATAGAGGAGGCGGCAGCCACAGTCGTGCCGGTGAGGTCGTTGACCAACTGCACGTGAATGTGCCGCGACGAGCGGTGTACCACCAGGCGTGGACGCTCGGCGGTGCCGGCAATCTTCTTACGCAGCCGCGCGTGACGACGCAGCCGTTGCTTGCGCCGAACGGCGGAGACGCTCTGCCCCAACGGCTTCTGCGCGGTTCCTGCAGTTTGTGTTTGCGCCATGCCTACTTACCTGTCTTTCCGACCTTGCGGCGGATCTGCTCGCCTTCGTAGCGAACGCCTTTGCCCTTGTAGGGATCGTTCTTACGAAGACGGCGGATGTTGGCCGCGATCTGGCCGACCTTTTGCTTGTCGATACCGCTGATCGAGAACTTGGTCGGCGTCTCGACCGCGAAGCTCACGCCCTCCGGCGCGCTGATCAGCACCGGGTGGCTGTAGCCGAGGGCGAACTCGAGATCGCTGCCTCTGGCCTGCACGCGATAGCCGACCCCGAAGATCTCCATCTTGATCGTGTAGCCCTCGGTCACACCGGTGACCAGGTTGGACACCAGCGTGCGCGACAGCCCGTGCAACGAACGGTTGTGCCGGTCGTCGTCGGGACGGGTGACCACGATGGCGCCATCCTCGTTGCGCGCCACGGTGATCGGCTCGGCAACCTGTAAGTCCAGGGTGCCTTTGGGGCCTTTCACCGAGACCTGCTGGCCATCGATGGAGACCTCGACCCCGGATGGGATCAGGATCGGTTGCTTACCAAAACGCGACATGTCAGTCCCCTCTCACCACACGTACGCGAGGACTTCGCCGCCCACGCCCTGCCTGGCTGCCTGGCGGTCGGTGAGCAGACCCGAGGAGGTCGAGATGATCGCCACTCCCAGACCGCCGAGTACGCGGGGCAGGCCGGTCGACTTGGCGTACACCCGCAATCCGGGCTTGGACACCCGGCGCAGGCCGGCGATGCTGCGCTCCCGACTCGGCCCGTACTTGAGCTGAACGGTCAGCGCCTTGCCGACCCGCGCGTCCTCGGTGCGGTAGTCGGTGATGTAACCCTCCCGCTTGAGGATCTCGGCGATGTTGGCCTTGATCTTCGAATGCGGCAGCGTCACTTCGTCGTGGTACGCCGAGTTGGCGTTGCGCAGACGCGTCAAGAAGTCTGCGATCGGATCCGTCATTGTCATCGAGCGCTGCTCCTCTTCATCGCTGCGCTCTGCATCGTCGTCATCGCGGTCATGACAGCCGGTTCACCTTCCTCGCGGCGGTTCCCACTGTGCCCATATGTTGGGGAGGCCTACCGCAACCTTTGTTGATTGAAATGCTGTTACCAGCTGCTCTTCGCCACGCCGGGCAGTTCGCCCGCGTGCGCCATTTCACGCAGGCAGATCCTGCACAGCCCGAACTTGCGGAAAACCGCGTGCGGGCGACCGCACCTGTTACAGCGGGTGTAGGCGCGAACCGCGAACTTCGGCTTGCGCTGACTCTTGTTGATCAGTGCTTTTTTCGCCATCTGGTCAGTTCTCCTTGAACGGAAAGCCGAGGCCGCGCAACAGCGCCCGACCTTCGTCGTCGTTGGTCGCCGAGGTGACG
>NZ_JAVHWK010000190.1:0-39321 GCF_032159775.1 Mycobacterium sp.
ACCCGGCCCGCGCCCATCAGCCACGCGGACTTCGCGGCGTAGAGGCCGACCGGTCCGGCGCCGAACACGGCGACGACGTCACCTTCGACGATATCGCCCAACTGGGCGCCGAAGTATCCGGTCGCCAGCGCGTCGGTGCACATCAGCGCGTCCTCGTCGGACATCCAGTCGGGGATGAGCGACGGGCCGACATCGGCGAACGGAACGCGCACGAACTCCGCCTGCCCCCCGTCGTAACCGCCACAGGTGTGGGAGTAGCCGTAGATCCCGCCGACTGCCGTCGCGTTCGGATTGACGTTGTGGCAGTTGGAGTACAGGCCGCGGGCGCAGAAGTAGCACGACCCGCAGTAGACGTTGAACGGCACCATGACGCGGTCACCGGGTTTCAGGTTGCGCACCGACGGCCCGACCTCGTGCACGACGCCGATGAACTCGTGGCCGAAGGTCATGCCGACCCGGGTGTCGGGCATCATGCCGTGGTACAGATGCAGATCCGAGCCGCAGATCGCAGCCAGTTGCACCTGCACTATCGCATCGTTGGGATGCTCGATGGAGGGAATGTCCTTCTCCTCCACCCGTATCTTGTACGGGCCGCGGTACACCATTGCTCGCATGGACGGGTCTCCTCACGCCGGGATCACCCCTGCGGTACCCGGCGGCGAATCGGGGAAACCTCCATCGAGGCTCGAGCTTCTCGCCAAGCTCGACGGGCTGCCGGCTGGTTAGAAGTCCTCCGTCCGCACTTCGATCGGGCTGCCGTGTGGAGTTCGGATCGCCGCCCGTCGCCACGCTTCGCGCCATCGCGCTGTTTCGTCCGCGGTCATGACGCCCTTCGAGACGAGAATGTCCTCGAGCGCGTTGAGCCAGTGCCGGTAGTAACCGTGCCCATCGACAGGCGGTTCCGCACTTGCTATCCGCGTGCCGAGCTTCTCGGCCCATTCGGACCAGGTGAACGCACCGCGCTCATGCAATGCGACCGCGATGGCGAAAGCCCTGGCTTCCCACGGCTCTTCGAATACCGGTACGTCGGCGCTGTTCATACACTTCGTAGGTAGGGTTCCCAGGCATCGACTGACACCGTCAACCCCGGGTCACCATCGGCCCAGAGGTCCGGCGCGCGAAACGCGACGGTGTAGAGCCACTGCGGTTGTTCACCATTGCCGCTGGCATTGGCGTCAGCGAACACGTGCACCCCGTTGACCCGCTCGATTCGTCCGGTTTTGCCGCGCGCGTAGCCCGGCAGCCGAGTGTGATGTGGCACCGCACGCGCACGCGTACGTACCCGCTGGCCCACGGTGAACAATGGATCGGTCCTCGCAGGTCGCTCGGTCGGCGCGCCGCGCGCCAGCGCATTGGGAACATCGCGTGCCAGCAGCTTCCTCGCCAGCGGCCGAGAAGGCTGAAGCGATCGTCCCGCGGCGACTTCCTCGGCGGAAACCAGTTCCCGTTCGGCCAGCAACGCGGACAGTCCCCCTGCCCACACTGCCCAGTAGCTGCGCTGGGAGTAGTCGGGGAGGGTCTCGCGAGCGGAGCGACTCATGTCCAGGTTCCATTCGCCCGTTGCGCCCATCGCCAGCACGAGAGCCAGCACCCGGCGCTCCCATTCCGCATGCCAAGGCACGGCTTCGGGTTCCGGCGCGATGACGCCCGTCAACGGCCGACCTCCGAGATCGGCGTGGCTGATGTACTCGCCCGTCATGCCGCGGAGGTGACACCAGCGAGGCCGGTGCCGATCATCGAATCGCGCGTGACCAGAGCCGCCAACGACTCCTCGTCCAACCCCTCGGTGCCGGCTGGACGCATCGGTACCACCAGGTAGCGGACTTCCGCCGTCGAGTCCCACACCCGGATCTCTGTCCCGGCATCCAAGACCACTCCGAACTCCGACAACACACCGCGCGGATCTCGCACGGCGCGCGACCTATACGGCGCACTCTTGTACCAGTTCGGCGGCAACCCGAGGACCGGCCACGGGTAGCAACTGCACAATGTGCACACCACCAGGTTGTGCAGTTGCGGCGTGTTGGCGACCGCGACCATGTGCTCGCCCTGGCGCCCTCCATACCCGAGCGACGCGATCGCTGCGGTGGCGTCGCGAAGAAGCCAGTTGTTGAATTGCGGATCGACCCATGCGCGGGCGACCACGCGGGCCCCGTTGCGCGGACCGATGCGAGTTTCGTGGAACTCGATGATCGCGTCGAGGGCCGCGGGATCGACGTAACCCTTTTCGATGAGCACACTTTCGAGACCGCGGACCCAGAGGTCCATGTCGGCGAGATGGCTGCCGCTCATACGGCGGAGCGTACGACTTCCGGTGGCGCCGATCGGCGCAATTCGCTACTTCCGCGGCTCGAGCACTTCGGTTCCGACATAGGGCACCAGCGCGGGAGGCACCCGCACACTGCCGTCGGGCCGCTGGTGATTCTCCAGAATTGCTACTAACCAGCGGGTGGTCGCCAGCGTCCCGTTCAGCGTCGCGGCGGTCTGCGGTTTGCCGTTCTCGTCGCGGTAGCGGGTCGCGAGGCGGCGGGCCTGGAACGTCGTGCAGTTCGATGTCGACGTCAGCTCGCGGTAGGTCTGCTGGGTCGGTACCCAGGCCTCGCAGTCGTATTTGCGCGCTGCTGACGCCCCCAGGTCGCCCGCGGCGATGTCGATCACGCGGTAGGGCACCTCGATGTTCGCCAGCATCTGGCGTTCCCAACCGAGCAGGCGGTCGTGTTCGGCGGCCGCGTCCTCCGGCTTGCAGTAGACGAATCCCTCGACCTTGTCGAACTGATGCACACGGATGATCCCGCGGGTGTCCTTGCCGTGGCTGCCGGCTTCGCGCCGAAAGCACGACGACCACCCGGCATACCTCAGCGGGCCCTCTGACAGGTCCAGGATCTCGTCGGAGTGATAGCCGGCCAGCGGCACCTCGGAGGTACCGACGAGGTAGAGGTCGTCGCCCTCGAGCCGATACACCTCCTCGCTGTGCGCGCCGAGGAATCCGGTGCCCTCCATGATCTCCGGCCGAACCAGTACAGGCGGGATGACGAGCGTGAAGCCGTTGTCGGTCGCCAACCGAACCGCGAGTTGCATAAGGCCCAGTTGCAGCAGCGCGCCGTATCCGGTGAGGAAGTAAAAGCGTGCTCCCGAGACCTTCGCGCCGCGCTCCAGGTCGAAAAGCCCGAGTGACTCACCAAGGGCGACATGGTCTTTCGGGTCGACGATCGCAGGCGGCTCGCCGACGGTGTCGAGCACGACGAAGTCGTCTTCGCCGCCCGAGGGAACGCCGTCGATGATCACGTTGGATATCGCCATATGAGCCGCGCTGAACGCCTTCTCGGCATTCGACTGCTCGGACTCTGCGGCCTTGACCTTTTCGGCGAGTTCCTTCGCCCGGGCCAGCACCGCAGGCCGGTCCTCCTTCGACGCGGCGCCCACCTCTCTGCTTACCGCCTTCTGATCGGCACGCAGATTGTCGGCGGCCGAAACGGCGGCCCGGCGGGCGGTGTCGGCCTTCAACAGGGCGTCGACAAGTCCGGGATCCTCACCGCGGGCGCGCTGTGACGCGCGCACCGCATCCGGGTTTTCGCGCAGCAGTTTGAGGTCGATCACGGCGGCCACCCTACCGTCGGCAGCACAACCACATAACGTTACATCTGCCTCTCTTGTCACAGCCCCCGCCACGCCTGTCACAATGGAGCGGATGTTGGATGCACCCGAGCGGGTCGAATTGACCGCCGACGAGGCAGGACACCACACTCCGAAGGTGGCGTGGTGGCGCAGTCTGCACGCTACATCCACCCGCCGCGTGCTTCTGCTGACCGCACTCGGCGGGCTTCTGATCGCGGGCGTGCTGACCGCGATGCCGCGTGGCGACGGCCCGATCACCCCTGGCGCGATAACCCTGGGTCTGCGCGGTGCGGAGACCTTCAGCAAGTCCAAGAGCGGTGACTGCCTGAACTGGCCGGAACGCAACCCGGATGCGGCCGAGGTCGTCGACTGCAAGGGCGAGCACCGCTTCGAGGTCGCGGAGTCGGTGGACATGCGGACCTTCCCGGGCAGCGAGTACGGACCCGACGCCGCACCGCCGTCGCCGTCGCGCATTCAGCAGATCAGCCAGGAGCAGTGCCAGGTCGCGGTGCGCCGCTACCTCGGTGAGCACTTCGATCCCAACAGCCGGTTCACCGTGAGCATGATGTGGGCAGGCGACAAGGCGTGGCGCCAGTCGGGCGAGCGCCGCATGCTGTGCGGCGTGCAACTGCCAGGCGTGAACAACTCGCAACTCGCATTCCAGGGCAAGGTCGCCGATATCGACCAGTCCAAGGTCTGGCCCGCCGGAACGTGTCTTGGCATCGACCCGTCCACCAACCAGCCCACCGACATTCCGGTCGACTGCGCGGGGCCGCACGCCATGGAGGTGACCGGCGCCGTCAACGTCGCCGAGAAGTTCCCCGCCGGGTTGCCGCCCGAACCGGAACAGGATGCGTTCATCAAGGACGCGTGTACCCGGATGACCGACGCCTACCTCGCTCCCATCCAGTTGCGGAGCACCACGCTCACGCTGATCTACAGCACGATCTCGCTACCCAGCTGGTCGGCGGGTAGCCACCAGGTGTCGTGCAGCATCGGCGCCACGCTTGGCAACGGCGGCTGGTCGACGTTGCTCAACAGCGCGCGGGGGCCGCTGCAGATCAACGGGCAGCCGCCGATCCCGCCGCCGGACATCCCCGAGGAGCGGCTGAACTTCCCGCCGATCCCGATGCCCGACATGTCGGCGTCGAGCCAGAGCAGCAGCGGTTACGACCAGAGCGGGTCGAGCCAATCCGGCCAGTCCAGCCAGTCGACTCAACAGACCCAGGCCAACCAGCACGGCCAGCAGACCCCGGGTACAGCGGCGCAGACGCCTGCGGCGCCGGCCAGCGACGCACCACCTGCCGACGGCAACAACTTCATGAACGGGCCTCCGCCCGCGGATGCGCCTGCACCGCCCGCCGCGGGGGCTCCGGCTCCGCCGCCGGATCAGCCGGCTCCGGCGCAAGGACCCGCACCTGGGCCTGCACCCGGCCCGCCGCCCGCCGAACCCGTTATTCCACCCCCGCCCGGGGCGTAGCCCGGTGACCGTGCGGATGAGCCCGCAACGGTTTGAGGAGCTGGTGGGCGACGCCCTTGATCTGATCCCGCCCGACCTGGCCTCGGCGATCGACAACGTCGTGGTGCTCGTCGAGAGCCGCAACGCCGACGAGCCCGATCTGTTGGGGCTGTATCAGGGCGTCGCGCTGACCGAACGCGACTCCTGGTACGCCGGTTCGCTTCCTGACACGATCACGATCTATCGCGACGCCCTTCTCGATGTCTGCCAAACGCAGGACGAGGTCGTTGACGAGGTTGCCATCACCGTCATCCACGAGATCGCTCACCACTTCGGCATCGATGACGACCGCCTGCACGAACTCGGCTGGGCTTAACCGCGACCACCTGAGCGCGGCATCCGCGAATTGTCCGCCGTTGGTGCTATGAACGGGCCATGGACAGCGATTGTCGGGGGTGTCGAACCGAACTCGACCACTGCCACGGCACCGTCATCCATCACGCTCTGCAGTGGACGGAGTGCACGGAGGACGGCTGCGTCACGGCCGAGGTCGTGCACGCGTTCACCATCGATTGCGAAGCGATCGGCTGCGCCTGCGCTCAGCCCATGGGGTCGGCCGAGGACAGGGCGTCGGAGACCGGGTGAACGTCGGGCTCGGGATAGAACGGCGGTTTGTCGGCCGCCCATTGCAGGCAGCTCCACCGCCCGTCGGTGATCGGCGTCAGCACAACGGATTCGGTGTTGGGCAGGTGATGGTCGAGGGCGAAACTTCCATCCACACCCGCCAACGTGGCGGCCACCAGCCGGATCGCCGCGCCGTGGCTGACGACGACGATGTCTTTGTGCCACGCGTCGTCATCGAGATAGCGCATCCGTAGCTGCGTGATCACCGGCACATACCGGGCAAGCACCTGCGTCGCTGATTCGCCGCCGGGCATCCGCAGATCCCGCTCACCCTCATGCCATCGCTTGTAGACGGCGGTGAACTCCTCGACGGCCGCGTCGTCGTTACGGTCCTCCAACTCGCCGACCTGAACCTCGTGGATGCCGTCGAGCTCGTGCGGGTCCAGGTTCAGCTCGCCGCCGATCTCGGCGGCCGTCTGCGTGGCACGCAGCGCGACCGAATGCGCGACCATCCCGATGTCGTGGCGCCAGTTCTTTGCGAACGCGCGCGCCTGTTCCCGGCCCAGATCGGTGAGCTCCCTGCCGGGCGGGCGGGTATCGAGCCTGCGGTCGACGTTGCTGACCGACTGGCCGTGGCGAACCAACACCAGCCTGCCGCTCATCGGTTGCCGTCCCTCGGCCATGACCCCAGATAGCGCACATCGGTGCAACGATCGTGAAGCGCTTTGAGTGCCTCGGCGACGACGTCATCCTCGATGTGCCCGACGCAGTCGAGGAAGAAGATGTAGGTGCCCAACTCTCTTCGGGTGGGCCGAGATTCGATACGGGTCAGATCGATGTCGCGGATCGCGAACTCGGTCATCGCCGAGACCAGCGCACCGGGAACGTTGTCCAGTCGCAGTACCACCGACGTGCGGTCCGCGCCGGTTCTCGGTGGCGGCGGCCCTGGCGGACCCACCAGCACGAAGCGGGTCCTCGCGTTGGGTTCGTCGACGACGTCGGATGCCAGTGCGGTCAGCCCGTACCGCTGCGCCGCCAGCGCGGTGCTCACGCCCGCGTCGGCGCGGCCGTCGGCGACATCGCTGGCCGCTGCAGCGTTCGAGTTGGCCGGTATCAACCTCGCGTTCGGAACGTTGTTGGCCAGCCAGTTGCGTACCTGAGCGCTGGCGACGGGGAACGCCGCGACCGAGCCGACGTCCGCCGCGGTGGTGCCCGAGCGCACCACGATCGTGAATGCGACGTCGAGCGTCAGCTCGGCGAAGACCTGGAGCTCCGGGCCGGTCGCGAGGCTGTCCAGCGTCGGAAGCACCGACCCCTCGATCGAGTTCTCGATCGGCACGCACGCGTAGTCGGCGTCGCCGGAACGCACGGCGGCCAGCGCCGCGCTGGTGCTGTTCTCGGGGAGCGGGGTGAACTCGTCGGATGGGCCGCTATCGGGCACCATCCCGTTCTCTGTGATGCGGAGCATCGCCGCTTCTGTGAAGGTCCCTTCGGGTCCGAGGTAGGCGATGCGCGGCACGGTTCAACCCTATCGGTTCGGTGCGTCTTGCCCGCCAGGTTAGGGCTCGCTAAGTTAGGGTCACCTTATCTACGGAAGGCGACGCATGGCAGCACCGGCAGCGAGGACAGCACCGACGACGGCCGAGCGCATCCGCAGCACGTGTGCGCGGGCGGGTGGGGCGATGCTGGCGATCGAGGGTGTCGATCCGATCGCGAGCGCGGTGCAGCACCTTCTCGATGACGGCTCGTTCGCCATCACGGTTCCCGTCGACGGCCTCGTCGCGGGCATGTCGGTCGGCGCGGGGACCGCCGGTGTGCCCGCGGTGCTCGAGATGACCGACTACTCTCCTCTGCCGCTGCGAGAACCGGTGCGGTCGCTGGTGTGGATCCGGGGCCGGTTGCAGGCCGTACCGGTGACGCAACTGCATGGACTTCTCGACCTGATTGCCGCCGCGGACCCCAATCCCGCACTCCTGCAAGTGAACTCCACCGACAACGTCGACGCAGACCCTCGCCTCACCCTGCTCCTGCTCGAAGTGGAATCTGTCGTCGTCGCCGACTCGACAGGGGCGGAGGCGGTCGGCGTCAGCGCTCTGTTGGCGGCCCGCCCCGACCCGTTCTGCGGCATGGAGTACTGCTGGTTGCAGCATCTCGAGATCGCCCATCGCGACGTCATCGACCGGCTGGCCGACCGGCTGCCGAACGCGCTGCGGCGCGGACGCGTGCGTCCGCTTGGGCTCGACCGGTACGGCGTGCGGCTGCGCGTGGAGAACGACGAAGGCGATCACGACGTCCGGTTGGCGTTCGCCAAGCCCGTCGACGACGTCACCGGACTCAGCCAGGCGATTCGAATCCTGATGGGATGCCCCTTCCTGAACGGGCTTCGGGCAAGGGGCCGCTAGCCTGGCTCCGGTGAGTGCGCCCGCGGAGCAGCCCTTGGCCGACCGGCGCGCGCTGCGCATCGAGATCGCCGTCGTACTCGCGGTGACCTTCGGGCTCAGCGCCTACACCTCGATCCTCGACCTCATCGAGGCGATCCTGCTCAACCTCTCGAAACAGACCGTTGCGCTCAACCCTCGACTGTCCCCGTTCGATCTGATCAACCTCGGGCTGAACCTGGCCCGGGTCGCGCAGCTCGTGGCGTGGGGCGCGCTCGGCGTATACCTGCTGTGGCGCAGCGGAATCGGGTTGTCGAAGATCGGGCTGGGCCGCATCCGCCTTCGCCCCGATGTGCTCGGCGGGCTCGGCCTCGCCGCGCTGATCGGCCTGCCGGGCCTCGGCCTGTACGTCGCGGCGCGCGAACTTGGCTTGAGCGTGTCGGTGGTGCCGTCGACGCATGCGAACTCCTGGTGGCACATCCCCGTGCTGATCCTCATCGCCTTCGCCAACGGCTGGGCAGAAGAGGTCGTCGTCGTCGGGTTTCTGCTCACCCGACTGCAGCAACTGCGGGTGCACCCTGTCGTCGCGCTGGTGGCCACCAGCGTGCTGCGCGGCGCGTACCACCTCTACCAAGGCTGGGGCGCGGGCCTCGGCAACGCCGCGATGGGCCTGGTGTTCGGCTACGCCTGGCAGCGCACCGGCCGGTTGTGGCCGCTGGTCATCGCGCACGGCGTGATCGACTCGGTGGCGTTCGTCGGCTACCTCCTGTTGGCGAGCCATCTGAGCTGGCTCACGTGAGACGCCCGCGTACATTTCTTTTGTGAACGGCGACCGACGGCCTCCGCCACCTCGGCGGCGCGAACCGTCGCAGGTGATCAGGCGCGACCCGAACCGACCTCCGCCTCCATGGCCGCCCAATCCGCCGACGCCGCCTCGACCGCGCTACCAGCCGCCACCGCCGCCGTCCTATCGGCCACCGAATCCTGTTGTGCGCCAACCGCCGCCGCCCACCCGGCCCGCCAAGCCCAAGCGTCGCGTGCGTCGCGTCGTCTCGACGCTGTTCGCGGTGATGATCCTGGCCGTCGTCGGCGTATTGGGCACGGCGTTCTGGGTCGACACCAAACTGCACCGCGTCCCGGCGCTGGCCGACTACGCCGACCGGCCTGCCGAGGGCAAGGGCACCACATGGCTGCTTGTCGGCTCCGACAGCAGGCAGGGACTCAGCCCCGAGCAGCAGGCCGAACTCGGCACCGGCGGCGACATCGGCAACGGGCACACCGACACGATCATGCTTGTGCACATGCCCGCCCCGTGGTCGGATGCCCCGACCACGATGGTTTCCATCCCCAGGGACTCCTATGTGGAGATCCCCGACTACGGCACCGACAAGATCAACGCGTCGTTCGCCGTCGGAGGTGCCGCGCTGCTGGCCCAAACCGTCGAGCAGGCGACGGGGCTGCGCCTCGACCACTACGCCGAGGTCGAGTTCGACGGATTCGCACGGCTCGTCGACGCCGTCGGCGGCGTGACGATGTGTCCGCCAGAGCCGATCTCCGACCCGCTCGCCGGTATCGACCTTCCTGCGGGCTGCCAGAAGCTGGACGGCCGCAACGCGCTCGGCTATGTGCGCACCCGTGCTACCCCACGCGCCGACCTGGACCGGATGGTCAACCAGCGTCAGTTCATGTCGACACTGATGCATCGAGCCGCCGGCCCGGCCGTCTGGCTGAACCCGCTTCGCTGGTACCCAGTGGCCAACGCGGCGGCCGACTCGCTGACCGTCGATTCCGACGCACACATCTGGGACCTCGCCCGGTTGGCGTGGGCACTGAACGGCGACGTCAACACCACCACCGTCCCGATCGGTGAGTTCACCGTCAGCGACTCGGGTTCGGTCGTGGTCTGGGACTCCAACGTCGCCGACCAGTTGTTCGCGGCGCTCAAAGCGGACAAGCCCGTTCCGCAGGATGTGCTCGACGCCGGCGCAATCCGCTAGTCGCGGCCCGCCCCGGTCAGCCCGTTCTGGAGCCAATCCTTGGTCCGCCCAGGATGATTCGTGGCTACCCACGCCACCTCGAGCTCGCGGCAGTATCGGACGTCCTCGTAGTGGTCGACGGTCCAGCAATACAGCGCACGGCCCTGCGCCGCCGCGCGGTCGACGAGTTCGGGATGCTCGCGCAGCGTCGCGATCGACGGCCCGACGGCAGTGGCACCGACGGTGGTGGCTGCGCTTCCGCCGAGGAACCGGGACGTCTCGCCGAGCAGGACGGTGGGCAGCATCGGCGCCGCGCGCCTGATCCGCCAGACCGCGGCCGCCGAAAACGACATCACCACAGCTCGCGACAGGGCCGCCGACGCGGGCGATGCGATGCCGTAGCGGTGCAGCAGCGCCAGCACCTTGCTTTCGACCAGCGCGCCGTAGCGCACCGGGTGCTTGGTCTCGATGAAGATCTTCACCGGCCGGTGCCAGTCCAGCACCAGCGACACAAGGTCGTCGAGGGTCAGCAGCCCGGTGTCGCCCTGCGAGCCGTCGGGGCGCCAGCTGGAATGCCAGGAGCCGTAATCCAAGGCCATCAGTTCCGCCAGCGACATCTCGCCGACCAGGCCGGTGCCATTGGACGTGCGGTCCACCCGACGGTCGTGCACACACACCAGATGGCCGTCCTTGGTCAGCCGGACGTCGCATTCCACACCGTCGGCGCCCTCCTGCAGAGCAAGCTCGTAGGCCGCCAGCGTGTGCTCAGGACGGTCCGCCGAGGCACCCCGGTGGGCCACCACGAACGGATGCCCGACCCCGAACCCTTCGCCGGCTCCGGCGTCGCCCGAGTTCATAGGGCTATGCTGCCGGGTTTCGGCCTTGCGCCTCAACCGGAACGCCGGAATCGGCGGAAGATTCATCGGCGACGATCACCCAACGTTTGGCCGGTTTCTCGACCGGCCTGCGCTCGAACGCCATCAGGACCTTGCCCATCAGGACCATCGTCGCGGTCGCGATCAGGTAGCCGACGATCGTCGTCACCGTGTTGTCGGCGATGCCCTGGGCATCGCTGGTGAAGCTGGTCGCGATGGCGAACAGCGACACCGCGGTGGACAGCACCCATACCGTCCACCACACCGCGATCGGTCGGCGAAGGCGGTCGAGCTTGTCCTCGACGCTGGCCAGTTCGAGGACGAAGACAGGTGCCCATGCCAAGTTCGCCAGCGGCACCAGACATCCGGCACGTAACGCCCACAGCGGTCGATGTTCTTGGCGCCCAACGTGTTTGAAAGCCAACGACCGCCGGGCGATCAGCCAGTTCGTCAGCATAACGAAGCTGGCGAACAGCAGGAACAGGGCCGCGACGCTGATCACGATTCCGAACCACGTCGCCGCCCACGCCACCACCGGATTCAGCAGCACGTCGCGGTTGATGATGAGCAGCGCGTATCGCACGATGTGAACGAGCGCAGCCAGGCCGAGCGCGGCGATGGTCGCGACCAGGGTGGTGCGCAGAGCGGTGATCGACGGTCCGCTGCGCGGGTGGATGTGCTGCTCGGATTCGGCGGCATCGAATCGCTCGACCAGACCCCAGCGCGGTACCGCCCCATATCGCGGGGTCGGACCGAGATTGCGTTGCCGCCGACGGGCCGGTGGCGCGGAACCTGGACGAACCGCGATCCAGCGGTATCCCGCGGGGAGCCGCGGCGTCGCCTTCTGCGCGACCTGCCCGTTCGGACGTACGGCCGGTGCGGTCGGACGCACGCTCCATTGCGACGGCGACGGTGACGGCGGTGCAGGCGCGGCGGACGGCGCGAGCAGGGTGCCGTTGCATCGCGGACACCAGGCACGCTGGCGGTCGCGCACATTCCACCGCGTGCCGCAGCGGGAACACACCTGGATCATCCGACCAGCCTAGCGAGGGTTGCTCAGACGATGCCTGTGCCGCCGGTGTCGGTCACGACGGACCGGCCCGCCTCGACCCATGCCTGCATGCCGCCGCTGACATTGCGCGGTTCATAGCCGTTCTGCGCCAAGTATTGGGCCACTCGCATCGAGCGACCGCCGAGATGGCAGACCACGAACAACGTCGCGCCTGGATCAATCTCGGCCAGCCGCGCGGGCACCTCGCCCATGGGAATGTGCTGCGCCCCGGCGGCGTGGCCGCGTTGCCACTCGTCGTCCTCCCGAACGTCGAGCAGCACGACCGACTCGCCGAAGGTCGTCGGAACGTCGGACACGTCTACTTGCTGGACGCTCATGCCCTCATGCTACGAGGCGAGCTTTGTCGACACGCGTCAAGCAGCAATGTAGAGCTATCCACAGTTTCCACAGGTTTATCCACAGGCCGTCGGAGCCGGAAAGCATGCCTGAGCGCCCGAAACTGTGTGATTCCTGAGCGGTCCTGTGGATAACCTGGCGTCGTTATTGAACAGTGATCAACAGACCAGCCGGTCGCGAGCTAAATCGATTGGCGCTCTAACCTTTGCTGAGCCGACCCGATTTCGGCCACGCCTTTCGAAGGGCTATGATCGGCGTCACAGCAACAGCTGTGACAGAACTCACGGGGGTGGGGTAGTTGAACGTGCAGGTCAGGGGGATCAGTTGACGTCGCATCCATACGGAACCGGATCCACGGCCACATCGGAGTGGCATTCGTCGACTCACGCCTACACGCGGGGCCAGTTGATGGCCTGCATACGCGCCGGTCTGATCGCGCTCGTGCTGTTGGGCATCCTCGCCCTCATCGTTCTGTTCTGACATACGAAAAACGGCCCTGGTCTCACAGCAGAGATCCAGGGCCGTCCTTTTCGACAGTCTCAGGCGGGCGGGTACACGCCCATGTCCTTGGACTTGTCGGTCTGCCAGAAGATATCGGCGATCTCGTCGATCGTCTTGAGAAGCTTCTCGGCCACCGCGACATCCGTCGACTTCTTCACATCGCCCGCGCCGTGCACGCCGTCCCAGAACAGCTGGTGCAGGTTGGGGAACTGCTCGAAGTGATCCTTGGTGAAGAAGTCGGCCCACAGCACCATCAGGTGGTGCTTAACCTCCTCGGCGCGCTGCTCCTTGATGAGGATCGCGCGGGTGCGGAAGTGGTCGTCGTCTGAGTCGTGGAACTTCTTGAGCGTCTTCAGGCACGACAGCGCCTCGATCTTGGCCTGAGCCGGATCGTAGACACCGCAGTACAGGTCGCAGTGGGCATGGGCTTCTGTGGCGTTGGAGAAAAGTCGATCAAGCATGGTTTTAACCTACCCTCAGCGGATGCGCGATAACCATCCGCATCGGGACTGGCCGCTGAGAACGTTCCGGGTCGCCGAGGACTCGATGCGACCGGCGCTGCGCCCGGGTGATGGGCTCCTCGCGATGCGCGGGGGACGGGTGCGGCGCGGCCAGCTGCGGGTGTTCCCCGATCCGCGGAAGTCCACGCGCTGGCTGGTGAAACGCGTCGGCGACGTGCACGGCTCGAGACGCCGCGCGATATTCGAAGCCCGCTCCGACAATCCGCGGGCCGCAGGTGCGGCCGACTCTCACGAATTCGGTTGGGTTCCCGCGGCAGGCTCGTACCGCGTGCTGTGGACAGCCAAGGCGAAAGTCGACCGTTAGCACCCGTGTCGTCTTGCGCGCCAGGCGTTGCTGGCCCATGCTGAGCGGATCGACCCAGTGGAGTGTCGGGCAGGCGTCCGAACACGAAGTCGCGGAGGCGAGATGGAGACGGGGTCCGGTCGGGCGATCGAAATCGCCCCCTTCCATTCGCGGGGGACGCTGAGGGGGTTCGTGGTGTCGGGCCGTTGGCCGGATTCCACCAAAGAGTGGGCGCAGGTGTTGCGGGTCGCCGTCCGAGTCGCCTCTTTTCCTGGATTACTCTCGACCACAACGATTTTCGGGGCCCGCGAGGAGCTGCCGGATTCACCCGAGCCGGGCACAGTCGGACTGGTGGTAGCCGAGGGCACCGTCGTCGGTGAGAACGCCGTGCCGCCAGGGCATTTCGCCGATCACCAACCTCCTGCGCTCCTCATGCTGCATCCCCCCTCGGAGACCACCCCGTCGCTGCCCGAATGCTCCGGTGCCGCCTCTGGCTGCGTCCTGCTGCCGGGACTTCCACACCTGGGCCTCGAACACCGGGCCGCGTGGGTGGAGGCCGAGTCCGACGGAACGGTCACGTCGATGGTGAGTCGCGTCGGCATCGATCCGATCAGCGATCCCGATACGGCGATCCTGGCCATGCTCCTGGCTGCTTGACCCCGGCGAGGCGGGATTGGCCGCCCGCTCCGCTGGAACCGTCGCCCGGCGCCACCCGACTCGATGCTGGCAATTCCGCGCCTGGGAGCCGACCGCGCTCCGTCGGGAGGGGATCCGCGAGCACACGAATTCAGCAAACACCGGTATCCGCTCCGGCGGCCGCTGCGCTGGTTGCCCGCCGACCCGTTGGCTTGCGGAAAGACAGTGGTCGGAAGCCTCTGAGCTAAGGAATTGCGACGTATCCGTCAAAATTTGCCCGACCACACCGTGAGACATCGGTGCGATATGGTCTAAACATGCTGCTTACCGCCGTTTCGAGCCCCTCGAGGAAAAAGCCGGGTCAACTTTTACGCGGTTTGCACTTGGTTGTTGGCACAAGTCTCGCTACGATGGTCAGCAAATACGCCGCCTAAGTAAACCGCTCTGCCATCTCGTGGAGGTCAAATCGATGAGCAAGACGTTCTCCGCCCGCTTAAACCGCCTGTTCGACACGGTCTACCCGCCGGGGCGTGGTCCGCACACGTCGGCTGAGGTGATCGCCGCCCTCAAGTCGGAGGGCATCACCATGTCGGCTCCGTACCTGTCTCAGCTGCGTTCAGGCAACCGTACGAATCCCTCGGCAGCGACCATGGCGGCCCTTGCCAACTTCTTTCGTATCAAGCCGGCGTACTTCACCGACGACGAGTACTACGAGAAGCTCGACAAGGAATTGACGTGGCTCGCCAATATGCGTGACGAGGGCGTCCGCCGTATTGCGGCGAGGACGGTCGGCCTGTCCGTAGAGGCGCAGCACGACATCGTCCAGAAAGTCGATGAGTTGCGTCGTCAGGAACACCTCGACGATTAGCCCGCGGGCAGCCGCATTGCGGCACCCGGCGAAGTAATCGGCGATCCTCCATCAGGAGGCGGCTGCGACACCCGCCCTGTCGAGCTGCCGGTACTGCTTGGCGATGGTAAGAATCCACTCCCGGTCGGAGTACGTGGTCGGTTGGCGCAACCATCCCAGACCCGGGAACATGGCTCGCTTAGTTTCCACATCGGTTTCGCCGCGCCCAGCATAGATCCACTCCGCGATGGCACGCGCCTGTTCCTCAGGCTTCACATCGGGTGTACCGAAGTCTGACAGATCGGCGACCCCGTGCTCCAGGTCGTGTTCCGCCGATGCCCCGGCGGCATCGACGTGATGGCGTAGCGCGGCGTCTGCCGTCGTTGCCTCGAGAAACAGCGCGTCGGAAATCAGCGACATCCGCTCGGCCACCCGGAAAACCAGCGGCCCACGCGGGCGCACTCCGATGCCGACGTCGGGATGGCGCTGGCCGAGTTCGTCGAGCAACGGCTGGATGGTTCGCAGCTCTCGGCGCGCGCCGAACCAGTCCTCGACGCTTGGCAGCAGTGAGCCTGCGGCCACCACCAACATCGCGCAGCCCAGCAGCGTCGCCGCCGCGCCGACGCCGACGAACTGTGTGGTGCCCACCGCGCGCAGGAAGAAGAACGCGCTGGCAAGCACGATCAGCACGATGCCGATGGTGAACACGAACAGCGCCCTGCCCCGCCGTGTGCGATTCGAATGCCGCATGCCAGCCCATGACACCAACGTCAGCGCCAGGAGCACGTACAGCAGTGGAAGCAGCCACGACAACGCCAGGCCGTTGGAGCCCAGGTTGCGTCTCAGGTACTCCTCCGGCGACATCTCCTGCTGACGGCCGGCCGCGAAGAAGGCCACCATGGTGGCGACGGCGATGGCCACGGCGACGCCGTACTGCCACAGCGCGATTCGCCGGAGGATGGCGGGCTTACGCGGCGACGAAACCGTCGTGATCATCACGCAGCTGCCCGCTGCGCAGCCGATCAGCGCGACCTGGCTCAAACCCATCGAGATGTTCGGCCAGTGCAGCAGCGTGTCCAGCAGCAGGGTCAGCGGTTGCCAGTTGAGCGCCGCCACCATTCCGAGACTGCCGAGCGCCAGGATCATGGCGGTACTGACCAGGGACTGCTTATTGACCAGGGCCCAACCGATTCGCAGGCCTGTCGCAAGTCCCAGAAGACCGGCGATCACCCAGATGATCAACCAAACGCCTCTCCGAGCCGAACCTGCACGATCGAGGAGCGGTCGGAGGGCAGCCTGCCAAGGCGGTAGATGAGCAGAGCCGCGAAATCCTCGGCTTCCTGCTCGGCGTCTTCACCGCTCGGGCCCATGCAACCGGTGCGTTGGTTGAGCATGTATCCGATCAGGTCCGAACTGGCGAATTCCGTCTCCGCGCGGGCGGCTTGGACGACCGGAATGCCCTCGTGGCCGAGGACCAAGTGACCTAGTTCGTGGGCCAGGGTCCGGTCCCACGCCGGTAGACCCTTCTGGATCAGGAAGACGTCGCGGTCGGCGTACTGCCGCCACTGTCCGCACACCCCGGGCGGCAGGTCCGACATCTTCAGCTCGATGGCCCTCTGACGGTGCCCGCTGACGGCGTCGACCAGGCGAGGCAGGGAGATCTCCCCGCGTCGCGGGGCGAGATCCAGCACGTCACTGACTGCGCGCGTAACGCGACGACTCGCTGGCATACAACCCCCCTTCGAACAGTTCCACTATGCGCTGCCCACCCCGGTTGAGGGGCCAGATTGCAGTACTACCTGATGAAACGTGCCGAGCCACTGACATGCACGGCGTGGCCCGCTTTTGCTTGCCTGAACCCCAACAATCCACCGGCACCCGTAAGCACCATGATCCCGACGAGTCCCGGCACGGCCAGGGCCGCGACCTGCGGCAATCCGGCCGTTCGCAGATACTCGGTGTAGCCGATCCGGTACGACGAATTCGGCGCCGCGACATTGCTGCCCACACTCGCGGGTGGCGGGACGCGTTCGGCGGGCGGTTGGGCGGTCACGGCTCGCGGGGCGACAGGAGGAACCCCCGCCGACGCACCGCCACCCGACCCGGCGCCGCCCGCGACTCCGGGAAGAGCGAGCGGCGGCACGACGATCACCGGTAACGCGATGGGCGCCGCACCGACAGGTGCTGCCGCGGCGATACCCGCACCGGCGTCGAGGACAGCGGGTGCGCCTGCCACGCCAGGCTGGTTCGGCTTCAGTTCGTCGGGCAGCTGTATGGGGGGGACCGCCGGCGGCTTGAAATGCGGAAGCTGCTGGATGGCGCCGCCGCCACCTCCCGTGCTCTGCGGCGGATTCGGCCGGGGATCACCCGGAGGTTCGGTGGGTTTCGTGGGTTCTGGGCACGGCTTCGTCGTTGATTCTTTCGTCGGCCAATCTTGCGTCGGAGAGGTTCCTGTCTCCGATGGATCCTTCCCGCCCGGATACTGGCCTTGCCTGCCGTTGCCCCAGCGGGTCTGCGGCCCTTGTCCCGCCGGCTCAGACGTCTTCTGGTCGTTGCCGTCGCCGAAGCCGAACGCGTGACGCACCATGTCGCCGATCGAGTCGTCACCCCTGCTGTCGTCCGAGCGGTCCTGACGGCCATAGCCGTGGCCGGGATCCGCAAGCGCTATGGCGCCGCCGGCACCGGCCATGAACAGGCCAGACGCGACGAGACAGGCCGACGCGGCGACACGCACACGGGAGGCCACCCGGTCACCCCCTGTCATCACGACGTCCGAACACCTTTTACGGTTGCGGCGATTGTCGCACAATCCGGTCAACACGTTTGCTAGTGCATGGAACTGCGCACGTACCGGGACGTGCCAAGGCGCGGTCGCAGCAGCGGGCGATAGTGTTGTACTGCGCGATCTCAGACACGAAGATCGGAAATGTCGACGAGACGACCGGAAGGCGGCCGGATGGGCCTGTTCACCCCGCGGAAAAGCCGCGCTACTCGGCGAGCTGAGGCCCGTGCCATCAAGGCCAAGGCGAAGCTGGAAGCCAAGCTCGCGGCGAAGAACGAGAACCGCCGCATGAAGGCCGCACACAAGGCGGAGACCAGGGCGCTGAAGGCGCAACTACGCGCACAGCGGGAGAGCGACAGGACCGCGCTCAAGGTTGCTGAGACAGAGCTCAAAGCGGTGCGCGACGGCAGGCTGCTTGCGCCGGCGCGCATTCGCCGGACCCTCACGGTGACCCGGCTGTTGGCTCCGATCGCGGTGCCGCTGGCCTATCGGGCCGCGATGGCTGGCCGGGGATTCCTGGACCAGCGCCGTGCCGACCGGCTTGGGGTTCCGCTCAGTCAGCTCGGCCAGTTCTCCGGCCACGGTGCGCAGCTGTCGGCCCGCATCGCCAGCGCCGAGCAGACATTGCGGCAGGTGGCCGACAAGAAGCCGAAAGACGCCGAGACCAAACAGTTCGTCGCCGCCATGACGGATCGGCTTGCCGACCTTTCCGCGGCGGTAACGGCTGCCGAGCACATGCCGACGGCGAATCGCCGGACGGCCCACAACGCAGTCAGCCAGCAGCTCGACGGTGTCGACGCCGATCTGATGGCCCGCCTCGGCGTGGTCTGACACAACCGTGCCGGCCGAGCCGACGACAGCCGCCGCACGGCTGCGGGGCATCGCCGCGGGGCTGTTGACCGCGACGCTCGCGGTGGCTGCGCACGGCATCGCGGACGGCGCCACACCGTCCGGCACGGCTGTTGCGCTGCTGGCCGTGCTCGCCGCGACGATCGGCGGGCTTGCCACCACCATCTCGCGCACCGCCGATGTCCGTGTGCTGCTCGGCCTCTTCGTGACCGGTCAACTGGTCGGCCACCTGATGCTCGCCGCAGCGGGCCATCACCACGGCGAACCGACGGCGCCCGCGCCTGCCATGCTCGTCGCGCACACACTGGCCGTGATCGTCGGCGCGGTGCTGATCGCCACCGGCGACCACCTCTGTGCCGTGCGGTGTCGCGGGTCGCGAAGGTCGCGACGCGCGCCGTCGTGGCACCGATTTCGACCAGGCCGTCCGTCATCACCGGCGCCGACCAGCCTCTGCGTTCCACCCTGCTCCTCGCAGCATCTGTGTCACACCGGGGTCCGCCGGTCAGCCGCGCGCGCTGACCGACCGAAACGCCATCGAAAGAAAGTGACAATCGAATGCACTCCCCATCAGGGGCGCCAAGGCGCGCCCTCATCACCGTCGCCGCAAGCGGAGTCGGTCTCGGCATCGTTGCGGTCTCCGGTGCGGGGCCCGGATGGGCCCACGTTCACGCCGACGCCGACAATCCCGCACCGGGCGCCACCTCGGTGGTGACCTTCCGGGTTCCCGGGGAATCCGAAAACAATGCTCTGACAACCCGATTGAGCGTCAAGTTGCCCGATGTGGCGTCCGCCAGAACAGAAGTCATGCCCGGCTGGACGGCCACTCTCGAGCGGGACGCGGCCGCGGGTACCGTCCGGTCGGTGACCTGGACCGCTGACCCGAAGGTCGGCATCTCGTCTGATCAGTTCGCGCTGTTTCGGGTGTCGGTGAAGCTGCCGCACGGCGACAGCGTGGCGTTTCCGACCACACAGACGTATTCCGACGGCACGGTGGTGCGCTGGGACCAGGCGCCGCTGCCCGGTGGCGGGGAGCCCGAACACCCGGCCCCGGCGCTGAGCTTGACAGGTGCGCCGCCGACCCGGATGGACGACCATGAGATGACGGCGCAGGCCGCGCCGACCGCCGACAACGCCGCGCGCTGGCTGGCAGGCGGGGCCATCACACTGGCCGCGGTTGGCGTGGCCGCGGCGTTGATCGCGCGGAGGCGCACTTGACCCGGTTGATCCGGCTCGCGTTCGTCGCCGCCCTCGTGGCAGCGACGGCGCTGGCCGGTGCGCCGGTCGCGTCTGCACATGCGACCCGCATCGCCACTGATCCGCCCGATAACACAGCACTCGCATCGGGACCGCAACGCGTCAGCGCGACGTTCAACGAGCAGTTGCAGCCCGAGTTCGCCGCGATGACCGTGGTCGGACCCGACGCGAACCTGTGGTCCACCGGCGACCCACAGGTGCAGGGCGCGGTGATCGCTGTGGGGGTGCGCCCACTCGGGCCGGCCGGCACCTACACCGTGAACTACCGGGTGACGTCAGCCGACGGCCACCCGGTATCGGGTGCGTGGTCGTTTCGGCTCACGGTGGCCGCGACCGGCACGCCGGGCCCCCCGGCGGCCAGATCGACCGACTCCGGCGACGACGGCGCGATCCCGGTCTGGCCGTTCCTGGTGGCGGGTGCATTGATCATCGGCGGTGGAATCCTGTGGGCGGCACGCCGAAAGTCGTGACCACCCGCGCGATGATCGGTGGATTCGTCGTGGTGGTCGGCGCATCGGCGGCCGCATGGGCGTTGACCAACCCGCAGGGCGCCGCCGCCGCGACCGTGGTGCGTGCGCTCGCCGACTGTGCGGGCGCCGCGACGCTCGGGTTGGCGGTGGTGCCGATGCTGGACACCGTGCGGTACCGGGAGCAGTTGACGCTGTGGGCCGGCCGTTCACTCGGGTGGGCAGCCGGTCTCTGGCTGTTCACCGAACTCTGTCGCCTCGCGGTGGGCGCCACCGCGGCCGCGGCTGTACCGGTGACCCTAGTGGGCCTGACCACGACGGCGGAGTTCGCGACCGCGACGTCTGCGGGACGGTCCGGCCTGTTCAGTGTCGCTGCGGCCGGGCTGGTGTTGGTGGCCACGTTCGCGGTGCCGAAGACACCGCCCGCAGCGGTTGCCACAGCCGGGATCGCGGCCGTCGGGCTCGTCGCACGCACTGTCGGCGGCCACATGTCGGCAAGCGTGCCTGGCGCCATCGCGATCGCGGTGCACGTGCTCGCCGCCGCCGTGTGGTGCGGGACGCTGGCGGCGCTCGTCTTGACCGTCCGCCATCGTGGCCAGTGGGCGCGGGTGCTGCCGCGATGTGGTGGATTCGGCGTCGCAGTTGTTCGCTACCGGCTACGGCCGCGTTTTGCTGGTCAAGATCGTCCTCACCGTTGTTTTGACGGCGTTGGCCTGGCGCAATCGCGCCCGCTGGCTGCCCGCGGCAAAGTCGCATCGCGTTACCGCATACGTTTCGCGATCAAGATCGCTCACCGAGTTGGCAATCATGGCGATGGCGTTGACCATGGCCGCTGCACTGTCGGTTACCGGTTAGGGTTGAATGATTGAGGACGAGACACTGCAAAGGAGCAGCCTGATGGCCGACCAGCAGGATCGACCCGACGAAAAGCCTGACGTCGCACCGCCTGCGTCACCGCCACCCGTGCCGAACCCCGCGCCTGAGTCGGCGACTCCCCCGCCTGCACCACCGCCCCCTCCTGCGCAGAAGAAGGCACCGGCCAAGAAGGCGGCCAAGAAGACCCCCGCGAAGGCGGCCAAGAAAGCCGCACCCGCCAAGAAGGCCGCCGCGAAGAAGGCGCCGCCCAAGGTTGCGCCACCGGTCGCACCGAAACTGGCCGACACCAACGGTGACCGCAACATCGCAGACGCGGCCAAACAGACGGCGGCACAAGCTAAGTCGACAGTGGCTGCGGCGGTCAATCCGGCGGTTGGCCCCGCCACGGTGCCGCTCGTCGGGCCTGAGCGGTCGCGTGTGCCGCTGGCGGCGGCGGTCGCCGCGGGCGTACTCGCCATTTTGTTGGCGATTGTGGTGCGCCGACACGGCGACGACTGAAAACCGCTTGACCCTCACGTCGCGTCAGGGTCGATAGTGGCGGCATGAACGCCAAGACCGTCGGCGCGGTAGCCACCCTCACGGGTGTCTCCGTACGCACCCTGCATCACTACGACGACATCGGGCTTGTGGTGCCCAGCGTCCGCACGCCGGCCGGTTATCGCGGTTACACCGACGCCGACCTCGAGCGGCTGCAGCTGGTCCTGACGTACCGGGCGGCCGGCTTGCCGCTCGACGAGATCCGCGCGCTGCTCGACGACGCGGATGCCGACGTGGTCGCAAACCTGCAACGCCAGCATGCGTTACTGACCGAGCAGGCGAACCGGCTCCAGGACACGATCAAGGCCGCGGAGGCCGCCGAGGCCCAGGCACGGTGGGGCGACACCGACGCGTGGAAGCAGTCCCAGCAGCGGACCGCGCGCCTCACCGAGGACGACTGGGCGCGGGTCAGGGCCGACGGCACTGCATTGCTAGACGCGCTTGCCGAGTCCAAGCGCGCGGGTGTTGCACCGGGCTCGCCCCGGGCCGACGAGTTGGCGGCGCGGCACCGCGCGTCGATCGAGCAGTTCTACGACTGCAACGACGACATGCAGCGATGCCTGGTGCAGATGTATCTGGCCGACGAACGGTTCACCCGGTACTACGACGACGTCGAACCGGGGTTGGCACAGTATGTGCACGACATCGTCGTCGCTAGCATCGACCGGTGACCCGCGAACCGCGTCCCACCGCTGACCTCGTCGACGAAATCGGACCCGACGTCCGCAGCTGCGATCTGCAGCTGCGCCAGTTCGGCGGCAGGTCGGAGTTCGCGGGGCCGATCACCACGGTGAAGTGCTTCGAGGACAACGCTTTGCTGAAATCGGTTCTCTCCCAACCCGGTGACGGCGGGGTGCTGGTGATCGATGGCGACGGCTCGTTGCACTCCGCTCTTGTGGGCGACATCATCGCGGGCCTCGGCGTCGACAACGGCTGGGTGGGCCTGATCATCAACGGCGCGGTGCGCGACGCGGCGACACTGCGCACATTGGACATCGGCGTCAAGGCGCTGGGCACCAATCCGCGAAAAAGCGCCAAAACCGGTGAAGGTCAACGAAATATAGCGGTCGAGTTCGGTGGTGTGGTCTTCGTACCGGGCCACATCGCCTACAGCGACGACGACGGCATCGTCGTCGTCGCGGCAGGCTGATGGGTTCGGCGTCTTAAGCCGATACCTCCGCTGGCACAGGGTTCTTGCTGAACAGCAGGGAGTCTTCGTCGACCTTGCCGTGACGGATCATCCGCATGTCGAAGAGGTAGTTCTGCTTGAGCCGCCACGGCGCCCGCGACCCGGACTTCGGCAGCAGGTGCTCCGACCGTTTGAAATAGCCGGGAGAGAAGTCCATGAACGGAAGCTCGTCGACACTTTCACCGGGGTGCTGAGGCTCGACACGGTCGAACCCGTTGTCGTCCATATAGTTCAGCAACCGGCAGACGAATTCGGAGACCAGGTCGGCCTTCAGCGTCCACGACGAATTGGTGTACCCGAAGGTCATGGCGAAGTTCGGGATGCCGGAGAACATCAGGCCCTTGTATGTCATCAGTGACGTCAGGTCGATGGTCTGGCCGTTCTTGGTCGGCTCGAGGCCGCCGAGCAGCTGCATGTTCAAACCGGTTGCGGTGACGATGATGTCGGCTTGCAGTTCCTCGCCCGAGGTCAGCTTGATGCCCGTCTTCGTGAACCGTTCGATGGTGTCGGTGACAACGCCGGCGTGACCCTTGCGGATCTCCTTGAAGATGTCGCCGTTCGGCGCAAGACACACGCGCTGGTCCCACGGCTTGTAGCTCGGCACGAAGTGCTTGTCGTAGTCGAAGCCTTCGGGCAGCCTGCGTTCGCCCATTCTGCGAAGCGCCTTCTTGAAGGTGCTCGGGAAGTTCCTGGCGATCTGGTACTGCGCCGTGGCCTGGAGAATGGCCTTCCAGCGGATTGCGGTGTATGCCGCCTTCTCGGGCAGCAGCTTGGCGGCTTTCGCGGCAAACGGGTCGGTGTCGGGCATCCCGGCGATGTATGTCGGCGTGCGTTGCAGCATGGTCACGTGGCCGGACCCCGACTTGATGAGAGCGGGGATCAGCGTCACGGCGGTCGCGCCGCTGCCGATCACGACGATCTTCTTGCCTTGGTAGTCGATGTCCTCCGGCCAGTGCTGCGGGTGCACGATTGTGCCCTCGAAGTCTTCCGCGCCCGGAAATTCGGGCGTATAGCCTTCGTCATAGTTGTAATAGCCGGTGCACCCGAACAGGAACGCGCAGCTGATCTCGCGTTGCTCGCCGGCGCTCTCGATGCGCAGCGTCCACCGGTTGTCGGCGTCGGACCAGTCGGCGGCCACCACGGTCTGGCCGAACCGCATGTGCTTTTCGATGCCGTTCTCGGCCGCGGCTTCCTTTAAATAGTTGAGGATCGAGGGCCCCTCGGCGATCGCCTGCTCGTCCGTATACGGCTTGAACCGAAACCCCAGCGTGTACATGTCGGAGTCCGACCGCAGACCCGGATACTTGAAGAGATCCCAGGTGCCGCCGAGGTTCTCCCGGCGCTCGAGTATCAGGTAGCTCTTGTCGGGGCAGCGGTCCTGTAGATGCCAGGCGGCACTGATGCCGGAGATACCGGCCCCCACGATGACAACGTCGACAAATTCAGTCATGCTGTAAAGCTATCAACACTGTGTCGAACAAGTCAACGGTGTGTTGAGAAACTCAACACCGTGTAAAGTAACGGACGTGACACTCGCCAGCCAGCCCCGTGCCGGCCGCGGCCGCCGAACCGCCCGGCCCTCGGGCGACGACCGTGAGCAGGCCATTCTCGAGACCGCGACGCGACTGCTCGAGGAACGGTCGATAGCCGAGATCTCGGTGGACGACCTCGCGAAAGGCGCAGGCATCTCACGACCGACGTTCTACTTCTATTTCCCGTCGAAGGATGCCGTCCTGTTCGCGCTCTTCGAGCAGGTGATCAGCGAGGCCGACGCGGCGTTCGAACGGCACACCGAGTCGACGTCCGTATCCGCGGATCGCTACGAGATGTGCCGCGCCGGCATTGGCGTCTTCTTCGAGACGTTCGTCCGCCATCGCGCCGTGACCCGTGCCGCGCAGGAAGTACGGACCTCTCATCGGGAGGTGCGCGACCTGCTGGCCAGGTTCATGAAGAAGTGGATCGAGAACACGGCGGCGACCATCGAGGCCGGCCGCGCGCAGGGCCTCGCGCCGACCACACTTCCCGCACTCGACCTCGCCACGGCGTTGAACCTGATGAACGAGCGGGCGTTGTTCGCGTCATTCACAGACGAACAACCAGCGATTCCACCGGAACGGCTTCTCGACACGTTGGTGCACATCTGGGTCACCAGCATCTACGGCGAATCTCGATAGCTCCGTCGGACCTCGGTGCGAACATATGTTCGTGTCTCCCGCGGGATCGACGGCTCGGTCGTCGGCCACCATCCTGCACGCTGATCTCGACTCGTTTTACGCCTCGGTCGAGCAGCGTGACGACCCCGCGTTGCGCGGCAGGCCGGTGATCGTCGGCGGCGGCGTCGTACTCGCCGCGAGCTACGAGGCGAAGGCCTACGGCGTTCGGACCGCGATGGGCGGACGGCAGGCCCGCCGACTGTGCCCCCACGCGCTCGTCGTGCCGCCGAGGATGAGGGCATATTCCGAAGCCAGTGACGCGGTGTTCGAGGTCTTCCATGACACGTCGCCGGTCGTCGAACCCCTGTCGGTGGACGAAGCCTTCCTCGACGTGTCCGGGCTGCGCCGGGTGTCGGGGACGCCGGTCGACATTGCGGCGTGGCTGCGGGCTGCGGTCCGCGAGCGCGTTGGCCTACCCATCACCGTCGGCATCGCCCGCACCAAGTTCCTCGCCAAGGTCGCCAGCCAGGAGGCCAAACCTGACGGGCTGCTGCTCGTCCCGCCCGACCGCGAGCTGGCCTTCCTGCACCCGCTGCCGGTGCGCAGGCTATGGGGAGTCGGCGCGAAGACCGCCGACAAGCTCCACGCGCACGGCATCGAGAAAGTGGCTGACGTTGCCGAGTTGAGTGAGTCGACACTCGCCGCGATGGTCGGCGGCGCGATGGGCCGTCAGCTATTCGCCCTGTCCCGCAACATCGATCGGCGACGGGTCGTGACAGGCGTGCGCCGACGCTCGGTCGGCGCCCAGCGCGCTCTGGGTCGACGCGGTAACACGATGTCGGCGGACGAGATCGACGCCGTCGTCATCAATTTGGTCGACCGGATCACCCGCCGCATGCGCAGTGCCGGGCGTACGGGCCGAACCGTGGTGTTGCGGTTGCGGTTTGACGACTTCGGTCGTGCCACCCGCTCGCATACCATGCCGCGAGCGACCGCGTCCACCGATGTCATCCTCGAGGCGGCAAGGGAACTCGTCGCGGCGGCCGCACCGCTGATCGCCGAGCGGGGGCTGACCCTGGTGGGTTTCGCGGTCTCCAACATCGACCGGCACGGTGCCCAGCAGCTGGAGCTGCCGTTCGAGGCGCATACCGACACCGTCGCGCTCGATGATGCCGTTGACGAGGTGCGAAAGCGCTACGGAAACGCCGCCGTCACGCGGGGCGTCCTCGTCGGCCGCGATCCCGGCCTGGAAATGCCGCACCTGCCCGACTAAAGGAGTTGTGCGGCAACGAATCCGGCCAGGAGAACGGTGAAGCCACCCATTTCGGCCACGATCAGCGCCAGCATGCCTGCGTGGATACCTGGAGCGGGATTCGCGAACTGGTTGGTCGTGTCACGTTTGGCCCCGTGGTGGATGTAGGTCCCTATCGCAATGACGAAGAACAGCACGGCCACCATCGCCGCCGTCAGGTTCACCCAGGTCGGCCATGCGCTCAACTCGACGAAGACGGCGACCAGCAGGGTGGCGAACGAGTACAGCAGCGCGGCCCGGTGCGCGATGTCCACATACGGGTGCGCGAGGTGATCCTCCGCGACGGCCATCTGCCGGTATTTCCATACCCCGAGCGCCAGCGACAGCAGAAAGATGAGCCCGGCCGCCAGCAGGGTCAGCCTGGTATCCATGCCTAGAGCCACGCACCTACGTTACGAGGTCGTCCATTCCAATAGCTTGTCGGCGGTCCAGGTGTTGACGATCCGGTCCACCGGAACCTTCGCGTCCAGCGCCCGTTGCGCGCCGTAGCCGAGGAACTCCAGCTGACCCGGCGCGTGCGAATCGGTGTCGATCGAGAACAGGCAGCCGATCTCCAGCGCCAGGTTCAGCAGCCGCGTCGGCGGGTCGCGGCGCTCCGGCCGCGAGTTGATCTCCACCGCGGTGCCGTTGTCCCTGCACGCGGCGAAGACCTTCTCCGCATCGAACTTCGACTCCGGCCGCATTCCCCTGCCGCCCGTGACAAGCCGGCCCGTGCAGTGGCCGAGCACATCGGTGTGCGGGTTCTCCACTGCGTTGATCATCCGACGCGTCATCGCGGGCGCATCCATCTTCAGCTTCGAATGCACGCTGGCCACCACGACATCGAGCCGCTCCAGCAGGTCGGGTTCCTGGTCAAGCGAACCGTCCTCGAGGATGTCGACCTCGATCCCGGTGAGGATGCGCATCGGTGCGACGGTCTCGCGCAGTTCGTCGATCACGTCGAGCTGCTTGCGAAGGCGCTCTGGCGAGAGCCCGTTGGCGATCGTCAGTCGCGGCGAATGATCGGTCAGCGCGCAGTACTCGTGGCCGAGATCCTTTGCCGCCAGCATCATCTCCTCGATCGGCGCCGACCCATCAGACCAGTTGGAGTGCACGTGCAGGTCGCCGCGTAGCGCCGACCTGATATCGCCACCACCGAGATCCTGGGCGGCCGTGCGCAGTTCGACCAGTGCGTCCGGCTCCCGGCCCGCCCATGCCTGGGCGATCACCTTCGCCGTCTTCGGTCCGATACCGGGCAACGACTGCCAACTGTTCGCAGCGCCATGACGATCACGGTCAGCATCACTGAGCGCCTCGACGATGTCGGCGGCGTTGCGATAGGCCATCACCCGCCGAGAGTCCTCGCGCGCCCGGTCCTTGTAGTACGCAATCTGACGCAGGGCGACGATCGGATCCATGGCTCCAGTGTGCCGCCTACGAACGCCAGACGGGATCGCGCCCGCTCAGCGCGACGATCCGGTCGAGGTCTGATGCGTCGTCGGAAACCGGCACCGCGGGTCCGAACATGCCGTCGGTACCGGCGGCGTCGAACTGCGCAAGGTGCTCGAGGCAGGCCTGCGCGGTGGCCGAGTCGCAAAAGTAGGTCTGCCCCGTTGCAGCCGCGACGTCCCAACCGTGGATGACGACCTCGGCCAGCGCGACAGAACCCGCGACATCGCCGGGCAGGTCGATTCCACCCGCCCGAGTCATGCCGCCCCACGCGTCAGGATCGCGCCAGACGTCGGCCAGCTCGGCGAGGCGATGCGGATAGGAGGTGCGCCAATCTGAGTCCATCTGCGCACCATCAGCGGGCGGCGTGTCGGTCATCGGGCCGAAGTCCTTGGCCCCCGCCGCGGCGAAGGCCGAGGCCAGCAGCCCGACGTGCGCGATCAACTCGTCGAGGCGCAGTTTTTCGCACGGTGTCGGCAGGGCCAGTTGTTCATCGGTGACTCCCAGCAGGACATCGGAGGTGCGCTGGCAGGCGGAGGTGAGATCGATCATGGGTGTGTTGACCGGAGGTAGGCGACAAAATCATCGGTCGCGAAGTGGCTTGGTAGCCCCGTGAACCAGCGCGGTGACCTGGTCCTCGACGGCACCGCCCGCGAAGAACAGCATCTCGTCACCTGCCTGCAGCACATCGTCGGGTTGCGGAAGGATGACCCCGCTGTCGCGGATCACGATGGCCAGCGCGGTGTTGTCGTGCAGCGAGACGTCGCGCACCCGCTTGCCGACCATCGGATCGTCTTCGGGCAGTTTCAGTTTGGTCAAGCTGACCTGGCCCTGCCGCAAGTCCATCAGTCGCACCAGGTGACCGATGTCGATGGCGCCCTCGATCGCGGCTACCAGTGCACGGGGTGCCGAGACTGCGAGGTCGACGCCCCATGCCTCGGTGAAAAGCCACTCGTTGCGCGCGTCGTTGACGCGTGCCACCACCCGGTCCACCCCGAACTCGGTCTTGGCCAGCAGCGACGTCGTCAGGTTCGCCTTGTCGTCACCGGTCGCCGCGATCACGACATCGCACGTCTCGATACCGGCATCTTCGAGCGACGTCAGCTCGCACGCATCGGCAAGCAGCCAGTCCGCGTCCGGAACGGTGAGCGGTTCGAAATGCCGGATATTGTTCTCGATCAGCAGGATCTTGTGGCCGTAGGCGAGCAGCTCCAGAGCGACAGAACGGCCGATCGCGCCCGCGCCCGCGATGCCGACGCGCATCGTCTGACGCTCGTCGGTCCGGCTCGACGACTCGTCGGACCGCCGCCTGATTCGGAACACAACGTCATACTGACCCATGCGCGGCCGTACTGGTTAACTGCGGGATGAAATGACTTTGCAGCAGCTGTATCTGGTTCTGCTGGCCGGCGGGCTCGTATTGCTGGCCAGCATTGTCGCCACGCGAGCGGCCACCACCGTCGGCCTGCCCGCGCTGCTACTTTTCCTCGGCGTCGGGGTCATCGTCGGCGAGGACGGGCTGGGGCTGCATTTCGAGAACTACCTACTCGCCGACCATCTCGGCACGGTCGCACTGGCCATCATCCTCATCGAGGGCGGCCTGACGACGAAGTTCTCCGACGTGCGCCGGGTGTTGGCGCCCGCAGGAATGTTGGCCACGCTCGGAGTGGCGGTCAGCATGGTGATCACCGCCGCCGGCGCGCACCTGCTACTCGGGATGGACTGGCAGCTGGCATTCCTGCTCGGTGCGATCGTGTCCTCCACCGACGCCGCCGCCGTGTTCTCAGTGCTGCGCGTCGTTCCGCTGCCACGGCGGGTCGCCGGGCTGCTCGAGGCGGAGTCCGGGTTCAACGACGCGCCCGCCGTCATCCTCGTGCTGATGTTCTCCGCCACACCGCTGGAGTTGTCGCCGGTGCACCTCGTCGGCGAACTGGTCTACGAACTGGGCGTCGGCGCGGCGATCGGGCTCGGTTGCGGATTTCTCGGCTCAATAGCGCTGCGTCGCATCGCACTTCCGGCATCCGGACTGTATCCATTGGCGAACTTCGGCATCGGGCTTGTCGCTTTCGCCGCGGCGGGTAGTGCTCACGCGAGTGGGTTCCTCGCCGCATATCTGGCCGCGGTCGTGCTCGCCAACTCCGGGCTTCCGCACCGGTCGGCTACCCGCTCCTTCGCCGAGGGCCTGGGTTGGCTCGCGCAGATCGGCCTGTTCGTCCTGCTGGGGCTGCTGGTCGATCCCAGCGACCTCGGGTCCGAGCTGGTGTCGGCGATCGTGATCGGGCTCGTCCTGTTGCTGGTCGCGCGGCCTGCGTCGGTCATCATCGCGCTGGCCGGTTTCCGGGTGCCATGGAAGGAACAGGCCTTCCTGTCGTGGGCCGGGCTGCGCGGCGCGGTCCCGATCGTGCTGGCGACATTCCCGATCGTCGAGGGAGTTCCCAATGCCATCCGGCTGCTCAACATCGTGTTCATCCTGGTGGTGGTGTTCACCCTGGTGCAGGGGCCGAGCCTGGCCGCACTCGCACACCGGCTCGGGCTGATCCCGAAGGAGGCTACCCGGGAGATTCAGGTGGAAGCCGCGCCCCTTGACGTGCTGGAGGCCGAACTGCTGACGATGACGGTGCATACGCCGTCGCGGTTGCACGGTGTCACAGTGCTGGAACTGCGGTTGCCCGATCCCAGCGTCATCACGCTGATCATCCGGGACGGGCACACGTTCGTTCCGCAGCCCGAAACGCGGATTGCGGCGGGCGACGAACTGCTCATCGTCACCACCCCGAAGACCCGGCTGGCCGCCGAACGCAGGCTGCGCGCGGTGAGTCGCCGCGGCAAGCTCGCCTACTGGTTCGATGAGTTCGGCGAAGCCGAATAGAGGGCTGGGCGGCGGCCTGACAGGACACACTCAGGTGATCGGGTCTAACGTTGATGTAGTGCGATTCGCTTTCAAGACATCCCCGCAGAACACCAGCTGGCACGACATGCTCGCCGTCTGGCAGGCCGCAGACGAAATCGACGTCTTCGAGTCCGGCTGGACGTTCGACCACTTCTATCCGATCTTCTCCGACTCCAGCGGCCCGTGCCTTGAGGGGTGGACGACGCTGACCGCACTGGCGCAGGCCACCAAGCGGCTCCGGGTCGGCGTGCTTGTCACCGGCATCCATTACCGCCATCCAGCCGTGCTGGCGAATATGGCTGCAGCATTGGACATCGTCTCCGACGGCCGACTCGAACTCGGCATCGGCGCGGGCTGGAACGAAGAGGAATCCGGCGCCTACGGCATCGAACTCGGCTCGATCAAGGAACGCTTCGACCGCTTCGAAGAAGCATGCGAAGTCCTCACCAGCCTATTGACCAACGACACAACGACTTTCGACGGCAAGTACTACCAACTAAAAGACGCCCGCAACGAGCCGAAGGGTCCGCAGAAGCCGCATCCGCCCATCTGCATCGGTGGCAGCGGCGAGAAGCGCACCCTGCCGCTCACCGCGAAATACGCCGACCACTGGAACTTCGTCGGTGGCACGCCCGAAGAGTTCGCGCGCAAGCGCGATGTGCTCGCCGCCCGCTGCGCGGACATCGGCCGCGATCCGAAGGAGATCACGCTGTCGGCGCACGTCCGGCTGGAGCCCGACCTCGACTACGCCAAGGCGGTCGACGAGGCAGGCGCGCTGGGCAAGGAGGGGCTGGACCTCGCGATCGTCTACCTGCCGCCCCCGCACGACCCTGCCGTTCTCGAGCCGCTCGCCGAGGCGATCAGAGATTCGGGACTCAGCAGCTAATTTCGGTGACGGTAACGAAAATATAACGGTCTGGCAAAGATACGGTCACGACGCGGCACCAGGTCGCGTTCCGCGGGATGCGACGGTTGCTAGATACCGAAGCGGACGAGTTCGTCGGGGGTGACCAGGCGCTCCGCCTTGGCCGGATACTCGCGGCACTTAACCGGGTGACGAAGAAGCGACCAGGCGATTCGACTCATCCGAGTGCGGTATATGGGATTGAGGTACACGTCGATCACTCCTGCGGCATAGCACTTGCTGGACCGAGGTGCCACGTTACCGCAGCGTCCTCACCAAGTCATTAGATACCTCGCGACTGGCAAACAGAAAGAGGCGCGCCGATCAAAGATCGGATGTTTTTCTTGGGGCAGAAGTGACAGATGTGACTCAGGCTAACGCTGCGGAACAGCGGTGGGCTTGATCGGCGCAGGGAGCGCCGTGCTGCCCATCAGATACCGGTCGACGCCGGCTGCGGCGGCGCGGCCCTCGGCGATCGCCCACACGATCAGCGACTGCCCCCGACCCATATCGCCTGCGACGAAGACGCCGGGCACGGTGGTGGCGAAATCGGCATCGCGTGCGACGTTGCCCCGGTCGGTGATCTCGACGCTCAGGTGGTTCAGCAGCCCTTCGCGCTCCGGGCCCACGAAGCCCATCGCGAGCAGCACCAGGTCGGCCTCCAGCTCGAAGTCGGTGCCTTCGCGCTTCGAGAACTTGCCCCCGACCATTTCGACCTCGTGGCCCCGCAGGCCGACGACCCTGCCGTCGCGGCCGATGAACTCTTCCGTGTTCACCGAGTACACCCGCTCACCGCCCTCTTCGTGGGCGGACGACACCCGCATCATCAGCGGGTAGACGGGCCACGGCGTCGAGTCGGCGCGCGACTCGGGCGGCCGGGGCATGATCTCGAACTGGTGGATGCTCTCGGCGCCCTGCCGGTGGGAGGTGCCCAGGCAGTCGGCGCCGGTGTCGCCGCCGCCGATGATGATGACCTTCTTTCCCTTCGCCGTGATTGGTGGCTCGCCGTCGTCCCCGACGACGGGGTCGCCCTGCTGAACCCGGTTGGCCCACGGCAGGAATTCCATCGCCTGGTGGATGCCGTCCAGGTCGCGGCCGGGAATCGGCAGATCCCGCCATGCGGTCGCGCCCCCGGCGAGCACGACGGCGTCGTAGTTCAGCCGCAGCTGCGCCACCGTGATGTCGACGCCGACGTTGACGCCGGGACGGAACTGGGTGCCCTCGGCCTCCATCTGCGCCAGCCGACGGTCGATGTGGCGCTTCTCCATCTTGAACTCGGGGATGCCGTAGCGCAGCAGTCCGCCGATCCGGTCGGCCCGCTCGAACACGATGACGGTGTGTCCCGCGCGGGTGAGCTGCTGCGCGGCGGCCAGCCCAGCCGGACCGGAGCCGACGACGGCGACCTTCTTGCCGGTCAGTTTGTCCGGCGGCAGCGGTGACACCCAGCCCTCGTCGAAGGCGTTGTCGATGATCTCGACCTCGACCTGCTTGATGGTCACCGGGTCCTGGTTGATGCCGAGTACGCACGCGCCCTCGCACGGCGCGGGGCACAGCCTGCCGGTGAATTCCGGGAAGTTGTTGGTGGCGTGCAGCCGCTCGATCGCGTCGCGCCACCGGTCGTTGCGCACCAAATCGTTCCACTCGGGAATGAGATTACCTAAGGGACATCCGTTGTGGCAGAACGGGATACCGCAGTCCATGCAGCGCGTCGCCTGCTCACGCAGCGCATCGTGGGAGAAGTCTTCGTAGACCTCTTTCCAGTCGCGCAGTCGCAGCGGGACCGGCCGCCGCTGCGGGGTCTCGCGCTTCGTGTACTTGAGAAAGCCTCTGGGGTCAGGCATTCGCAGCTGCCATGATCGCCTCATCGACGTCTTCGCCGGACTTCTCGGCCTCGGCGATCGCCTGCAGCACACGCTTGAAGTCGCGTGGCATCACCTTGTTGAAGTTCTTCAATTCACCATCCCAGTCGGCGAGAATGCGTTGTCCGACGGCGGAATCCGTGGCGTCGACGTGCGCAGTGATGATGCCGCGCAGGAATTCGATGTCCTCGTCGTCCATCGCGTCCAGGTCCACCATCTCGGCGTTGAGGTTCTCGGTGAACGTGCCCTCGACGTCGTAGACATAGGCAACGCCGCCGGACATGCCCGCCGCGAAGTTCCGGCCGGTGGGCCCGAGAATGACGACCTTGCCGCCCGTCATGTACTCGCATCCGTGGTCGCCGACGCCTTCCACCACCGCATGGGCGCCGGAGTTGCGCACCGCGAACCGCTCGCCGACCACACCGCGCAGGAACGCCTGACCGCTGGTCGCCCCGAACAGAATGACATTGCCCGCGATGATGTTCTGCTCGGCGACGTAGTCCTGCGGAGCGTCATCGGAAGGCCGCACCACCAGCCGTCCACCCGACAGCCCCTTACCGACGTAGTCGTTGGCGTCGCCGTACACCCGAAGGGTGATGCCCTTCGGCACGAACGCGCCGAAGCTGTTTCCTGCTGAGCCATCGAACGTGATATCGATAGTCCCGTCGGGAAGACCCTGGCCGCCATAGGCTTTGGTGAGCTCGTGGCCGAGCATCGTCCCGACGGTGCGATTGGTGTTGGCGATCGTCGTCGAGAACCGGACCGGGGTGCCCGAATCCAGCGCCTCCCGGCACATCACGATCAGCTGCTGGTCGAGCGCCTTGTCGAGGCCGTGATCCTGCCGCGAGCTGCAATACAGGTCCTGGTTCATGAACGCCGACTCGGGTTCGTGCAGCACCGGGGCAAGGTCGAGCTTGTAGGCCTTCCAGTGTTCAGCGGCCTTGGTGGTGTCCAACGCGCCCACCTGCCCGACCATCTCGTTGACGGTGCGGAAGCCCAACTGGGCCATCGTTTCCCGCACTTCCTCGGCGATGAACATGAAAAAGTTCTCGACGAACTCCGGCTTGCCCGCGAAGCGCTTCCGAAGCGTCGGGTTCTGCGTCGCCACACCGACCGGACAGGTATCCAGATGGCAGACGCGCATCATGATGCAGCCCGACACCACCAGCGGTGCGGTCGCGAAGCCGAATTCCTCGGCCCCGAGCAGCGCGGCGACCACGACGTCGCGGCCCGTCTTGAGTTGACCGTCCACCTGCACGACGATGCGATCGCGAAGACCGTTGAGCAGCAACGTCTGCTGGGTTTCGGCGAGTCCGAGTTCCCACGGCGCGCCCGCGTGCTTCATCGATGTCAGCGGGGTGGCGCCGGTGCCGCCGTCATGTCCGGAGATCAGAACCACGTCGGCGTGCGCCTTCGAAACGCCCGCGGCAACCGTGCCGACGCCGTTCTCGCTGACCAGCTTCACGTGCACCCGCGCCTGCGGGTTGGAGTTCTTCAGATCGTGGATGAGCTGCGCGAGATCCTCGATCGAGTAGATGTCGTGGTGCGGCGGCGGCGAGATCAGGCCGACGCCCGGTGTCGAGTGCCGCACCTCGGCCACCCACGGGTACACCTTGTTGCCCGGTAGCTGGCCGCCCTCACCGGGTTTCGCGCCCTGGGCCATCTTGATCTGGATGTCGGTGCAGTTGCTCAGGTAGTGGCTGGTCACGCCGAACCGGCCGGACGCCACCTGCTTGATCGCACTGCGGCGCCAGTCACCGTTCTCATCGCGGTCGAACCGGCTGACAGCTTCTCCGCCTTCGCCCGAGTTCGACCTTCCGCCAAGGCGATTCATCGCGATCGCCAGCGTCTCGTGCGCCTCGGCGGAGATCGAGCCGTAGCTCATCGCGCCGGTGGAGAACCGCTTGACGATCTCGCTCGCCGGCTCGACCTCGTCGAGCGGAACCGGCGGTCGCACGCCGTCGCGGAACTTGAGCAGCCCACGCAGCGACGCCATCCGCTCACTCTGGTCGTCGACCAGTGCGGTGTACTCCTTGAAGATCGAGTACTGGCCGGTGCGGGTGGAGTGCTGCAGCTTGAACACCGTGTCGGGATTGAACAGGTGGTACTCGCCCTCGCGGCGCCACTGGTACTCGCCGCCGACCTCGAGTTCGCGGTGCGCCCACTCGTCAGGGCGGTCCAGGAACGCCAGCGCATGTCGGGTCGCCACGTCGTCGGCGATGTCGTCGAGATCGATCCCGCCGACGGGACACGTCAGGCCTGCGAAGTATTCGTCGAGCAGCTGCTGGCTGATGCCGATGGCCTGGAACAGCTGCGCACCGGTGTAGGAGGCCAGCGTCGAGATGCCCATCTTGGACATCACCTTCAGCACACCCTTGCCCGCGGCCTTCACGTAGTTCGCCTTGGCCGTGTCACTGCTGATGCCGGTGATCACGCCGCGGTCGCACATGTCCTCGATCGACTCGAACGCCATGTACGGGTTGATCGCAGCAGCGCCGAAGCCGACAAGGCACGCCATGTGGTGCACCTCACGGGCATCGCCAGCCTCGACGACGAGCCCAACCATGGTCCGGGTGCGGTCGCGAACGAGATGGTGGTGCACGGCCGACACGCTCAACAGCGACGGGATCGGCGCCATCGACTCGTCGGACTCGCGGTCCGACAGCACGATGATGCGCGCGCCTTCCCGGATGGCTTCCGACACCTTGGCCTTGACGTTGTCCAGCGCCTCCTTGAGGCCCTGCCCGCCGCGGTTCACCGGATACAGGCAGCGGATCACCGCGGCGCGCATCCCGTGCTTGTGACCGCGGATCTCGTGGTCGGGGTCCACGCACATGAGCTTCGACAGCTCCGCGTTGCGCAGGATCGGCTGCCGCAACAAGATCTGCCGACAGGATTCGGCGTCGGGGTTGAGCAGGTCACCCTCGGGACCGACGGTGCCCGAAAGGCTGGTCACCACCTCTTCGCGGATCGCATCCAGTGGCGGGTTGGTGACCTGGGCGAACAACTGCTGGAAGTAGTCATAGAGCATCCGCGGCCGCTGCGACAACACCGCGACCGGAGTGTCGGTGCCCATCGAGCCGAGCGGCTCGGCGCCCGAGCGGGCCATCGGCGCCACCAGGAGGTTGAGCTCCTCGTAGGTGTAGCCGAAAATCTGCTGGCGCAACACCACCCGGTGGTGCGGCATGCGGACGTAGTCGCCGGGGGGCAGCTCGTCGAGGTGGAACAGACCGGCGTCCAGCCACTCCTGATAGGGCAGCTCCGCGGCGAGCTCGGCCTTGATCTCCTCGTCATCGACGATGCGGCCCTGTGCAGTGTCGACCAAGAACATCCTGCCCGGTTGCAGACGCATCTTCTTCACGACGGTCGACGGGTCGAGGTTGAGCACGCCGGCCTCAGACGCCATCACCACAAGACCGTCCTCGGTGACCCAGATGCGCGACGGCCGAAGGCCGTTGCGGTCGAGAACCGCACCGATCACGGTGCCGTCGGTGAACGTCATCGACGCAGGGCCATCCCACGGCTCCATCAGCGAGGCGTGGTACTGGTAGAACGCCCGGCGCGCCGGGTCCATCGCCTCGTTGCGTTCCCACGCCTCCGGAATCATCATTAGCACGGCGTGCGGCAGGCTGCGGCCGCCGAGATGCAGTAACTCGAGCACCTCGTCGAAGCGCGCGGTATCCGATGCGCCCGGCGTGCAGATCGGCACTACCTTGTCGAGGTCGGCGCCAGAGCCGAAGATGTCCGTCTTGATCAGCGCTTCACGCGCCCGCATCCAGTTCTCGTTACCGGTGACGGTGTTGATCTCACCGTTGTGCGCGATGCGCCTGAACGGGTGGGCGAGCGGCCACGACGGAAATGTGTTCGTGGAGAACCGCGAGTGCACGATGCCCAGCGCACTGGTCAGCCGGTCGTCCTGCAGGTCGAGGTAGAACGCCTTCAGCTGCGGTGTGGTCAACATGCCCTTGTAGACGAATGTCTGACCGGAAAGGCTTGGGAAATAAACGGTTTCGCGACCGGGACCGTCCTGGCCCGGGCCCTTCGTCCCGAGTTCGTGCTCGGCGCGCTTGCGCACGACGTACGCCTTGCGCTCGAGATCCATCCCTGAGGCACCGGCCATGAACACCTGGCGGAATGTCGGCATGGCGTCGCGGGCGAGTGCACCGAGCGACGAATCGTCGGTGGGGACGTCCCGCCAGCCCAGCACCTCGAGGCCCTCGGCTTCGGCGATCTTCTCGACAGATTCACAAGCGGCGGCGGCGTCCTTCGACGACTGCGGCAGGAACGCTATGCCGGTGGCGTAGCTGCCCGCCTCCGGCAGATCGAATTCGACGACGGCGCGCAGGAAGTCATCGGGAACCTGAAGCAGGATTCCTGCACCGTCGCCAGTCTGCGGTTCGGCGCCTTGGGCACCGCGGTGCTCCAGGTTGACCAGGGCCAGAATGGCCTTGTCGACGATGTCGCGGCTGCGGCGGCCGTGCATGTCCGCGACCATGGCAACGCCACACGCGTCATGTTCGAACGCGGGGTTGTACAGCCCCTGCGCACGCGAGGAGCGAGACAACCCTTTTTTTGCGGGCGCCATTCCCACCTAGCCCTTCACGACTCACTAGAAAACACTGTTGGCCACCGACGACGGCTTCAGCCGTTCATGGCGGTGGCGGTGACTGCGTGCAGCACTGAACGACGACCCCTACCCCACATGGCACAAGTGGGGAAAACGATATGACAAACCCCTCGCGACATGCCAACTTAGTCAAACCTAACTAACGAGCTCGGCCCCCGCGGCAACGCTGCCCCATTCACCACCCATGATACGAGCGAAGCCGTTGCACGCCTTCAATTTACGGTGACTCAGGCCGGCGCCGGCGCAATCCCCGGTGACTCCGGAGTGCGACGAAGATCACTGGCTGACTTTGCTGCACTATAGATGTCGGGCTATCAGCTGCGACAAGATGAGAAAGATGCTTTGCTAGAAAGCCTAGTCAGTTTCTTAGAGTCCGCCGCGCGGCCCACCCGCTCCTCCCCTCGTCGAGCGGGCAGGCTGCGGCGCCTCAGCGGTGGACCGGGTAGCCGCCGCGCTCGGCCAACGAGCGAAGCTGCTTGAGGGCGAACGTGCGGCCGCGGCCGCCCTCGGGAATGTGGATGCCGGCCCACAGCCCCTGGGCGCCGGGCATCTCGCACGCCTCCCGCGCGCACAGCCAGCGACGCGGACATGCCCGGCACACCGCCTTGGTCTGGTCATCGGTTGCCGTCATCCACCGTTCGGGGTCCTGCGTGCATGCGCCGATCTGGTTATCGGTCAGTAGCGGCATGTCGATCATGACGGTCATGGCGGTCCTCTCGCTCGCTCGCCGGTGTATATGCGAAACCGTAGCGCTCTTTCCGTAGCAGTGCAACACTTGTTACTGGTTACCTGCTTCGGCCCGGTCGGCCCTCTGCCGTCGAATCCGCTGGCTACACTGGGCGGGTGGAACCCGAAGCCGGCGATCCGGGCATTGCCCGCGCTGGCGCAGCGGTCGCCGCTCGACGCCGCGAATTGGACATCAAGCAGCGGAATCTCGCGAAGTACAAGATCATCAATGCGGGCGCGCTCATCGCCTTCGAGAAGGGTCGTAGCTGGCCGAGGGAGCGGACGAGGGCCAAGCTCGAGGAGATTCTGCAATGGCCCGCCGGAACCATAGCGACGATACGGTAT
>NZ_JAVHWK010000006.1:0-68267 GCF_032159775.1 Mycobacterium sp.
TCCGCGGGTTCGACTTGCCACATCACGACACTAATGCGCCGTCGGAGACAATGGATGCGTGACGACCCTGGACGACACCGCCGCCGCTACCCGGCCGCAGCTGGTGATCTTCGACCTCGACGGCACCTTGACCGACTCGGCGCAGGGCATCGTGTCCAGCTTCCGCCATGCCCTCGACGAGGTCGGTGCCGAGATTCCGGACGGCGACCTGGCCGGCCGCCTCGTGGGGCCGCCTATGCATCAGACCCTGACGGCGATGGGCCTCAAAGACCCCGACGGCGCGATCGCCGCCTACCGCGCCGACTACTCGACCCGCGGCTGGGCGATGAATGCCCTGTTCGACGGCATTCCGCAACTGCTCACCGACCTGCGGGCGGCCGGGGTGCGGCTGGCGGTGGCCACATCGAAGGCCGAACCGACCGCACAGCGCATCCTCGAGCACTTCGGGCTGGACCAGCATTTCGAGGTCATCGCCGGTGCCAGCCTGGACGGTGTGCGAGCCACCAAGGCCGAGGTGGTGGCGCACGCACTCGCCGCGCTCGAACCGCTGCCTGATCGCGTCGTGATGGTCGGCGACCGCGCGCACGACGTGGAGGGTGCCGCTGCGCACGGCATCGCCACCGTCGTGGTCGACTGGGGCTACGGAGCGGCCGACTTCGCCGAGCCGACCGGCGTCGCCGCGGTTGCGCATGTGGCGACAGTCGACGACCTCCGCGAGGTGCTGGGTGTCTGAGCCCCTGCACATCACATTCATCTGTTCGGGCAACATCTGCCGCTCGCCGATGGCGGAGAAGATGTTCGCACATCAGATCAGCGAGCGCGGCCTGACCGACGAGGTGCGGGTCACCAGCGCGGGGACCGGCGACTGGCATGCGGGCGAGGGTGCCGACAATCGCGCGAACCGCGTGCTGCGCGAGCACGGCTATCCGACCGAACACCGGGCCCGGCGCATCAACGAGGACCACCTGTCCGCCGATCTTGTGGTGGCGCTCGGCCGGAACCACGAGCGGATACTGCGCGACATGGGTGTCTCGACCGACCGGCTGCGGATGCTGAGGTCTTTCGACCCGAAGTCGGGCGCCCACCCGCATGACGTGGAGGACCCGTACTACGGCACACATGACGACTTCGAAGACGTGTTCACCGTCATCGCAGCCTCGCTGCCCGGCCTGCACGAGTGGGTGGACGAGCAGCTCCGATGACCGAAGCCAAGAGCGAAGAATCCAAGTCGCGGTGGACGTTCCTGCTGCGCCCGGGTTGGCTCGCGCTGTTCGTCGTTGTGATCGCCTTCGCCTACCTGTGTTTCACCGTTCTCGCGCCGTGGCAACTCGGCAAGAACACCAAGACGTCGCGCGAGAACTCTCAGATCACGCGGTCACTGAAGGCAGAACCGGTCCCGCTGACAAGCGTTCTGCCACAGCAGGATTCCTCTGCACCCGATGAACAGTGGCAGCGGGTGACGGCCACCGGACACTATATGCCCGACCGGCAGGTGCTGGCGCGACTCCGGGTGATCGAAGGGGACCCAGCCTTCGAGGTCCTGGTGCCGTTCGCCGTCAACGGTGGCCCGACCGTGCTTGTCAACCGCGGTTATGTGAAACCCGAGCAGGGCTCCCGGGTGCCGCCCATCGCACCGGCGCCGAGTGGGACGGTGACGATCGTCGCGAGGCTGCGCGACTCCGAGCCCTCACCGCAGGGCAAGGCGCCGTTCCGGGCGGACGGAGCGCAGCAGGTGTACGCGATCAATACGCAGGAGATCTCCACGCTGCTGAACGTCCCGCTGACCGGCGCCTATCTGCAGCTTGTCGAGAATCAGCCGGGCGGCCTCGGTGCGATAGGGCTGCCGCACCTGGACGCGGGACCGTTCCTGTCCTACGGCATCCAGTGGATCGCGTTCGGCATCTTCGCGCCAATCGGGTTGGGTTACTTCATCACTTCGGAGATCCGGGCGCGCCGACGCGAGAGGGCCGCCGCGCAGAGTCGGCCTGCCAGTGCTGCGCTCACCACAGAGGAGAAACTCGCCGACCGCTACGGCAAGCGGCGCTGACCGCCAGCACCGCCGCAACGAGCTGAACCAGCCGCGACAGCCGTACCGCCCGAACGAGATCGGTGATCTGCGGGGCCGGCCCGTCGCCGAGGCTGGGCCGGATCTCCAGCTCGTGCGCGTATTGCGTCGGCCCGCCGAGTCGGACGCCGAGCGCACCGGCGAACGATGCTTCCACCACACCCGCATTCGGGCTCGGGTGTCGGGCAGCGTCGCGCCGCCACGCCCGCACCGCGCTGAGAGGCGACCCGCCCACAACTGGTGCGCAGATCGCCACCAGCGCCCCGGTGACGCGAGCGGCGACGAGGTTCAATGCGTCGTCGAGTCGCGCTGCGGCCCAGCCGAATCGGCGGTAACGCGGCGAGCGATGACCGATCATCGCGTCGAGGGTGTTGGCGCCGCGGTAGACCAGCAATGCGGGCACGCCACCGATGGCAGCCCACAGCAGCGGCGCCACCTGCGCGTCGGCCGTGTTCTCGGCGACCGATTCGACGGCTGCGCGCGTCAGGCCGTCGGCATCGAGCGCGGCGGGGTCCCGGCCGCACAGGGACGGCAGGAGGCGTCGGGCGGCATCGATGTCGCCCCGCGCCAAGAGGTCAGCCATCCGGGTGCCGGTGCGCGTCAACGACGTGCCCCCCAGCGCCACGAACGTCGTCGCGGCGGTCAGAGCGGCGATCCAGGCGGGTCCCCGCCGGTAGCCGAACCGCTCCCCCGTGACGCCCCCGAACCCGAGCACACCGAGCAGGGTGGCGGTGTGAACGACGCCCGCCCACCGGTCGTCGGCGTACGTGAGCCGCTCGAATCGGGCGGCGCCTCCGCCGAACAGCGCAACGGGGTGTCCGCGCCGGGGATCGCCGAACGCCAGATCCGCCAGGAAACCGGCCGCAATGCCGGTCGCCCGGCCGGGACACATCGGCGCAAACACGCTGCGAGCGTCTCACAAGGTGGTGTACTCGGCTCATGAGGCTGGGCCCACCGCGGCGGCCGACCAGGGTGGTCGATCTGATCAACCCTGCGGCGGTACTGGCGCCGGCGGCCAATGTCATCATGCAGTTGTCGCTGCCCGGCGTCGGCTACGGCGTGCTGGAAAGTCCCGTGGACAGCGGCAACGTGTACAAACACCCGTTCAAGCGGGCCAGGACAACCGGCACGTATCTCGCCGCCGCCACCCTCGGGACGGACGCCGATCGAGCGCTGATTCGCGACGAGGTCGACAGAGTCCATGCACTGGTGCGGTCGAAGAAGTCAAGCCCATTGTCATACAACGCATTCGATCCGAGGCTGCAACTGTGGGTGGCGGCATGCCTGTACCGGTACTTCATCGATCAGCACGAGTTCCTCTACGGGCCACTCGACGACGAGTCCGCCGATGCGATCTACCGCGACGCCAGCAAGCTGGGCACCACATTGCAGGTCCGAGAGGATATGTGGCCCGCTGACCGCGTCGCGTTCGACGAGTTCTGGAAACGGACCCTCGACGAGCTGAACATCGACCCGCCGGTGCGCAAGCACCTGCACGGTGTGGCCACGATGGCGTTCCTGCCCGCCCCTCTGCGGTTGCTGGCAGGCCGGTTCAACCTCTTCGCCACCAAAGGTTTTCTTCCCGAGGAGTTCAGGGCGCACATGTCGATGTCGTGGTCGGCGACCCAACAACGCCAATTCGACTGGCTGCTGGGAGCTCTACGGATTGCCGACCGCGTCATCCCGCGCGACGTGTGGATCTTGGGCTATCGAATGTACCTGTGGGACATGCGTGCTCGAGCACGGCGAGGAAAGCGTGTGGTCTAGCCGACACCGGTGAACCCGCCGCGAGTGCGGATCGTATAACTGGCAATCGATCGATTTCGAAAGTGAGTGTGGGACCAATGGCGGTACTCAATCACGTCGCAGTCACCGTGCGTGACGTCGACGCAAGCGCGCCCTTCTATCAAGCGCTGTTCGGCTCCGACCCGGTGCTCGACGAGCACACCGACGCCGGGTTCCGGCACGTGGTGTGGGCTTTCGAGGACGGCACCATCTTCGGTATCCACCAGCACGACAAACCACTGGAGGGTGGCCGGTTCACCGAATTCCAGGCGGGCCTCGACCACGTCGGTTTCGGCTGTGCGGACCGTTCGGAGCTGGAAACGTGGGTGAAGAAACTGGACGAGCTGGGCGTCGAGCACGGCGGCATCGTCGACGCCCACTACGGCTCGGGGCTGAGCTTCCGCGACCCCGACGGCATAGCACTGGAGTTTTTCGCCCCGCCCGCGGGATAGCGAGCCAGACTCGGGTGTTGGTGGGCGCGGACGGTATCGAACCGCCGACCGCTGGTGTGTAAAACCAGAGCTCTACCACTGAGCTACGCGCCCGTCGCTGGGAGGCTACCGGGTAAATCGCCGAACTTGGAAATCCAATAACCGGCCGCGAGCGTGCGCAGAATGCCGCTCAACACCGGCGTGTCGCGTGCAGACGCGCACGCTCGCGCTACGTGGTGAGCGCCGACAGCGCGTCGGCCCAGACCGCCTGATCGCGCGCCTCGCCGGGCTCTTTCATCTCGGCGAAGCGGATGATCCCGGACCGATCGACGACGAACGTGCCCCGGTTGGCGAAACCCGCGTCAGAGTTGAACACCCCGTAGGCCGCGGCAACCGCGCCGTGCGGCCAGAAGTCGGCCAGCACCGGAAACGTGAAACCGCTCTGAGTGGCCCAAACCTTATGTGTCGGTGGCGGTCCCACCGAGATAGCCAACGTGGCGGTGTCGTCGTTCTGGTAGGACGGAAGCTTATCGCGAATCTCGTCCAACTCGCCCTGGCAGATACCGGTGAACGCAAGGGGAAAGAACACCAGCAGCACGTCCTTGGCGCCGCGGAAGTCACTCAGGCTGACCGGCTGACCGTTCTGGTCCTTGAGGGTGAAGTCCGGGGCCTCGGTCCCGGGTTCCCGCATCAGTGCGGTCTGTTCTTTGCGCAAGCGCTCATCAGCGCCGCCCCGCCGCCTTGGATTTTGGTTGGACCAGCCGACTGGCGCTCCAGTCGCCGACGTTTGCCGACGACGTCTGCATCAGCCCCGCCGTAGGCGCCGACTCGGCGATCTCGGCGGGCATCACGTGCCCCGAATGACCCGTTTTAGGGGTAAGAACCCAGATCACGCCATCGTCGGCCAGCGGCGTGATCGCGTCCATCAGCCGGTCCACCAGGTCGCCGTCGTCATCGCGCCACCACAGCAGCACCACATCAACAACGTCGTCGGCGTCCTCGTCGAGCAGCTCGCCGCCGCAGGCATCTTCGATGTCGGCCCGGATGTCGTCGTCGACGTCGTCGTCCCAGCCCAGTTCCTGCACAACCTGATCTTTTTGGATGCCCAGCCGTTGGGCGTAGTTCGGGGCGTCTGCCGCCGCGACCACCGTCGGTCCTCCTTCAATCTTCAAATGCTCGTACGTTGGTCCTATCGTCGCACGACCCGCGCATTCGGCGACGCGCGGCGCTGAAAGCTTTACCGATACGCCGCATCGCAGAGGTCCAGCGCCGTCGTCTTGACGTCGTTCAACTTGGAGACCGAGGCGTTGAATTCGTCGGGTCCGTAATTGCCCGCGATGGCGTTCGCAACGCCCCGAGCAGCATCGACCCAGGCGTTGAGCGCGTCGCGCAGCTCGGGCGACAGCGGATCGGTCATGCTCTGGGCGACCAAATCGGCACTTTGGTTGAGCGAGTCGACGGCCGGTCCGGCCTTGGACGCCGCGTCCGGGGCACTCGAATTGAACGACGTCACGTAATTGTTGACCGCGGTGATCGAGTCCACACTGCTCGAGCTCAACGCCTCGCACGAGGCGTGCACGGCCTCTGTGGTCGCCGATTTCCGACGTTCCGACTCCTTGGAACTCGACGACAGTGACGACTCCTCCGCCGAAGCCGACACCGAGGCCTTGTAGACCGGTGCGTCGCCAGCGTTCACCGTCGGCGACCCTTGGATGACGGAGGAGCATCCGACGACGATCATGGCGAAACCGGCCACGACTCCGACCACCAGCGCGAGGATCCGCAGCCGCGGTGACCTGGTCAGTCCTCCCATCCGCACAGTCTGAAGAGGTTACCGGTTTGGAAGGTCGGTTGGCGGTTCATTCCACTAGCCACCACCGGCGGTGCAAGTGGGGCACGATGGGGGGATAGAGGTTGTCGCAGACCTAGACCTGAAGACCGAGGAGTGGAAGTTGACCACCGAGTTCGCGCGCCAGGATCTGGCGCAAAACTCCGGCACCGCAGCCGAACCCGACCGGGTACGCGTGATCCGCGAAGGCGTTGCGTCCTACCTGCCTGATATCGATCCCGATGAGACCACCGAGTGGCTGGAGTCGTTCGACCAGTTGCTGGAACGACAGGGCCCTGCGCGGGCCCGCTACCTGATGCTGCGGCTGCTCGAGCGTGCCGGCGAACAACGAGTGGCCATCCCGTCGCTGACGTCCACCGACTACGTCAACACCATCCCAACCGAGCTGGAGCCCTGGTTCCCCGGCGACGAGGAGATCGAGCGTCGCTACCGGGCCTGGATCCGATGGAATGCGGCCATCATGGTGCACCGCGCTCAGCGTCCGGGAGTTGGTGTGGGCGGCCATATTTCGACGTACGCCTCTTCGGCCGCGCTCTACGAGGTCGGTTTCAACCACTTCTTCCGCGGTAAGTCCCACGCCGGCGGCGGCGACCAGGTCTACATCCAGGGCCACGCATCTCCGGGCATTTACGCCCGGGCATTCCTGGAAGGTCGGCTGAGTGCGGACCAGCTCGACGGCTTCCGGCAGGAACACAGCCACCCCGGCGGCGGCATCCCGTCGTACCCCCATCCACGGCTGATGCCGGACTTCTGGGAATTCCCGACCGTGTCGATGGGCCTTGGCCCCATGAACGCGATCTTCCAGGCCCGGTTCAATCATTACCTGCACGACCGCGGCATCAAGGACACCTCTGACCAGCATGTCTGGGCTTTCCTCGGCGACGGCGAGATGGACGAACCGGAAAGCCGCGGTCTGATCCAGGTGGCCGCCAACGAGGCACTCGACAACCTCACCTTCGTGGTGAACTGCAACCTGCAGCGCCTCGACGGCCCGGTTCGCGGAAACGGCAAGATCATCCAGGAGCTGGAATCGTTCTTCCGCGGTGCGGGATGGAACGTCATCAAGGTGGTATGGGGCCGCGAATGGGATGCGCTGCTGCACGCCGACCGCGACGGCGCCTTGGTGAACCTGATGAACACCACGCCCGACGGGGACTATCAGACCTACAAAGCCAACGACGGCGCCTACGTCCGCGACCACTTCTTCGGTCGCGACCCGCGCACCAAAGCGCTTGTGGAGCCGATGAGCGACCAGGAGATCTGGAACCTCAAGCGGGGTGGGCACGACTACCGCAAGGTGTACGCCGCCTATCGTGCGGCGACCGAGCACAAGGGGCAGCCGACGGTCATTCTGGCCAAAACGATCAAGGGCTATTCGCTTGGCTCGCACTTCGAGGGCCGCAACGCCACCCACCAGATGAAAAAGCTTGCTGCAGAAGACCTCAAGCAGTTCCGGGACGCCATTCGCATTCCAGTCAGTGACGAGGAACTCGACAAGAATCCCTATCTGCCGCCGTACTACCACCCCGGCCCGGATGCACCCGAGATCCGGTACATGCTCGACCGACGACGGACGTTGGGCGGCTTCGTGCCTGAGCGGCGGACGAAGTCCAAGGCGATGACGCTGCCGGGTCGCGACACCTATAAGGCGCTCAAGAAGGGCTCGGGAAACCAAGAGGTTGCGACCACCATGGCGATGGTGCGCACGTTCAAGGAACTGCTGCGCGACAAGGAGATCGGCCCGCGAATCGTACCGATCATCCCGGACGAGGCGCGCACGTTCGGTATGGACTCGTGGTTCCCGAGCCTCAAGATCTACAACCGCAATGGGCAGCTGTACACGGCCGTCGACGCGGGATTGATGCTGGCGTACAAGGAAAGTGACATCGGCCAGATCCTGCACGAAGGCATCAACGAAGCAGGGTCGACTGCGTCGTTCACCGCGGCGGGCACGTCCTACGCCACCCACAACGAACCGATGATTCCGCTCTACATCTTCTATTCGATGTTCGGTTTTCAACGCACCGGCGACGGATTGTGGGCCGCCGCCGACCAGATGGCCCGCGGCTTCGTGTTGGGTGCGACGGCAGGCCGGACCACGCTCGTCGGCGAGGGACTCCAGCACGCCGACGGACACTCGCTGCTGTTGGCGGCCACCAATCCTGCTGTGGTGGCCTATGACCCTGCGTTCGCCTTCGAGATCGCCTACATCGTCGAAAGCGGGTTGGCTCGCATGTTCGGCGAGGATCCGGAGAACGTCTACTTCTACATCACCATCTACAACGAGCCCTACAAGCAGCCCGCCGAACCGGAAGGCCTCGACATCGAGGGCCTGCTGCGAGGCATCTACCGCTACCGGCCCGCGCCGGAGCAGAAGTCCAAGCAGGCGCACATCCTGGTGTCGGGGGTGGCGATGCCATCGGCGATCAAGGCGGCGGAGTTGCTGGCCGACGAATGGGACGTGGCGGCCGACGTCTGGTCGGTGACCAGTTGGGGTGAGCTCAACCGCGATGGCGTCGAGATCGAGAAGGAGAAGCTGCGCTACCCCGACCGCCCTGCACGCGTGCCGTACATCACCAAGGCCTTCGCCGATACCCGGGGGCCGGCCGTGGCCGTCTCGGACTGGATGCGCGCGGTTACCGAGCAGATCCGGCCCTGGATGCCGAACACCTACGTCACGTTGGGCACCGACGGTTTCGGGTTCTCCGATACCCGTCCCGCGGCGCGGCGTTACTACAACACCGACGCCGAATCGGTGGTGGTGGCGGTGCTGGAGGCGCTTGCCGTCGATGGGGAGATCGACCAGTCGCAGGCCATCGAGGCGGCCAACAAATACGAAATCGATGACGTGCTGGCAGCGCCGGAGCAGACCTCAGACCCCGGAGTGGCCTGACTCGCGGCAGTTGTTGGAGGAAACCGCCAGAAAACTGGCGTAGCTTTTAGGGATGACCGACAATCGGTTCGTCCCTCCCGCCTCCACGCTCGAGGTATTGGAGACCATCCCCGAGTCGGTGCTTCGCCGGTTGAGCCAATATTCGGGCCGGCTGGCCACCCAGGCGGTGCACGTCCTGGAGGAACGGCTGCCGTTCTTCGCCGACCTCGAAGCCTCGCAGCGCGCCAGCGTCCAGCTGGTGGTGCAGACCGCGGTGGTGAACTTCGCGGAGTGGATGCGCAACCCCAACGGCGACGTCAGCTACACGGCGCAGGCCTTCGAGGTAGTGCCGCAGGATCTTCGCAGGCGCATCGCGCTGCGGCAGTCCGTGGAGTTGGTGCGCGTCACCATGGAGTTCTTCGAGGAAGTGGTGCCGCTGCTGGCCCGATCCGAAAAGCAGCTGACCGCGTTAACGGCCGGCATCCTGCGGTACAGCCGCGACTTGGCGTTCGCTGCCGCCACCGCATACGCCGACCAGGCCGAGGCGCGGGGCGCCTGGGACACCAGGATGGAAGCCAACATCGTCGACGCGGTCGTACGCGGCGACACCGGGCCCGAACTTCAGTCCCAGGCCGCGGCGCTGAACTGGGACGCCACCGCACCCGCCACGGTCATCGTCGGTATCCCGCAGCCCGACCGCATCGACCTGGCCAGCGACGACGTTCACGATGTGGTCAAGAGACACGGGCGCGCGGCGCTGTCGGACGTGCATGGCACCTGGCTGGTGACCATCGTGTCGGGCCCGCTGAGCCTCACCGACCGATTCCTCAGCGACCTTCTCACCGTTTTCGCCGAAGCGCCCGTGGTCATCGGACCGACCGCACCGACGCTCTCTACAGCGCACTGGAGCGCCACCGAGGCGATCGCGGGGATGAACGCCGTCGCGGGCTGGACCGGTGCGCCGCGACCCGTCGTCGCGCGTGAGCTTTTGCCTGAACGGGCCCTGCTCGGCGACGCGTCGGCCATCGCGGCACTGGAAACCGAGGTGATGAGGCCGCTGGGCGACGCAGGTCCGGCATTAACTGAAACGCTGGACGCTTATCTGGACTCCGGCGGCGCGATCGAAGCGTGTGCCCGCAAGTTGTTCGTTCATCCAAACACCGTGCGATATCGCCTCAAACGCATCGCCGACTTCACTGGGCGAGATCCGACCACCCCGCGCGACGCGTACGTCCTGCGGGTGGCATCCACCGTCGGACGGCTGACGAGGCAAGCACAGCATTCCAGCACGTCGAACATGGCCAGCGCACAGATATCGACCCGCCCAAAGGCCGCACCCAGCGAGGACCGGGCAGGCTAACAGATTTCGGTCAGATATCGATGGTGTCCCATCACATGCTGTTTTGTGGGATCTCCACAAAAGAATAAGACGAGGTTCATAATCTCTTACACCGCGCAGATGGGTTCCCACAGTGTTCTCTTAGAGAGTGCTCGCATTGCTTGCTCCCGGACAGGGATCGCAGACGCCCGGCATGCTCGCCTCATGGCTGGAGCTGCCCGGTGCGGCTGACCGTATCTCCACCTGGTCGGAGTCCAGCGGTCTAGACCTGGCCACACTCGGCACCACCGCGACAGCGGAGGAAATCACCGACACCGCCGTAACGCAGCCGCTTGTCGTGGCCGCGACGCTGCTTGCCTGGGAAGAGTTGACCAAGCGCGGCCTGCTGGCCGGACGGGACTTCATCGCGGCCGGGCACTCAGTCGGCGAGATCGCCGCCTACGCGATCGCCGGCGTGATCTCCAGCGACGACGCAGTGGCGCTGGCCGCCACCCGCGGCGCGGAGATGGCCAAGGCGTGCGCGACCGAGCCCACCGGCATGTCCGCGGTGCTCGGCGGCGACGAGGCCGAGGTGCTGAGCCGCCTCGAAGCGCTGGACCTGGTGCCCGCGAACCGCAATGCAGCAGGCCAGATCGTCGCAGCGGGCAGCCTGACCGCCCTGAGCAAGCTGGCCGAGGATCCGCCGGAGAAGGCGCGCGTCCGCGCTCTTGCCACCGCCGGCGCTTTCCACACGCACTACATGGCGGCCGCCACCGACGGGTACGCCGCGGCGGCTGACGGCATCTCAACCGCCGAACCGACCGCCACCCTGCTGTCCAACGCCGACGGCCAGCCGGTCGCCTCGGCGGCCGACGCCATGAGCAAGCTGGTCGCACAGCTGACTCGGCCGGTGCGCTGGGATCTGTGCACGGAGACTCTCCGGCAATCGAACGTGACCGCGATCGTCGAGTTCCCGCCCGCCGGAACACTCGCCGGAATCGCCAAGCGAGAACTGAAAGGGGTTCCGACGAAGGCCGTCAAAACCCCCGCCGACCTGGACGGGCTATCCGAGCTCTAGAGGTCTGATTCCCGGCGCCGTCGGGGACAGCACAACTGCATATCAACGTAATTCGCAGTAACACAACAAATTAGAAGGAGCCATAGTGGCCGCCACTCAGGCAGAAATCATCTCCGGTCTCGCCGAGATCATCGAAGAAGTCACCGGCATCGAGCCGTCGGAGGTTACCCCCGAGAAGTCGTTCGTCGACGACCTGGACATCGACTCGCTGTCGATGGTCGAGATCGCCGTTCAGACCGAGGACAAGTACGGCGTGAAGATCCCCGATGAGGACCTCGCAGGCCTGCGCACCGTAGGTGACGTCGTCTCCTACATCCAGAAGCTCGAGGAAGAGAACCCCGAGGCTGCCGCAGCGCTGCGCGAGAAGATCGAAGCGGATCGCACGTGACCAGGCCTTCCACTGCTAACGGCGGTTTCCCCAACGTTGTGGTGACCGCCGTCACGGCGACGACATCGATCGCGGGCAACATCGAGAGCACGTGGAAGGGCTTGTTGGCGGGCGAAAGCGGCATCCGCGTCCTCGAGGACGAGTTCGTCACCAAATGGGACCTGCCCGTGCACATCGGTGGCCACCTGAAGGAGCCCGTCGACGACCATATGGGACGGCTGGACCTGCGACGTATGTCGTATGTCCAGCGGATGGCCAAACTGCTCGGTGGCCAGATCTGGGAGGCCGCGGGGTCACCCGAGGTCGATCCGGACCGCTTCGCCGTCGTCGTCGGCACCGGTCTGGGTGGCGGCGAGAAGATCGTCGAGACCTATGACCTGATGAACGAGGGCGGACCCCGCAAGGTGTCACCGCTCGCCGTTCAGATGATCATGCCGAACGGCGCCGCTGCCGTCATCGGCCTGCAGCTCGGCGCCCGCGCCGGCGTCATGACGCCGGTATCGGCGTGTTCGTCGGGCTCGGAGGCCATCGCGCACGCGTGGCGGCAGATCGTCATGGGCGACGCAGACATCGCGGTCTGCGGTGGCGTGGAGGGCGGCATCGAAGCGCTGCCGATCGCGGCGTTCTCGATGATGCGTGCCATGTCGACCCGCAACGACAACCCCGAGGGTGCTTCGCGTCCGTTCGACAAGGACCGCGACGGCTTCGTGTTCGGCGAGGCAGGTGCGCTCATGGTTATCGAGACCGAGGAGCACGCAAAGGCTCGCGGCGCTCAGCCGCTGGCTCGGATCATGGGCGCCGGCATCACCTCCGATGCCTTCCACATGGTCGCGCCTGCCGCCGACGGTTTGCGCGCCGGCCAGGCGATGAAGCGCTCGATGGAACTTGCCGGCCTGGAGCCCAAGGACATCCAGCACGTCAACGCCCATGCCACGGCCACCTCGATCGGTGACACCGCGGAGGCGAACGCGATCCGCGTCGCCGGTGTGCAACACGCCGCTGTGTACGCACCGAAGTCCGCGCTCGGCCACTCCATCGGTGCGGTCGGCGCGCTCGAGTCGGTACTGACGGTGCTGTCGCTCCGCGACGGTGTCATCCCGCCGACGCTCAACTACGAAACACCCGATCCGGAGATCGATCTGGACGTCGTCGCGGGCGAGCCCCGGTATGGCGACTACAAGTACGCGATCAACAACTCCTTCGGATTCGGTGGACACAACGTCGCGCTGGCTTTCGGCAAGTACTGACGCGCAGGGGGGGAAAGGAACCATCGCAGCGAAATGACTGGGTTGGCTACGGGGAACGGCTTCCCCAATGTTGTCGTCACGGGTGTTGCCATGACGACTGCCTTGGCAACCGATGCTGAGGGCACGTGGAAGAAGCTTCTGGAGGGACAGAGTGGCATCCGGCTTTTGGATGACTCGTTCGTCGAGGAATACGACCTTCCCGTTCGAATTGGCGGGCACTTGCTGGAGGATTTCGACGGTGAGCTGACGCGGGTCGAGCTGCGTCGGCTGTCGTATCTGCAGAAGATGTCGACGATCATGAGCCGGCGGGTCTGGAAGAACGCCGGTGAACCCGAGGTCGATCCCAAGCGACTGATGGTGTCGATCGGCACCGGAATGGGATCGAGCGAGGAGCTGCTCTTCGCCTACGAGGGCATGCGGGCCAAGGGCCTGCGTGGGGTTTCGCCGCTCGCGGTTCAGATGTACATGCCCAACGCGGCAGCCGCCGCGGTCGGGCTGGAACGCAAGGCCAGGGCCGGGGTCATCACCCCGATCTCGGCGTGCGCGTCCGGCTCCGAGGGCATCGCGCACGCATGGCGCAACATCGTGCTCGGCGAGGCTGACGTGGCCATCTGCGGTGGCGTCGAGACCAAGATCGAGGCGGTGCCGATCGCAGGATTCGCGCAGATGCGGATCGTGCTGTCGACCAGTAACGATGACCCGGCGGGCGCATGCCGTCCGTTCGATAAGGATCGCAACGGTTTCGTGTTCGGCGAAGCCGGAGCACTCATCGTCATCGAGACCGAGGAGCACGCAAAGGCGCGCGGAGCCAACATCATCGCGCGCTTGATGGGCGCAAGCGTCACGTCGGATGGATATCACATCGTCGCGCCCGACCCCAATGGTGAGCAGGCGGGCCACGCGATGACGCGTGCCATCCAGCTGGCCGGCCTTTCGCCGACCGACATCGATCACGTGAACGCGCACGCCACCGGCACCAGCGTCGGCGACATCGCCGAAGGCAAGGCGATCAACAACGCGATGGGCGGCCACAAGCCTGCGGTATTCGCACCCAAGGGTGCGCTGGGCCATTCGGTCGGCGCAGTCGGTGCCGTCGAATCCATTTTGACGATGCTCGCGCTGCGCGACGGTGTCATCCCGCCGACGCTCAACCTGAAGAATCTGGACCCGGAAATCGACCTCGACGTCGTGGCCGGTTCGCCGCGACCCGGCAACTACAACTACGCGATCAACAATTCGTTCGGATTCGGTGGGCACAATGTGGCGCTCGCCTTCGGGAAGTACTGAGCGCCCCGATATCCGGCCCTTACAGGAGGTTTCGATGACAATCACGGCCCCCGAGACAGTCGGCGAATCATTGGATCCTCGTGATCCGCTGCTGCGCCTCAAGACGTTCTTCGACGACGACTGCACCCTGGAACTGCTGCACGAGCGTGACCGCTCGGGCGTGCTCGCCGCCGGAGGAACCGTCAACGGTGTCCGGACCATCGCGTTTTGCACCGATGGGACCGTGATGGGCGGCGCCATGGGCGTGGAGGGCTGTGCCCACATCGTCAACGCCTACGACACCGCCATCGAGGAGCAGAGCCCGATCATCGGAATCTGGCACTCCGGCGGTGCCCGGCTGGCCGAGGGCGTCAAGGCGCTGCACGCGGTCGGCTTGGTCTTCGAGGCGATGATCCGTGCATCCGGTTACATCCCGCAGATCTCGGTGGTCGTCGGCTTCGCCGCGGGCGGCGCCGCATACGGCCCCGCCCTGACCGACGTCATCGTGATGGCGCCGGACAGCCGGGTTTTCGTCACCGGCCCCGACATCGTGCGCAGTGTCACCGGCGAGGACGTCGACATGGCGTCGCTGGGCGGACCAGATACCCACCACAAGAAGTCCGGCGTGTGCCACATCGTCGCCGACGATGAGCTCGACGCGTACGCGCGCGGTCGCCGCCTAGTCGGATTGTTCTGCCAGCAGGGCCATTTCGACCGCACCAAGGCAGAGGCCGGTGACTCCGACCTGCACGCGCTGCTGCCCGAGTCGCCGCGTCGTGCATACGATGTGCATCCTCTCCTGGAAGCACTCCTTGACGACGACGCGCCCTTCGAAGAGTTCCAGGCCAAGTGGGCGCCGTCGATGGTGATCGGCCTCGGCCGGCTGTCGGGCCGGACGGTCGGCGTGCTGGCCAACAACCCGCTCCGACTCGGCGGCTGCCTGAACTCCGAAAGCGCCGAGAAGGCAGCACGTTTCGTGCGCCTGTGCGACGCGTTCGGCATTCCGCTTGTCGTCGTGGTCGACGTGCCCGGCTATTTGCCCGGTGTCGACCAGGAGTGGGGTGGCGTGGTGCGCCGCGGCGCCAAGCTGTTGCACGCGTTCGGCGAGGCCACCGTTCCGCGGGTCACGCTGGTGACGCGAAAGATTTACGGCGGCGCCTACATCGCGATGAACTCGCGCTCGCTCAATGCGACGAAGGTGTTCGCGTGGCCGGATGCGGAGGTCGCCGTGATGGGCGCCAAGGCCGCAGTCGGCATCCTGCACAAGAGGAGGCTGGCCGCTGCGCCTGAAGACGAGCGCGAGGCCCTGCACGAGGAGCTTGCCGCCGAGCACGAACGGATCGCCGGCGGTGTGGATTCCGCCATCGAGATCGGCGTCGTCGACGAGAAGATCGACCCGTCGCACACCCGCAGCAAGCTGACCCAGGCACTCGCCGAGGCGCCCGCACGGCGCGGGCGGCACAAGAACATCCCGCTGTAGGCCGTTTCGCGAAGTTTCCGCGAAGTTTTCGCGGTGACCTCGTTAAATCCTCGCATCCGTACTGTGGGTAGAGACCCATTGCGTCGGGGGACCATGCAGGGTCCCGACATAGGAGTGAGGAATGCAGATGTCTGGTAACACCGTGCGTCGTGGAATCGCCGGCGTTCTTGCCGCAGGAGTGCTCGGAGGAATGGCTGCTACCACCGTCGCGCTGCCGACGGCGTCCGCCGACGCCGACTGCACCGTATCGGGATTGAGCAACGCCATCGGCACGGTGGGGGCACAAACCGGCCAGTGGTTCGCCGGCCATCCTGACGCGAACAAGGCCGTCACCGAGGCAGGCCAGAGCGGTGACGCCGAGGGCGCCATTCGAAACTACTTCGTCGGGCACCAGTCCCAATGGGCCGAGCTGCAGCGTATTGCGCAACCGTTGCGTTCATTGCGCCAGCAGTGCGGCTCGAACGTGGCTCCCGCGGATATCGCTCGGCTGTACGACGCAATGGCTTCGTAGCTCTCTACAAGCTGTAGCTCCAAGACGCCGCCCGTCCTCAACGCGGGCGGCGTTTTGGCCCGGCGGCGTTCGTTATCGAGTCAGGCCTGCGTTATCCCGGTCATCGTGGGAGCGATCAGATCGGCCAGCGCGGCCCAGGACACGGTCTTGGTCTCCGGCAGCGCGATGCCGAATTGATAAGGGGCGAAATGGATCTCCAACCCCTCGGCAGTCGGGATCCAGTTCACGAAGTTCTCGGCGCGCGGCTCCGCACCGGTGAGCTCGGACAACCGGCGCAGCCCCGCCTGCTGGTCGGTGAACAGGTCGCCGAGCATGACCGGATCAGCGCTTCGGCTGTCGATCACGACGGTGCTGATGTAGGAGGTCGGGTGGACGCCGTAGTAGTGCGTACCCAGAACGAGCTGAGCCACCACGATGCTGCGAAACGTCACTTGCCCGCTGGATTCGAAGTTCCACTGTTCGCCTGGGTTGGATTCGGACTTCGCCCTGTCGATCTGTTCAGTGGCCGCGATATGACTGGCGTGGTTGAACGCCTCGACCACCGCAGGGTCTCCGCCGGAGAGTTCGGTGAACATCGCGTTCCAGTGGCCCAACCGGTCGGTGGTGGTGCCCTCGATCGAGGTCGTCTTCTCGGAGTACGTCTTTCCGCTCGATATCCCGGGGTCGGCTGCGGCAGTTGCGGCGGCGGATACCGACAGCACCGCGAGCACCGCAGCGATTGCCGCGATCCGCATCATTCGATGGCCTGGCCGATGCCGAGCATGTTGCCTTCGCTGTCGCGAAACCACGCACCTCGCTCGCCGCGGTCTTTGCTCGGATAGTTACCCGGTACGTCGACGATGTTGTCTACCATTGCCAGCCCGGGGATGCCGTTATCCTCGAACACCACACCCCGGCGGCGCAATTCGGACACCTCGGCCTCGATGTCGTCGACGTTGAACGCCATCTGGGTGAACGATCCATTTGCAGGCAGTCGCACCTCGACCCGTTCGTGAGCCAGACTCATCAAACACCTCCAGCGAGCAATTCCTCCGCCACAGTCAACACCCTGTTCCTGTCGGAGTCGACCAGCCCGATTCGGGTGCGCCGGTCGACGATATCGCCCACGCTCAGCGCGCCCTCGTGGGTGACCGCGTACTCGAATTCCGCCCGAATCACGTCGATACCGTCGGCCACCGGATCGCCTGCCCGGTCGCAGGTGGCCTTGGCGACCACGTTCGGCGCCTCGGCTCCGAACCGGGCGACCAACGACGACGGCAGGTCGGTGGGAACAGGCAGCGCCGCAACCGGATTCGACGGCGCACCGACAAGCGGTACATTTTGGGTCCTGCAGCGTCCCGCGGAGAGCCCTCGCAGCGCAACGGTTTTGTCGAGTACATCCTCGGCCATGAAGCGGTACTCGGTCAGCTTGCCGCCGATCACGCTGATCAATCCCGACGGCGATTCGACGACCGCATGGTTGCGCGACACGTCAGCCGTGCGGCCCGCTCCTGTGTCGATCAACGGCCGCAGTCCCGCGTAGGCACCGATCACGTCGTCACGGCCGAGCTTGACATTCAGCGCGGTGTTGACGGTATCGAGCAGAAAGCCGATCTCCTCCGAAGTCGGTTCGGGGACATCGGGTATCGGTCCCGGCGCGTCCTCATCCGTCAGGCCCAGATACACCCGGCCCAGCTGCTCCGGCATCGCGAAGACGAAGCGGTTCAGCTCACCCGGTATGGGAATGGTCAACGCCGCCGCCGGATTTCCGAACGTTTCGGCATCGAACACAAGATGGGTGCCACGGCTGGGTCGCAATTTGATCGAGCTATCGACCTCTCCCGCCCAAACGCCACTGGCATTGATCACGGCGCGGGCGTTCACGTCGAACGACTCACCGGTCAGCTGGTCGGTCAGCCGCACCGTGGTGCCGGTGACATCGGATGCTGCCACCCGGGTCAGGATGACCGCGCCGTGCTGAGCGGCCGTCCTGGCGACGGCGGCGACCAGGCGCGCGTCGTCGATCAACTGCCCGTCATATGCAAGCAGGCCGCCGCTGAGGCCTTCGCGCCGGACCGCGGGGACCATGTCGGCGGCCCGGCTGGCAGAGATGCGCCGAGACCGGGGCAGTGTCGACGACCGGGTACCCGCCATAGCGCGCAACGCATCCCCGGCAAGGAAGCCGGTACGCACCAGCGCTCGTTCCGCGCTGCCCATCGCGGGCAGCAAGGGAACGAGTTGAGGCATGGCGCTGACGAGATGCGGCGCGTTGCGCGTCATCAGGATTCCGCGCTCGACGGCGCTGCGCCTGGCGATGCCGACGTTGCCGGTCGCCAGGTAGCGCAGGCCGCCGTGCACGAGCTTGGAGCTCCATCGGCTCGTCCCGAAAGCCAGGTCATGCTTTTCAACGAGGGCAACCGTGAGCCCGCGGGATGCGGCGTCCAGCGCGATCCCCGTTCCGGTGATGCCACCGCCGATGACCAAGACGTCCAGCCTCTGGGTGTCGGCCAGCGCCGTCATCTCGCGTGCGCGACGAGATGCGTTGAGGGCAGCCGAATTCGTCATGGCCTGAGGTATCCGTTCAGTGTGTGGGCGAGCTCGACGGCGAGGGCGTCGGCGTCGAGGATCGGTTCGACGATCTGTGCGGACTGGATGGTCGACTGGGTTATCAGCAGGCACATGGCGGCGAGTTGACGCGGGTCCGCGGCCCGCACGCTGCCGTCCCGCTGAGCCACCTTGAGCTCGGCGGCGACCGCGTTGATGAGGATCTGCTGGCTGGTGCCGAGGCGTTCTGCGATGTAGACCATGGCCAGCTCGGGTGCGGAGTGAAACACGGACATGACGACGTCGTCGTGCCGGAGCCGTTCTGCGACACCGACGATCCGCTCGACAAGAGCTTCGCGTCCAGCGCCTCGCGACGGCACATCGCGCAGCACTCCGACGATCCGCGCGGTCAGCAGCGCCGCCAGCAGCGCCTGCGTGTCGGGCCAGCGGCGGTAGATGGTCGGCCTGCTCACGCCGGCCCGGCGGGCAATTTCTGCCAGCGTCACCCGGTCGATGCCGTAGGCGACCACGCAACTCGCCGCGGCGTCGAGAATCCGGTCGCCGACGTCGGTCGAGAGCTCATTACTGATTGACAGCATATGTAATACTGTAACGCATGATGAAGTGGGATGCATGGGGCGACCCGGAGCAGGCGAAGCCGCTCTCCGAGGGAATTCGAAATCTGCTGACACAGGCACTCGGTGTCGGGGACGTCCCGCTTCCCGAACTCGACCCCGAACAGGTCAAGCTGCGACCGTCGGCAATTTCGCCCGCTGATCGCGATGCGCTGGTCGACATCGTCGGGGCGAAGAACTGCGATGTCGACGACGGCGCCAGGCTGCTTCGCGCAGGCGGAAAGTCCACACTCGATCTGCTGCGGCGCCGCGACCCGGGAGTCCAGGACGCACCCGATGCGGTGCTGCTGCCCGGTGACGAAGACGAGGTGGCAGACATCCTGCGGCTGTGCGGGCAGCGCAGCATCGCCGTGATCCCCTTCGGCGGAGGCACCAGCGTCGTCGGCGGCCTCGATCCGCTGCGCGGTCACTTCGAGGCGGTGATCTCGCTCGATCTGCGCAGGCTGAACGAACTGCACCACCTCGACGAGGTATCTGGGGAGGCCGAGCTCGGCGCCGGCGTCACAGGACCGGCTGCCGAACGTCTGCTGGGTGAGCGGGGATTCTCGCTAGGGCACTTCCCGCAGAGCTTCCAATTCGCGACGATCGGCGGATTCGCCGCCACCAGGTCATCCGGGCAGGACTCGGCGGGCTACGGACGATTCAACGACATGGTGCGCGGTCTCCGCGCGATCACCCCTGCAGGCATTCTGGATCTCGGTCGTGCACCGGAGTCCGCGGCGGGCCCGGATCTGCGGCAGTTGTTGATCGGCTCCGAAGGGGTGTTCGGCGTCATCACCCGCGTTCGCGTGAAGGTTCACCCAGCGCCTGCCGCGACCCGGTATGAAGCCTGGTCGTTTCCCGACTTCGACACCGGCGCGGACGGCCTGCGTGCCGTCGCCCAGACCGGTACAGGGCCGACCGTGCTGCGGCTCTCCGACGAGGCCGAGACCGGCGTGAACCTCGCCACCACCGAAAACATAGGCGAGAACAGCATCACCGGGGGGTGTTTGGCGATTACGGTGTTCGAAGGCTCGGAGGAACATGTCGAGAGCAGGCATGCCGAAACCCGGGCGCTATTGAAGGCCAAGGGCGGCACGTCGCTTGGCGAGGCGCCGGCGCGCGCATGGGAGCACGGCCGCTTCAACGCGCCGTACCTGCGCGACTCGCTACTGTCGGCGGGCGCGTTGTGCGAAACGTTGGAGACGGCCACCAACTGGTCCAACATCCCCGCGCTGAAATCCGCTGTGACCGAGGCGTTGACGACCGCGCTGGCCGAAACCGGCACGCCTGCGCTTGTGCTGTGCCACATTTCGCATGTGTATCCCACCGGGGCGTCGCTCTACTTCACCGTCGTCGCCGGACAACGCGGCAACCCGATCGAGCAGTGGCGCAAAGCGAAGACCGCGGCGTCGGACGCGATGGTGCGCACCGGCGCCACGATCACGCATCACCACGCGGTCGGTGCCGATCATCGGCCGTGGATGCGCGATGAGGTAGGCGACGTCGGTGTCAAGGTGCTGCAGGCGGTCAAGGCGACACTCGATCCGGCGGGAATCCTCAACCCGGGCAAGCTGATTCCGTGACCATAGGCCGTGTCACGATGCTGACCAACCCCGCGTCGGGGCACGGCAGCGCGCCGCATGCGGCCGAACGGGCGGTGGCTCAACTGCATCGCCGCGGCGTCGACGTCGTCGCGATCGCGGGAACCGATGCCGAGCATGCCCGACGACTCGTCGACGGCGCATTGGAGCGCGGGATGGACGCACTGGTGGTCGTAGGCGGGGACGGCATCATCTCGCTTGCGCTTCAGGTGCTGGCGCAAACCGACGTTCCGCTGGCCATCATCCCGGCGGGAACCGGAAACGACCATGCGCGCGAATTTCACATTCCGACAACAGATTCCGAGGCTGCCGCCGATGTCGTCGTCGATGGCGCGGTGCAGACGGTCGACCTTGGCCGGATCAAGGGCGCCGACGGCACCGATAAATGGTTCGGCACCGTGATGGCCGCCGGCTTCGACTCGCTCGTCACCGATCGCACCAATCGGATGCGGTGGCCGCACGGCCGGATGCGATACAACGTGGCCATGGTCGCCGAGTTGTCCAAGCTGCGGCTGCTGCCGTTCAGGTTGTCCTTCGACGGCGAAGAAGTCGTCACCGATCTCACACTTGCCGCATTCGGCAACACCAGGAGCTACGGCGGGGGCATGAGGATCTGTCCGAACGCGGACCCCACCGACGGATTGCTCGACGCCACCATGGTGGCGTCCGCGTCGCGGACCAAGCTGATTCGGTTGTTTCCCACCGTGTTCAAGGGCACCCACGTCGACCTCGACGAGGTGCGCACCGCCCGTGCGCAAACGATCACCGTCGACTCCCCCGGCATCAACGCCTACGCCGACGGCGAGTACGTCTGTCCGCTGCCCGTCGAGGTGTCGGCGGTGCCTGGCGCGCTGAAAATCCTTCGGCCCGCTACCCGACTCCGCGATTGAATGTCGTCGGCTACCCGACTCCGCGATTGATTGTCGTCGGCTACCCGACTCCGCGGTTGAGCCAGGGCACCTCGCCCGTGTCGCCTCCGCTGCGATAGGGCTCGAGGGCCTCGTCCCATGCGGTGCCGAGCACCGAGTCGAGTTCGGCGACGAGCATGTCCGCCCCCTCGGACATCAGCGAGCGCATCCGCATCTCGCCGACCATCACATCGCCGTTGGCGCTCATCGCGCCGCTCCACAAGCCCAGTTGCGGGGTGTGGCAGAACCGTTGCCCGTCCACGCCTGGGCTGGGGTCCTCGGTCACCTCGAATCGCAGCACCGACCACGACCGCAGCGCGTTCGCGAGCTGCGCGCCGGTGCCGACCGGACCAACCCAATTGGTGACCGCACGCAGCTGACCGGGCATCGCCGGCTGCGCACTCCAGGTCAGATTTGCTCTGGAATGAAGGGTCGACGACAACGCCCACTCGACATGCGGGCACACGGCCGCTGGCGAGGCGTGGATGAAAACCACGCCCGTCGTTGAGTCGGCGAACTGGTTCGACGCACGCATTGCTACTCCTTCGCTCCACGAGGGACGTCTTCCCCAACGACCTGGTGAATGCGATGAGTTGAAATTGTGTCGAACGTGTCTATTGTGCCTTGTGAGGCCCCTGTTGCGCTAGTCCCCGATTTGTTTGCCGTCGAATTCGGCGATCACGGCATCAGAGAGTGCCGGCCAGGGCACGTAGGCCCAGTCGCCGAAATTGCGATCGGTGAGCGCGACAAGCGCCAGGTCACGGTCCGGATCGACCCAGATGAACGTCCCTGACTGGCCGAAATGACCGTGGGTGCGCGCCGAGTTTGCCGACCCCGTCCAGTGCGGCGACTTGGCGTCTCGAAGCTCGAAACCCAGTGCCCAATCGTTGGGCCTCTGCACCCCGAAGCCCGGCAGCACTCCTGTTAGCCCGGGGAACTGTACAGCGGTCGCCTCGGCATGCATCTCGGCAGACACCAGCACCGGTCGTAGCAGGTCACGGACGAATAACGCCAGATCGGCGACCGTAGAGGTGGCGCCATAGCCCGCTGCCTCGGCGCCGCCCTCGAGATCGCTGGACGTCATGCCAAGCGGTTCGAAGACGGCCTCGGCGAGGTAGCGGTCGAAGTCGATGCCCGCTTCACTCGCCACCGCGGCCGCGACCACGCCGAACCCGTAGTTCGAGTAGATCCGCCGCTTTCCGGGTTCTGACATCACCTGATCGTTGTGCATCGCGTAACCGGAGGCGTGGGCCAGCAGATGACGCACTGTCGAACCCGGCGGCCCTGCGGGGGTGTCGAGTTCGAGCACGCCCTCCTCGATCGCGATCTGAATGGCGCGGGCAACCAACGGCTTGGTCACCGAAGCCAGCCCGAACCTGTGCGCCACATCGCCGTGCTCGGCCAGAACACCGGACGGTCCGACCACCGCCGCGGCGGCAGTTGGGACAGGCCAGTCGGCGATCGCGTCGAGGGCAGGCATCCCGCAGGAGCCTAATTCGTCCTCCACGCCGAGACGATCGCGGCCACGTGTCGGGCATCGGTGCCGCAGCACCCGCCGAGCACCCGAACCGCAGGAACCCGATCCCGCAGCTCGGCGTGCAAGGTGCCGAGCTCGCGCGGGTCACCCTCGTCGAGTTCGGTTGCCTCGTCGAGCTCGGCGTGACTTCTCCGAGACGAGTTCGCACGCAAGCCGACGATCCTCTGCCGCCACGCCCCCTCGTCTTCGAGGGCAGGCATGAAATGCGTCGGGTGTGCGCAGTTGATCATGAAGTAGGCCGCAGCGGAATCGGTCATCGCGTCCACCTGGTCGACGGCGTCGTGCAGCGACTGGCCCGTGGGAAGCTTCCCGTCGGTCTCCACGGTGAACGAGATGGCCGACGGAATACCTGCCGCGGCAGCCGCATTCACGATGCCGACCGCCTCTGCCGCATTGGTCATCGTGATCGCGGTGACTTGGTCGGCAGAAGTGTCAGCGAAGGTGCCGATCTGTACGCGGTGATAGTCCTCGGCCTCCTCGGCCGTCATCGCGCTGTCGGGGTCGTAGCCGTCCCCGCGCGGGCCGATGCATCCGCTGACGACGGTGGGGATGCCGTCGGCCGCCCCAGTCGCGCGGATCTCCTCAGCGAGGGCGATCGCGGCCCTGTTCGCATCCTCGAGCCGCGCGGCCGAGTAGCCGAGCTGCTCGGCCCAGTCGGGGTTGGCCCGCCACGTCGGCGTTTCCATCACGAACCCCGCGGAATGTCTGCGCGCGATGTCCAGATAGCCGTTGTAGTACCGCGCCAGTCTGGCGCGGGTGTCTGGATCGGTGACTAACGGGAACGCCGCAAAACAGGGCAGGTCGATGCCGTCGTGGAAGACCAGTTCGGTTTCCAGGCCGCCGTCCGTCACGAACAGCCGGTCGCCGGCCAACTGAGGCAGGCTCGTCACGGCGCGACGCCGGTGTCGACGACGACCCCGGTGTGCACCACCCAGCGCCGCATGGACACCGTCCACGCCCGCCGGTGACTTGCGTCCACCCGGTCACCCGAACGCAGCACGAGCCGATACAGGTCACCGGCCCATTCGAGCGCAATCCGATCATCGATAACCGGCACCAGCGCGTCATCGAGAAGCCGATACCCCTGCGCGACGCGGGATTCCATCAATGCGGTCACTCCGTCGACGACCCGCCCGAGCACCGCCAGGGTCGGGTCGCCCGTACCGCTGGCCGTATCGCGCAACACCGCCGCGGCTCGCGCCGCCGTGGCCGCATCGCCCGCATCGAGTGCGGCCGCGGCTTCGAGATAGGCGAGGTAACCGCGTGCACCGACCGCCGACGCGCCGGCGAGCAGGCCTCGTGCGCGGTCAACCCAATGTTGAGCCACCGCGTCGTGTTCACCGGCGTGCCACTGCAATGCGAGAACTATCGCCTTCATCGCCGCGGCGGTGGGATCGGTACGCGCCAACCTGTCAAAGGTGCGCTCGGCCAACCGGAGCGCCTCGCTTCGGTAACCGAGGCGCCACGCGGCGACGCTGTAGGCGTCGAGGTCGTCGGTCGACATCGGCCCGATTCCGTCAGCGCGCACGAACGCGGCGTAGCTCGCGCGCCAGTCGCCGCGCAGGTGGGCAGCGCGCGCCTCGGCGAGATAGTCGAGCAGTGCGTTCATAGCACCTTCATCACACCAGTTGGATGGACCGTTTCGCCAGGCCCATCCAATAGCCGTCGATGATCTGGCCGGGTTTCTGCTGTGGATCCCCCGACGCGCCGAGTGCCACGAACAGCGGCGCGAAGTGCTCGATCGTGGGGTGCGCATACGGCATTCCCGGCGCCTTGTTCCGGAAGTCGATGAGCCCGTCGAGATCTCCGGTGGAGAACCGATCGGCGGCCCAGCTGTCGAAGTCCACCGACCATCCCGGCGGGGTGGCCGCCGGCGACGGGTCGTCCAGAAACGGAAGGCCGTGCGTGGTGAACCCCGATCCGATCGCCAGCACGTCATCGTCGCGCAACGGTTGAAGGCGTTCGCCGAGGTGCAACAGCCGTTGCGGGTCCAGCGTCGGCATCGAGATCTGAAGCACCGGGATGTCCGCGTCGGGATACATCACCGTCAGCGGAACATACGCGCCGTGGTCGAGCCTTCGGTCTGGATCGTGGGCGACGGGTTCGCCGTCGGGCATCAGCGCCTCGACCGTGGCGGCCAGGGCAGGCGCGCCAGGCGCGTCATAGGTGACGTCGTAGTAGCGCTGCGGGAAGCCCCAGAAGTCGTAGGTCAGTGGTGTCTCGACCGTGGTCGAGCCGATCGTCAGCGGCGCGGCTTCCCAATGGGCGGAGACGACAAGGATGGCTTTCGGCACAGGAAGGTCGGCGGCCCACGCTGCGAGCTGCGACACCCACCGCTCGTCGTCGACGAGCGGTGGCGCGCCGTGGCTGAGATAGAGGACCGGCATCACGCCTACAGGGTTTCACCATCGGGCCGCGGCCGTGCACCACTATCGGCTCGCCGATGTCTCCCGCTAGGGTTTGACTCATGGGTCAAACAGTGCGCGGAGTCATCTCACGAAAGAAGGGTGAACCGGTCGAGGTGGTGGATGTGGTCATCCCCGACCCCGGACCGGGCGAAGTGGTCGTCGACATTCTCGCCTGCGGGGTGTGCCATACCGATCTCACCTACCGCGAGGGCGGCATCAACGACGAGTACCCGTTCCTGCTCGGCCACGAGGCGGCGGGCACCGTCGAATCGATCGGCCCCGGCGTGACGAACGTGGAACCGGGTGACTTCGTGATCCTGAACTGGCGCGCGGTCTGCGGTCAGTGCCGCGCCTGCAAGCGCGGGCGTCCGCACCTGTGCTTCGACACGTTCAACGCCGAGCAGAAGATGACGCTGACCGACGGCACCGAGCTGACCCCGGCGCTGGGCATCGGCGCATTCGTCGACAAGACGCTGGTTCACGAGGGACAGTGCACCAAGGTCGATCCCGCGGCCGATCCGGCCGTGGCCGGGCTGCTGGGCTGTGGGGTGATGGCAGGCATCGGCGCGGCGATCAACACCGGCGCGGTGAGTCGCGACGACACCGTCGCCGTGATCGGATGCGGCGGAGTGGGTGACGCCGCCATCGCCGGTGCCCGGCTGGTCGGCGCCAAGCGGATCATCGCGGTGGACACCGACGACAAGAAGTTGAACTGGGCGCGCGAATTCGGCGCCACTCACACCATCAACGCGCGGGAGCTCGATCCAGTGGCGACGATCCAGGATCTCACTGACGGTAACGGCGCCGACGTCGTGATCGACGCCGTCGGACGGCCGGAAACGTGGAAGCAGGCGTTCTACGCCCGTGATTTGGCGGGAACGGTTGTGCTCGTTGGTGTTCCGACTCCTGACATGAAGCTGGAGATGCCACTGGTCGACTTCTTCTCGCGCGGTGGTGCGCTGAAGTCCTCGTGGTACGGCGACTGCCTGCCCGAGCGCGACTTCCCCACCCTGATCAGCCTGTACCTGCAGGGCAGGCTGCCTCTGGAGAAATTCGTCTCCGAACGCATCGGTCTCGACGACATAGAGGACGCTTTCCACAAGATGCATGCAGGCGAGGTGCTGCGCTCAGTGGTGGTGATGAAATGAACGGCGGACCGATACAGCGGCTCGTCACCCACGGCACGTTCGAACTCGACGGCGGCAGTTGGGAAGTCGACAACAACATCTGGATTGTCGGCGATGAGAACGACGTGGTGGTGTTCGACGCCGCCCACGACGCAGGGCCGATCGTCAGCGCGGTGGGAGACCGCAACGTAGTCGCGGTCATCTGCACCCACGGCCACAACGACCACGTCACGGTGGCACCCGAGCTCGGTGATGCGCTGGACGCTCCTGTGCTGTTACATCCCGCCGACGACGTGCTGTGGCGGATGACCCACCCCGACAAAGACTTCCGAGCAATCGACGAAAACGAGACGATCAGCGTCGCCGGTACTGAGCTGCGTGCGCTGCACACACCGGGTCACTCACCCGGGTCAGTCTGCTGGTACGCACCAGAGCTGGGCGCGGTGTTCAGCGGCGACACGCTGTTCGAAGGCGGACCCGGCGCTACCGGCAGGTCGTACTCCGACTTCCCGACGATCCTGGAGTCGATCGCGGGCAAGCTGGGCAAGCTGCCCGGCGAAACCGTCGTCTACACCGGCCACGGCGACTCCACCACCGTCGGCGACGAGATCGTGCACTACGACGAGTGGGTGGCCCGCGGCAGCTAGCCTTTCGGGCCAGGCCCCGACGCGGTGGCCCATTGGTCCGACCAGCTTTGGAGACTGACGAGGGTCTTCATCAGGCTTTTACCGCTCTCACTGAGTCGATAGCCGCCGTCCTCGTGATCGACGGTTCCGAGCTCGCGTAGGTCTTTCAACCGTGCGTTGAGCGAGCCGGGGTTGGATTCGCACGCCTCCTGAAGGGCGCGAAAAGTCAATGGGCCGTCGCGAAGTTCCCACAACACACGGAGCGCTCCACGGCGACCCAGCACGTCGAGAACCACCATGATTGGTCGCCCCGTGGACGATCCACGTGCCGGTCGACCGACCCTTGGACTAGTCATGCTTTACATTTTGTAGCACGTATGGGTACGGTGCAACCATGACACGCTATAAGTTTCATAGCGCACGGGTTGACCCGGCGCCCTCTCCGCTTCCGGACGACATCCAAGACTCCATTGACGCCGTCATGCAGGGCAACGAGCCGCTGGTTCTCTTCACGACGTTGGCCCGTGATCGTCGGCTCTTCTACAAGCTGTTCAGTGCCGGGCTTCTCGATCGGGGTCACCTTGCCATCCGGCAGCGCGAAATCGTCATCGACCGCGTGACGGCACAATGCGGCGCTGAGTACGAGTGGGGTGTTCACGTAGCGGCGTACGCCGCCAAGGCCGGGTTGGACGAACGGCAGATCACATCACTCGTGAGAGGCGTTGCCAACGAGGATATTTGGGGTGAAGAAGACCGCGCCCTCATCTCACTCTGCGACAGCTTGCACGATTGCTGCACCGTCGACGATGACCTGTGGGACAACCTCACGAATCATTTCTCGATTGAGGCGATCATCGAATTGCTCATGCTCGCCGGCTTCTACCGGATGGTGAGCTATCTCGTCAACGGCCTTCAACTACCGCTCGAGCCGAATACGCCGCGCTTCGCAGACCTTCCCGGCGGTCGGTCAGCGAGATAGTCCCGGCCAGCAATTCCGCTGACCGGCAGGAGAATGAAACAGAAGGAGAAGGCGATGCCATTCGTCAACGTCAAGGTCATCGAGGGAGTGTTCTCGGCGGCTCAAAAGCAGGAAATCGTGCGTAGCGTGACCGACGCGATGGTCCAGATCGAGGGCGAGAACATGCGACCGGTCACCTGGGTTGTGGTCGAGGAGATCAGCAGTGGCGACTGGGGGGTCGGCGGTACTCCGCTGCATACTGCCGACGTTAAGGCACTCGCAGCAGGCCAATCCGTCGCCTAGTGATCGTCGCCGGCTAGGAGTTCAGGATCCGGTGCTTTTCGGCCTCGAACTCCTGGTCGGTGAGCGCGCCGGAGTCACGAAGCGCCGCCAGGTTTTTGAGCTGTTCGATCCGGACGCCGTCGGCGGTCGGCGTGTACCGATCAGCGACCCGGTATGAGTCGCCGATATCGAATGTGGGCCCGACAGGTGCCGCAGGTACCGGGCGCCTACCGCTTCTGACCGCATAGATGATCGCTGCCGTCAGCTCGAGCAGGCCGATGACGAACAGTGCGACGAACGCCCACACCAGCGTGGCGTTGGAGGAATCGTGCCCGAACGCCAGTTGCGGGTTGATGTAGCCGTTGACGTTGCCGTCGGCGGTGATTTGGTACGTGCCCTCGGCGGGGATCTGCACCACCCAGACCCGGACGCGGGCGTCGTTGTTGACGGTGGTTGTGGTGCCCCAGTTTTGGGTGACCTCGGGCTTCGGTGTGCCCGCGGGCGGAACGATGGTCAGCCCCAGGTTCGGGACGGGAAGACCGCCGCCGCTCGGACTGCCGATCGTTTGGGTGTGGAAGCTGATCGTCGCCTCGCCCGCGGGCAGATGCAGGCTGCTGGAACCCGGGATCGGCACTTCACCGTAGGCGTCGTACTCATCGAAGACGAACGCGTTCAGCACCATTGTCACGATGAAGCCGACGACGGCCACCACCAAGGTCACAACCGACGCGAGGATGCAGATACGCGGCACCGTCCGCCCGCCGGCCATCCGCGAAGTCTGCCACGCCTCGCTCGACGACGGCTACCGTTGTCACATGCCCGAGGAGCCGTCGGCGGTACCCGAGTCGAGCGTGGTGGTTCGGCCCGAGCCGATCGACAGCGACAAGTACTCGGTCAGCTCGCGGCTGCAGGCGGCTGGATTGCGACCGGCGATAGCGCTATTCGAACAGGCCGCGGCGGCGGTGCCGCTTCCTCGACAGCCGCAGCCGATCGTCATCGCCGACTACGGGGCGTCGACCGGACACAACTCGCTGCTGCCCATCTCTGCAGCCCTCCCGGTGCTGCGCAGCCGGACCCGTCCAGAACATTCGATCCTCGTGGTGCACACCGACGTCCCGGACAACAACTTCACGGTGATGTTCGAAACACTGGCCGAGGACCACGACACGTATCTGAGCAAGGATGCCGCCACGTTCGCTTCGGCTGTCGGCCGCTCGTTCTACAACCAGATCATCCCGTCCAACAGTGTGCATCTTGGGTGGTCGTCATGGGCGATCCAATGGGTGAGCCGAATCCCTGCGCCGATCCCCGATCACGTGCAGGTGGCCTACAGCGCTGACGAAGACGTGCGCGTTGCGTACGCGAAGCAGGCAGCGCGCGACTGGCACGAATTCGTCGCATTCCGCGGCCGCGAACTGTGTCCCGGCGGGCAACTCGTGGTGTTGACCATGGGCCTGGACGAGCAGGGCGAGTTCGGCTACCGCCCGCTGCTCGGCGCGCTGGTCGACACGCTGTCCGAGCTCGTTGCCGACGGTCTGTTGGCCGAGGACGAGGTACGGCGCATGTGCATTCCGACCGTTGGGCGCCAAGAGGCGGACTTTCTGGCTCCGTTCGCTCCTTCCGGCCGGTTCGAACGGCTGTCGGTCGAACATCTCGAGGTGTTCGACGCCGAGGACCGATTTTGGACGCAGTATCAAGTCGACCACGACGCAAGCGCTTTCGGCGCGCTGTGGGCCGCCTTCGTCAGGGCGTCGGTGTTCCCGACGTTGGCGACGGCACTGGCGGACGGCCGCGACGATCCTCGGTGCGCACAGTTCTTCGACCGGCTCGAGGTCGGGATCGCCGAACGGCTGACCGCCGAACCGGAGCAGATGCAGATCCCCTTGGCCAAGCTGGTGCTGACGAAACAACGGAGGACGAAATGAATCCCAGGCCTGCCGACGCGGCACGGCTGCACGAGTCGGCTATGGGCGCATCACGTAGGCGCCGTCGTAGGCCTTGACCCGCTCCCACACCCGACCGAAGCGCGCCGCGTCGGCCGCCGGCTTGCGGATCGCGCCGAGTGCCCATTCCTGCTGAGCCTGCGTCGAGCTCGACTTCCCATGCACGGCAACGGCATAGGAACTGAAATCGCGAACCTGGAAATCGAAGATCTGGTCGACGATGTCGTGGTCGACGCCGGTCAGCGCTGCCTGCTCGAGAATGAGCTGGCCGTAGACGATGAGCGAGAACAGATGGCCGACCTCGAGCAGGAAGTCCAGATCTTTGAGCTGATCCGCATCAGGGGCGGCGGTGAGCAGGAACTGCTTGAACGCCTGCGCCTGCTCGTAGAATTGGGCGACGTTCGGGATCTCCGAATGCCTTTCGTACACCGGCGCCCAGTCGGCGAACTGCACCTTGCCCGCGCCACGCGTCGGTCCCTGATTCCAGAAGAAGACGTCGTCGGCGGGATCGTTGCGGGTCGGGATCTCCGGATAGTCCTTGGGGTTGAGCATGTAGTTCGGCATGAACTTCAGCACAAGGCCGACGTTCACATGCACGGTGCCCTCCAGCCGGGGTAGCGCCCCGATCAGCTGTGCCACCTCGCGGAACATGGTGTTCTTCTCGTATCCCTTGGCGGCGACGACGTCATGCAGCGCCCGCACGATGTTCTCGGCCTCCATCGTGACCTTGGCCTTGGTCACCGGGTTGAACAACAGGTAGCGCCGGTCGTCGAGGCTCGCACTGCGCAGGTAGTCGACCGACCGTTGGCTGAACATTTTCATCGCAACGATGCGGGCATAGGAGTCGACGAAATTGGCCCGCACGTGCGCGAAATCGGTCACCGGATTGCCGTAAAGGATTCGGTTCTGCGCGTGCGTGATCGCCTCATAGAAGGCGTGTTCGACCATCCCGATGGAACACGTGCACAGGTTGAACTTGCCGATGTTGACGGTATTGAGTGCAGCCGCAAAGGCTTCCACGCCGGTGTGCAGAATGTCCTCCTCACGCACCGGATAGTTCTCCAGCCGGAACGTGCTCACATAGATCTGCATGTGCACGACGTTGTCGACCAGGTGATAGTTCTCGTGACGGCTGTCTGCGGCGAAGAACACATACGCGTCCTGGCCCTCGACGTCGCCTCGGCGGCCGAACACCGAAACCATGCTCGCGACATTGCCGTTGCCGATGTAGTACTTCTCCCCCGTCGCCCGGTACAGGATTCCGTTGGCGCGGTCCTCCTCGCTCGCCGGCGTCAGCACCATGTCGGTGTTGTAGACGTCGGCGCCGTGCTCGCGCTCGGACAGCCCGAACGCCATCACTTCGCCAGACTCGAGGTCGTCGGCCGCCTTGAGCTTTGCGTCCTTGTTCTCGCTCTGCCAGATCGGCCCGAGGCCGAGGATGGTGACCTGCTCGGTGTACCAGTAGGTCAGCCCATAGAACCCGAAGATCTCCGACAGTGCCGCGTTGCGTGCGGCATCCCAGCGCTTGTTCGGGTCACCGTCGGCGAACTCCGACGGCGTCAGAAAAGTCGCGAACAGCCTCTCGCGCTTCACGAAATCGACGAAGTCGGCCGGCCAGACCACCCTCAGGTCGTCGTCGAGCAGGCGCTTTTTGCCCTGCCCCTCGAAGAAGTCGATGGTCGCGCGCAGCAGGCGTCGGGTCTCGGGGTCGAACTGCTCCGGATCATAGGTGTCTGGGTTGAACAGCAGGCCGTCCGTCTGAGTCATAGCTCGAGAGCCTAGGGGGCGGCCGGTACCGGTGCCGGGACAAAGGGCAGACCCGGAATCGTCGGGTACGGCAGGGTCGGGATCAGCCGCGGTGGCGACGACGCCGACGACGGTGACTCCGGGGCAGGCGGCGGGGCCTCGGACGACGGCGGCGGGGGCGGGGGCGCTTCACTCGTCGGCGGCGGCTCCTGGGTCTGCGTGATCGTCTCCGGTTGCTGCGTGACCGTCTGCGTGGCGGGCGGCTCCTCCTGTGGCGCCGGCGCCTCCGATGCGGGCGGTGGCGGCGCTTCCGACGTCGGCGAAGCGGGGGGCGCGGTCGTGCTCACGGTCGTCGATGACGGCGACGGGGTGCTCTCGTTGCTCCGCAGCACGAACCACACTGCCAACGCGATGGCGAGCAGCACGAGGAGTAGGCCTGCGACCAGCAGACCGAACGGCATCGTCCGCTTGGCGGTACCACTGTCGTACGGGCCGGTGGCGGGTTCGAACTGCATCGGCGGACGCGGGCCGCCCATCGCGTCGGTGGCCGCAGCGCCGCCGTAGTCGTACGGGTCCGTGGGGGCGACGACGTCGGGCACGTCGTCGGCCTCAGACCAGGCCAACCCCGAAGACGCCCCGGAGCCCATGTCGTCGGCGTGGACTTCCGGCGCCATCTGCGTTGCGACTACCGCCGCAGCCGCGGCGGTGGGTGGGGCAACCGCTTGCGCGAGGGCGGTCGAGCCCTCTTCTGCGGTGCCACGGGCGGCGTGGAGGCCGCCTCCTATCGCCGATGTCAGTTCGGGCTGCGGGGTGGTGATGACCGGCACACCGAAGTGCTCGGACAGCGTCGTTGTGACGAGTGGGACGCGCGCGCTGCCGCCTGCGGATGCGACGGCAGCCAGCCCACGCGCCCCGTTGCGATCAAGCGTCTCCTGAAGAACGCCCGCGAAATCGGCGAGCGGCGCTCGGATCGCCTCGTCGAGCTCATTGCGGGTCAGCCGGACCTCGCCGCGATGTCCGGGAAGGTCGGCGGCAAGCGAGGTCGCCGCTGTGGTCGACAGCCTTTCCTTGGCCGCCCGGCATTGCGCGCGCAGCCGAGTCAGCGGGCCGATCGCAGACGTCCCCGTGAGGTCGACGTCCCCGGCATCGGAGGTGCCGGCCAGCACCTGCGTCAGCAGCGCCTGGTCGATCAGGTCACCGGAGAACTCGGCGTGCCGGACCGTCTGGCCGATAGGTTCGCCGCCGTTGGCGGCGTCGAACAACGTGATGCTCGTCCCGCTCCCGCCGAAGTCGCACACGGCGACGATTCCGCTGGTCGGCAGTCCGGGATTGTCCTGCAACGCCGCGACGGCCGCCTTCGCGTCGGAGACCAGCGACACCCCGGTGAACTCCCGCATCTGCGAAAGGGCGCCACGCAGCGCCTCCGCCGTCGCCGGACGCCAATGCGCCGGGTGCGTCACCACGACGGGGTCGGTGGTGCCCCGTCCGTTGGTCACCTCATAGAGCATCTCGAGCAGCGCTTCGGCGAGAAGGACCTCGCCGCGGTGGGTGCTGCCGTCGGACGCAACGATGCCCACCGGATCTCCGACGCGATCGACGAATCCGGTGATGACCAGCCCACGCTCGTCGCTGTTCAGCCGGGGATTCTCAGCCGGCAACCCGACCTCGAGGGGCCGGTTCGGAAAGAGGGTCACCACGGCGGACCGCGTCACCGCGGCCCGGTCGACCACTACCGCCGTCAGGTTGGTGGCACCAACCGACAGCCCTACCCCATCAGCCATCTCAATCCAATCTCGCGGCCAACCCTATCGTCCATCTCGGATGGAGTCGCAGGCGTTACTCAGCGAATGGTGCCAACCCCGCCGATCAGGGGTAGATCCAGGGCAGTCACCCAGCCGGGCGATAGGTCATTGACTGCGGGTACCGCGTTGAGTGCGCGCATGCCGGTTGCGAGACATCCCGCGGCCGCCGCATCGCGGCCCGAGCCGTCGGTGAACCGAAATGCCGTCTCCTGGAAGATGCTTGGCGTGCCCTCGATGTCGACGCGGTACACATCGTTCTGGTTGCCGGTCGGCCAATCGGGGGCCGCATCGTCTCCTATGCGGTTGACGTGTTCCAGCTGAATCCGGTTTTCGCCCTGGTAAACGCCATTGATGGTGAACCGCACTGCGGCGACGTTGCCGGCAGCGATGACCCCCTTGGCCGACTCGCGTTCGGTCGGGGTCACCCACTTGTCGTATGTGGTGGTGATCTCGTCGAGCATGATGCCTGCGGCGTGCGCAATCATGGGAACCGTTCCGCCCCAGGCGAACACGAGGATGTCGGGAGTCTCGAGCATCGCCTTCTTCTCCGGTGGCCGCCCGATCCCCATCTCGCGTTCGTAGTCGCCGGTGTAGTTGGTGTAGTCGAGCAGCTCCGACGCGCGCACGGTGCGGACCTCGGAGCACAGGCCCATCAGCGTCATCGGGAAAAGGTCGTTGGCGAAGCCGGGATCGATGCCTGTGGTGAAGCAGGACGCTTCGCCAAGTTCACACGCTTCGGTGATGGGCGCAATCCAGTTCGGTGGGTTCAGGTGCATCGTCGGCCACACCCACGGCGTCATGGCGGTCGAGCAGACGTCGATACCTGCCCGCAGGAAACGGATGATCAGCGCGATGTTGGCGTCGGCGTGGGCCGCGGTCGGGCCGTAGTGCACCAGCGCATCGGGTTTGAGATCGATGAGTGCGTCGACGTCGTCAGTCGCGGCGAGGCCCAGCGGCGCGGGCAGCCCGCAGATCTGACCCACATCGCGGCCGACCTTGTCGGGACTGCTCACTCCGACGCCGACTAGTTCGAACAACGGGTGCCTGACCACCTCGGCGATAACCATCTTGCCGACAAAGCCGGTGCCCCACACCACGATTCGTTTGGCCATCCGCTACCTTCCACTCGGCCCGCTGCTCGAAGCGCTCGAGCCGGGATTGCGGGCTCATCAACCGCTGACCCTAACGCAGGCGGGAATTTCTGCCCCGTGAGTCAGCTTGAACGCACTATGACAAACCTCCAAGGTCGCCGTGCGCTGGTCACCGGCGCGTCCCGCGGCATCGGTGCCGAAATCGTCCGACGCCTCGCCGCCGACGGCGCCTCCGTCGCCTTCACATACGGCAGGTCCTCCGCCGAGGCCGGGAAGTTGGTCGCCGAGGTGACCGCCGACGGCGGAAAAGTAGTGTCGATCCAAGCCGACAGCGCCGACGCCGAGCAGGTTGCGAAGTCGGTCGACGACGCGGTGGCCCAGCTCGGCGGTCTCGATGTGCTGGTCAACAACGCCGGGGTTGCCGTCCTGCGCGACGTCGAGTCGCTGAGTCTCGACGAGTTCGACCGACAGCTCGCGATCAACGTTCGAGCGGTGTTCGTCGCGGTTCAGCGAGCGGTACCACATCTGGGGAGCGACGGACGCATCATCAACATCGGCAGCATCAACGCCGACCGTGTCCCCGCACCCGGTCTTGCCGCTTATGCGATGACGAAGGCTGCCGTCGCGGGCCTGACGCGCGGGCTGGCCCGTGAGCTCGGCCCCCGCGGCATCACGGTCAACAACGTCCAGCCGGGTCCGATCGCCACCGACATGAACCCGGATGAAGGCGAATTCGCGGCTTCTGCAAAGGAACTCATGGCAATCGGCCGCTACGGTGACCCCCGTGACGTCGCCGGCGTCGTCGGTTATCTGGCCGGTCGCGACACGGGCTACATCACCGGCGCCAACTGGAATGTGGACGGCGGCTTCACCGTATAACGGTTGTCACCTGCAAAGACGATTGCCTGCCGGTTCGCACACCAACGGGTAGCGGTCGACGGGAATCGGCAGCGGCTTCTCAAAGGTGAGCGTGAACGGCGTCTTGGTCATGCCCGGCGCCGCGCCGCAAACCGCGGTGTGCAGTGATGTGTGCATGCCGGTGAGCGTCACGTCGTCGAACGTGTAGGTGTCGACGGTCGGTGCGGTGCTGCCGTCTGCACACTGAAACCCGTCGGTCTTGTTCGTGGTGAGCGCCCACATGCCCCCCGTCAGCCTGGCGTCACCGCCCCAGTTCAGGTTGTTCAACTCGAACGTGTACTTGCCGGGGGTCGCGCTGACGACCTTCAACTTGCAAGCCACCGGTAATTCCAGCGGTTCCCGCAGGTCACCGACGGTTGGTGTGCACAGCGGGTAGATCGTCCACTCCGCGGGCGTGGAACCCTCGGCGTTGAAGGTGTAGATGCCCTCCATCACCTGATCCGCCGACGAAGGGGTCGCGGTGCCCACCGCCGTGCCCGCCAGCACGACGACAACGCTCAGTAGACGAGCAATCGTCCCCATGTCCCTCCTCAGGCCATTGCAAGGAGTATCACAGTGCCGCCGATCGGCATCAAGGATCGGCCACGGTCTGGCAATCACCGCAGCGAAGTGCCTGCATGTCTTCTAGACTCCCGCCATGACAAGGCCGGTGTCGGCGTTCGCGCTCTGTGTGGCTGTCGCCTTCGGCGTACTGACGACGGGCTGCACCAGCACCGTGGCCGGCGAAGCCGTCAAATCGCGTTCCTCGGTGCCGACGGACGACGTGCCGGCGCTCGAGGAGTCGACGCTGGATGGCCTGATGCTCAGCAACAGCGATTTGAAGAAGATCACCGGCGTCGAGGTGGAAGAGCTCTACGCGGCCGAGGAGATGAACGACAACGCGGACACGGTCTCTGACCTCGACTGCCTTGGCGCGATCTATCCGGGCGAAGACGCCGTCTACGACGGCACGCGTTGGACCGCGATTCGTGACCAGTTGCTCCTCGAGGCCAGCGGTGCGGACGACGGGCGGCTCGTCGAGCAGACGCTCGTGCTTTTCGACAACGCCGATCAAGCCGTCGAATTCTTCGAGTCGTCCAAGGAGAAATGGCGTGAGTGCGCGAAGGTGAAGGACGTCGAGGTGGAGGATGGCCCGTGGGTGCCGGACACGGTGGTAGACGTCAACGAGCGGACGATTTCGCTGAAAGCCAAGGTGAGCGGGACCCTCAGCGGGATATGCGGACATGCGATGGGCGTCGTCTCCAACCTGATCGTCGAGGGCTTCTCCTGCGACGTCGACGACAACGACGATGCGCAGACGATCACCACGCAGCTTCTCGAGGATGCGGCCGACCAGTAGGGCGGCAACGCTGTGCGCGTCGCTGACCGCACTGGCGTTGCTACCGTCATGCGGCGCACACGGTTCCGGTGTGGCGTCGAGTTCCGAGCCCGCAACCAGGCCATCCACGCCAATCGTGCTCACGTCACCGGCGCCAACCACGCAGACGAAGAACTGGTTCGATTTGAAGGTCGGCGACTGCGTGACCGAGATCCCCGCGATCGACACCGGCGTTGTGAGCACCACTGTCGTCGGCTGTTCGGCACCGCATCAGGCGGAGGTCTTTCTGCTCGTGCCGTTAGCGGTTGACACGGCAATCGACCAAGTTGCAATGACCAAGTGCGCAAAAGGATTCGTGGACTACACGGGGCAGCCGGTCAACGGCACCTCGTTCGCGGTGACGTACCTGATCGACTCGAACCAGGATCGGACGGCGAACAATCCCACACCGAGCACCGTGATCTGCCTACTTCAGGCGGCGGATGGCAGCCCGCTGACGAAGTCGCCCCGCTTCTAGGTCGCCCGATGGCGATCGACATAGGCGGCGATCACGTCTGTCAGGGCATGCAGTTCACGGCTGACATCGACGGGTCCCGGCACCGCCATCTTGGCGACCATCGCACCCATCAAGGTGGTCCAGACCAGATTGCCGACCGCGTCGGCGCGATCGGGCTCGAGCCCGTCTGCGACGTATCTACCGAGCCGGGTGAGCGTGGAGAACAGCTCGAGCAGATGCTTCTGGTCGGGGTCGGCGCGTCCGGAACGGGTCGCGATCAGTATTTCGAGTGCGGCAATCGACGTCGGGCTCAGGAATGCGTCAGCGACCGCGTTGACTACGAGTTCGGCCCGTGCCTGCCCTGCCGTTGACGCCAACCCTGGTTCCATGGCGCCCAAGGTCTCCGCCAGTTGGCCAAACCCCTTGTCCACCACCGCCATCAGCAGGCCGTCCCGGTCGCCGAAGTGGTACTGGATCACGCCCCATGTGACGCCGGCGCGCTCGGTGATGTGCTTGGCGCTTGCAGCACCGAAGCCCTCCTCGTTGACACACCGCACCGTCTCGTCGATGACCGCCGTCCGTGTCCGGTCTGCGCGCAGTTGTTTACCGTTGACGGGCCGGCGCGGCGCGACGCTGGTCATGACGCAAACGCCGGCGAGATGAACCGCTCGACCATCTTCTGCTCGGTCGCCGTGTCCGCGACCGGCCAGTACAGCAGGGACAGCACCACGCGGACGATCCACTGCACCGCCTCGGTGTCGCCGTCGGCCAAGCCGTTGAGATCGGTTGCCAACCGGGCGACGATCGGTGATTCGGTCAGCCACGTTCGATCCTGCCCGCCCCGGATCGTGCTGAACATCAGCTGCCCGAGCGGATCCGAACGGATTTCCCGCAGCGCCACGCTGATCGCCGCGACGATGCGTTGCGAGCCGCTCAAGCCGTCGACGGCAGACCGCACTGCCTTGACTATCCGTGCCGCCGATCGTTCCATGACGGCGTCGCGGATCTGGCGCTTGCCACCGGCGCATCGGTAGATCGTCGCGCGCGAGCAGTGCACCTGCGACGCCAACGCGTCGATGTCGAGTGCGTCCATACCGTCGCGCGCTATGAGATCCGTCGCGGCGGCGTAGATGCGCTCGGCGGCCGCGGTTCGACGGTCGCCACCGACGAGCCAGTCGCTGCGAGTCATAGGTTCAACCTTCTCACGTTGAGACGAAAGTCGACGAAATTCTCACACCTTTCGCAGCTCGGGCGCTCGCCGTGAGAACACTCGGCCCTGGACCCGCGACCAGTGCGTTTCATGTTCCTCCCGGTCCATTGACGCCGACGGGCGGCCACGCTCAGCCTTGGGTAATGCGCCTGCGCGACGAAAGTCTTGGCCTCGACCTGTTCGATGCCCGCTATGTCCAGGATCCCTATCCGCTGTACGAACGCATGCTCGCCGAGGGCCCCGTGCATCGGATCGGCGACTCCGGGTTCAGCGCGGTGTGCAGTTGGGACGCGGTCACCGACGTCGTCGCCCGACCGCAAGACTTCTCGTCGAACCTCACCGCCACTATGACCTTTCAGGAGGGACGGGTGAGCGCGTTCCCGATGGGCGAACTCGGCGGCGAGATGCAGGCGCTCGCGACGGCCGACGATCCGGCGCACGCGGCGCACCGTAAGTTGCTGGTGCCGCAACTGACGGCCAGACGCATCAACGCGCTCGAGTCGTTCGTCGGTGTGGCCGAGGAACTGCTGTGGCGCGGCGGCGTGCACGACGGGGTCATCGAGTGGATGTCGGCGATGGCCAACCGGCTGCCGATGATGGTGGTCAGCCGGTTGATCGGCGTCCCCGACGAGGACGGCGATCAGCTCGGGCAGTGGGGATACGCTGCCACGAAAGTGGTGGAGGGACTTGTCAGCCAGGACGAACTCTCCGCCGCAGGCGTCGCGGTGATGCAGCTTGCCGGCTACATCATGAACCGCTTCCCGGCGGCGGCCGCCGATCCGAAGGACGACCTTTTCAGCGACATCGCGTTGGCATGCGCGGCAGGAGAATTGGCCGATCTGACGGCACTGAACATGATGGCGACCCTGTTCAGCGCCGGCGGCGAATCGACCGCATCGCTGATCGGATCCGCGGCGTACCTGCTCGCGACCCGACCGGACATTCAGCGGCGGATACGCGAAAGCCCGGATCTGCTGCCCGCATTCCTCGAAGAAGTGCTGAGATACGAGCCTCCGTTCCGTGGTCATTACCGGCATGTCGTCAACGACACGTCGCTCGCAGGGGTCGACATCGCTGCGGGATCGCGCCTTCTGCTGCTGTGGGGTGCGGCCAACCGGGACCCGTCGCATTTCGAGAACGCCAACGACTTTCGGCTTGACCGCGTCGGCGGCAAGGGGCACATTTCGTTCGGTAAGGGAGCGCACTTCTGCGTCGGTGCCGCGCTCGCGCGCATGGAGGCCAGGATCGTGATCGGCCGGTTGCTCGAGCGCACAACGTGGTTCGAAGCGCAGGCGACCGGTCGCTGGCTGCCCAGCCTGCTGGTGCGACGACTCGAGCATCTGGAGCTCACCGTGGCCTGAGCCGGTTCACAGTTCGAAGCGACCGGCGAAACCGCGCAGCGGCAGATCCGCGCTCGTCAGCAGCCCGGGTGGCGCCGCGACCACCGACCTGATCGCGGCGAGCGCAGGCATCCCGGTGACGGTCATTCCGATCGATGCGAAGTTCTCCGGGTTGGACAGGTCGACACCGGGTTTCGGGAAGATCATGTGCTTGTTGTAAATGCACGGGTCGCCCTTGATCTGTGTGATGTAACAGCCCTTGATGTCCCAGCTCGGGTTTGTGTGCGGAGTCATCTGCCATTCGAGGTGTGTTTCAACCCTCGGCACGCCGTCGACCATGCCCTGGTACTTGATGTAGTTGCCGCCGAGTGAACCTTTGGGCAACGTGTACCAGCCGAGGTCGACGTCCTTGGTGCAGGCACCCAGCTCGTAGCTGAACTTCACCTCGTCGAGTGACAAGTCGAAGCAGTCGGCCATCATGAGCACGCTGTCGGCGAAAACGCGCGTGTACTTCTCCAGCTTCCCCGGGATGCTCGGATCGTCAACCGGCAGGCCGTAACCGACCTCGATCCAGGTGTCCTTGCTGTGATGGCAGGAGACGTCGACCGATTCGATCGTCGTGACGTTCTCGATCTCGGCGACATCCGCCGAACACACGACACCGAGGATCTGATTCAGACCGGGGTTCATCCCGGTGCCGTAGAACGTGGCACCGCCCTTCTCGCAGGCCTCGGCCAACAGCTGCGACACGGGCTTACCGGACGGGTGCGGATGGTTGGTGTCGCGGTGCCATCCGGTGATCCAATCGGCTGTGGTGACGATGTCGATTCCCGCCTCGAGCACCTGCACATAAAGGTCCTCGTCTGGGAAGACGCCGTGGAACGTCAGCACATCGGGTTTCGCGGCGATGATCTCGTCGACGGTGCAGGTGGCGGTCACACCGTTTGGCGCGAGTCCCGCCAGTTCGCCTGAATCCCTGCCGACCTTGTCCGGCGAGTAGCAGTGCACGCCGATGAGCTCGAGATCCGGTTGATCGGCGATGCGCTTGATCATCTCGGAACCGACGTTGCCGGTCGCTACCTGAAATACCCGAATCGGCTTGTCAATGACGCTCATTCGGTTCGACCTTTCCGTGCATACACTTCGGCGGCGCTGCCACCGATTCCGTCGGGATAAAACTGCTTGGCCCAGTTTCGAATGGCGGTGAAGCCCTGCTGCTCGGCGCCGGCCAGCGCGGGCGGATCCGAATAGCGCTGGTGACACCAGATATGGATGTCTTGGGTGAACTGCCGAATGATCTCGTCTCCGAACTCGCGTGCCTTGGTCTCCGCCCTCGGCGAGTCGTCACCGGGGCGGCGGCCGATATAGACCATGAATCGAACATCGGACGTGCGATCGTCGACGGGTGTGATCGCCGAAATGGTCCGGTTGTCCACCATCCCCCAGCTCTTTGTCACCGCGATGCCCAGACCGCCGTTGATGGCTTCCACGCCGCTGCGGACATCGTCGATCGTCTGGTTCTCGTCACCCTCGAAAGTGATCGTAAAATCCACGTAGGACACCGGGGCGTCGAACTCGTGGCGGGTGAACACCGGAACGATCGGGGTCTGGTGGACAAACTTGAAATGCGCGAAGTCGACCCCGTTTTCGAGGACGTATTGCGGATGCATCTCCAAGGTTTCGCGGTACAGCCGTTGTTGGGGGTAGTAGTCGGCGGCACTGCTGCCGTCGGCGAAGCCCGCGAAGATGTCGGGCGCCTCAAAATACGGCGCCCGACCGTCGATGTCATGCCAGATGTAAACCGATTCGTTGCGTTCGGTGACCGGGAACGTTCGGATGCGGCGGCCGCGGTTCGGCCGATCCTGATACGGGATGCAGACGTTGCGGCCTTCGTTGTCCCACTGCCATCCATGGAACGGGCACTGCAGAACCTCCCCCACCACATGTCCGCCGTAGCCGAGATGGGCGCCGAGGTGCTCACAGTAGGCATCCATGGCGGTCAGCTGCCCCGACTGTGCACGCCATGCGACCAGGTCCCGGCCAAAGTACTTCATCCGGTGCACGTCGCCGACTTTGATCTCGTCCGACCAGGCGACTTGGAACCATCCGGTCGGCGTCATCGACAGGGGCGGCTTGGCCATGAGTCGAAATCATAGAGCATTCAATGTAAATCTTGAACCCCGAGGTTGGGCGTTTCGATCCCGGTGCAAGTCGGGTAGTTATGCAGGGGCCGACGATTCGGGGTGATGGTGATGACGAGAGCGGCGCGGTTGACCGCTGCCGTGCTCGTCGCCCTGCTGGTGTTCGCCGTTGGTGCCTGCTCGACCGGCGAGAAGGTCGACCTCGGCGACGACGCGTCAGGCCGTCTGGTGGCCGCGATCGCCGGCGAACCAGACCAACTCGACCCCAACAAGACCAGCGCCTACTTCTCGTTCGAGGTGCTGGAAAATGTGTACGACACCCTCGTGGAACCCGACGACAACCTCGAGATGCGGCCGGCGCTGGCGCAGTCGTGGGACATCACCCCCGATCAACTCACGTGGACGTTTCATCTGCGCCCGGGGGTCACATTCCACGACGGAAGCACGTTCACCGCCGACGATGTGGTCTACACCTACCGCCGGATCATCGACGAGGAGTTGACGAACGCCGACAAGCTCAGCGCCGTCACCGACGTACGTGCGACCAATCCGACCACTGTCGTCATGCGCCTCAAGCAACCCACCCCGAACCTGCTGACCAACCTCGGCGGCTTCAAGGGCATGGCGATCGTGCAGCGCAAGAACGTCGAAAGCGGCGACATCGCCACCCACCCGATCGGCACCGGCCCGTTTTCGTTCGCAGGCCAAAAGAGTGGCGACGCCATCACGCTCGATGCCAATCCCGACTACTGGGGCGGCGCCCCGAAGGTTTCTGGCGTGATCTTCCGGTTCATACCCGAGAAGTCCACCGCACTCTCTGCCCTGCAGGCCGGTGAAATCGACTGGACCGATTCGATTCCCACCCAGCGAGTCAATCAGCTCAAGGATGACGATTCCGTCGAACTCGCCGTCACGCCGAGCAACGACTACTGGTATCTCGCGCTCAACGAAGCACGCAAGCCGTGGGACGACGTCCGGGTCCGTCAGGCGATCGCGTACGCGATTGACCGCGACGCCATCGTGGCGGCCACCAGCTATGGCACCGCAGCCGAGAACCAACTCGCGATTCCCAAGGGCGGCTTCTGGTACACCGGCTACGGCAAGTACAGCTACGACATCGAGCAGGCGAAACGCCTGCTGAGTGAGGCCAAGGCGGCGCCGGAGAACCTCGATATGCTGGTGACCAACGAATATCCCGAGACGGTGACCGCCGCCCAGATCATCGCCGATAACCTTGCCCCGCTTGGTATCACAGTCAACATCCGCACCGTCGATTTCGCCGCCTGGCTCGACGAGCAGAACAGCGGGCACTTCGACATGCTGATGATGGGCTGGCTGGGCAATATCGATCCCGACGACTACTACTACGCCCAGCATCACACCGGCGGCACCAGCAACGCGCAGAAATACTCGAATCCCGATGTCGACCGCCTGCTCGATGCCGGCCGTGTGGAGACGAACAAAGACGCCCGCGCCGCGATCTATCGCAAAGCGGCGACGATCATCGCCGACCAGTGCAGCTACATCTACCTCTACAACCCATCGGTCATTCAGGCGTGGAACAAAGACATGACCGGCTATGACGCGCGCCGCGACAAGGCCGTTCGGTTCCGGACCGTGAGCATCAGCGAGGGCGGTGCGCAATGACGTCTTCCGCTCAGCGCGGCGGCACTGCCCGTTTCGTGTCGAACCCGGTCGCGAGGTTTGTTGCGCGCCGCCTGCTGTATTCGATCGTCGTGATGCTCGGGGTGCTGATTGTGGTGTTCATGCTCGTGCACCTCGTGCCGGGTGACCCCGTTCGCATCGCGCTCGGCACCCGGTACACGCCACAGGCTTATGACGCCCTGCGTTCGGCAAGCGGACTGGACCGCCCGATCGTCGAGCAGTTCTTCGGCTACATCGGGTCGGCGCTGACCGGCAACCTCGGAGTCAGCTTCCGCAATGGCGACCCGGTCACGGTCACGCTTCTGGAGCGACTGCCTGCGACAGTGTCTCTGGCGATCGTGGGGATCATCATCGCGTTGCTGATCGCACTGCCCGCCGGAATCTGGTCTGCACTTCGCGAGGGACGCGTCAGCGACGCGATCGTCCGAGTGACAAGCCAATTCGGGGTTTCGATCCCCGACTTCTGGATGGGCATTCTGCTCATCGCCGTTTTCGCCAGCACCCTGCACTGGCTTCCGACATCGGGGTACCGGCCGCTGTTCGACGACCCCAGCGGCTGGTTGCAGCACATCATCCTGCCTGGTCTCACCGTCGGGCTGGTCGCCGCGGCGATCATGACCCGTTACATTCGGTCAGCCGTACTCGAAGTCGCCGCAACGGGTTACGTGCGCACGGCCCGATCAAAAGGACTGTCTCCGCGGGTTGTCACCATGCGGCACACCGTCCGAAACGCCGCCATCCCGATCCTGACCATCACCGGCATCCAGCTTGCCACCATCCTCGGCGGTGTCATCGTGGTCGAGGTGGTGTTCGCCTGGCCGGGGCTCGGCAGGCTGGTGTACAACGCCGTCGCGGCGCGCGACTATCCGATCATTCAGGGTGCGGTGCTGCTGATCGCCGCGCTCTTCCTCCTCATAAACCTCATTGTGGACATGCTGTATGCGTTGGTGGACCCAAGGATTCGGCTGTCGTGACGACTAGAGAATCGACCGGCGCGGGCGAGGAACAGAGCCGGATCTCGGCCGTACGACTGCTTGCCGGAAATCCCGTCACCGTGGTGAGCGGGGTCGTCCTCGCGATGGTGGCGGTCGTCGCGGTGACAGCGCAGTGGATCGTTCCGTTCGGCATCAACGACATCGACGTTCCGAACGCGTTACGCCCACCCAGCGGAGAACACTGGCTCGGCACCGACGAACTCGGCCGCGACGTCCTGTCGCGAGTCTTGGTTGGTGTGCAGGCGTCGATGCGGGTGGCTGTGGTGAGCGTGGCATTCGCCGTTGCGGTCGGTGTGACGATCGGCGTGGTGGCCGGCTATCGGGGCGGCTGGCTGGATGCCGTCGTGATGCGGATCGTCGACGTCATGTTCGCGTTCCCGGTTCTGCTCCTCGCCCTGGCAGTGGTCGCGATCCTCGGGCCGGGCATCACCACGACTATCCTGGCGATCGGCATCGTCTACACACCGATTTTCGCGCGCGTCGCCCGAGCGGCCACGCTCAGCGTGCGGGTGGAGCCCTTTGTTCAGGTGTCCCGCACCATGGGCACCGGGCACCTCTACATGCTGGTGCGACACATCCTGCCGAACATCACGGGCCCACTGATAGTGCAAACGTCGCTGTCGCTCGCGTTCGCGATCCTGTCCGAGGCAGCCCTGTCGTTTCTGGGGCTCGGCATCCAGCCGCCGCAACCGTCGTTGGGCCGGATGATCTTCGACTCTCAGGGATTCGTCACGCTCGCGTGGTGGATGGCAGTGTTCCCCGGGGCCGCCATCGTCGTCGCGGTGCTGGCTTTCAACCTTTTCGGAGACGGCCTGCGTGATGTATTGGATCCCAAGCAGCGCACGATGATCGAGGCTCGGAGGCGCGCTGGCGCCGACATCGAGGCTCGGAGGCGCGCTGGCGCCGACATCGAGGCTCGGAGGCGCGCTGGCGCCGACATCGAGGCCCGGAGGCGCGCTGGCGCCGACATCGGACATCGGAGGCGCAGTGGCTGAGGCTGTTCTGAGCGTGCGTGACCTGCGCGTGCGCATCGGCAGACGTGAGATCGTCCGGGGCGTCTCCTTCGATGTCGAACGCGAGAAGACGCTGGGCATCGTCGGCGAATCGGGTTCGGGTAAGTCGATGACTGTGTTGGCTGCAACCGGTCTGCTCGATGCGCCGGGCGCCGTCGTTACCGGTACGAGCACGCTGGCGGGCAAAACGGCACCGACCCAGCTCGTCGGCGCGTCGGCGCGGACCCTTCGCGAAGTACACGGCGGTCGCATCGGATTCGTGTTCCAGGATCCCGGAACGTCACTGAACCCGTTGCTGACGATCGAGCGGCAGATCACGGAATCTCTGGAAACGCACCGCAAGATGACAAGGCGGCAGGCGACCGCAAGGGCGCTCGAGTTGATCGAGGCGGTCGGCTTGCCCGATCCTGCGACGCGACTGAACTCCTACCCTCATCAATTGTCGGGCGGGCAACGACAGCGCGTGATGATCGCGATCGCATTGGCATGCGACCCCGAGCTGCTGATCGCCGATGAGCCGACGACGTCCCTGGATGTCACAACGCAATCGCAGATCATCGAGCTGGTGCGCGATCTGCAGCGGGACTTCGGCGCCGCGGTGGTGTGGATCAGCCATGACCTCGGGGTGATCGGCCAAGTTGCCGACGACGTGACCGTCCTGCAAGACGGGGAAGCCGTGGAGCAGGCGCCGATCCTCGACGTCTTCGACAAACCTCAGCAGGCATACACCAAGGAGCTGTTGAAGTCCCGGCCGCTCATCGGCGCGACCGGTCCCCCGCCCGCCGCCGCCGACGCAGCGGTGTTGCTGCGCGTCGAGGGACTGGATGTTCGCTTTCCGGTGACCACGGCGGTCGGCAGGTCGACCGTTCATGCGGTGAAGGACTTGACTTTTCAGATTCGGCGCGGGTCGACGCTGGGGCTGGTCGGCGAATCAGGTTCGGGCAAGTCGACAGTGGCTGCAGCACTGACCGGTCTGGTCAAACCGGATTCCGGTAGCGCATCGCTGGACGGCGTCGACGTGTTGGATGTGCGCGGACGCGCAGAGAAGGCGCTGCGCAGACGAATCAGCCTCGTGTTCCAGGACCCGTTCTCCTCACTCAACCCTCGCACTCGGGCAGGCACGGCGATCGCTGAGCCATTGCAGGTGCACCGGCTGGCGCACGGCAAGCAGGCGCGCCAGAAGCGGGTGGGCGAACTTCTCGAGCTCGTCGGCCTCTCGGCATCGTTCGCGTCGCGCTACCCGCACGAGCTGTCCGGCGGCCAACGTCAACGCGTCAGCATCGCCCGCGCCCTCGCCACCGAACCAGACCTCCTAATCCTCGACGAGTCGACGGCGTCGTTGGATGTCTCGGTCCAGTCGCGCGTCCTCGAGCTGCTCGCACAGCTGCAACGAGAGCTGGGTCTGACCTACCTGTTCATCGGGCATGACCTGGCGGTCATCCAACGGATGAGCCACGACGTGCTCGTGATGCGGGATGGTCAGGCGGTCGAGTACCGGCCGGCCCACGAGCTGTTCGACAATCCCGAGAGTGACTACACCCGCACGCTGCTGGCGGCGGTTCCGCCTGCCAGACCCCGCGCGGCGATATCCGGCTGAGCCGCGGGCGAGGCCCCATGCCCCGATCCCCCAGTCGGTGCGTGATCTCTGGCAGTGGCCGTCGGCCAAGTGCTATCCGCCGCACAACTGACATCTCACGCGACGTTCGCCCGGTCCCACCATTCGAGCACCCGTATCCCGCAGAGGGTCAGCCACTTCGACGACTCACCTTCTGCGACGTCGATTTCAAACCACACCCGGCCCGGCGGCCGTCCGGCCTGAATCCACGTGCCGTCGGGCTGTCGCGCGGCACGGATGAACTCAATCGCCTCGGCCATCCGCGGGTCCGGCGCTGTGCCGTCGAACTGCGACGCCGCGCGAAAGTAGTCGGCGGCGTTGAGCACGTTGTACTTCCAACGGAACGGATGGCCGAGATGGTGCACCCACGGCCCCACTGGTTGCCCTGTCGACAAGCGGCGGAACAGCTGCCGCTCCAGGAGATACTCCTGCCCGCCCAATCGGGCGGCGCGCGTCGCCGCGGATCCGCCGGTGGCGGCGTCATAGGTGAGTAAACCCTTGAGCGAGTTGAGCGTTGAGTGAAACGACGACTTCGTGGAGCCGTCGACCCACTCGCAGTTCCAACCGCCGTCGGGCAGCCGGTGGTCGACGAACCAGTCCACGATGCCCGTGATGTCGGCTCCCAGCCAGACGCCGTTGGCGACTGTCCAGGCGTTGATGCAGCAGTCCACTTCTCCACCCCAGTAGGGCAGGTCGTCGTATTCCCAGCGCGCGTTGTCCGCAAGCAACTCCGCGGTACGGCGCTTCCGCAATATCGCGGGGTCGAGTCCCCACTCCCGCAAGTCGTTGAGCACCCACGTCGTCGCCGTCCAGGGTTGGCCTTCTTCGTCCACGTCTGCGAAGTCGAAACCTGCGGGAAAGAAGGCGCCACCTGCCCACCGACCGTCGGGATCCTGCAGGGCGAGCAGCTGCGCGCCGAACCCTTCTTTCGCGATCCTCGCGCGGGTCGCCTCCCAGACCGAAGGGGCATCGCCGGAGACGTCACGTTCGACTTGCCAGCGAAGCGCCGGGTCGGAGTCCAGTAGCCACGACTCCACGTCCGCAACCACTACCAACCCATCGACCCCGGAATGCCCTTGAACGGCCCCGTGACCCAGCTCGTCACCCATCCGCCGTAGAAGCCGCCCGGCTGTGGGAGAACCACTTCACCGTTGACGGTGCAGCGGTCGACTGCGGCCGCCATCACCGCGACTGCGCCTGCGATGGGTTCGAAACCGGCTGTCGGGCGGGGGTACGTCCACGCCGCCTTCTGTGCACGTTTGGTGTCGGTCACCAGGTCGAAATAGCTCGCCTGGCCTTTCCATTCGCACCAGGATGAACCCGACGCGGGTCGCAGTGCCCCTTCGGCGAAGCATTCCTGCGGCAGGTAGTAGGTCGGCGGATGGCTGGTTTCCAGGACCCGCCATCCTCGGGTCGTCGACGCGATCGTTTCACCGCCGAGCTCGACGGTGATGGCCCCCGCGAATTGCTCCAGCCGCGGTGGCCGTGGGTAATCCCACACCGATTCCTGCCCCGGCCCAGGCTTCTCGGGCTCAGGCCACCGACTCATCGTCTACCTGCGCCGGCGTCATCGCCCACCGAATCCCGCCGACGATGGCTGTGCCTGCCATCTTGATCACGGTGGCTTCCACCGGAGGAACATACGGCAGCCACAGCGGCGCACGAGCCCATGACGGCAGCATCGACACCGACGTCGCAGCCAGCACGCCGTACGGTGCCCGGGCCACCAACGGCAGGGGCGGCGTCAACAAGAGAAACCTGGCGGCGTCCCTTGCTGAGGCGGTTCCGCGCAACTCACGGCGATAGGACGAAATCCTCTGCCGCAGTTGCTCTTCGGTACGTGGCGGGTTGGCCACGCCCAGCGCCTCAGCGACGCGGGCGGCGTCCGCCACGTAATCGTCGCGGCCGGCTTGGTCCAGCGGTGCCGCACCGTAGCGCTGGTAAGCCAGCAAGAAGCTGTCCACCTCGGCGATGTGCACCCACTCCAACAAGTGAGGATCCGACGCGGAATAAGGCGTGCCGTCCGGCGCTACGCCATGGACCCGTCGATGAATTCCACGGACTTTGTCCACAGCACGTTGCGCATCGCCTGCGGTGCCGAACGTGGTGACCGCGAGGAAGGTACTCGTGCGTTGCAGCCGGCCCCACGGGTCGCCGCGGTAGTCGGAATGTTCGGCGACTCCCGCCATGGCGAGCGGGTGCAGCGACTGGAAGAGCAGCGCCCGTAGGCCGCCGACGAACATCGACGCGTCGGCGTGCACCCGCCTGATCGGGCGGTCGTCGGCGAACCAGCGCGGCCCGGGCGTGCCATGGATCCGTGCCCTGTTGTCGGCGCCGTCTGGCCCTGCCACCAGTCCGAAGAGCGCGCGGCCCACTGCGTCGCGGACTCCGCCCAGGTCAGTCAACAAGCTCATACCTCGACGGTACAGCGAGGAGTTGCTGTGCTCGGATGACCTCAGACCACCTTCAGCACGGCGCCGACCGCAAGGCCGAGCACCAGCAGCGCCCCGGCCTGCCGTACATGCAGCCACGCCAACGCCGCGTACCACAGCGGCCAGATCGGGTAATCGGGCGGCGGCTCGTCGGGCGGTAGTCGACGGAACCGCGGCCAGACCTTCCAAAGCCGCGGCAGCGCAAGGAAAACGAGCAGCGCGGGCCACGGCATCACGCCGAGCACCACAGCCAGCACGACGAGCAGGTAGAAGCCCACCATCATCGCCAGCGTCGCAACGCGCGCTCGCCGCTCGCCGAGAATGACCGGCAGCGTGTGGATTCCGAGCGGCTCGTCGAACGGGATCTTGTCGATGTGCTTGCCCATCAACACCGTCGTGCACAGCAATCCGTACGGAAGTGACGCCAGCACAATGTCCCAGCCGACGGTGCCGACGGCCGAGTAGTAGGTGCCGCACACCATCAGCGGACCCCAGACGACAAAGACGTCGGGTTCGCCGAGACCGCGCTTCTTCAGCCGCAGCGGCGGCGCTGTGTAGGCGACACTCAGGACGAAGCCCGCGAGCGCGAAGGCCAGCACCGGCCACCCGCGGGCCATTGTGAGCACAACGAGGATCCCAAGATCGGCGATGTTGACCAGAAGGATCGACAGCAACAGCGTGCGGCGGGTCACCAGTTCCGACAACACGGGGTGTGGAGCGTAGAGCGCGCGCGGGTAGGTGGCGCTGTCCGTGCCGACCTGAGTGTCGAACAGGTCGTTCATCAGATTGTTCGCGATATGGGCGAGGGTGATTCCGATCAGCGCCAGCACCAGCCAGCGCCAGTCCAGGCCCGGCTCCCCGACTGCCAGCAGCGCGGCCACCAGTCCGGCTACCAGCGTCATCGGCAGAACCGCCGCCCTGGTCACCACCAGCCAACGCGTGACTGCGTCGATGGGGGCATCCGGTGGCGGATTCGTCGTGCGAAGCGCATACGCCCAGGACGACACCTTGGAGCGGGACTTGACCTCGGTCATTTTCGAATCGTATGCCTGACGGCCGCAGCCTGGTGAGGAGCGTCAGAATTGCGTCACCGCGACGCGCGGCGGGCGGCGAAGTGTTCCGACCATGACTTCACCTCGGGGTGTTGCCTGATGAGCTTGCGGCGCTGACGTTCAGTCATGCCTCCCCACACCCCGAACTCAATGCCGTTGTCGAGCGCGTCGGCAAGGCACTCGGTGACGACGGCGCACTGGCGACATATCAGGGCCGCCCGGTGCTGCGCCGCGCCACGGACGAAGAGTTCGTCAGGATCTGTGGATCGACACAGGGCTTTGGAGACCCAAGCGAAGCGGCGTTCCGATGGCGACATGGCTAACTGCGTCATGAGGACATCTTGGGAGTCGTGCGCAGTACCAGCGTAAGTAGTCGGCTACTTCAATTCAGATGCGCTGCGGCTCAGGCCTGATCCATGGCGATGTGCACGGGCTCGCCCGTGATCGGAGTCGGGCTGCCGCAAGCCGGCCCGTCAGAAGTGCTGATGACCGTGCCCCGCAGCGTTCTCGCATCGAGCGAGAGATCGGATGTGCGTGCGGCCGCAGTCCCGTTCTTGCAGTCCACGGCGTCCGGCCTCTTCACAGATCCGGTCCAGCGGCACCCAACAGCGCGACCGCGGCAACTGTCCGATCGATTCTCATGCGCTCCCCTTGTCGGACCCGACGCTCCGCTGTCTACGGACGCTCCGCACACTCTGCGATCAAGTCGTTCCCGCAAGTCGCGAGATCGACGAGATCGGGCATCCGCACCGGCAGAAATCCAAACATCAGCCCCCAGGGACTACAGAAGGGCCGGCTGGTAGATCTCACTGGCGGAAACCGGCGCAACATCGAGTTCGGCGGCGACCGCATCGATCGCCCGCTGCGCGATGTTGAGGTCCACCCGGCCATCCGACGTGTAGTACGGGGCGATGTAGCGCTCGTAGTGTTGTCTCGCTTCATCGGGAGTGAGTCGGTTGAGGAACGAGCCAAGGTAGTCGACCGCCCGGGCTGGCTGATCGGCGATTATTTGCAGCGCCCGCCGGTTGGCCCGCACCACAGCCTGCAGTGCGGGGCTGTCCAGCGGGATATGCACGGGGTCGACGGCGATGCCGACGGTAGGGATCTGAAAATGGTCGCCGGCCCACGCAAGCAGATGGAACCCTTCCTCCTCGGCAACCTGTTCAGGTGAAAGGGTGCTGCCGACGTAGGCGGCGTCGATGGAGCCTTCGCGAAGACGTCGCAGGTCCATCTGGTAGTCCCCAGGAAACCGCGCCAGGCATTCAACATCTCGGTCGGGGTCCAGCCCGTGCTTGCGCAAGACGATCCGGGCGAAGCACCCGGGAGCGGTGTGCCCGGCGTGTACTGCCAGGCGGCGCCCGCGAAGGTCCGCCATCGATGTCACGTCGGCGTTGCCGAGAAACCAGAACAACGGGCGATGGGTGTTGACGCTGAGCATCTGCCAGCCGATGCCATCGGTCAGCCGCGACAACAGAGATCTGCCAAGCCCGATGGTCGCACAACGGCGTACGCGCTCCATCTTCCAGCCGACGCCGTCGCGGATGGCGACATGGACACCTTCGTCCTCGTAGTAGCCCTCCTGATCGGCGATGTAGGCGATCAGTTCTTCGTGGTACCCATTTCCGACATACGCCAGGTCGATGGTGTGCATCTCTACCTCCTATAAGAGCCCTCGACGGGCGCCGCCGTCCAAAGCGAGCGTTGCGCCGTGCAGGGCGTCGGCCTCCACCAGCAGTTGAGCCACCGCCCAGCTGACTTGGTCGACGATTGTCATCAGCCCTAGCGGTCGCGGTCGCGGGCTACGGCAACAACCGGCACCCCGGCCTTGCGCAGGCGGCAGACGATTGAGGCGCCGAGCTCGCCGGTCGCGCCAACGACGACGGCTTGCTGCCGCTCGATCGTGCCTATGATGACGTCTCCTTTCTTCTTCCCCCATTCCCAACGGGCGTTGCCCGGTCAGTCCATGGAAAGGCCGCCGTTGACCGGCAGGTAATGGCCTGTGGTGAATCCGGCCTCCTCGCTTGCCAGGAAGGCCACTGTCTTGGCCACCTCGTGGGGGCGCACAAGGCGACCCATCGGGTTCGTCGCGCCGAGGTGACGTACCTGTTCGGTGCTCAGCTGCCCGGTCACCTTTGTCTCTCCGACCGTGGCGGGCGCCACGAGGTTCGCGGTGATTCCGTGTGGTGCTAGTTCGAGGGCGACGTAGCGGACAAACTGGTCCAGTGCCGCCTTGGCGGTGCCGAGCGTGATCATGCCTTCGCGCGGACGTCGCGAAAGTCCCGTGCTGAGGTACACCAGCCGGCCGTAGTTGCGAGAGATCATTTCAGGCACAACGGCTTTCGTGATCAGAAATGCGGCACGCAATTCACGGTCCAGCTTGCCGCCGAGCTGCTCCCAACTCAGATCGGCGAACGAAGTGACGTCAAAAGGAATCAAAGCGTTGTGTACGAGCACATCGACTCGGCCCCACCGCTCTTCGACCTCGCCGATCATCGCGGCCACATCGTCCGCCTCTGTGACGTCCGCTCGAATTGCCAGCGCCTCGCCGTCTGCCGCGGTCGCGGCCCGGACCACCTCATCTGCCTGCTCGGCACTCGAACGGTAGTTGACGACTACTCGAAACCCCTGCTCTGCGAGCACCAGGGCGGTGGCTGCGCCAATACCCCGACTGCCCCCGGTGATCAAGGCAACACGATTCATCTTCATCCCTCTCACAAGGTCACGGTCCCTGCCGGACGTTGACCTTCGCGCTCCGATTCCCAATGTTCTCCCAGCACGTAACCGAGTCAAATAGTTCTTTTGATGGATATTCCTCACTTAAAGTTGGGTGTATGCGCATGACGCTGCGTCAGATGGAGTACTTCCTCGCCGTTGCGGAGAAGGGCTCGATCGCGGCAGCCGCAGCTCAGCTGCCGATCTCTGAGTCGGCGGTGTCAGTCGCCATCACCGAGCTCGAGAGCATCGTAGGAGTCCGCTTGCTGCATCGAATGAGAGCCAAAGGTGTCATTCTCACCGCCGCGGGAACCGCATTGCTTCCGGAATTGCGGTCGCTGGTGGTGCGGGCAAGAGAGCTGGAGCGCAACGCCGCGGACATCGGCGCAGCGGTGGCGGGTGAACTCAAAGTCGCGCTGGACCCTGTGCTCACTCCAGTTCTCCTTCCCGGTCTGATGTCGGGATTTTTACGCCGTTATCCCGCAGTAATTTTCAGCTTCATCGAGGGCACGGCCGGCGAAGCGCAAGACTGGCTCGTCCAAGGCCGATGCGATGTGGTTCTGATGTATGACCTCGACGTGCGCGGTGATTTGGTCGCGCACCCGCTGTTCACAGTCCACCCCAAAGTGCTTGTGGCAGAAGATTTCGTCGAGTTCGGGCAAGAAGCCATCAGCTTGCGCAGTCTCGAAGAGGAACCGTTGATCCTCATAGACATTTCGCCCGGTGAGGCCTTCTACCGCGCGGTCCTGTCCAGTGCCGACGTGACGCCGCGGGTCGCGTACCAAACCTCGAACGTGGAAGGTGTCCGCGCCCTCGTTGCCCGAGGGTTCGGATGGTCCATGCTGCTGCAGCACTCGAGCGCCAACGCCAGCCACGACGGTCGGCCATATCGCGAACTCGACATAACCGAAGATGTTCCGGAAGTAGCTCTCCTCGCAGTGACCGAGCGCGGGCACCTCACGCGCCGGACCGTCGCCTTCCTCGACTACTGCACCGAACACTTCGCCGTCGGTGACTAGCAAGTCGCCGCTGACCGGAATCACCGATACCTGCCGTGAGCAGAATGCGGTAAAGGCGAAGATCGTCGAATGCGCGGGTTGTGCGCACAAGCGCGAACCGCTGGTCAAAGGACCGTAACTTCGGACCATGCCAAAGGGATCGACACCAGCAAGGAGTTCGACCATGCCCATGCAGCCCTCAACCGGCTTCCGGCGCCCTTCCTTCACACAGGAGTTGCCGACAGCCGTGATACCGAGCCTGCGAACCGTCGCGCCGCAGTCGCTGGACACCGACATCTTCCCCGTTGCGATGGCGCGCGATCCGTTTCTGACCGTCCGGTCGGATTCGTCGCAGCGCACCTTTGCACCAGACCGGGACATCGTGGTCGGACGCGACCCGCAGGCCGACGTCCACATTGCGAGCCCGCTGGCGTCGCGCGCACACCTGCTGCTGCGCTGCCACGGCGGCCGCTGGGTGGCGACCGACAACGCAAGCCTCAACGGCATATTCGTCGATGGCCGGCGCATGGCGTCTGTCGACATCAGCGACGGACAGTGCATCACCATAGGCGACCCCGACGGCCCTCGACTGAGCTTCTCGGTCGGCCGACAGACCGGCTCGGCGCCGTGTCCCCCCACCGGGGTCTCGCAGCGCGTTGCGCAGCCAAGCCGGCGGGTGAATTCGCATCGCACCCGACCTGCCGGAGCAATCTCCGTTGGCCGCGCCTCCGACAACGACATCGTGGTCGCCGATGTGCTGGCCTCACGACATCACGCGACGATCGTGCCGACCGACCGGGGTCTGGAGATTCGGGACGCCGGCACCATCAACGGCACCTTCGTCAACGGCGTCCGCACCGAGACGGCGGCGTTGCACGAGGGCGACGTGGTGACGATCGGCAACCTCGACCTCGTCTGCGTCGGCGGCACCCTCGTTGGCCGCAGCAACACCACCGGAGCAGCCGGCACTGGCGGTCTGCAGATCCAGGGCGCCAGCCTGACAATCGACCAGGGCCGAACACTGCTCGACAACATCACTTTCGCGGCCCGACCCGGGACCCTGACGGCGGTGATCGGACCGTCGGGTGCGGGCAAGTCCACACTGGCCAAACTGATCGCCGGGGCGACGCTGCCGACCCAAGGCCGAGTGTCGTTCGAGGGACACGACATTCACGCCGCGTATGCATCGTTGCGCAGTCGTATCGGTCTGGTGCCGCAGGACGACGTGGTGCACAGCCGACTCACCGTGGACCAGGCACTGAACTACGCCGCGGAGTTGCGGTTGCCGCCCGACACCACCAAAGAAGACCGGCGCGAGATCGTTGGGCGGGTGCTCGACGAACTGGAACTGACGCCTCACGCCAACACGCGAGTCGACAAGCTCTCCGGCGGCCAGCGTAAGCGTGCGTCGGTGGCGATGGAGCTCCTGACAGGTCCGTCGCTGCTCATTCTCGACGAACCGACATCCGGCCTGGACCCTGCGCTCGATCGGCAGGTGATGGCAATGCTGCGCAAGCTCGCCGACGCGGGCCGCGTCGTCATCGTCGTCACCCACTCCCTGGCCTACCTGAAGGTGTGCGATCAGGTCATGTTGCTTGCCCCGGGCGGAAAAGTGGCGTTCGGCGGGTCCCCGGCCGATGTGGGGCCTGCGATGGGTACGACGGATTGGGCCGACATCTTCAGTGAGGTGGCCGCGAATCCTGATGCGGCCCACGGCCGCTACCTCGCGCGGACCGGGCCGTCGCCCGCCCCGGCGGAGGTCGAGAAGCCGGCAGATCTGGGCAAGCCGGCACAGACCAGCTTTCGGCGCCAGTTCTCGACGATCGCGCGCCGACAGCTACGGCTGATCCTGTCCGACCGCGGTTACCTCATATTCCTGGTGATGCTGCCCTTCATCCTCGGTGTTTTGTCGCTCTCCGTTCCCGGGAGCGTGGGGTTCGGGATTCCGAACCCGTTGGGCAGCGCCCCCGACGAGCCGACCGAGATCCTGGTCCTGCTCAACATCGGTGCCGTCTTCATGGGAATCGCATTGACCATTCGGGACCTGATCGGTGAGCGTCCGATCTTCCGCAGGGAACAGGCCGTTGGTTTGTCTACATGGGCCTACCTGATGGCGAAAGTGGTCGTGTATTGCACTGCCGCCGTCGTCCAGTCGGCGGTGATGGTCGGGATCGTGCTGTACGGCAAGAACGGGCCGACCCGTGGCGCGGTGCTACTGCACAGCGCCCCGCTCGAGTTGTTCGTCACCGTGGCCGCAACCTGCGTCGCGTCGGTGGTCCTTGGCCTCGCCCTGTCCGCGCTCGCCCGGTCGAACGAGCAGATCATGCCGCTTTTGGTGGTGGCGATCATGGCGCAGCTGGTGTTGTCCGGCGGGCTGCTGCCGGTCGCCGCCAGGGCGGGGCTCGAGCAGCTGTCGTGGGTCACGCCGGCACGTTGGGGCCACGCCGCCGCCTCGTCCACCGTCGACCTGCGGGTGCTGGAGCCCGCCCCGGGCCCACAGGATGCCCACTGGGCACACACCCCGGGCGCGTGGATGTTCGACATGGCGATGCTCGCCGTGCTGTGCCTGGTGTACGGAAGCGTCGTGCGGTGGAAGCTGCGGTTCAAGGCCAGCTAGTCGCCCAGCCCGCGGGCTTGATCGACACCTTTACCCGATCTTGACCGTGTGTTGAATCGGCCCACCGACGATGACCGGGTGACTACGCTTCAAGCGGTGGAGCTGCGGGTTTTGGGGCCTCTTCAGGTTCGGCAGCACGGTCTGCCGGTCGCGATCCCTGGCGCGAAGCCGCGGGCCATCCTCACGATGCTCGGTTTGCACGGGGGTGCGGTCGTTTCGGCCGACGCGCTCGTCGAACTCCTCTGGGGCGACGACCCACCGCGCACAGCAGCCAAGGCCCTCCAGACGCACATCTCGTCGCTGCGGCGCACTCTGGGCGACGGTTTCATCCTCACTGAGGGAGCCGGCTGGGCCGCGGCCGGGACAGAAGTGGACGCCTTGCGGTACAAGGCCGCCGCGAGGATGGGCCGCGAGGCTGCCGCGGCGGGCGACACCAGCCAGGCGGTGGCGCGCTTCGAGGAGGCGATGACTCTGTGGCGCGGAATCCCAGAGCTGCCCGACGGCCGACGAGGGTCATCGGAGAAGACACGCTGGACCGAAGCGCACGCCGCGCTGGTGGAAGATCGCGCCGACGCGCTGCTTGTGACGGGTCGTGCCGCCGAGATCATCGGCGAGCTCGAGGCGGCGGTGGCCGACGCACCACTTCGCGAGCGGCGCTGGGGCCAGTTGATGCTTGCCCTCTACCGTGCAGGCAGGCAGGGCGAGGCCCTCGGCGCATATCAGCGGGCCCGCACGTTGCTCGCCGACGAACTGGGCGTCGACCCTGGGCCGGAACTTCGGCGGCTGGAGGCTGCCGTTGTCGCCCAGGATGCTGCGCTGGAAATGCCGGTGGCACAGCAGGTGTCGAGTGTCACCCGAGCGGTGACCTTCCTGCTCACTGACATCGAGGGGTCGACGGCCGCATGGGAGGCCGACGCGGACGCGATGGGATCGGCGCTCGCACGCCACGACGAGCTCGTCGAACAGGTCGTGACATCGCGCGGCGGGCGGTTGATCAAGACGCGCGGGGAAGGCGATGCCACGTTCTCTGTGTTCGAGCGTCCCTCAGCAGCAGCCGCGGCCGCCATCGAACTGCAAGAAGCGATCACCGGTGAGCCGTGGACGCTCAGCGTCCCGATGCGTATCCGGGTGGCGTTGCACACCGGCGAGGTCGAACTTCGTGATGGGGACTATTTCGGTCGGGCAGTCAACCGCGCCGCGCGTCTTCGGTCATTGGCTTGCGGTGGTCAGATCCTGTGCTCGGGCGCTACTGCCGAACTCGTGATCGATTCGCTACCCGACGACGTCGCTCTTGCCGATCTCGGAACGCGGCAACTGCGCAACCTGGCGCGCCCGGAGCACGTGTTCGAGCTTCATCTGCAAGACTCCGACGCCGTTGCTTCACACGCCCCAACCGATGAGCCGGTCGAGCGCCCGGAGTTGCCGGCAGTCCTGACCGGTTCGGGACCGTTCGTCGGCCGTGGTAGCGAACTCGCGCGGCTTCTGGGGGCATGGCAGGCCACGTTGGCGAGCGGGGCCGGGGCGATGCTGATCGCAGGCGAACCGGGAGTGGGCAAGACGCGTCTCGCCGGAGAATGGTCCCGTCAGGCATACGCGCAGGAAGCGTTCGTGCTCTACGGCCGATGCGACGAGGACCTCGGTGCGCCGTATCAGCCGTTCGCGGAAGCGCTGCGGTCGTTGGTGCCGTGTCTCGGCGCAAGCAGGCTGCGCGGGCTGCGAGGCGTCGAGGGCCTACTCCCCCTCATCCCAGGGTTGAGCGATCAGCTGCCTGACCTCGCCGCACCGACGCGGGCGGACCCCGACACCGAGCGCTACGCACTTTTCGACGCGGTCGTGGCGCTGCTGGAGGTCGCCTCAGTCAGTGCGCCGGTCGTCTTGATACTCGACGATCTTCACTGGGCCGCGAAGTCGACACTCCTTCTGCTGCGCCATCTTCTGCGCTTCGGCGAGCGGGCTCGCGTACAGATAGTTGGGACGTATCGCAGTACCGACCTCGACCGGTCCCACCCCTTGGCCGCGATGCTCGCCGATCTGCACCGCGACGGCACGGCCGAGCGCCTGCAACTCAGCGGGCTGGACGAGGGCGACGTGACGACGTACGTCGCCAAGGCCGGTTACGACGACGAAGAGCTCGCCAGGGCGCTGGCGTCAGTCACCGGCGGCAACCCCTTCTTCCTCATCGAGGCGCTTCGGCACGTGGACGAGAGCGGCGGCGTCTGGGATCAGAGCACCCTGCCCCAAGGCGTGCGCGAGGCCGTAAGTCGCCGTCTCACAAGGCTTCCGGTGGAAACGAACAAGGCACTCGCCGCCGCAGCGGTCGTCGGAAGTCGCTTTGCCGTCGAACTGGTCGAGCGGGTTACCGATCAGGACCTGGTGGATGCGTTCGACGAAGCGTGCAAGGCAGGAATCGTCGTCGAGGAGCCGGGCGGCTACTACAGGTTCAATCACGCCCTCGTCCGACAGTCATTGCTTGCCGAACTGCCATCGGTGCGACGCATGCGGTTGCATCAACGCATCGCCACGACATTGGAGAGCGAGCCAGGCGCCGGTGATGAGCTGCTTGCCGATCTGGCACACCACTACTTCGAATGCGCGTGGGCAGGCAACGCCGCCAAGGCCGTCGAGTACTGCAGGCGCGCCGCAGATCAGGCGATGGCTCGCCTCGCCTACGAGGGCGCCGCTGACCTGTATGACCACGCCCTGCACGCTCTGGAAGAGATCGACGACGAGTTGCCTGACCGCGACGACCAGACCGCCGAACTGCTGGTTGCACGCTGTGAGGCGCTGCTCGCCGCGGGTGACATGGCGTCGGCGACAGACGCTGTTGCGCAACTGCAGCCCGCGACAAGGGATTCGGCTCGACTCGCGGCATGGGCCACAAGCTTCGACGGTCAGTTGTCGATGCTCATTCATCCGGAGCGTCTGGACGCGGTCGAGGTAGCGGTGGGGACGGCGGCGGAGATACTCGCTGAACTCGAGGACGCGGCCGGAGAAGCCAAGGCGCACACTGTCCGCGCCGGATGCCTTGCTCGCCTCGGGCGTATCGGTGATTCCGAGATCGCCTTGGACCACGCTCTCACCGCCGCGCGACGCGCACGCGACCACCGCCGAGTGAACAACGTGCTGGCGAACGCGCCCCTTGCGGCGCTGTGGGGACCGAATCCGGTTCCGCGTGCAGGCGGGCGGTGCCTTGACGTGGTTCGCCTCCTTCGCATCACCACCGACTCGCCCGCTGTCGAGGCGACGTCCACGCGGTGCCAGGCAGTACTCGAGGCCTTTCGTGGCCGTGCGGCTGCGGCCCGTCGAATGGTCGACTCCGCCCGTCGCACGGTTACCGAACTCGGCTTGAGGCACGCGCGACTCGAGGTCGAGCAGTTCGCGGGAATCGTTGAGTTGGTCGCCGACGGTCCGGCTGCCGCCGAGCCTCATCTACGGAAGGCCTACAACGGTTTTCGTCGAATGGGACTGGATGCTGACACTGCCGAGACCGCAGCGCTGCTGGGCCGCGCGTGCCTCGCGCTCGACCGGGACGACGAGGCCGACGAATTGTGCGTGGAGAGTGAGGGACTTGCCGGCCATGCACTCAAGGCATCGATTGCCTGGCGAACGCTTCGGGCGCAGTTGCTGTCCCGGCGTGGTGAGCACGACGCGGCTCGACTCGTCGCCGAGGCGGCGGTCGCCCTCGCTGAGCGCACCGATGCCTTGGTCGATCACGGTGACGCATGCCTGACGCTGGCGATCGTGTTGGGCGCGGCCGGCGACACCAGCGGGGCACGCGCTGCCGCCGAGCGTGCGGCTGACCTTTACGAGCGGAAAGGCGCTGGAGCGCTTGTTGAACGGGCGCGCGCCACCTTCGGTCGAGGCGACGGAGCTGATTCGCCGACGCCTCCGGTCGAAGCACCGGGTACCGCACCCGTCAACACGTGCACACAAGTGGGCGAAGGGCTGATAGCCGCTGTCAACCGCGAAGATGGGGACCGGATAGAGCAGCTGTTTGCACCAGAGGTCTCCGTGGAGAGTCGCCGAAAGATCGTTGGCTTCTCGACGATCCGGATACCTGCCCGCCAGTGGCCACACGAGATGAGGCGTTACTTCAGAGCAGGCATGGTGCGATTCGAACAGGAATTTGTCGCGGTCAGAGGCGAACGTGTCGCCCTCGTCCGATTGCAGGCAGCCACTGCCGACCCGAGTCCGGGGGCACCGCGCGACGAGATGCTTCAGGTAGTCGGTCTCGACGACGATGGTCGAATCGCAGAGCAGGTGTGGTTCGACATCGACGATGTGGACGGCGCGACTGCCGAACTCGACGCAATGCATGCGCGGTTCGAATCAGACCAGCCGAGGGCAGGACTGTTTGAGAACGCGGCAAGCCGAGTTGTCGAGCGCTTGATATCTCAATTCCAGGACCGCAACTGGGACGCGATGACCGCTATGTTGGCCAACGACTATTACAGCGATGATCGCCGACACCTGGTGGGTGCCGGTGTCCGCCGCGGTCGTGATGCCGAGATCGTCAACATGCGCGCGATCGCCGACCTATGGATCCTGAACATGACGTCGACTGTCATCGCTACCCGCGGCGAACGCCTGATCCTCCTTCGTGCCCACTACTCCGGACGCGATCAGGGGCCCGACGCGTTCCACACCGAGGTGCTCGGCATTGTCGGGATCGACGCCGACGAGCGGATCGTGGCACGGGTCGGGTTCGACCCCGACGACCTCGACGCAGCCTTCGCGGAACTCGATATCCGATACCTCGCCGGCGAGGCGGCCCCATACGCGAGGACGTGGTCGGTTATCGCCCGGGAGTGGGCCGCCCTGAACCGGGGTGAGGTCCCGCCGAGGGCCCAGGACCGGGTGCACATCGACCACAGGCTGCATACGACGGTCGAAGCACAGAATTTGACCGAATACCTCGGAGTGGCATGGGACCAGACGCCGGACCTTCGCAACTACGTCGTTGAAGTTCACCGGTTGAGTGACCGGGGGGCGGTGGTCACCAACACATTTCACGGAACGTCTCAAGAAGGCGCCCGAGTCGAGTGGCGGATGATCGAGTTGCTCGAGTGTGACGGAGAGTTGATGCGTCGCTCCGAGCTGTTCGACGAGACGGATCTCGAGAAGGCGCTCACCCGATTCGAAGAGTTGCAGCGGACACCGTTGGAAAACGCGGCATTCCGCTTGGTCAAGCGCTACCTGGCGCACTTCCCCACCCGAGACTGGGACGCGATGGCCGAGATGCTGACCCACGACGTGTTCAGCGACGATCGCCGCCATGTCGTGAACGAGGCTGCTCGACGCGGTCGAGATGCCGAAATAGCGAGCGTGCGTGTTATTTCCGAACTGGGCGTCGACGAGATCGTGTCGACCGCAATTGCGACCCGTGGTGAGCACATGGTGCTGGTTCGCAATTGCTTTTCTCTTCGAGACTCTCCCGAACCATTTGACGGCGAGGTGCTCGACGTTGTCGAGGTCAGCGCAGGCAACCAGATCGCGTCGCATGTCCTATTCGATGTCGCCGACCTCGATGCCGCCATCGCTGAACTCGATGCGCAGTACATCGCAGGCGAGGCGGCCGCGCACGCGCGGACGTGGTCGGTTGTGACGCGAGCTCAGGCTGCGCTCGATGGACACCGCGAGCTACCGCCGACAACCGCTGACTGGGTCAACCGCGATCACCGGCGTGGGATCAGCTTCCCGCCCGGCGACATGACCCCCTTCGTCCGTGCCGGGTGGAACAGCGCGCACGACGTCAGTGCACGCATTGAAGTTGTGCACAGATTGGACGCTGCCGGAGCAGTGTTCGTCAACGTCGTCAACGGAACCTCGACGGAGGGCTTCGATGCAGAGTGGCGAATGGTCGAGCTGATGACGGTCGACGGCGATCTCATAAGCCGCGCAGAACTATTCGACGAGACCGATCTGGACGCCGCGCTCGCCCGTTTCGATGAGCTCACCCGGCCAGTTCCGCGCTTGGAAAACGCGGCAAGTCGGTCGGCCAAGCGATTTTTGGCACACTTTGCTGCCCGCGATTGGGACGGCATGGCAGACACACTGGCCACGGAAATTTTCACGGACGATCGGCGACGAGTGGTGGGTGCAGGAGCAAGACACGGTCGAGACGCCGCAATAACGGATATGCGTGTCATCGTCGACCTCGGGGCCGAGGACATATTGACAGCTGTCATAGCAACCCGCGGCGAACATCTCACCCTTCTCCGGACGCGGTACATGGAGTGTGATCACGAAGCTGTCAACGAGGTCCTAGGTGTCACCGAGACAGTCGCCGATGACCGAATCGCTGCGCAGATATCGTTCGACGCCGACGATTTCGACGCCGCCTTTGCTGAACTGGATGCCCGATACCTGGCGGGTGAGGCGGCTGATTACTCAGAGACGTGGTCTGCTATCGCCCGTGGCTACACCGCGCTCAACAAGCAACAGACACCCCTAGCCACGCCAGACTGGGTGAATCTCGACCACCGCCTCGGACCCTCGTTCGCAGCAGGCGAGTTCTCCCAATACGTCCATGCCGCATTTGATCTCACACGAGACGTACGCATCTACGTCGAGGCCGTCCATCGCCTCACCGACACCGGTGCAGTGCTATCTCACGTGGTCCACGGAATGTCGAATGATGGGTTTGATGCCGAATGGCGCGAGACCAGCCTTCTGATATTCGAGGGGGACCGAGCTAGCCGCTGTGAACTATTCGATGGCACAGACGTCGGCGGAGCGCTTGCACGTTTTGATGAACTCGCTGCGCCGAAGCCCCGGCTTGAAAACGAGGCTACGCAGATCGGGACACAGCTGGCTGCTGCGTACAACCGTCGCGACCCCGACGTGTACCTCGCGCTTGTATCACCGGACGCGCTATTCATCGATCGGCGAAAAGGGCTTCATTCTGAGCCGGCAGCGTCACTGGGACAAAATCTTCAAGCGGTGCTGGAGGTTTCGCCGGACAGCTTCGTGATGACTTGGGAGCCGATCGCAACAAGGGGAGCACATCTCTCACTCGCTCGCGAAGTCTGGCGGGATAGCGCCCAAGAAAATCATCCGATCGCGGTTGAACTCCTGACGGTAATGGAAGTCGGCGACGCCGGTTTGCTCAGCGTTGGCGTTGCTTTCGATCCCGACGATATAGACGCCGCCTTCGCTGAGCTCGACGCCTGGTATCGCGACGGTGAAGCGGCTGCCCATGCGCCCACCTGGTCAGTCGTAGCCCGTGCTTATGCCACGCTCAACTGTCGACAGATTCCCGCGGCGACGCCAGACTGCGTCACCGTCGACCGCCGGGGCGGCGGGATCGCTCACGAAGCCGATGTGGACTCCTACCTCGACGCAACGTGGGACGTTGCTCCCGATGTCACGATGCGCATCGAGACAGTGCATCGGCTGACCGACCTCGGAGCGGTTGCGACCTTTACATCGCGTGGAACTTCGCAAAGTGGCTTCAGCGTAGATTGGCGCGGGATCACCGTTCTGACGGTTGAGGGCGACCTGATAAGCCGCGGCGAGATCTTCGACGAGGCCGACCTAGACGCTGCGCTTGCCCGATTCGACGAGCTCAGCCGAGCGACCCCGGGCTGATTCTCCCGATCCGTGGCAGCGAGCTACTTTGGTCACTCGCCGCGGTGCTTGATGTGGGGCACGGGTGTGCCCTCCTCGGCGAGTGTCTCCTCCTCGATCCTCATCGTCAGCGGTGTGCGGAAGAACCGGGTCATGAAGAACAGCAGGATGATTCCGATCGCGAGCCAAATGGCGCCGTAGCAGAGCGTCGGCGTGCAGGTTCACCCAGAGCACACCGGTGAGGCACATGCCGATGAACGGCAGCACGATGTTCCTGAAGATCTCCTTGGGAGTGCTCCTCTGCTTCAACCGGAACGCGTAGTAAACGATTTGGATCACCGGGTCGCCCGCCCGACGATGAGCGGATGGACGAGGGCAGGCATAGCGCGCCACACTTTGTCGTCGGCCGCGACCAGAAACCCACTGGCGCGCATTAATTCTGCGGTCGGGCGATTGCAATAACACCCGCCGGCGAAGCCGCGCCACGGACGGAGAAGAGCATCTTGGCACGCCGCGAGGAACCGCGAGCTTGCACGCACGTGTTCGACGAACAGCACCTGGCCGTCGGGGCGGAGTACACGGGCGATCTCGCCCAGCGTGCGTTCGGGATCGGGGACGGTGCACAGCACAAGCGTCGAGACGACGGTGTCCACTGATGCGTCCGCGAAGGGGAGGCGCTCAGCAGGCGCGTCGACGATCTGCGCGACGCGCCCCGTCCGCTGCAGGGTGCGGGTGAGCCTGCGCCGCATGGCCTCGTCGGGTTCGGTGAGAACGAGTTCGTCGAGGTCGTCGGGGTAATGCTCGACGTTCAGCCCCGTCCCGGCACCGATCTCGACAACCCGCCCGCGGGCGCTGCCCAGCAGCCTGCGACGCATGCTGCGCATGCCTGCGATCTCGCCCAGCCAGAGGAATGGGTTGTACACCAGCGCGAAAATTCGCATCCATGCCCGAGACGGTGGGGTCACGTGAAGCTCGGCGCCGACTGTGTCTGTCATGCCGCCGAATGTATGAGCGGCAGCACCGTGCGCGCATCGCTCAAATCGGCCATCTCTCGCATGTGGCCCGTTCCGGCTACTCACAAGAGCCCGAGGCGCGCAGCCTCCGCGACGGCGGCCGTCCGCGAACTGCGACCCAGCTTGCGGCGGATGTTCGCCACGTGGCGGTGAACGGTATGGGAGCTGAGCACCAGCTGCTCTGCGATCTCGCCATCGCTCAGACCGCGCGCGACACAGGCAAGAACCTCATGTTCACGACGGGACAGCAGGGCCGGCGCCGTCTCGCTCGTTGGAGGCTGCGACGACTGCGCGGATGCCAGGGTCTCGCGGCACGCGCGCACCACGGAATCGACATCGCCGTGCCACGGGAAGTGCGCGCTTCCCTGCAGCGGGATGAAAGTCGCGCCGGGAATCGCGGCCCCGACCTCACGCCCCAGCCGAAAAGGAACGGCGCGGTCGTCGCGACGATGCACGACCACTGCCGGCGAGCGGACCAGGGGAAGGAAAGCGCGCACGTCGAGGCGATAGACGAATCCCAGTAACGCGGCAGCAGTTTCGGCTGTCGCGGCGTCGCGCTGCAGACCCGCGAAGCGTTCCTGCTCGGCGGAGTCGGCCCCGCCGAGGAAGATGTCGCTCAGCAGGCGCGCGCCGAGCCCCCAATGCGCGCGCACCGCCGAAATGATCGCGTCACCCACACCCGGCGCCGTGATCTCCGCGCCGTCGGGGTAGGACCCGTACAGCACCAGGCGTTCCACGCGCTCCGGATACGTTGCGGCAAAGGCGATTGCGGTGCAGCTCCCGCACGAGCCTCCGACAAGCGAAACGCGCTCCAGTTTGAGCTCGTCGAGCAGCGCGCGAAGCGTCGCGACTTCCTCGTCGACAGTGAGATCAGAGTCTCGCAGCGTTCGGTCCGACATTCCGACGCCGAGTCGGTCATAACGGATGAGGGTGTAGCCATCGGCGACGCCTTCCCAGAATCGCCGGAAGCTCGCGCTCTGCCAGTCGAGTTCGAGGTGACTCACCCACCACGCAGGCGCGACGAGCGGCGGACCACTGCCGCGCACCTCGTAGGCCACGCGGCGTGCACCGAGGGGAAGGAACCGGATCTCAGACTCCAGCATCGCCACACGAGCCTACGACGGCCACCGGCCGTGCCGACCAATATTGGATGTCCGGTCGGCGGCAACATCTTTCATCGGCTGAGCTCAACCTGGAGGTTGGCTGTGAGAAGGCACCTCCGATGTGCCGGTCGCAGACCCATATCGTACGGTCTACCTAGTTGATCTAACCGTCCGAGGAGATGTCCCACGTCCGCGCCTGTAGACCGCTCATCGCAAGGGTCACGGATGCTGCGATTCTCGATCGGACGCCGATTGATTCGCCGGTGGATGATCTTGGTCGCGGTCCTCGTCATCGCAGTTGCGGGATTCGCGGTGTACCGCTTGAACGGCATCTTCGGCTCCAAGGACGTCGTATCCACCCCCAGCGGGGCCGCCGATGACATCGTGCCGTTCAACCCCAAGCACGTCGTGCTGGAGGTCTTCGGCCCGCCGGGCACGGTCGCGACCATCACCTACCTGGACGTGAACGCCCAGCCGCAGCGCGTCGACAACACGACGCTGCCGTGGGCCTACGACACCACCACCACCCAACCGGCCGTCTTCGTCAACGTCTCCGCCCAGGGCGACAGTGACTCCATCGGCTGCCGAATCAAGATCGACG
>NZ_JAVHWK010000016.1:0-3827 GCF_032159775.1 Mycobacterium sp.
CCTCGTAGGTGCTCTGTAGGAAGTCGAGCAGCAGGGCGTCGGGGTCGTCGGCTTCTCGCACAGCGGTGTAGGGCAATGTGAACTCGCCAAGGGCTTCGTCGAACGTTGCTTGTGCCGGCGTCACGGATCCCTCGCGATATCCGGGCGGTTCTGGGTAGGCGTAGGAGTAGAAGACGCCCTCGCCGTCCGGGCCGGGCCAATATCCCGCGCTGCTCACTTCGTGGGAGTAGGCCTCCCACATCACGTGCGGACCGCAATTTGGCGCGCCGCCAGGGTGTTTGGGCGCTGTCCGGCCAGAGAACCTCGTCACCGCCAAGTCGAGCGCACCCCAGAAGAAGTGCACCGGGCTGACTTTGCCGATATAGCGCGACCGGAACTCCTCGAAGACGCGGTCCATCTGAACCAGCGCCAGCCAGAACCGGTGTGCTTGATCGCCGTCGTAGGCGACGTGTTGCTCGTCGGTGTCGAAGGGGATGGCGTCGGGAATCTCGACCGGCATCGTCCAGATCTCTGTGGACAGTCCCAGTTCGCCGAGCGCTGCCATGGCGTCGCGATAGAAATCGGCTATCGGGCCTGGCTTCAGCGGTATCGCCCGCCGATCACCGTTGGTGGTGGCGACGACCAGTTGATGGTCGAAGAAGTCGAAGTCGATCGAGAACCCTCTGTGGCCGTGAGGGATCAAGCCGGTCGTCAGACCGCGCGCCGACACGTACAGCACGACGTTCCACCAATGGCTCATCAGCGGCGTGTTCTCCATGCGCACCTTGCCGACGACTTGCGTCATCAGTTGCAGGGTGTCGCGGGTGTCGACCCACTGGGCCACCGGAATCTCGGGCCATCCCGAAGCGGAATCGGACATGTGCACCTCCTACTGCGTTGCAGGCACCAGCATTGCAGAGGCCAAGGCGGGGACCGTCAGCGCACGTCGCGGACAGCGATCAGATGGTGCGACACCGGCTCGTGGTCGACGAACTGCTCGACCGCCTGCTCGATCACCAGGTCCTGACCGGTCAGCCTCGTGTAGTGCTGGTGCAGATGCTCGCCCCACGATCGCACGACGAACGTCTCCACGAATGTGTGCTCGCGCTCGACGCTGCGGTACAGCCGCCACCGCGCCGCGCCGGTGCGTTGTCGCGAGCGGCCCATCGCGGTAACCGCCGTCAGGAATGCCGCCTCGTCCTCCGGTTCGACACGGTAGGTCGTCATCACCAGAACCGGACCGTCGAGCGGCTCGGGCTCGAACGTCAGCGTCGGCTCCGGCCAATGCGACGACGGCGTCAGATCGAGGTTGCCCGTGCGGGCGTGCAGCGGCCACCACAGCACCGAAAACGCGCACACTGCCAGCAGTCCTGCGCTGACGAGCAGGCTGACCACACTCGACGTCGCACCCGCGAGCACACCCCACACCAGCGAACCCAGCGCCTGCCCACCCATGAAAATCAGCTGATACACCGACAGCCCACGGGCGCGCACCCACCCCGGCAGGCTCAGCTGCATCGACGCGTTGAGCGTCGACAGGCACAACAGCCACGACGCCCCGCCGAACACCAACCCGACGAGCACCGCCGTGAAATTGGGCACCAGTGCCAGCACCACGGTCGACGCGGCGAAGCCCACCGCCGCCACGGTGAGCAACGCGTTCTGGCCGAAGCGCGACCGCAGCCTTGACAGCACCAGCGCGCCGAGCACCGCGCCAACCCCGAGCGCCCCCAGGAGCAGCCCGTAGCCCGACGACGACAGTCCCAGTCGATCTTTCGCGATCACCGGCAGCAGACCCCACAGCGCGCTTGCCGGCGCGATGAACAGCGCGGTCCGCAACAGGATGCGGCGCACGATGGGAGAGCGGCGGATGAAGCGACCGCCCGCACTCAGCGCCGCGAACGCGCCCTCCGCGGGGAACGTGTGCTCAATTGGCGGTTTCTTCCACGTGACGAGCACCATCACGATGCCCACAAAGGACACCGCGTTGAGCCCGAAAACGACCGTCGGCCCGGCCAGCGACACCAGGGCACCCGCGATCGCAGGCCCAATCGCCCGCGCACCGTTCATGCTCATGCTGCCCAGCGCTGCGGCGGCCGGAATCTGCTCAGGCGCAACGAGATCCGGCTGAATCGCCTGCCATGCCGGCGCTGTCAGCGCCTGCCCGCAGCCGATCAGGAACAGCAGCAACAGCAACACCGTCGGGGTTGTCAGCCCGGCGCCCGTCAGCGACGCCAGCAGCGCCACCGCCGCGGCCATCGCCGCCTGGGTCGCGATCAGCAGACGTCGCCGGTCGACCAGATCGGCGAGGACACCCGACGGCAGGGCCAGCAGCATCACCGGCAGCGTCGTCGCTGTCTGCACCAATGGCACCAGCACCGCGGCCCGCGGATCGCCGACCAGCATCCACTGCGCACCCACCGTCTGCATCCACGTACCCAGGTTGGAGACGAACTGCGCAATCCACAGCGCTCGGAACACCGGCGACCGCAGCGGGGCCCATGTCGAGCCCGCCTGCGCCGGTGTCGCGGAAGTCATCGACAGTCAGTCTTGCGCACCGCGTCAGAACAATGACAGCTGCCGGGTGTCCTCGTCGCCGAACTTCTGCGGCACCGGCCGGTTGCGCACCCGTACCGGCCACCAGAACCAGCGCCCGAGCAGCGCGGCGATCGACGGCGTCATGAACGATCGGACGATCAACGTGTCGAACAGCAGACCCAGCGCGATCGTCGTGCCGATCTGGCCCAGCACCAGCAGGTCGCTGAAGATGAACGACGCCATCGTGAACGCGAACACCAGCCCCGCCGCCGTCACCACCGACCCGCTGCCCGCCATCGACCGGATGATGCCGGTGTTGATGCCCGCGTGGATCTCCTCTTTGAACCGGGACACCAGCAGCAGGTTGTAGTCCGACCCCACCGCCAGGAGCAGGATCACCGCCAACGGCAGAATCACCCAGTACAACGGGATACCGAGCAGGTGCTGCCACACCAACACCGACAGGCCGACCGACGCGCCCAGCGACACCGCCACCGTGCCGACGATCACCAGCGCCGCGACGATGCTCCTGGTGATGAACATCATGATCAGCATGATCAAGGCCAGCGAGGCGATGCCTGCGATGATCAGGTCATAGTGCGCCATCTCCGAGATGTCTTTGTAGGTGGCCGCCGTGCCGCCGATGTAGATCTTCGATCCGGCCAACGGCGTACCCTTGACGGCCTCCTGCGCCGCGTTTCTGATCCCGTCGATGTGCGAAATGCCCTCTGGCGTAGCCGGATCCCCCTCGTGGGTGATGATCATCCGCGCCGCCTTACCGTCCGGCGACAGGAACAGCTTCAAGCCACGCACGAACTCCGGGTTGGTGAACGCTTCGGGCGGGAGGTAGAACGAGTCGTCGGTCTTCGAGGCGTCGTACGCCGCGCCCAACTGCGTCGAGTTCTCCAGTGCGGCCTGACTCTGGTCGTAGATTCCCGCGGTGGTGGCGTAGTTCGTCATCGTCAGATCGCGGTTGGTCTCCTGATTCTGGATCTGTGGCGGGATCAGCGAAACCAGCTTGGGCTGAAGCTCATCCAGCTTGGCGATGCTTCCCGAAACACTCGCCAGCTGATCGGTCAACTGGTTGATGCCGTCGAGCGCGTCGAACAGGGACCGCAGCGCGAAGCACACCGGGATGTCGAAACAGTGCGGCTCCCAATAGAAGTAGTTGCGCAGTGGCCGAAAGAAGTCGTCGAAGTTGGCGATCTTGTCGCGCAGATCCTGCGCCACAACGACGGTCTGTGCGAACGCCTCACTCTGCTCGTGGGTGATGTCGCTGGACTGCTGCTGCAACGCAAGCTGTTGCTTCA
>NZ_JAVHWK010000042.1:0-10279 GCF_032159775.1 Mycobacterium sp.
CTTTGCGATCTCGAGCTTCTCAGCCGAGGTGTCCACGGCGACAACCGTTGTCGCCGAGGCGAGCGCCTTGAGAACCTGGATGGCCATCTGCCCGAGACCGCCAGCCCCGATGACGACTGCAGTGGAACCCGGCCCCAGCAGATGCACAGATCGCTTTACAGCGTGATAACTGGTGAGACCGGCGTCGGACAGCGGGGCCGCCTCCCGAGGATCCAGATCACCCAACGGAATCAGATAGCGGGTTGCCGGGACGAGGACGTACTCGGCCATCCCGCCGTCCGTGCCGCCGAGGCCACCGGGACTGGGTTTACCGGCGCTCTGGCAGTAATTCTCCAGCCCCTGACGGCAGTTCATGCACAGCCCGCAACCCCACGGGCCGTAGACGATGACGGGATCACCTGGCGCGAAACCTGTTGCGCCCGGCCCCATCTTCTCCACCCAGCCGGCGTTCTCGTGCCCGAGGGTGAACGGCAGCGTGAAAGCCTGCGTCCCAGCGGGTGCTTCCAAGATATGCAGATCGGAGTGGCAGGCACCGGCGCCGCCGACCTTGACCAAGACCTCCCCCGGCCGCGGTTCTGGGACCGGCACGTCTCGAAGTTGCCCCGGCTGCTGCCATTCGACGAACCGAAATGCCTTGATGGTGTTAGTCCTCGATCCGGTCGAACTCGACCTCGAGATGCAGCGGACCACGGAACACCTGGTTGACCCGGTACGGCGGCGGGTCGACGACCAGCCGCGGGTTCTCGACACGCCGCAGGAACGTCTCGAGCGCGATGTTGACCTCGAGGCGTGCCAGTGGACCACCGACGCAGCTGTGCACTCCGCGGCCCCAACCCACGTGTTGGTTGTCCGGGCGCTGGATATCGAACTTCTCGGGGTCGGGGAATCGCTCGGGATCTCGGTTGGCAGCGCCATACAGCAGATGCACCGCCGATCCGGCCGGGATCACGGTCCCGCCGACCTCGATGTCGGCGGTAACGCTGCGGCTGGGGAAGAACTGCACGGCCGACTGCAGCCGCAGGACCTCTTCGATCGCCTTGGGGATCAGTTCCGGTTTCTCGCGGAGCAGGTCGATCGACTCCGGATTGCGCAGCAGCGTCAGCACGCAGTGCGCGATGGTGTTCACCGTCGAATCGTGCCCGGCGATCAGCAGCAGCATCGCGTTGGCGGCAGCTTCCTTGGGGGTCATCGGCCCGTCCGGACCGTCCTTGTCGTTGACAAGCTTGGACAGCACGCTGTCCTGTGGTTCCGTCAGGAACCCTTCAATCAGGTCATTCATGTAAGCGGTGAGGGCGGCGGTACTTTCCTTGCCCTTCGCCAGCCGGGCCTGACCTTCGTCCGTCTTGGCGTCCGGCCCCATGTCCGCTCCCGCCATGAAATCGAAGATCCAGCCGTGGAAGGTGGGTTCGTCCTTCAGGGGAACGCCAAGGATCTGGCAGATGACCGCTACCGGTACCGGATACGCATAGTCGTCGACGACGTCGAAGGTGTTGCCGCCCTTCGCCTTGATCGCGTCCAGCGAGTCGTCGCACAGTGCCTGGATATCAACTGCCATGTTGGGGATGACGTCCGGAGAGTGCGGCGGCGCGAAGTGCCGCATCACCTGTCGGCGCTGCTTGTCGTGCCTGGCCGGGTCGGAAACGATCAGGCTCGGCTCCCGTCCGTACGCCTGCATGTGCTCGGCGCCGACGTCGGGCGCATCGGCCGCCGGCCGGGCCGATATCGGACTCTTCGAGATGTCCGAGCTGACGTGCGGGTCGTGTGCGAGCTGCAGGAGTTCGCGGTAACCGGTGACGACGTAGACCTTGTCGGCCACCTGCACAACGGGTGTCTTGCGGAGTTCGTCGAAGAACCGGTAGGGGTCGTGGCGGTTCTCATACCTCATCGCCTCGGTCCATGCGGTCTCTGCGGTTGTCATTGCGGCTCCTTCCTGGTCTGCGGGCTAGCGACTCTTGGGGCGAAACTCGGCGCCCCGCGACGTCGGATCGTGGCCGGTGAGCACGACGTCGGGAATCCCTGTCGGAGCGCGCGGATCCCCGAAGCGCGCAGACATCGGCTCCGCATTCGCCGGTACGTCGTACCCCGGCGGCGGGGGCGGGAATGGCGCCGACTGCTCGATGAGCCTGGCGTAGTACTCGAGCCACTTGCCGTGGTTGAAGGTGATGGCTCCAACGATGCGGCCGTTCTTGCCGAACGCGGCCGCAAACCGGAGATCCTCGACCGAGCCCTGGGTGAACACGATCTCGTCACCGAACGAGCACACGCCGCAGCCCTTGATGTTGACGCCGAACTGGCCCGACCAGAACTGCGGCAACGGCAGATGCGGTCGGCGTGCCCTCTCGAGGTTGACCATGTTGTGGGCCGCAGTCTGGGCACCGAGCACCGCGGCGTCCACGTGCTCGATCGCCATGAACTGGTACTCGTAGAGCACATGCGGGGCCCGCGCGATGTCGCCCGCGACGAAGATGTTGTCAGTCACAACGCCATTGATGTCGAACGCCCGACATCCGGCATCGCACGCCACGCCCCAGAATCCGCTGGCGAGTTCGGCGCCTTCGAGCCATTCGACGTTGCGGACGGATCCCAGCGACGCCACCACCACATCCACGTCGAGCAGGGTGCCGTCCGAGAGTTGAGCCTGTCGCACGTGCCCGTCGTCGTCGCCCTTGAGCGCTTCCACGGCCACTCCGGTGCGCAGGTCGACTCCGGCATCGCGGTGCATCTTGGCGGCGATATCGCCGATCACCCCGCCCAGCGCGCCGACCAACGGCGCACTCGATCGCTCGGCAACCGTCACGTCCAGTCCGAGATCACGGCACACGGACGCCATCTCCGAGCCGATGAACCCGGCTCCCACGATCAGCACCCGCTTCGGGCGGGCCTTCAAGCCCGCCTGCAACTCGGCCGCATCGTCGCTGGTTCGCAGCGTGAAAAGGCCCTTCAGCTTGGCCTCCTCGGGATTGAACCACGCGCGGGACCGGACGCCGGTGGCGATCAGCAACCTGTCATACGGCACCTTGTCGCCATCGGCGAGCAACACTTCGTGGTTGTCGCGGTCCAGGCCGGTGGCCGCCACGCCGAGGCGCCAGTCGGCGTCGATCGCTCGCATCCGTGGCAGCTTGGTGTTACCCGCAGGCACCCATCCCTTGAGGACCTGCTTGGACAGCGGCGGCCGGTCATACGGCTCGTGCACCTCGTCGCCGATGATGGTCAGCGAGCCGGTGAAGCCCTCGTCGCGCAACGCCTCGGCAGCACGCAGCCCGGCCAGGGAGGCCCCGACAATGACGATCCGACCTTGCGCCTTGAATGTCTGGACCAGATCGTCGACCAGCGACTGCGTACTCACTTCGTCGTCCGGTCCGCCGGTGGGTCCATCTCGGCGATGATCGCCTGCACCGGACACGACGCGACCGCCCGCGCAACCTGCTGACGTTGCGAGTCATCGGGATTGGGGTCGTATGCGAGCGCCTCCTCGCCCTGCAGTTGAAGAACCTCCGGCGCGAGCGGAACGCATTGCGCGTACCCGAGGCACCGATTCAGATCCACGACGATTCGCATGCTTCTCGGCTCCTTCTCAACCGACGCTGAGGGCTGGTCAGCGCTGCTCCCGTGACGTCGCGAGAGGGGGCCGACAGTACCGCTTACGCAGTTGTAAATTGCGCTTTTGGGTGTTGGCGTCAGCGGTTACATCGGAGCGTTCGCGGGCTGGAACGCCCCAGACCCGTCGGCGTCTTCTTCGGCGCGGATGACATGCACGACGGCGTTGATCAGCGCCAGGTGGGTGAATGCCTGCGGGAAGTTGCCGAGATGTCGTCCGGTGCGTGGCTCGATCTCCTCGGCGTAGAGGTGCAGGGGGCTGGCGAAGGACAGCAGCCGTTCGCACAGGTGCTTGGCGCGGTGGATCTCACCGATCTCGACCAGTGCCGACACCAGCCAGAATGAGCAGATCGTGAAGGTGCCTTCCTCGCCGGTCAGCCCGTCGTCGGTCTCCTCCACGCGGTAGCGCAGCACCAGCCCCTGCTCGGTGAGCTCGTCGGCGATGGCCAGCACGGTGGCGCGGATCCGCGGGTCGTCGGGTGGCAGGAACCGGGTCAGCACCGCGAGTAACAGCGAGGCGTCGAGGGCGTCGTTGCCGTAGCGCTGGGTGAGTACGCCGCGGGAATCGACGCCGTTGGCCAGGATGTCGGCCTTGATCTCCTCGGCGATAGCGCGCCATGCCTTGGTGTCTTTCGTCCAGCCGTGCAACTCAGCGAGCTTGGCCCCACGGTCCAGCGCCACCCAACACATGATCTTGCTCGACGTGAAGTGCTGCGGTTCACCGCGCACCTCCCAGATGCCACGATCAGGCTCGCGCCAATGCTTGATCGCCTCCTCGACCTGTTGTCTGAGTACCTGCCACAACGCCTCGGGAATCTGCTCGCGGGACCGGGCGTGCAGATACACCGAATCCAACATCGAACCCCAGACATCGTGCTGCCGCTGGCCGAAGGCACCGTTGCCGATCCGTACCGGACGGGCGTTGTCGTAGCCGGACAGGTGATGCAGTTCCTCCTCGACCAGACTGCGCTCGCCCGCGACGCCGTACATTACCTGAAGTTCATGGCGCTCTTCGGTGTTCGCGCCGGACACGTCGACGATGAAGGAGAAGAAATCGTCGGCCTCGCGATCGAGGCCCAATGTGTACAGACCCCAGAGCGCAAATGTCGAATCGCGGATCCATGAGTAGCGATAGTCCCAATTGCGCTCGCCCTGAGGAGTTTCCGGTAGGGATGTGGTGCTGGCAGCCAGGAGGGCCCCGGTGGGCGAATAGGTCAGCCCCTTCAGCGTCAACGCGCTGCGCTGCAAGTACGATCGCCACGGGTGATCCGGGAAGTTACCGATGTTGATCCATTGCCGCCAGCATTCGCTCGTCGTCCACATCTTGTCCACGGCCTCGTCATACGTCTGGGGCGCGGGATGTTTCGAGAAGCTCAGCGCGACAAAGACGTTGTCGCCTTCCTTCAGCCTGGTGCGGGCCCGAGCCTGGCGGCCCTCGAGCCCGATGCGCAGGTTGGACGTCAGCCGCAGTGTCGGGTGCGCATCGGGGTCATGGTTGGCCCGCGCGACGGCTTCCCCGTATCCACTGGCCGAGTATTCCCAACTCGCGCTGGCCCGGTGGTAGTCGAACGACGGTTCGCAGTCCATCACCAGTTCGATGGTGCCGCTCACGCAGCGCACTGTACGCAGTATCGTGTGTTCGGCGTCCCAGTCCATTGGTACGCGGCGGTGCGTACCCGACCGCGTCTCGACATCGCGCCACGGGCCCATCACCATCGTGTCGCGGACGATCATCCAGCCCGTGTGCGTCTGCCAGGTGGTCTCCAGGATCAGGCTGCCCGGCAGGTACCGCCTGCCGGAAGGGACAGAGACGCCGTAGGGGCTGAGCCTGAAGTGTCCGGCGCCGCGATCCAGGATGGCTCCGAAGACGCTGGGCGAGTCGGGCCGTGGCACGCACAGCCACTCCACCGATCCACTCGGCGAGATCAGGCAGGTGTTCTCACAATCAGACAGGAAGGCGTAGTCAGCGATCGGCGGAAAAGGATTCCGCAAGCTGCCGGGTACGTCTGGCACCGGAGCGGTTGCATCGAACTGCCCGCCGGAGCCGTTCTTGTCGGCCGCCGTCGTCTGCTGCAGGACCATCTGGCCATCATTGACCGTCGATGCCGCCGGCGTACGCGTTTACCCGCTACCCGAGCCTTCTGAACACGACCATCCTCAGGCCTTGACCTCGTTGAGCTTGCCGGTGGCGACGTCGAAGACGAAACCCCTTAGCGACTCGTGTTTGGCGACGAACGGGCTCGCCTCGATGCGGCGGATCGACTGCCGAACGTCCTCGTCGAGATCCTGAAAGGCCTCGGCCGCCCATTCCGGCTTGATGCCGATCTCGTCCTGGATCTGTTGCTTGAACCCGTCGTCGGTGAAGGTCAGCATGCCGCAGTCGGTGTGATGAATGAGGATGATTTCTTTGGTGCCGAGCAGCCGCTGGCTGATGGCCAGTGAGCGGATCTCGTCGTCGGTGACCACCCCGCCCGCGTTCCGGATGACGTGTGCCTCGCCGTCGTTCAGGCCGAGGATCCGGTAGACGTCGAGTCGGGCATCCATGCACGCCACCACGGCAACGTGCTTGCTCGGCGGTAGCGGCAGCGGGCCGGAGAAGCTCTTCGCGTACTCCTCGTTGTTCTTCAGGTAGTCGTCGGTCACCGACATTGCGACCTCCTTGCTCGATGGCAAACCACACGACGATAACAACACGGCCTCGGAGTCCCACGAGTCAAAATCAGCGCGATTACTTGGGCGCGGTCAGGTCGTAGACGGTGCTGCCGCCGACATCGCCGGCCGTGAAGTTCTGCTTCACCCAGTCCGTGATCTCGCTCGCGGCGCCCGACTCACGGTGGCCGGGCGGGCCGAAGTGTTCACCCTCGATGAAGTACCGGACCTCGTGATTAGCCACGTAATCCTGGAACTGTGCCAACGTCGGTGAGTTATCGCTTCCGGTGAACCCACCGATCGCCATGATCGACGCGCCGCTCTTGAGCTCCAGGCTGCTCGCACCCATGGAGCCGATAGTCGCTGCGGCCCAACGGTTGTCAAGTCCTCCGACCAACTCGGCCAGCGCGGCGTTGTCTGCCGTCCGACCTCCCGGCCCACCCGGTCGGCCGGGTCCGCCCGGTCCCCCACCTCCTGGAGGACCGAACGCGTCACCCTTGCTCGGACCGGACGTCGAGATCGGTCCGTTGTGCGCGGTCGCAACGGTCTCGACGGCGTAGGCCGCGGGTGCCGCCACGGCGAACACGATCGCCCCCGCCGCCAACACCGCGACCGCGCGACCTTTCCGCTGCGCGCCCGCGGCGAGCATGAGCGCCACCACCACCGATCCGACGAGCACGACCCATCGCAGTGCGGGCAACCAGTCCGGCGTGCGGTCAAGCAGGGCGAACGCCCACACCCCGGTGAACGCCGACATCGCCGCTAACACGAGACGCGACCACAGCCTGTCCCTGATCTGCCACAGCTCACGCACCGATAATCCGACCAGCGCCGCGACCGCCGGGGCAAGGGCCACGGTGTAGTACGGGTGGATGGTGCCGTCCATGAAGCTGAACACTGCGGCGGTGACCAGCAGCCATCCACCCCACAGCAGCAGGCTGGCGCGCAGCTTGTCCGTCCGGCCGGCCTTGCGGGTCAACCACAGCGCGGCAATAAATCCGATCAGAGCGGCAGGCAGCAGCCAGGAGACTTCGGTACCCATCGACTGCCCGAACATCCTGCCGATGCCTGGCGCGCCGCCGAAGAAGATGTTGCCCGCCCCGCCGAAGCCATCGTGTTCGCCAGGACCGCCACCGGGTTGGCCGCCGCCGGCGATGCGGTCAATTCCGTTGTAGCCCAACGCGAGCTGCAACAGGCTGTTCGAACTGGAGCCGCCGATGTAGGGCCGCGAGTCGGCCGGCCACAATTCGACGAGGGCGATGTACCAACCCGCCGACACGATCATCGCAGCGGCGCCGACCATCAGCTTCCAGACTCGCTGCCACATTCCGATGGGAGCGGCGACCAGGAACGCCAGCGCCAGGCCCGGAACCACCAGGAATGCCTGCAACATCTTCGTCAGGAAAGCGAAGCCGAGCGCAGAACCTGCCAGCCCCATCCACATGGCGCTGCCGTTCTCGGTCGCTCGCACCACGAAGTACGCGGCAGCGACGATCAACAGAACCAGCAGCGCGTCGGGGTTGTTGAACCGGAACATCAGCGCCGCGACCGGCGTCAGCGCCAGAGCGGCGCCGGCGATCAGGCCGGCGCCCGGTCCGCTGACCCGCCGCACAGCGGCAAAGAGAAAGCCGACCGCGCCGACGCCCATCAGCGCCTGCGGCAACAGCATCGTGAACGCGCTGAAGCCGAACAGCCTGCCGGACAACGCCATTACCCACAACGCCGCAGGCGGCTTGTCGACGGTGATGGCATTGCCTGCGTCGTGCGACCCGAACAGCCAGGCAGTGAGGTCCTGGGTGCCCGCCTGCGCCGCAGCCGCGTAATAGTCGTTGGCCCAGCCCGACGAGCCGAGTCCCCAGAGATACAGCACGGCCGTACCGGCCAGCAGAGCCAGCAGCGCGGGTCTTTCCCAGCGCGGCCTGCCCGGCGGCAGGTCACCGACCGTCACGGCTGCCTGCGTCTCAAAATCGGCAGTGATTGTCATTGATGGGATTCCTTTGCTTACGTGTGTCAGCGGTTTCGGCGCGGGTGGAACACCCAGCCGCGCAGCAGGACGAAGCGGACGGCGGTGGCCAACAAGTTGGCGCCCACCAAGACGGTGGCCTCGACCCATCGACCGGGCTCCGGCACGATGGTGTGCAGCGATGCCAGCGCACCGCTGGTGATGCCGAGCGCGATACCGAAGACGATGAGTCCTTCGACGTGATTGCGCGCGACGTTGCCGCCGTGCGCGATTCCAAATGTGTAGCGGCGGTTGGCCGCGGTATTGCCGATCGCCGTGACCAGGAGGGCAATCAGGTTCGCGGTCTGGGCGCCCAGCCAACCGTGCAGCAACATGAACAGAAGCAGGTAGGCGGCCGTGGAGGCGATCCCGATGCTCGCGAACCGCACCGTCTGGCGCAGCAGCGATCCCGGCGGAGCCGCCCGGCGTGACGAACTCAACTGTGCCGCAACAGTTTGCACGGGTATAGAGCCCGACGCGAAGCCGCGCAGCAGTCGCGCGATGCCCTTGAGGTCGGCGGCCGCGGTCGCCACGATGTCGACCCGGCTGTCCGCGTCGTCCACCCAGTCGACCGGCACTTCGTGGATGCGTAGCCCTGCTCGTTCGGCCAGCACCAGCAGTTCGGTGTCGAAGAACCAGCCGGTGTCGGTGACATGCGGAAGCAGGCGGTGCGCAACGTCGGCGCGGATGGCCTTGAACCCGCACTGGGCGTCGGAGAAGCGCGCCGCCAGCGTCGACTTGAGAATGAAGTTGTAGCAGCGCGAGATGATCTCGCGCTTGGGTCCGCGCACCACTCGCGCTCCCCGGCCCAGCCGGGTCCCGATCGCCAGGTCGGAGTGGCCGGAGATCAACGGTGCCACAAGCGGAGCGAGTGCGGCCAGGTCGGTCGACAGGTCGACGTCCATGTACGCAAGCACCGGGGCGTCCGAGGTCGACCACACCGCGTGCAGCGCACGCCCACGCCCCTTCTGCTCCAGCCGCACGACCCGGACGTCGTCGAGCTCGGCGGCGAGTTCCTCCGCGATGCGGGAGGTGCCGTCGACGCTGGCATTGTCCGCGATCGTGATGCGCGCCGGGAACGGGAACTGGTCACGCAGATGGCGGTGCAAGCGGTACACCGAGTCGGCGAGCGTCGCTTCCTCGTTGTATACCGGAACCACCACATCGAGCACGGGAACCCCCTTCTGGCGGGCCGTCAGCGCCGCGTTCGGTCGCGCTTGGAAGCGGATGTTCGGCGAGCCCGCGTCACGGTCGAGAACGATGTCTGTCATGAGTCCCATGGTCGAGTAGCAGCGTGTGTCGGTCGTTGGGTGAAGCTATGCGCAAGCTATGTCTTCTTCATCGGCTGAGTCAGGTCGTAGATGACGACCTTGTCCACCGTGGTCGGCGTGAATCGCGTCTCGACCCAGTCGGCGATGCCCGCGGCTTCTCGGCTGCCCGATGCCCCGCGGCCGCCCCACTGACCGATCATCATCCGGCCGCGGATGAAGTAGTGGATCTTCTTGTCGGCGACGTACCGCTTGAATTCGTCAAGCGTGGGAGCGGGATCCGTGCCGTTGAATCCGCCGATCGCCATCACCGGGGCACCGCTGCCCAACTGGTAACCCGCGGCGTTGTTCGATCCCATCGCCGCCGCCGCCCACGTGTAGTCGTCGGCGCCCGAGGCGAGCATCGCCGACAGTGCGGGGCTGGGAGTCGGAGCGGTAAGCAGACCGCCCGCACCCAACGGCATCGCACCGGCGCGTGACGGGCCCGCCGATGGGATGGCCCCGCGGTGCGGTGTCGCCGCCGTCGCCAGCGCATACGCGGTCGGGCCCGCAAGAGCCACCGCGATCGCCAGGCCCGCGGCAGTGCGAGCCACGGTCGTGTTCACCCGACCTGACACCAACAGCAGCACCGCCGCACCCAATCCGCCGACGGCGACGGCGGCCGACAGCCACGGCAGCCAGCCCTGCGCCCTTGCCAACAGAACGCACGCCAGTATCGAGGTGACGACGACGGCCCCTGCCAGCGCGGTCGCACACGGCAGCG
>NZ_JAVHWK010000043.1:0-22640 GCF_032159775.1 Mycobacterium sp.
GGGGGCGGCAGCCTCGAGTTGGGCCGCGAGTTGCAGGAGCACCTTCTCGTCCGGTGCCATCAGTTGCACGCCGATCGGCAGGCCGTCGCCAGTGCTGCCGAGTGGAAGCGAAATGGCTGCCCACCCGGTGAGATTCGCGAGCGGAGTCCACCCCGTCGTCGCGAATTCGACATCGAAGAAAGCGCGGGTGGTGCCGCGGGGCTGGTCCAGCAGCCCGTACGGCGGCGGGGGCGTCAGCAGAGTCGGCACGAGCAGCGCGTCATAGCCTGCCATCCCGGTGGCGAAGCGCCGCGTTTGGGCGTGCACCGCGTCGATGGCAGCGGCATATGCGGCGCCCGTTGTGGTGAAGCCTTCGCGGACCATCACCCACGTGCTCGGCTCGAGCTCGTACTCGGTGGGCTCTCGGCCCAGGACGCGGGTCGCCAATGCGTGAAGCGCAGTGTTGCTGACGGTGTGCAGAACCGCGATCGCGTCGGCAACGACATCGGGATCGATTGTGGGAGAGCCTGATTCCACCGTATGCCCTAGCTGGCCGAGCAGGCTTCCGACGGCCTCGACGGCGGCCGAGACGGCGGGATCGGTCGAGGTACCCGGGAACGGAGACTCGGTAGCCAGCAGGATGCGTTGAGTGGCAGGTCTTTCCGCTATCGCATCCAGGTATGTGATCGTCGGCGCTGGAGCGGCATAAGGATCGCCTGCGACGCTGCCCGCAATGACGTCGAGCAGGACGGCGCTATCGCGCACGGTGCGGGTGAGCGCGTGAACGTTCGCCAGACCCTCCAGCGATTGACCGGCACCCGGTGCGAAGGAGCTGCGGCCGCGTCGCGGTTTGAGTCCGACGAGCCCACAGCAGGATGCAGGCACCCGGATCGAGCCGGTGCCGTCACCACCTGACGCTGCAGGGACCACGCCCGAGGCCACCGCTGATGCCGATCCCCCGCTTGATCCGCCCGGCGTGATCGATGGCGACCACGGGTTGACTGTCGGGCCGAACAGTGACGGCTCGGTGGTGCAGTGATTTCCCCACTCGGGGGTATTCGTCTTACCGAAAACCACCAGGCCCGCCGACAGGTAGCGCTCCACGGTCCATGCCGTCTCCGTCGAGACGTGTGTGCGCAGGGCACGTGAGCCCATCGCCTCAGGCGTGCCCGCTAGCGGGGCCCCGAGGTCCTTCAGCAGGAACGGCACACCGGCCAGCGGCCCCGATCGGCCGTCGCGTGCGCGGCCCTGAGAATCCAACTCGGCGGCCTGCGCGCGTCCGCGGTCGAACAGGTCAGCGATCACGGCGTTGAGGTGGCGGGTCGCCTCGAGCCGGATGATCGCTGCGTCGAGCAGTTCGACCGCCGTTATCTCACCGGCCGAAACAAGGGCGGCCTGCCCGACGGCGTCGATGTCGGCCAACTGGAAAGCCTCTGCAGAGTCCATAGATCGAAGAATCCTCGCGCCTCACCGAGAGACCGGCAACCCCGCGGCGCGATATCAATCTGTCACGCGTGCTGCGTGACGGCCCGTGCGTGCTCCACACTGATGGCTATGTTCTCGCTTACGGGCAAGTCCGTCGTGGTCACCGGTGGCAGCAAGGGCATCGGCCGCGGTATCGCGTCGGTGTTCGCCGCCGCGGGCGCCAACGTCGCGGTGGCCGCCAGATCGACGGCCGACATCGACGCCGCCGTGAGCGCCCTCGACGGCGTCGGCGAAGGCACGATGATCGGCGTGGCAGCCGACGTCAGCGATCCCGATTCCTGTCGGGCGATGGCCGCGGCGGTCGTCGACGCGTTCGGCGGCATCGACGTGTTGTGCGCCAATGCCGGGATCTTTCCCGAGGCGCCGCTCGCGACGATGACTCCCGAGGAACTCGGCCAGGTGCTCGACGTCAACGTCAAGGGCAACGTGTTCGCCGTTCAGGCATGCCTGCCGTCGTTGATCGCCTCCGGCCGCGGCCGCGTCATCCTGACGTCGTCGATTACGGGGCCGATCACAGGATTTCCCGGTTGGTCGCACTACGGCGCTTCGAAGGCGGCACAGCTCGGCTTCATGCGGACGGCCGCAATCGAGCTTGCGCCCCAAGCGATCACCGTCAATGCGATACTTCCGGGCAACATCCTGACCGAAGGCCTGGCCGACATGGGCGAGGACTACCTCGCGGGGATGGCGCGGGTGATCCCGGCCGGCGCTTTGGGAACGCCCGCCGACATCGGCCATCTCGCCGCGTTCCTTGCGACCGACGAAGCCGCGTACATCACCGGTCAGGCAATCGCCGTCGACGGCGGACAGGTTCTGCCGGAGTCTCCGGACGCCGTCGCGCCGTAGCGAAAAGATCGCGAAAGCACCAACTTCGCGACGCGCCTGGACCGACACTGGAGCGGTCATGACGACAGCCGGGGAGGTGGTGCGATGGCTTCGGATATCTTCGCGAAAATCGGTGACATCCCAACTGCTGAAGCGCTTGCGCTCGTATTCGACCGAACCGATGGCGCCCAGCGGTACGACCAACGGGGAGCGCGCTTTCTGCTCGTACGTCGCACCCCACCCGCGGTGCTCGAACGTCAGAGTCTGGGCAGCCTCGTCGAGTGTCGCGGTGCACGACGCGCCGTCGAGGACGTCAGGGTCAGGTTCGGCCATACTCTTAGTGCACACCCTCCATCTCGCGGCTGATCCACGGCGCGAGCGCGAACACGATCACTCCTGCGACGATTGCGACCACACCGATGATTCCGAAGTAGGCGAACTCGCGAGCCGCGTCGTAGTACTTGGCGAGCACCCCGGACATCGACGTGCCGAGGCCGACCGAGAAGAAGTACAGCGCCATCATCTGCGCCCGGAACGCCTCCGGCGCAAGCTTTGTCGTGACCGACAGCCCAATCGGGGACAGCAGAAGCTCCGAGACGGCGAACACGGCAAGCACCGCGGCGACATACAGCGCGGGCACCGACTTGCCCTCTGTGCCCGCCATCGGCAGGAACAACAGGAACGCGATGCCCATACCTACCACGCCATACGCGAACTTGCGCGGCGTGGTGGGTGCTCGCTTGCCCAGTCGAGTCCACATGATCGCGAAGAGCGGTGAAAGCAGGATGATCCACACCGGCTCGATCGACCCGATCCAGCTCGACGGCGCCGTCCACCCGAAGATCGACCAGTTCATCCGCTCGTCTGAATAGACCGCGAGCACCGTGAAGATCTGCTGGAACAGCGACCAGAACACTGCATTGGCGATGAACAGCGGGATGAATGCCCGCACCCGAGTTCGTTCGACCGCTTCCACTTTCGAGCTGGTGAGCATGATCGCGAAGTATGCGATCGAGGCGACGATGATGACGCCCGTGGTGACCTGCGACAGGTTCGCCAGCTTGACGAGGCCGGTCACGAACGCGATCACCACGACGACGACGACCACTACTGCGGCGATCACAGCCCACTTGATGCCGCTGCGCGGCAATGGATTCGGCACAGTGCGGCCGTGCTCGCCGAGGTTCTTCCGAAAGAAGACGTATTGTGCGAGGCCGAGTGCCATCCCGACGGCGGCCGCGCCGAAGCCCCAATGGAAGCCGATCCGCGTCTGCAACAGGCCGGTGATCAGAGGGCCGACGAACGCGCCCAGGTTGATACCGAGGTAGAAGAGCGTGAACCCGCCGTCGCAGCGCGGGTCTCCTTTCTCGTACAGGGTGCCCAGCAACGACGATGCGTTGGCCTTCAAGGCGCCTGAGCCCAAGGCCACGAGCACCAGTCCGACGGCGACGCCGGCCAGGTCGGGGATGACCGCGAGCGCTATGTGGCCACACATGACTACGACGCCCCCGTAGAACACGGTGCGCTCCATGCCGAGCACGCGGTCAGCGATCCAACCGCCCAGCACGGTCGACAGGTACACCAGGCCGCCGTAGGCGCCGACAATGCCCGTCGCGGTGGCTTTGGGCAGCTCGAGGCCGCCTTCGGTGACGGAGTAGTACAGGTAGTAGCCGAGGATTGTGAGCATCCCGTAGAACGAGAACCGCTCCCACAACTCGACGCCAAAGAGGTTGGCCAAACCGATCGGGTGACCGAACAGCGTGCGTCCGGTCGGCTTTTCGTCCGTCTGTCCCACTGTTGTCATGTGGGCCAGCTTTACCACGCGAGTCCGCGCGGGGCTAGACGTTTCGGCGGCATCGCAGGTAGGTCGTCCGACGCGGCGCCGTGTCATGCCAAACTGGCCGCCATGGCTTTCACGGTGCGGTTCAGCGGCCAGCCCCAACCCCAGAACTACGGCGAGGATGACGGCTTCGAGTTCCTGGACGGCGGAGTGCTCGCCATTCACTTCGGCGACGAAACGAAGCGGGCCGAGTTCTACCCGCCCGCGAAATGAGACCAGGTGACCGCGGATCCCGACCACCTGGCCGGGTTGAACACGCCCTATGTCGACGAAGACGAAGAGGATGAGGACTTCGACGATGTGTACGACGACTATGACGACGAGGAAGGTGACTACGAGCCCGACGAGAACGACGCCGCGAGCGCGGACTAGTCAGCCCGGCGGTTCCGTCTCCTGCGGTGGCTCGCGACGAACTCGGCGTCGTAGAAGGGTGACGATGTCGGCGCCTTGGCCTGCTTGCGCTTTTCCGTTCGGCGCTGCAACAGCTCGATCAGCTCGACCGGCTTCACCCAGTCCGCCGGCTCGACAGCCGCGACATTCTGGTCGTCATCCGGCGTCGGATCGGGCTCGGGTGCGCTAACCATGGCCCATGCCGCAAACCAACGCAGTGCTGCCCGCGATGGCGATATGAACTTTGATCATCGGATACATCCTGTTCAAAGCTTCGCTGCGGGAGCGTCGGCAAAGTGTCTAGCTAAGCATAATTGACACTTGCGATGATTTCTATGCAATCCGGCTTTCAGTTGAGATGTCGACTAGACCGCGCCTACCCCAGATCCTTGACGACGTCGGCGACTCTGCGCACCTGTTGAACGTCAGAGGTGGTCGGGATCAGGTGAACCTCGTCGGTCCCGATTGCTTCGAATTGCCGTAACACACTGAGCAATTCTTCCTCGTTTCCCGCCCAGCCGGTGCTGGGTGCCATCGCATCCACGTACTCGGCCGGAATCCAGTTCATGTAGCGGCGCAGGTGACTGTGCACCTGTACACGCGCTTCGTCGCCGTCGCCGAGTGCGAACCAGAACGAGGTGGCCAGAAGCGGTTTGGGCTTGCCGGCCTTCGCCCACGCCGATCGCGCGACGTCGTAGAGCTCGTTCTGCTTGGTGGTGTCGAGATCTAGCGTGGTGCCTGCCAGGCCGGCAGCCCATTCCGCTGCAGACCGCACTGTCTTGGGTCCCATCGTTCCGACCAACAGCGGGGGTCCGCCCGTCTGCACCGGTGCCGGCCCAACCGGGACGACGGAGTCGGTCACGTTTTCGCCGGCCCATATACGCTTCATCACCGCGACGTGCTCGGCCATCCCCCGCATGGTCTGCGTCGCGGGGTCGGCGCCGACCGCGTCGTAGTCCTCGCGCCGACCGCCGATTCCGAGGCCGACGGTGAGCCTGCCGCCGCTGAGCATGTCTCCCGTTGCGAGTGCCTTGGCCAGCATCACGGGGTCGTGCAACTGTGGCACCAACACCGTCGTGATGAGCCGCACGCGATCCGTCCACGCCGCCAGCGCCCCCAGCAGCGCGAGGGCCTCCGGATTGTCGAACGCAATTCGCTCGCCCCAGCACAGGGATGAGAACGGTCCGTCGTCGATTGTCCTTGCCCAGTCCTCGAGGATCGGCGCATCGAGATCCGGCTCCATCACCGGCATCGTCATCCCTACCTGCACGACGGCGATTGTGGCACGTCGACTCGGGCTGACCCCGTACTGGCAGCATGAGGGTCATGCCGATCACCACGACTTCCGTCCAGCACATCAGGTTGACCGTCACCGACATCACGCGGTCGCGGGCGTTCTACGAGAGTGTGTTCGGCTGGCCGGTCGCGCTGGAGGTGCCCGCCGGTGCCGACGCCGAGACGCGCGAGAAGCTGTGGTTTCTCTACGGCGGTGTGCTCTATCGCGCCGGCCAGATGCTGGTCGGCCTGCGGCCGGTGGCCGACGACCGATTCGACGAAAACCGCGTTGGCCTCGACCATCTGGCGTTCCTCGTGAGCACGAAGGCCGAATTGGATGCGGCCGCAGCGCACCTCGATGAGCTGGGCGTCGCCCACGAGCCCGTCAAGGACATCGGTACGTCACACATCCTGGAGTTCCGCGATCCCGACAACATCGCCCTGGAGCTCATCGCCCTCAAGTAGCGATTTCGGCGTGGTTGGTTGCGCTCAGCGCCACTGATCACGCCGAAACCACTCGCGTGTGGGGGTTTTCCTCCGCCAAGTTCTCGGGAAAACGCCATGTTGCCCGGCCCGCGATCTCCCTAGGTTGTAGGCATGGTCGCAGTCACCTCCAACCTCGCTCCACCAGCCGCAGTCGAAACACCGCACACCGCAGTCGCGACGCCGACGCCTGCGCGACGCATCGGACTGGTGCCGACGGCGTCGATGATCACGGGCGCGGCCGTCGCGGCGGTATGGCTGTGGATTCCGTTGACAATCCTGGTCGTCGGCATCTCATCCATCCCGTCGGTCGTCGGCTTCGCTATCGCCGTCGTCGTATTCGTCTATCTCATGCGCGGCGCGCAATGGCTGGAACGGATCCGCAGCGAGGCGGTGTTCTCGATGGGCATCGGCGTCCCACCCCGCAATTTCTCCCCGTACACCGGCTTTCAGCGGTGGCTGCACCAGCTCTGGTTGGATATCAGCAGCGCACGGTTCTGGAAGGGTTCGGCGCATCACTTCCTGCGCGGGGTCTACGACGCCGCAGCGACCGCCATCGCCTTCGGCCTTCTGGTCTTCGCGTTCATCGGACCTGCCGCAGCGATCGCGATCAGGCAGAGTGACGACGACGCCGGTCTGTCATTTCTTGCGCCACCTCTCGCCTTCGCGCTGGCGCTGATCGCACTCCTCGCCTCGGCCGCGATTCTGGTTCTCGCGCCCGCCCTCGACGCCGCCATCGACCGATGGCTCCTGTCGCCGTCGCCCACCGCGGCGCTGAAGTACCAGGTCAATGCCTTGTCCGACGCGCGCAAGGGTGCGGTGTCCTCGGCGCAGACGGAACGGCACCGCATCGAACGCGACCTGCACGACAGCGTGCAGCCGCGACTGGTGTCGCTGGCGATGACGATCGGCCTCGCGCAGACCAAGCTCGACAACGATCTGCCCGAAGCCAAGAAGCTGATCGGCGAGGCGCATGATGATGCCAAGAGCGCACTCGTCGAGCTGCGCAATGTGGTGCGCGGCATCGCGCCCACCATCCTGTCTGATCGCGGCCTGGACGCCGCGCTGTCGTCGGTCGTCCAGCGCGCCGAAAACCTCGGCGTGCCTGCGACTCTCGACATTCACCTGCCGCGCCGGCTGCCCGAGGAGACGGAGTCGGTTGCCTACTTCGTCGTCGCCGAGGCGCTGACGAACGTCGCCAAACACGCACAGGCCACCCAGGCCGTCGTCACCGTGCGGCTTGACGAGACGACCGACCAGCTGCACGTCTCGGTGTTCGACAACGGTCGCGGTGGCGCTGCGATAACGAGCAGTGAAGAGGCCACCGGCCTACGCGGGCTCGAGGAGCGGGTGCGCGCCGCCCGCGGAGCCTTCACGGTCTCCAGCCCGGCAACAGGTCCCACCATCATCACGGCGGTCCTGCCATGCGGATCGTGATAGCCGAGGACTCCGCGCTGCTGCGCGCGGGCATCGAGCGCATCCTCACCGACGCAGGCCACGACGTGATCGCCGGCGTCCCCGATGCGACCAACCTGCTGCGCCTGGTCAACGATTCCCGGCCGGACCTGGCGATCGTGGATGTGCGGATGCCGCCCACCTTCACCGACGAAGGCATCCGAGCAGCCGCCCTTTTGCGCAGCCAAAACCCCGAGTCCCCGGTACTTGTGCTCTCACATTACGTCGAGGAGCGCTACGCCGCTGACCTGATCGCCTCGGACACAAGAGGTTTCGGCTATCTACTCAAGGATCGGGTGGCCGACGTACCCGCTTTCCTCGACGCCGTCGATGTGGTCGGCGGCGGCGGCACCGTGCTCGATCCCGAAGTGGTGTCGCAGATTCTGGTGCGCTCGCGCCGACGGGCAGTTCTGGATCAGCTGACCCAACGCGAGCTCGAGGTGCTGCAACTAATGGCTGAGGGCAAGACGAACTCCGCGATCGCCATCACCCTGCACATCTCGACGGGCTCCGCCGAGAAGCACATCGCCTCGATCTTCACCAAGTTGGAACTCACCGCCGACGAGAGCGAGAACCGCCGCGTGCTAGCCGTCCTGCGCTACCTCGAATCCTGAGCAACCGAAAGGCGTTTACCGTGACCACCATCGCCCCTCCCCCGCCCGCACCGCCGGTCAACCCACCACCGACGTCGCCGCCGCCGCTGTCGCCCGGCGGACGCACCGCGATCCGGGTGCTGCTCATTGCCGTGGCAGCGGTCCTGGTGCTGGGTAGCGTCGCAACCCTGGGCGTCGCGGCATGGGGGCTGTCGGCCTTCCGGGTGATCACCGACAGCAAGCCGCTGCCGACGACGATGCGGTCGCTGTTTGTCGACACCGGTCAGCTGCCGGTGGCGGTCCGCATCACTGCCGACCCCGACGCCACGCAACCACGCGCCGACATGCGCATGATCAACTCCGCGCGCGCCGGTTCCCATCCTCTGACGGTGACCACCGACTCGACGGGCACCCGGCTCACGATCAGCGGCGAACCGTCGCCGTTTCTGCAGTGGGGCCGTGCCGGGGAGATCACCGTGGTGCTGCCGCCGGAGATGGCCCGCGGGCTCACGGTCATCAGCCAGCAGCGGACCGGCGTCTTGATGACACAAGCCGATCTGGGCCAGGTGACCGCGCGCATGACGCACGGAGCGGTGCTGCTCAGCGGCTCCGCCCGGCGCATCGAGGTCGACAGCGTGGATGGCGACGTGCTCGCCCGCACCGCGATCTCGGTGACGGAGTCGTTCCGCGCCACCACCGCCAACGGCGACATCGAGGTGGACTTCAAGACCGCCCCGCGCACGCTCGACGCGAACACCGACAACGGCGATATCCGCGTCGCGCTGCCACCCAGCGGGCCCTACGTCGTGAACGTCAACACCAGCGGCAGGAGCGGTGACACGGTGGTGCGCGTCCCACAGACCAGCGACCGCAAGGATGCCGCCTCGGTGGTCACCGCCCGCTCTGACACCGGCGACATCACGATCGACGAACTTCGCTAGGTGAGTGAGCCGATGATGTCGGCCGTCGACGCTGCTCTGATCGACTTGAAGCCGGTGCCCGCCCACACGTTGGTGCCATGCGGATCGCCTGCGCGCACCGAGGCGGCCCGCACCGGCCCGGTCAGGTAATGGATCTCGGGATAGCCGAACGGCGCCTGCGCCTCATGCTCGTCGATGAATCGGTTGCGAAGTCCCCGCGCGTAGCGCCCGGAAAAGGACTTGGTCACAACGGTTTCGGTGAACTGCGGATCTTGTAGCGCAGCGCGGTGCACGGGGCTGCTGCCCGCTTCTTCGGCGAGCAGAAACGCTGTGCCGAGCTGCGCTGCCACCGCACCTGCCTCGATCACACGGCTGACGTCATCGGCGGTCACCAGACCACCGGCGGCGATGACGGGGACGCTGACCCGAGCTACCGCGGCGGCGAGCAGTTCGGCAAGGGGCTGCGAGTTGGGCTCTGCGACGGGGTCGAACGTTCCGCGGTGCCCACCGGCCGACGGGCCCTGTACCGCGATCGCGTCGACACCGCAGTCCACCGCCGCATCCGCCTCGTCGACCGACGTCACAGTGCCGACCGTGGCGATCCCCGCATCGCGCAACCGCGTGCACTCCGCAACGCTGGGCAGCCCGAACGTGAACGATGCCACCTCAGGCCGCAGGTCGAGCAGAACGTCGACCTTGGCCTGCCAGGCGTCGTCGTTGGAGGCGGGCTGACCCAGCTCGGCCCCGTACCGCTGCGCATCGGCAGCCAGCGCCGCGGCATACTTCTCGATCGTCTCCGGCGTCGCCGCACTGGGCTGGGGTGCGAACAGGTTGATGCCAAGAGGACCGGTGGTCAGCCTTCTGGCCGCCGCAATCCGCTCCGCGAGCGCGTCGGCGCTCAGGTAACCGGCCGCGACGAAACCCAGGCCCCCTGCATTGGTGCCTGCGGCAGCAAGCTCTGGCGTTGACGGACCACCGGCCATCGGCGCGACGATCAGCGGAACCGCAAGGCCTCGTAGATCAAACCCGTTCGGCATCATCGCCTCCCATCGTTTCAACGGCTCATTCGTACCACGCGAGGCTGGGATGTCGTCGGCCTGTCACCTGACTGCCTCCGCGAACTGCAGCACGTCCTGCGGCTCACTGCTGATGTTCGGAAACACGGTGTGTCGGACCATCCGGCCCTCGAACGCGAGGCCCGCCCGTTGGAGCACCCGGGCCGACCGCATGTTGTCGACATGGCAGATGGCCGAAATGCGGTAGACCTTCGGGTCGCTTTCCATTTCTGCGATGAGCAGGTCGACCACCTCCCCCATCAGCCGCCGACCCCACCATTGACGGCCCAGGTAGTAGCCGAAGTCCATGCTGTGCACCTGCGTCGGCCGAAACCCGCACGCGCCGACGATCTCTTCGGTGTCGCGTAACCGGATCAGCCAGCTGCGCTCACCGCCGCTGTTGAACACGTCGTTGATAACCCGCCGCGTCTCGGCGACGTCCGGGTGAGCAGTCCACGACATATAGCGCGTTACCTCGGGGTCGGAGGCGACCGAGGTGAACAGTTCCCCGGCGTCTTCGAGCGCGGGCGCGCGCAGTAAGACCCGTTCGCCGGTCAGGTCTTTGACGTCTGCCATGGCCCCATCGTTCACCGCCTACCCGGTCGCAGGAAACTGGTTTACTGGCGTTACATGAGTATCAAGTTGAACCACACGATCGTCGCCGCGAAGGACAAGACGGAGTCGGCGACCTTCCTGACCGAGCTGTTCGGCCTGCCCGAGCCGGAGTCGTTCGGTCATTTCCTGGTAGTCGCTGTCGCCAACGACGTCAGCCTCGACTACGCAGAGGTGCCCGACAACGAGGAGATCCGGCCGCAGCACTATGCGTTCCTGGTGTCCGAGGACGAGTTCGACTCGATCTATGGGAAGATCCGCGACCGCGGCATGCAGCACTGGGCCGATCCGCGCGGTAGCAGGCCGGGCGAGATCAACCACATCGACGGCGGCCGCGGGGTCTACTTCCAGGACCCGGCAGGCCACTACCTGGAGATCATCACCCGCCCGTATGGGTCGGGAGGCTGAGCCGCGCTTCGAGTACGGCGACGCCCTCGCCGCCGAGGCGTGGCAGCACCTTGGGCCGATTGCCGAGCACCGAGACGAGTTCGGAGGCGCGACCCTCGACCACCGGGCCTCGATCACCGTGGCGCCAACCGGTATCGGTCGCCCGCAGCCGCAAGCCCCTCGAGTTCCGGAAGGCGGGCACGAACGGATTCGGAACGGCCACCTGAGCATTCAGCACTGCGGCCAGGGCGTCCGACGGGATGTGCGGGTCCACGCCGAGAGCGAAGAGCATGTCGAGCTCATGCGTGACGTGGTCACCGAGGAGAAGTCGCGGCGGGCAATAGCGCCCAATCCCCCGTGGTTCCCGCATCAACCGCTCGAACTGATCGAGAAGCTCGACGCTTGGACGCGCCGCGGCCAGCGTCGTTCCCAACTCGACGTTCGCATCGTCGAACGAGCCGCAGTGACGAAGCACCGCACCCGTCACGCAGCGCAATGCAGCGCCGAGCCCGACAACCAGGTGGGCGAGCACCTGATGGTTTGTCCAACGCGCACACAGGCTCGGACTCGACCAGTCGTCAGCGCTGAAGCCGTGCGCGACACCGAGGAACCTCTCGTCGTTCTCCCGCAGCACGTCACGCACGGACATCGAGGTGCTCCCGCAGGAAGGCGGTTTGGTCGGCAAGCGCCTGCTGCACCAGCGGCGGGTGGTAGATCTCGAAGTGGTCTGAGTCGTAGTGGCGGGCCGAGCCTCTTGGCGCCCGCATCGCGACCAACTCAACGTATTTGGGGTCGATCAGGGTTTCGCGGTCGCACACGCATACCAGTAGCGGCGCGCTGATCTTGAGCGCGTACCGCAGCGCGGAGTTCCACAGCAGGCCGACGGCGTCGGCGGCGGCAACGCGGTTCTCGAAGTGCCCGCCCGGGGGGACTGTCGAATTCCATCCTTCTGCGGCCCCCTCCGCCGTCACGACCGCCGTACTGCCCGGCGGTCCGACGATCGCGACATATCGCCGTCCTAGGCGCAAGGACGCACGCAACGCGTCCTTGGCGATAAGCGGTGCCAGCCGAAGCGCCTGCATCGCGCCCAACGTGCGCACCGCCGCGGGCCCGTGCACCATCGGGCACTGAACGACCGCGGCCCTAACGTCATCTCGACCGGCTGCTACCCGGAGCACGTTCATCCCGCCGAGGCTGGTTCCCCATAATCCCATTCGGGTCGCATCCACAGCGGGCTGTCGCGCCACGAAGTCCAGCGCCGCCTCGACGTCGGCGCGCTGGTGTCGCAGCGAAATATGTTGTCGCGGTTGGCCGTCGGAATCGCCGGTACTGCGGTAGTCAAAAGCGAAGGTGGCGATGCCCGCCGCGGCGAAGTGCTTTGCGTACTGCGGCAGCATCATGTCGTGCGTCGCGCCAAAACCGTGCGCCAACACGACTGCCGGATGAGTCCCCGGCCCCGCAGGCAGTGTGAGCCAACCGGCACATCGGACGCCGCAGGCATGGAAGTCGACTCGACGGGTCGGAATGGTCACCGGCATGCCCTCTCCTATAAGTACGCTGTACGTATGACTAGACTCTTACACGTACGCCGTACTTGTCAAGGGAGTGGGATGCGCGCTCGGTTCACCACTGATGAAATCGCCGCCGCTGCCATGCGCATCGTCGACGATGCCGGCGTCGCCGCGCTGAGCATGCGATCGCTGGCGAAATCGCTTGGTACCGGACCGATGACGCTCTACAACTACGTCGCCGGCAAGGAGGAGCTCGAGGAGCTTGTGGTGGCCGCGATCGTCGCCGACGTGCGCCTGCCCGAGCCGACCGACGACTGGCAGCGGGATGCCTTTGCCGTCGCCAGCGCGATGTGGCAAGGCATCCGAGCGCATCCCGCGGCAATCCCGCTCGTGCTGACCCGTCGCATGCTTTCATCGACGGGCTTCGAGGCAGCCGAGGCGCTTGTCGCGGCGTTGGGCCGCGCCGGGTTGGAGGACCGCGATCGGCTGGCCGCGTTTCACGCGCTGCTCGGGCTGATAACCGGCTCAGCGCAGACAGATTTGGCAGGCCCAGCGGTCGCGGCCCGCATCGGGTCGGTAGCCGGTGCCGATCACCCCAACATCGAAGCGTTGTCCGCGATTGCCATCGAAACGTCGGTGGGGGACGACTTTCATCGCGGCCTGCGAATGCTGCTCGACGGCATCGCCGCTCGACGCCGAAGGGTTAAGCGTCGCTAACCGACCGTGCGCGGGACGTCGCCGCCCTTGCGGCCCCGGTGGCCCCGCTCCTGCTCCTGGCCCCGATACTCGTCGGCGAATGTGGCGACATGAGACGGCAGGTCACCGGTCGCCACGTCGGCCAGGCTGGTCTCCTCGAGCACCGAGCGCATGCTTGCCCGCAGCGCCCGCCAGACATCGGTCAGCGCGGCGGTCGGTCCTGAATAGGGCAGGTCACCCAGGCCGATGTCGCGCACGCTCGCCAACGGGCCATCGATGCAGCGCAGCACGTCGGCGATGCTGATCTCGGCAGCGGGCCGGGCGAGCTCGTAGCCGCCGTCGCGGCCGCGTCGGCTACGGACCAGCCGATCGGTGCGCAGATCCGACAGGATGTCGACGAGGAACTGCGGCGGAATGCCCTGCGCCTTGGCCAGGTCGTCGGTCTTGACCACCGCGCCTTCGTCGGCTGAGGCCAGCTGGATCATCGCCCGCACGGCGTACTCCGCCTTGGCCGACATCCGCATGCTGTGAATTCTGCCATCGACATGGGTGCAAACCGGACGCGCGTGCATCACCATCGACACATGACCACCCGCGTCGCCTGCGCCCGGATACCGCGATGCCACGGGGCGGGCGCCCAGCGCGAACGCGCTCATGGCCACTGACCCGCGCGGACTGCGATCGTGCGCACCTCTGCTGGATGCCTGGCTGCGATTTCACGAGGATCCACCGACACCCTTCACTATCCCTGGCCACAAGCAGCGGCACGATCTGGTGGGTGACGTCGTCGCAGGCGACGTACCGCTCTACGCGGGCCTGGACACGATGAAGCTCAGCCGAGGCGTCCTCATCGACGCCGAGGCCCGGGCTGCGCGGCTGTGGGGCGCGGAACTGTGCCGTTTCTCGGTGGGCGGGTCGACCCACGCCAACCAGGCACTCGCACTCGCCGTCGCCGACCACGACAACGCCTCGGTCGTGGTCAGTCGCACACTGCACCGATCCATGCTTCTCGGCCTGGTCCTTGCCGGCCTCACCCCGCTGTGGGTCCGCCCCGACGTGGACGCGGCGACCGGTCTGCCGCTCGGGGTTGCGCCCACGTCCGTAGCCGAGACCCTCCGTGTCAATCCCGGGGCTGTAGCTGTGCTCCTCGGGGACCCCTCCTACGTCGGCACGGTCGGCGAGGTCGGCGCGCTCGCCGATGCCGCTCATACCCATGGGGTGCCGCTGATCGTCGACGCGGCCTGGTCGGCGCATTTCGGTTTCCATCCCGACCTGCCAAGGCATCCCTTGCAACTTGGCGCCGACGCGATGGTCGTCAGCGCGCACAAGTCACTGCCCGCTTGGAGTCAGGCTGCCATGGTCTTTGTGCAAGGCGACCGAATTGACCGCGCACGCCTCGACGCGGGGGTCGAAGCGACGCACACGACCAGCCCCGCAGGCGCCATCCTTGCGAGCATCGACGCCGCTCGAGCTCTTTTGGAGCGCGACGGGGAATCTCTTTTGGGAGAAGCGCTCTCGGCGGTGCACGCAGCCCGCGAACGCCTCTCGGGTGTCGACGGTCTCGTCTTCCTGGACGGTCCGGGTACCGACCCAATGAAGTTGACACTGGTGCTGCCGGGAACCGGCGCCGACGGCATTGCGATCGAAAACGACTTGCTCGCGGCGGGATTACCGGTGGAGGCCGCCGAACGGGACACGATTGTGGCGCAGGTGTCGCTGGCGGACACGGCCGAGTCAATCGGCCGTCTCACCGACGCGTTGATCGCGTCGGTGGCGCGCCACCGCGGCAAGCCACGTCCGGTCGTCAGCGGTGCCGCCTACCAGATAGCGCCGGTGACCGTCATGCCGCCGCGGACCGCGTTCTTCGCGCCAAGCGACACCGTCGCCCTACGCGACGCCGTCGGGCGCGTCAGCGTCGAACTCGTCGCGCCCTACCCGCCGGGTATCCCGATCCTTGCCCCTGGCGAGGAGGTCACACACGCGGTCCTCGACGCGCTGAGCAAAGCCCGGTCCGATGGAGTGCGAATCGCCTACGCTGCCGACCCCTCGCTGGGAACACTTCGCGTCGTTGCGTGACGGTGCCGAAACACCAATCCCAGACAGCCTTTCAGCAGATTGCTCTATTCCGCATCAATGCCTGTCCGTAACATCGACACATGACCGCCCGCGTCGCCTGCGCCCAAGTTCCACTGTCCGTCGGAGACACCGCGGGGAATCGCAGTACCTGCAGGTCCGCGATCGAAGAGGCGGCCGGCGACGGCGCACAGATCGTCGTGCTGCCGGAGCTGGCCTCGTCGGGCTATGTCTTCGCCGATCGCGCCGAGCTCGCCTCGTTGGCCGAAGCCCGCGACGGGCCTGCCATCGCCGAATGGGTAAATCTCGCGGAAGCGTTGCAGATCACGATCGTCGGCGGATTCCCCGAGGCGGCGGGCGATGCGGTCTACAACAGCGCGGCCGTCGTCGACCCGACCGGTCTGCGAGGCGTCTACCGCAAGGCACACCTGTGGGACAGCGAGAATCCCGTGTTCGACCGCGGCGACGACCTACCCATGGTGGTGGACACCGAGCACGGCCGCATCGGCGTCATGCTCTGCTACGACATCGAATTTCCGGAATGGGTTCGGGCCGTGGCACTTTCCGGGGCCGACCTGCTGTGCGCCCCGGTGAACTGGCCGCTGCTGCCGCGGCCCGCAGGGGAACGGCCGACCGAGATGGTGCGTGCTCTGGCGGGCGCCGGGATGAACCGGATGCCGATAGCGGTGTGTGACCGGGTCGGCGTGGAGCGCGGTCAGGACTGGGTCGGTGGCAGCGTGATCGTCGACGCCGACGGATACCCGATGGCCATGGCCGATTTCGGCAAGGCGGGCGTGATCACCGCCGACGTCGACCTGGAGGAGTCACGGGTCAAGCGAATCAATTCGCACAACGACGTGCACGGAGACCGCCGCACGGATCTGTACCGTCGAACCGCGCTACTGGACTGACGGCGCACCGGAAATCGACCGCACCGACTCCGGCAGCGGGATGCCCGGTCTGAGGTCGGGAGCGGGCAGCGGCTCGCCGTAGGCCACCGACATCGGGACGACACCCGCCCAAGCGTCACCCGCGATGTCCTCGTCCGGATCCTCCGGCCATCCGCCGCTGACCTTCAACGACCAGTTGTCCGTGCCGATGAGTAGCCGCAGCGGCATTGTCGCCGCGAGTTCCTTACGGTTGCTGGCGCGTAGCTCGGAGGTCCTGCCCGGGATGAACGCCTCGGTCAGTCGATCGAGATAGCGCGCCTTGTCGGCTTCCGGCACCCGCTCGAACACTCCGAACATCACGGCACTGCGATAGCGGAATGAGGACTCGAATCCACTGCGCGCGACGACGATTCCGTCCAGTCCGGTGACCGCGACCGCCGCCGACGCTCCGTGCGCAAGTGCGCGCAGCCACGGAGAGCCCATCGAGCCGTGGATGACCAGTTCGTCGTCGACCCTGGCGAACCCGGTCGGGAAGATCACCGGATGGCCGGCACGCACCAGCGCCACCGTGGCCAGCGGAGTGCTGTCGAGCAGTTCGTCCAGCTCGCCGCGCGATGTGCTCTGCTTCTCGCTGAGCCTGCTGACCTGAGTCGAGGGTGTGGTCATGTCAATCGCCGCCTGCTCAGTCAGGGATGTGCGCGGCGTCGGGAACGACGACGGCGAACAGGTCGGCGATTGCGGCCAGGCTTGCCGTGTGTAGCACGGACGCGGCAACGGGCTCGTCGTCGACGCCGGGCAATGTTCGGGTGGCGGTCGCGGCGGCCACCACGGTCGGCGCGTAGCCGAGATTGAATGCGCCTCGGGCGGTCGAGTTCACGCACATGTGCGTCATGAACCCGGCGAGGACGAGGTTCGACGCGTTCGCGGTCTTGAGACGATCGTCAAGATCCGTCTGCACGAACGAGTTCGGGTAGTTCTTCACGACGACCGGCTCGCCGTCACGCGGGGCGACGCGATCGACGATCGCGCCACTCTCGCCCTCGATGTCGTAGAGCGAGCCGGGACCGTCGGAGTGTTGGATGTGGATGATCGGGATACCCGCGGACCGGGCCCGGTCCAGCAGTGCGGCGGCCTCGTCGAGCGCCGCCTGCACCCCGTCAAGCTCCATCACGCCGCGGGTGTAGGTGTTTTGGCAGTCGATCATGATGAGCGTCGACTGGGCCAGCTGTGCCGGGACCAACGGCAGCTCGGCCAATGCGCGCAGGGTCTGAGGTTCTGACACGTCGCCGAGCGTATGCCGTCAGGCCCCGGTTGCGGTGACGATCAGTGAGGACGCCGGAAACCCGCAGTTGGGTCGCCTACGGAACGTTGTTGATGCCCGGGTGCTGACCCGGTGCCACAGTCGGCGCGCCAGGAGCGGTCACTCCTGGAGTGAACAGATTGCCGCCGGTGGGGCTGACACCCTTCTCCGTCGGTGACGGCGGCGCAGCACTGGACGGCGACGTCGTCGTTGTCGTGCTTGTGGTCGACGGCGCCTGCCCTCCGTTTCCGCACGCGCTGGCGAAAGCGCCGATCACGATCAGTGCGGAGCCGGTGGCGACGACCATCCGACGACGACTCATTCGGCCGATGAACACTATTCACATCCTCATCGCGTCAATTGTTTCGGTGCACGCCGGGAGGTTCGGTGGGTGCCGGCGGCGCCTTGATGCCGGGTGTGAACAGGTTGCCACCGGTGGGGTTGATGCCCTTCTCGGTCGGCGATGGCGGCGCAGCACTCGATGACGGCGGCGTCGTGGTCGTTGTCGTGGTGGTTGTTGTCGTGGAAGGCGTCTGCTCGCCGTTGTTGCCGCATCCCGCAAGGAGTGCGCCCATCGCGATCAGTGCCCCACCGCCAACCACTGCCACCAAGCGGCGAGTGAACGGTTCCGAGCTCATGAAGTTCAGAATTCGCTATGCGGATACTGTCCACAAGCTATGCCATGGAGTTCCACTAAAACCCGCAGCCAACACGCAGCCTTCTCCAAGAGATGAGGGCGGAATCTACCGGGTGACAGACAGAACCGCCTCGGCAAGCTCGGGACGGCACACGATCAGATCGGGCAGCTTTGGGTCTGGCCGGTTGTATTCGAGCGGCGCACCGTCGAGGCGTGATGTGTGCAGGCCCGCCGCGCGCGCGACCGCGACCGGTGCCGCGGAATCCCATTCGTACTGGCCACCGGCATGGACGTAGGCGTCGGACAGTCCCTGCACGACAGACGCGACTTTAGCTCCGGCCGAGCCCATTTCGACCAACACACCATCGAGCGCGTCACGCACTTCGAGCGCGACGGCGGGCGGGCGAGTCCTGGAGACCACGATGCGCGGCTTGGCAGGCGCGGGCGGAGGGGTCGCGACGTCCGGCGTGGCGAGCGTGATCCCCTGTGCCGGCAGCGCAACCGCACCGGCGACGAGATTGCCTGCCTGCCACAGTGCTACGTGCACTGCCCAGTCGTCACGACCGAGTTCGGAGAACTCGCGCGTGCCGTCGAGCGGGTCGACGATCCACACCCGTTCCGAACGCAGCCGGATCGGGTCATCGGCACCCTCCTCGGACAACACCGCGTCATCGGGCCGCGCAGATGCGAGAGCCTCCATCAGGAAATCATGAGAGCGCTTGTCCCCCGCAGCTTTTCGCTCGGCAGCACTGGCATTGGCGAGCTGTTCGCGGATACCAAGGAGCAGTTCCCCCGCCTCGGTCGCCAATCGCCCGGCGACCTGGTGGTCAGTCCAATCGGTCACTGGCGGGTTTCCAGTAGTTCGACAACGAGGTCGGCGAGTTCTTCGGGCGAGCGCTCGGGGGTGAGTCGCAGGTCGGGGTTCTTCGGCCGCTGGTACGGGCTGTCGATTCCGGTGAAGTGGGTTATTTCACCTGCCCGCGCCTTCGCGTACAAGCCCTTCGGGTCGCGGCGTTCACAGTCCTCGAGTGGGGTGTCGCAGAACACCTCGAAGAAATCCAGGCCGCTGTCATTTGTCACCTTGCGCGCAAGCGCGCGGTGCTCCTCGAGAGGGCTGATGGCAGGCACCAGCACGATCTGGCCGGAGTCGGCCAGGATGGCTGCGATATGGGCAAGCCTGCGCTGGTTCTCGGCGCGGTCGGCCATGGAGAAGCCCAGGTCGGCGTTGAGACCGTGTCGAAGGTTGTCTCCGTCGAGAACATATGCCGGCGTTCCCTTTTCGAGCAGCTTCTGCTCGACGAGCATCGCCACCGACGACTTGCCCGATCCCGACAGGCCGGTGAACCAGACCGTCCTGCCCTTTGACAGCCGGTCGTCGGTTGTACACAACGATTCGTGGCGGACCGTGTTGGGGCTCGCCGTGCGCGCAGTCACGAAGGGCAAGATCATGCCCGCCGCGACGGTGCCGTTGGTGTTCGGGTCGATCAGGATGAACGAACCGGTCGCCGCGTTGCGGCTGTACTCGTCGAGCAGCAGCGGTACCTGTGTTCGCAACGAGATTCGGCCCAGTTCATTGAGTTTGAGCGCGGTCGCCGTCTTGTCGCGGTGCAAGGTGTTGACGTCGAGACGGTAGTCGAGCGCGGTCACCCTGGCACGGGTGGTGCGCGTCGTGTGCTTGATGATGTAGTCGCGACCAGGCTCCAGCGACGCCTCGTCGGCCATCCAGCACACCGTGGCGTCGAAGTCCTGCGCCACACGCGGCTGATTGTTCGGCCTCGCGATCAGGTCACCGCGGGATATGTCGATGTCGTCGGCAAGGCTGACAGACACGGCCATCGGCGGGAACGCTTCCTGCACAGGCCCGCTCGGCCCTTCGATGGCGGTGATGCGGCTCGTCTTGCCGGTGGGCAGCACGACGATCTCGTCGCCGGGACGCATCACACCGCTGGCGACGGTGCCCGCGTAGCTGCGGTGGTCGGCATGGTCGTGGGTCTGCGGCCGGATCACGTACTGGACCGGGAACCGCACGTCGACCAGGTTACGGTCGCCCGCGATGTAGACCTCTTCGAGGTGCGACAGCAGTGCGGGTCCGTCGTACCAGGGGGTCTTATCGGACTTGGTCACCACGTTGTCGCCCTTGAGAGCCGACAGCGGGATCGTGGTCACATCGTGCACGTCGAGTCGCGCCGCGAACTCATGAAAGTCATCGCGAATCTTCTCGAACTGCTCGCGGTCCCACTCGATGAGGTCCATCTTGTTGACGGCCAGCACGATGTGACGGATGCCGAGTAGCGATGCCAGGAACGCATGCCGACGCGACTGCTCGAGCAGGCCGTGTCGGGCGTCGACGAGCACGATCGCCAACTGTGCGGTCGAGGTGCCGGTGACCATGTTGCGGGTGTACTGGATGTGGCCGGGTGTGTCGGCGATGATGAATTTCCGCTTGGGAGTGGCGAAGTAGCGATACGCCACGTCAATCGTGATGCCCTGCTCCCGTTCGGCGCGCAGACCGTCGGTCACCAGCGCCAGGTCGGTGTAGTCGTGTCCGCGCTCCTTCGAGGTGCGCTCGACCGAGGCCAGTTGATCCTCCATGACGGCCTTGGAGTCGAACAGCAGGCGCCCGATGAGGGTGGACTTGCCGTCGTCGACCGAACCCGCGGTGGCCAGACGAAGAAGTGTGGTCATCAGAAGTAGCCTTCCCGCTTGCGGTCTTCCATGCCTGCCTCGGAGATCCGGTCGTCGGCGCGGGTGGCGCCGCGCTCGGTGAGCCGTGACACCGCCGTCTCGGCGATGACTTCGGACACGGTGCCCGCCAGAGACTCCACGCAGCCGGTGCACGTGACATCGCCGACGGTGCGGAACCGCACGGTCTTCTCGACGGTCTCCTCGTCCTTGCGTGGCTGTAGGTATTTGTGCACGGCGAGCAGCATTCCGTCGCGCTCAAAGACTTTGCGGCGGTGCGCATAGTAGATCGACGGCAGCTTGATCTTCTCGGCGCCGATGTAGGACCAGATGTCGAACTCCGTCCAGTTCGACAGCGGGAAGACCCGAATGTGCTCGCCCTTGTGGTGACGGCCGTTGTAGAGGTTCCACAGCTCGGGCCGCTGCGCCTTGGGGTCCCACTGGCCGAACTCGTCGCGGAAGCTGAACACCCGCTCCTTGGCTCGCGCCTTCTCCTCGTCGCGCCGAGCGCCGCCGAACGCGGCGTCGAACTTGTTCTCCCGGATGGCGCGCAGCAGCGTGACAGTCTGCATCGGGTTACGCGACGGGATCGTCTCGACCACGCGTCCGGCGTCGATGTCGTCCTGCACCTTGGCGATGACCAGCCGCACCCCGGAATCCTTCACGAGCTCATCGCGGGCTTGGAGAACCTCGTCGAAGTTGTGTCCGGTGTCGACGTGCATGACAGGGAACGGCAGCCGTCCTGGCGCAAACGCCTTGAGCGCCAGATGCAGCATGACGATGGAGTCCTTACCGCCGGAGAACAGCAGCACCGGCCGCTCGAATTCGGCGGCCACCTCGCGGATGATGTGGATAGCCTCCGCCTCGAGCACCCGGAGATGGCTCAGCTCGTAGCGCCCGGCGGCCGGTTTCGACTCTTGCGCGGTCGTCATCGATTCCTCGTTAAGTTGGTAGATTTGACCATATTTACAGGTATAACCCGTTATAAAACCAGCCGCGGCCTGCGATGTCAACGCTCGATGCCCCGCGAGCGTGCGCAAAGTGTCAGCAATCAGCGGCGTGTCGCATGCAGACACGCACGCTCGCGGTGAAAGCCGAGGCGTAGGACGGGTCGGCGCACTCAGCCGTGCGGCGTGATGACGGCGCGCCCCTGGATCTTGCCGTCGTGCAATAGGTGGTAGGCGTGCACCGCATCGTCGAGCGCGAAGTGTTCGACGAGCATCTTGATTCGCGCGACCTGCTGACGTTGCGACACATCGGGATTGGGGTCGTACGCGAGAGCTTCCTCACCCTGCAGTTGAAGAACCTCCGGCGCGAGCGGAACGCATTGCGCGTACCCGAGGCACCGATTCATCCACGACGATTCGCATGCTTCTCGGCTCCTTCTCAACCGGCGCTGAGGGCAGGTCAGCGGTTCTCCCGTGACCTCGCGGGAGGGGGCCGACAGTACCGCTTACGCACTTGTAAATTGCACTTTTTGGGTGTTGGCGTCAGCGGTTACATCGGAGCGTTCGCGGGCTGGAACGCCCCAGACCCGTCGGCGTCTTCTTCG
>NZ_JAVHWK010000045.1:0-12831 GCF_032159775.1 Mycobacterium sp.
TGCTCAGACCATCGCAATCCACAAAACGAATCGAGTGCAAAGAACGTTTTTTCAGGTCCGCTGAGCTCTGCAGCTAATTCGAAGGAGTTTGGAGTATGTCAGCTACTTTGCAACCCTAACGAGGCGCCTTTTCGGTTGCTCACAGCCGAACACCATACCAGTTCCTTCTCAGGTTCAGCGAGGCTTCGCCGATTCAACGGCGGGGGCGCCTCGTTGTGACGGCGGTTAATTAACCTGTTCAAGCCACATAGTTGCAAACGCAATGAACTTGACGAAAACCAAGATTTACCTGAGAATCATGTAATAGATTGACAGGAAGCAGCCCGCAGAAAGTTTGCGGGCGCGGCGACGATCTGAACGATCGCCGGCGCAGCCAGGACGTGGAAGGCGAAGCCCGGAATTAGGGGTCCGGGTGGACGGAGGGGGAGCCGTCGATGCCTTCACTATCGGCCCCGCTGTCGGTGGTGCCCACACCTGCCGACAGCGGGGCCGATCCACGTTTGCGGTGCGGCAAACGCCTGTAGTTGACGATCCTCACTTAGGTTGCTGCGACGTTGCGCGGTCGTGTCGCGAACGTAACCCAATCTCAACGCGACAAGCGTATTTGACTACGCTGTCAGTTAACATTTCACTCGGCCTAGAAAACGACGAATGGCGTTTGCTGCTATGCGTAAGTGGCTCGCTGGTATCGAGAGCGCCGACACCTTGAGGAGTACACTCTGTCGGCACTGTTCGCGGTGGGCAGTCGCACAGGTCCAGATCCCAGCAGCTCAAATACTTGCGGAAAGTAGTATGCGAGCGCATTTTTCGCAGAACTGGCCAATACATTCGCGTGGCCAGCCGGCTCGGCTTGTCGACCGTCCAGCGCATGAGCGCCCCAAGCCGACACGTCTTTTTTGCCAGACCTGTTGGATCTGAACTGATATATCCGTTTGCTCAAGATCAGCTAAGTTTCGCCCATAGGTGAACTTATTGCGAACGCAAATACCTGCGGTGACGGTCACCTAGAACCTGAGAATTAGATGAAATTTGTGGCATAGATTCCTGAGTGCTGCACATCACAGCCACGTCTTGGAGGATCTGAATGCAAATCTCACTACGCCCGTACGTCACGACCGGTGTTGCCCTCGTTGGAGCAACCGTCATTGCTGCTGCTCCAATGCAGCCGGTCCTGCCTGCCGACCTGCAGATCGCCAACCCGGTGGCTCAGGTCGAACAGGCTGTGGAGCTGACCGCGAACGAGATTCAGAATGCGGTCAACCAGCTTGTTTTCGCCGCAACCAAGGCCGGGGTATCCGTCGCGCAGCTCACGACGCCCCTAGTCGCCCAAATTCTTGGGATTCCAGAACCGGCTGCGGCGGCATTTCTAGCCATTGGCACGATCGGGCTTCTTGGTCCGCTGATCAGCGGCACTGGGGCTATCGGCACCGCCCTTCAGCACATCGTCGACTCCGACGGCATTGAAGAGCTCCTCGTCAACCTTGTTGGCGCACCGGGCACAATTATTGACGGCCTAGTTAACGGGAATTTTGGACCCAACCTAGCGAGCCTGATTAATCCGTTGTTCCCGCCTACCTTCGCGGGCGGGCTGATTAATCCAGGAAACATCCTTCTGGCTCTGCCTCCGTGGACAGTGCCCGGCACTATTCCCACCTTGCAGGGATTGGTTGAGCAACTTTTCGGGCTTTTCAGCCCGGCGGCGATGAACATACAGAACGTAAGCGCCCTAGCGACGCCCACGCCTGACTCAACCGTCGAAGACGGGATCAACTCTCTGCTACTTGGGCTCACCAAAGCAACGCTCTCAGTCGTAACGCTGGCAGCTCCCCTGGTAGCGCCAATCCTAGGTGTTACAGAGCCCCAGGCTGCGGCCTTCTTGGCGCTCGGAACCGTCGGGCTTTTCGGCCCGTTGATCAGCGGCACTGGCGCGGTCGGAGCTGCGCTCCAAGACATCGTCAACTCTGACGGTCTTGAAGAGCTAGTCTCAAACTTCATCGGTGCGCCTGGAACGGTCATCGACGGCGTAGTTAACGGTGGCTATGGGCCAAACCTGCTGCCTGTGTTGGGCGGCTACCTACCGCCCGCCATTCCAATCGGCGTCAATCCGATCACGCATCTACCGATTTACGCACCGGTGACCGCCGTGTTCGCGCCGGGAATCATCCAGAACCCCGGATTCATCTATAACCCGTTGCTCCTGGGACTCGGACTTCGGATTGGTGGCACGCCCACGGCGCCAACCGCGACGCTCCTCCCGCCTGGCACCATCGCCGTGCTGCAGGGATTGGTGGAGCGTGTCTTTGGTGCGCTGCCCTCGGCAGCTAGTTTGAATACCAGCACTCTGAAGACCCCGGCGGGCGAACAGAATGCTCCCGAGATCAGTAACAAGCAAAGCAATCTCACTCTAAGCGGAAAGGGTGAAACGGGCCTTGACGAGACCAATACCGATAGCCCAGCGGTCGCCCCGAAGAAGCACCAGCACCTGATCAACGTCGACGTCTTCAACCCGCTCGGCAACTTGGGCGGCGCCAAGAAGGACACGAAGGACAACGTCAGTTCGGTCAACTCCAACAACGACGCCCCCGGCAAGCACCGGATCGGCACGCCTGTGCGGGATCTGATTCATAGCGTCCTCGGTGGCAGTCACGAACAAGATGACAACGACGAGGGAACTAGCGCTCAGTCGACGGACGACGCTCCAGAGTAGTTGCACCAAATAACCAAGAGCCCACCTCGTCACTGGGGTGGGCTTCTGGTTGTCGCCGATTTCTGCAGCAGGGCTGCCGCCGACGCGAAACGACAGCCCTCTTGCAGAAATCGGCGAGTTCAGCCGCGGATGGCTTAGATTCAGTCAGTGAATCGGCGTGCGCTCGAGTTCTGCTGCGGCATCGTCCTCGTCGGGCTTCTGGCCGGAGTCGCCGGTCTGTGCACAACCCTGCTGCTGCGCTTCGTTGAGCACCTGACGTACCACTACTCATTCGGAACTCTGCTGTCCGGCGTCACCGGGAGCAGCCCAGTTCGACGCGCCGTCGGTCCAATGGTTGGTGGTGCGCTCGCCGGGTTCGGCTGGTGGATGCTTCGCCGGCGCACCGAGGTGCCGCCGTTGACCGAGACGATCCTCAACCACAGGCGTATTCCCCGCCTGACGATGACGATCGACGCTGCGCTTCAGGTGCTCATCGTTGGCTCCGGCGCATCACTTGGCCGCGAGGGCGCGCCCCGTCAATTCGCCGCTGCCCTTGGCGATCTGGGCACGTCCCGGTGGGCACTCACCGAGCGGGACCGCGAGATTTTGCTTGCTTGCGGCGCCGGTGCCGGTTTGGCAGCGGTTTACAGCGTGCCGATCGGCGGCGCCCTGTTCGCCACGGCCATCATCTTGAAAACCTGGCACCCGCGGGCGGTCGGCACAGCATTGATCACATCGAGCCTCGCTGTGGCCGTAGCATCGCCGGTCACGCATGAGGCCACGCCACTGGACTGGCCGGATCCCCAACTGTCTTATCTGTTAGCGGCTTTCGCGCTCGTACTGGCGCCGCTGGCATTGTGCATAGGCCTGGCCTTCAACCACATAATGTCTCGAGCACGGCCGGCCAAGGTGATCAAGTCATGGGTTCTGATACCAACGATCGCCGCGGCGGGACTGCTCATCGGCATCTGTTCGATCCGGTATGCGGAGCTGCCGGGGAACGGCAAGAGCATCCTGGCGGTAAGCCTCAACAGCGGACTGACGTTGAGCGCAGCTCTCGTCATTCTTCTTCTCAAGCCACTTCTCACCGCCGTGTATCTACGTGCCGGGGCGGTCGGTGGCATGCTCACCCCCGCACTAGCGACTGGCGCTGCGATGGGATCCGTCGTCGCCTTGGCGATCAACAGTTGGACCGAACATCACGTCAGCGTGCCCGCGGTCTCGCTGACGTGCGCGGCCGGTGTACTCGCGATTACGCAGCGCGCGCCGATCTGGGCCGCGATTTTTGTGTGGGAGCTGGCGAGACCACCGTGGTGGCTTCTCGCGCCATTCCTGGTCGCGGCAGTCGCCGCCCACGGGTTGAGGCGGCTCCTAGAACGTCGCAGAGCAGCATTTGATGCCCAGGCTATTGAGCAGTTCGAGTTCCGTTAGCAACGGCTCGGGCGGTGGCACCGGAAGCAAGTAACGCCACGCAGCAACTGCTAAGCGATCGGCCCCCTACCCGCCTGGCAGGGGGCCGATCCCTATGCAAAGCCTATTGCGGCTTCTTGGACCAGATGCCGGCATCGCCGACGATTCCGACCGGCACCGCGCCCGACAGGCTGACGTTCTGCACCCGCGGACCGGCCGCGACAATCGTCGTGTCTTGCAGAATCGGCAGCACGCTCGACATGTTCCATAGCCGAGGCTCGACCGCGTCGATCACCTCGCCGATGTTCTCTGTACCCCGCAGCGCGGCATCGATTTTCGGCTGAATGCTTCGATCGCATATCCCCGTGAGGTTGGAAGGCGCCTGAATGAGTTCGTCAGACTCGGGCGCCGGGCGCGGCGTTGTCGGGGTCGCCGTCGTAGTGCCGGCCGGCGGCGTCGGACTCGGAGAGTCGGAGGTCGACGAGGTCGTGGACGTGGGAGGCGATCCCGCCGTCGTCGTCGACACCGCTGTAGCCTCCAGCGCTCGGCAGCCGTACCGGGACGCCAAGGCGGTGGCTAGGTCACCACCTGCCTGATGCCAACCGATGACCGCATCAACCCGGTTCTGTGCGAGAGCGTCGCCGTACAGCGCAACAGGATCCATCGCAAGAACTGAGGCCTCGATACCGACATTGCGCAATTGGTCCGCAGCGGTGTTGGCGACTGCGACCGACGTCGGGTCGTTGGTTGCCACGCCGATCACCAACGACAACGGCACGCCATCTTTAGTGATACGCCCCCGATCGTCATCTGGCACTGGGGTTCCCGGAGTTGGCGTCGGCGGCTTATCGACCGGTACCAGCTGGTATCCGCTAACTCCCAATAAATTGAGGGCAACTTCCTTCGTCAATGCGGGCGGCGCCGTCGGCGTGTAGCCGGGATCCGACGGGGAACGCACTTGAGCCTGTGCCAGGGTCACGGTGTTGTCGCTGCCGGCGCCGACAGACGCCAGCAAGTCGACGTCGAGTAGACCCAGAATGGCCTTGCGCACTTGAGGATCCGTGAGTTTCGGCTGCTGAGCCCGCAATGTCATCTGCATGACACGCGGGGTGACGATCCGCGACGTCCGCACGTCGGGAATCGCCGACAGCTGTGCGAACGCCGCCGCACCACCGTGCACCTGCGCGACCTGAGTGTCGCCATTACGGATCGAATCCGCGAGCGCCGCAGTAGCTCCCGCGCGCCGGAACAGGAGCTGGTCAGGCTTCGCCGGTACGGCCCAATACCGGTCATTGCGCGCCAACAGGATTTCTTCGCGCTGCGGATCGATGTTCTCCACCCGGAACTGGCCGCCGGTGACCGGCAGCGCCCGTGCCAAACCTGACGCAAAGCCGCCCGGCACGTCCTTGACGATGTGCGCGGGCAGGATGTCGTTGAACATTTCCCGCCATGCCGGGTACGGCTGAGAGAACGTCACCACCGCCGTCTTCCCGCCGTCGATGGACTGGACGCCGGTGACGAGGTCGTAGCCCGCCGGGTCGACGACACCAGGTTGGCTGACCATCTGACGCCAGAGGTACCAGTAGTCGTCGGCGGCAATGGGCGCGTTGTCCGTCCACTGCGCTTCCGGCCGGATCTTGTAGGTGACGGTGAATGGGTTGTTGTTCGTTACCTCAGCAGACACCAACAGCGTGTCGTCCAACTTCCAGCGCGAACCCGTGGGCGATGCAGGGTCGGCGACTGGCCGGAATGAACTCGGCAGGACCAGCGCGCTGATGGCAGCGTTGACCGGCGACTGGTCGGACAGCAGATGAGAGTTGAAGCCCGGCCCGATCGTGTCGATGGCCATGATGATCTGCGTGGCCTTCGGCGGTGGCGGCGCCGCGGTTTCCGTGGTGTCGGTGCTCTGCGGGGCAGGTGGTGGGCTGACCGTACAGCCGCCGACGAGCAGCACCGATGCGGTGATGAGAGCGCTGCTCGTGATCCAGTCACGGAAGCAGGCGGTCGGCACGTCCATCAGGGTATCGACAGGCGTCCAATAGTCCGATTCAGAGCCCGACCCGCGGTGCGATTATCGAACTTACGCAGCCGTCAGAGCAAACATCGTTTGCTGGCTCAGCTTACAAACTCAGCCAACCGGTCCCCAGCTGGCCATACGCATGAGTATGGCGGTCCCAGCGAAGAGGAAGAAGTCCTTTCTTAAGAGATTAGAGCACTGAAGAATCGCTTTCAACGGGGATTCTGGCCGACACTCATCAAACGAAACACGATTTTCTCAGGTGAGCACTAGACTTCCCAACCGTGCTGATAGGCGGCCTGAGGCGTCAACGAACCTGTGCCGCACCGTCCGAGCTGCAAGTTTTTCGAACTTGCTCAGCTAACTTGTTCTGAATCGATTCACACCCTAAGCTTTCGCGCAGGGGTCGGGTTAGATCCACAACGAAAATCTGAGGGGGATGCATGACAACTCGTGTCCAAAAGGGCATCACGGCGGGTATGGCACTGGTGGGAGCGGGTGTTATGGCCGCGATGCCGGTCGCCCAGCAGGCGCCGGAAGTCCTGAGAAGTGCCGAGGCCGATGTCCAGCTCGCGGCAGCCCTGACGGGGACTCCTGCCGAAAACCTCGCGCTGTCGGGACAGCGAACCGTGACCGGGTTGGTGGGCGCGCCCGTTGGATTCGCCACCGCTGCAATCGCACTTGCGCAAGGCCAGAATGGTCCCGCGGCGGCCGTCCTCAAAGAGCTCGTCGATGGGCCGCAGTGGGCCGCTGATCCTGCGCTCTATGCATTCGATGACCTGCTGCCCGCACCGATCGGCGGTAGCCCGGGCAATGTGCAGGAAGAGCGGGGCACGAGCTTGATCACCCAGTTCCGCGCCGATCAGCTCATCGCAGCACGGGACGACATCAACGAAGCCATCAGAGACGCGCTGATAGTCGGCCCGCTGAACGCGCAGCCCGCCGGGAACGAGGTCAGCCCTGTCTACGCCGCCTCACGTCTGGGCGCTGGCTTCGCTCTGTCCGGCGTTCGCGCCGCTCAAAGCGCTGTCACCGCGCCTCTCGGACTCCTGGCCGTCGCAGAGGGCCTTCAGGAGAGCCTCAATACAGGCGACAATACGAACCTTTACCTGGCGCTTCAGGCTTACATCGATGCACCGAACTACGTCACCGATCCGATCGTCTTCGCCGCCGATGATGTGCTGCCCCAGCCCATCGGGGGCGATCCGCAGACAAATCCGGCACTGATGAACGGCAGTGAGATCTCACGTCTGCGCGGCAATGTCCTTCTCGCGCCTCGGGATGCCGTCCGCAACCTCGTCGCGGGCAATCTGGGTGTTGACCCGGTCGATGGCCATGACGTGACGCCGCTGGTCAGCACCAATAAGGTGGCGGGCGACTCGAATCTCGGCAGGTTCACGCCTGGCTCGACAAAGTCCGTGACTGGCGCGAACTCGAGCAGCACCAAGCCCGTCAACACGGCGTTGAAGGCGGTCAACAATGAGGTCCAAGCGGCCGCAGACCGTTTCCAGCGCAGAGTTGAGAAATTGAAGTCCGCCGTCGAGAAGAAGCCGACGGAGACAAAGTCGGCCGCCGACAACAGCTAACAGTTCCAAACGAAAGGCCGGCCACGCGATGCGTGGCCGGCTTTTTCGTCTTCAGAACTAACCGCGCGCTTTCGCCCGGGCCTTTTCGCGGCCGCGCTGAGTCGCGTTGAGCACGAGCTTGCGCACCCGGACGATCTCCGGGGTGACCTCCACGCACTCGTCCTCCGCGCAGAACTCCATCGCCAATTCGAGCCCAAGTTCGAGCGGCCGCGCCAGCGTCTCGAAAACGTCAGCCGTCGACGAGCGCATGTTGGTGAGCTTCTTCTCGCGGGTCGCATTGATGTCGAGATCCTCGGCGCGCGGGTTGATGCCGACGACCTGACCCTCATAGGTGTCCTGGCCTGGCTCGACGAAGAACTGACCGCGATCCGACAGCTGGGTCAGCGCGAACGGCGTGATCTTGCCGGTGCGGTCCGAAACCAGCGATCCCGTGTGTCGGGCTCGAATCTCTCCGGCCCAGGGGCGGTAGCCGTCGAACACCGCATTTGCGATACCGGTTCCGCGGGTGATCGTCAGGAAGTCGGTGCGGAAGCCGATCAGGCCACGGCTGGGCACGATGAAATCCATTCGCACCCAACCCGCAGCGTGATTGGTCATTTCCTCCATCCGACCCTTACGCGCCGCCATCAATTGCGTTATGGCGCCGACGAATTCGTCCGGACAGTCGATGGTCATGGCTTCGAACGGCTCGTGCAGCTTTCCATCGATTGTGCGCGTGACAACCTGCGGCTTGCCGACCGTCAGCTCGAATCCCTCGCGACGCATCTGCTCGACGAGCACGGCCAGCGCCAGCTCGCCTCGGCCCTGCACCTCCCACGCGTCTGGCCGGTTGATGTCGACGACCTTGATCGACACATTCCCGACGAGCTCCGAGTCCAGCCGCGACTTCACCATCCTGGCGGTCAGCTTGTGCCCGGGCACCTTGCCCGCAAGCGGCGAGGTGTTGGTGCCGATCGTCACGGAGATGGCGGGCTCGTCGACGGTGATCCGCGGCAACGCATGCGCGTGCTCCGGGTCGGCGAGCGTGTCACCGATCATGATCTCGGGCAGACCCGCAACGGCGACGATGTCCCCGGCGATCGCCTCGTCCGTCGACGTCCGGTCGACGCCCTCGGTGACCAGAAGTTCGGTGATCTTGGCGTTAGTAATGACCGGATGACCGTCGACCTCGCGCATCCAGGCCACCTGCTGGCCCTTGCGGATTCGGCCCTTGTAGATACGAATCAGCGCGAGCCTGCCGAGGAACGCCGACGCGTCGAGGTTGGTGACCAGCGCCTGCAGCGGGGCCTCAGGATCCCCCTGCGGCGGCGGGATGTTTTCGAGAAGCACGTCGAACAGCGGATCGAGGTTTTCCCCGTCGGGATTCTCGCCGTTGGCCGGTTCGGTGGTGCTGGCGATCCCGGCACGCCCCGATGCGTACAGCGTCGGCAATCCAAGCGCGTCCTCGGCGGCCTTCTGCGCCTCGTCGTCGAGGTCGGAGGCTACGTCGAGCAGCAGGTCGTGGCTTTCCGAGACGACCTCGGCGATCCGAGCGTCGGGCCGGTCGGTCTTGTTGACCACCAGGATCACCGGCAGGTGCGCGGCCAGGGCCTTGCGCAGCACGAATCGCGTCTGCGGCAGCGGCCCCTCCGACGCGTCGACCAGCAGCAGCACGCCGTCGACCATGGAGAGCCCACGTTCCACCTCGCCGCCGAAGTCGGCGTGACCCGGGGTGTCGATGACGTTGATGACGGTCATGCTGCCGTCGGGGTTTCGGCGATGCACGGCGGTGTTCTTCGCCAGGATCGTGATGCCCTTTTCCTTCTCCAGATCACCGGAGTCCATCAGGCGCTCGATTGCATCATCACCCCGATGCGTCAGCGCTCCCGACTGGCGCAGCATCGCGTCGACGAGGGTCGTTTTCCCATGGTCGACGTGTGCCACGATGGCGACATTCCGGAAATCCACGTCCGAATCATCCCAGTGCTATAGGCCGATCACGAAAACGAGAGATACCCGTCACTGCGGGGACAGTCGTCATGCGGCCGACGAAGGCCTTCGCGCACGCGCGAAAGTCCTGCTCGTCGGCCTTTTCGGGCGTACCGTGGTGTTGTCCGGCAGCCGAGCGTGAAGGTGGCGAATATGTCGGTTTACGAGGTTCTGACCGTTCTTCTCATCGTCGTGATCGGGACGGCGGCGACGGCGGCTATTTATCTCGGACTTCTGAATTGGGCCGGGGCATTCTTCATCGTCCGGTGCGAAGCCTGTCACCACCTGGCGTTCTCGTCGGCGAAAACCGCGCAGAAGTCCTGCCCGCACTGCCGTCACCCGGTGCTCACGCACCCGCTGTACGCCATGCACCACCCTCGAAATGTCAGTGAGGTCCGTGTGGTGGGTGACCGGTTGCACCTTTGATCTGCGCTAAGGCGAGTCGAGCGCGCGGGCCAGGTCACCGAGCCACGCCCGGTCGGCGGGCACCCAAGGCAAGCTCTCGAGTTCGTCGGCCGTCACCCACCGCAGCGCGCGGTGATCGTTCGCCCGCAGGACGCCTTCGATCTGCGTGACGCGGTAGGCACGCAGCGTCGTCGTCTGGTTCAGCGCTACGTCGGCACCCAACTGCTCGCCGACAGCCACCTCGACACCAAGTTCCTCGTGGAGCTCACGAGCCAGACCGTCGGCGTCGCTCTCCCCCGGCGCGAGTTTCCCGCCCGGCAGTTCCCACAGACCGGCCAGCTCATGCGGACGTTCACGCTGGGCCACCAACAGCGCGCCGCCCGCGATCAGCGCGCCCGCAACGACGATCTGGTTTGGCATCGCGGCTGACGGTATACCGTCGAAAGATGGCTGTGTTATCCGACGATCAAGTAGACGCCGCGCTGCCCGACCTCAACGACTGGGAACGCAAGGACGGGGCACTACGGCGGTCGATCAAGTTCCCCGCGTTTCTCGACGGCATCGACGCCGTGCGCCGCGTCGGCGAGCGGGCCGAGCAGAAGGACCACCATCCCGACATCGATATCCGATGGCGGACAGTAACTTTCGCGCTCGTCACGCATTCCGAGGGCGGCATCACGGACAAGGATGTGGAGATGGCGAAGGAGATCGACGGGATCGTCGGCCAGTAGACGCGATCCACGCCAGCGTCACCAACGTCGCCACGATGTAGATCAGTCCTGCCCAGGCCAGATACCAGGGACGGCTGATCACCCAGATGGTCGGTTGGGCGAAGCTCAATAGCCACGGCACGCCGACGATCGTCAGCGCCAGCCATCCCCAGCCGAGGATCCGCGCGCCAAGACGGTCTCGCAGCGGGCCGTGCAGCAGCCAGATCATCAACGGCAGCACCCAAACCCAGTGATGCGTCCATGAAATCGGTGACAGCAGCAGCCCAAACAACTGCACGATGACGATGCCGCCCAGCCGGTCCTCGGCGCCGCCCAGCGCGCGCCACGCCAGCACCGCCAGCACGGCCGTAAGGACGATCGCCACCACCACGATCGGCCCGTAGCCGGCGTCATGGCCGAGAATTCGTGAGATCCCCCCGCGCCAAGACTGGTTGAACGACGTCCCGATCGGGCCGACGCGGCCTGCGTCACCGAGCAGTTCGGTGAAGTAGTAACGGGTTTGGTCGCCCACCACCAGTGCGGACACTCCGACCGTCGCCACGAACACGATCGCGGAAAACCCCACGGTCGCCCAGCGGCGTGCGCCCACAAAGTAGAGCCCACCGACAGCGGGCGTCAGCTTCACCCCCGCGGCGAGCCCGACCAGCAATCCGGACAGCCACCATCGCGTGCTGTAGACCGCGTACAGCACGGCGAGCACCAGCAGCACATTGACCTGCCCGTAGTCGAAGGTGCTTCGCAGCGGTTCGAGCCAGATGCCGACGGCGGTCCACGCCATCGCGACGCGCCTGCCCTTCGCGAAGTCGTCGTCGACCGCAAGCAACCGTTGGCTCACCCGCACCACGCCGTAGAGCGCTGCGACAATGCCCAGCTGCCACGCGAACGCGACCAACCCGAACGGCAACAGGTGCAGGGGATAGAAGACGACGGCCGCGAACGGCGGGTAGGTGAACGGCAGCGGGAAGTCCGGTGTCTGGTCGGCGTAGACGTAGTCGTAGAGAGTCCCCGGATGATCCAAAGTGCCTGCGCCGCCGACATATACGTGAAGGTCGACGAAATTCGCACCGTTGGGCGCCAGGTATGTCCACGCGAGCCGCGCAGAGATGCTGAACAACAGCAGCCATGGCGCCGCGGCCGCCAATCGCGCTGGCAGCCGCGGGACCGTCGTCGCAGTGGCGTCTATCCGACCGACTCTAGCGACCGGTAACCGTATGCCTTCGTCTCAGTAACGGTTGCATAAATGCCACTCGTGTCACTTGAGTCACACCAGTAACAAACTAGCTTCGGCTTCAGGCCTTCGCCGTCCAACGATTGGGAGAACCATGAACCGCACCCGGAAACTGCTCGCCTCAACCATGATCGCCGCCGCTGGCGCGGTCTCTGCGCTCGCGCTCACCGCGACCGCCGCCGCCGATCCGGTGCCGGCCCCGGTGGACCCTGGCGCCCAGCTGCTCAGCTCGCTGGGGACCGTGGGTTCCGCCGCGCCGATGCTGATGCAGACCCTCGCGACGGCCATGTCCGGCAAGGCCGCCCCGGCCGCAGCGCCGGCGACCCCTCCGCCCGGCGCCACCGCGTCGCTGACCTTGCCCGAGGTGCCCACGCTGCCGACCGCCCCGGCTGCCGCCACCCCGGCCGCCGCACCCGTTGCCGGCCCGGCGGCCGCCCCGGTCAACGCACTTTCGTCGCTCACCTCGGCGCTTCCGGCGCCGCTCAACAACACGGGAGGCCTGGCCCAGCTGCTGCCGACCGGACTTTCGCTGCCGGGCCTAACCGCCCCCGCAGCGGCAGCACCCGCGGCGGCCACCGCACCGCTCGCCACCGCACCGCTGACCGCCACCGCACCGCTTGCGCCCCTCGCGGCGGCACCCCTCGCGGCCGCACCGCTCGCCGCGGCACCCGCCGCCGCGGCTCCTGCGGCTGCAGCTCCCGCGGCAGCCGGTCTGCTCCCCGCCGGGGTCCTCAGCGCCCTGCCGTGACCCGTAACAGCCACACAACTTCGAGCCATGGGAGAACGATGTCATCGACCCG
>NZ_JAVHWK010000047.1:0-8297 GCF_032159775.1 Mycobacterium sp.
GAGAACATTCTGCTCAAGCTGATCCAGGCCGCCGACTACGACGTCAAGCGCGCCGAGACCGGCATCATCTACATCGACGAGGTCGACAAGATCGCCCGCAAGAGCGAGAACCCGTCGATCACCCGCGACGTGTCCGGCGAGGGCGTGCAGCAGGCGCTGCTGAAGATCCTCGAGGGCACGCAGGCCTCAGTGCCGCCGCAGGGCGGTCGCAAGCATCCGCACCAGGAGTTCATCCAGATCGACACCACCAACGTGTTGTTCATCGTGGCGGGCGCATTCGCGGGTCTGGAGAAGATTGTCTCCGACCGCGTCGGCAAGCGCGGGCTGGGCTTCGGCGCCGAGGTGCACTCCAAGGCCGAGATCGACACCCAGGATCACTTCGCCGAGGTCATGCCCGAGGACCTGATCAAGTTCGGGCTGATCCCCGAGTTCATCGGCCGGCTGCCCGTCGTGGCGTCGGTGACGAACCTCGACAAGGAATCACTCGTCAAGATCCTCTCCGAGCCCAAGAACGCGTTGGTGAAGCAGTACACCCGGCTGTTCGAGATGGACGGCGTGGAGTTGGAGTTCGACGAGGACGCACTCGAGTCCATCGCCGATCAGGCCATCCATCGTGGCACCGGTGCCCGCGGCCTGCGCGCGATCATGGAGGAAGTGCTGCTGCCGGTGATGTACGACATCCCCAGCCGCGACGACGTCGCCAAGGTCGTCGTGACCAAGGAGACCGTCGAGGACAACGTGCTCCCGACGATCGTGCCGCGCAAGCCCGCCCGACCCGAACGGCGCGAGAAGAGCGCTTAGCTAAAAGTCACTTTTGTCGGTTTCGTCAACAAATGATGTGGCGTCCTGCTCGTGGGACTCGACTGTGCCGGTCAGGGCGCTGAACAGGCACCACAGCAGGTAGGCCGCAACGGCGACAAACTGCAAGTTGCTAACCATGGCTCCACTCTCTCCGGACGTTGCGGGGTGGGCACGCGTAGTGGGCTACTCGAGTCCGGCGGCAAGCAGAGCGGGTCGGCACAGCTCATGACGTCACCGCCGCACGCCGTTCGCTGACCACTTCGTCGATGAGCGCCGCTATCTCCGCTACGCCACAGCGCTGGGCATATGCCACTTCCAGCTCGCGGGCGCGGGTGAGATACCGGCCGTCGCCGAGCACGTCGCGCACCGCGTTGCGAACGGCCTTCGCGCTCGGGGTGCCGGTCCTCAGGTCGATGCCTGCCCCCGACCACGCGACGCGCGCCGCGACCTCGGGCTTGTCCTCGGTATTGCCTGCGACCACCAACGGCACACCGGTCGCGAGCGCGCGCTGCACGGCACCGTACCCGCCGTTAGTGACCATCACGTCACCTTCGGCAACAACATGTCGTGCGGAATATGCTCGGCGACATACGTATTGGGTGGGATGGGGAAGTCCAGCGTCGAGACCTTCGGTCCGCCGGTGGTGGCCACCACCATGACCTTCTCGTCCGCCAGTGCCTCGATCGTCGGTCGCAACAGCCGACTGAAGTCGGCGTTATCGACGGTGCCCTGAGTGACGTGCACGACGGGACGGTCGCCGTCGAGCTTCGGCCACCAGACCGGTGGGCGGAACTTCGTCGCCGGTGCCGGGTGCACCATGCCGACGTAGCGGACGTTAGCGGGCAGATCGGTTCGCGGATAGTCGAATTCAGGGACAATCGGCGCGATGAAGCGGTCGGCGAGTGCGCCGGAATCGAGCAGGAACATCGGCAGCTCGCGGGAGTTCAGCCGGTGCAGTTGATAGTTCGCGGCCTTCTGCGACTGGCGGAGCAACACGTTGTGCGACAAGAGGTTCAGGGTGCGGTTGCGCAACCGACCCAGTGAGCTCGTCGATGGAGGCAGCCCCAGTCCGCTGGGGGCGGTGTCGCGGCTGCTGAACATCAGCGGGGTGGTGCCGTAGAGCAGTATCGGCGGGCGGGCGGACTGGTCTCCGAGGACGAACGGGAGCACACCGAAGAACCCGTAGTCGGCGAGGATCGCGTCGAACCGCGTCTGCGTCATGAGGTCGGACAGCGCCTTGGTCTGGTGGGGCATCGGGGCGACGAAGAGCCGGATGATGTCGAAGTTGAGCCGCTTGATTCCGCTGGTTTCCTCGCGTCCGCTGTCGGTTTCCAACAGGGCCAGGTCGAGGTCGCCCTGGGCCGTCAGCGTTGTGGGTATGGCGCCCGTCGCGCGGATGTCGTCGGCGCGACCGGCGCCTGACAGCACGGTGACACGATCCCCGCGGTCGACCAGCCCTCGCGCGACGTTCAGTAGCGGGCCGATGTGCCCGACGGGCGACAGCGCCGCGATCAAGATCTCTGCCATCGTTCGTGCGCCGTTCGATCGTTGTTCGACGGGATTGATCGTCGGCGATCGCGGCGCTCGCGAGCTTGGAGGTTCTATGGAGATTTGGGGGAGATCGCAGGTAGGACCGTTTCCGACTTGTTGTCCGACGGGTGCTCGACTACCGCGAGGCTTACCCGGCGGATAGGAAACCCTCCTTGATAAGGAGCGAAGTCTGGCTTTCCGACGATTACGGACCCCCTACCTGATCGATGAGTATTTCGATCATGACCACGGAAGGCACGGCCTACACCGAACGGACAGTGACCGTTCGCGATGGCGTGCGACTGGCGGTGCAAGACCGAGGGCCCATCGACGCCGAAGCCACGGTTGTGCTCCTGCACGGCCTCTGCCTTGAGCAGGGGTCGTGGGCCAGTCAAATCCATCACCTGACCGGGCGCTGGGGTGCCCGCATCCGGATCATCAGCTATGACCACCGCGGCCACGGTGATTCGGATACCGCCCCGACAAGCACCTACGTCATCGAGCAGCTCACCGCCGACCTCGCCGACGTCCTCGAAGCCCTCGACGTGACCGGCTCGCTCACCCTCGTCGGCCACTCAATGGGCGGGATGGTCGCGCTCACCTATCTTGGCCGGCCGCCGGCTGATCGACCCGTGCAGCCGCACGGAGTCGTCCTCGTCGCCACTGCGGCCGGTCGGCTCGCTGAGCGCGGCGTGGCCCGACTCCTGGCCAGTCCCGCCTCAGACATGCTGTGTAAGTTAGCGACTCGCGCGCCTCAACGGGCAGTTCGTCTGCTCACCAAACCCGTACGCGCCGCCCTAGCCCTCCAGGTCGGTGACCAGTCCCGCGCCACCCTGGCGGCACTGTTCGATACGGCCATGGCCGCGGCATCCCTCACCACCGCCGTCGGGTTCCTGCCAAGTCTGCGGTCCTACGACCAATACGCCACGCTGGCCTCGATTCGCGCCCACGCGACCATCCTCAGCGGGGGAGCAGACGTCCTGACCCCGCCAGCCCATGCGCGCGATTTGGTAGCCGCCATACCCGGCGCCACACACGTGCACCTCCCGATGGCCGGGCACATGCTCCCTCACGAGGCCCCCCATGCGGTCACCGATGCCATCAGCAACACGATCGCCGCGGGCATCGACTCCGACCCGGTAACCGCAGCGCAGGTTCAGCGGTCCGGACGACGGTATACACAGCCTGCAATGGCAGCGTGAACCTGGCTGAACGACAGAGCTATTGATCCGCGGATCGCGCGACGGATACCCCACGCTGTGACCTGATGCGGTCTGGCCGGGTGTACACGTTCATCGATTCGCCGCGCAGGAAGGCGACAAGCGTCAGGCCGGACTGGCTGGCGAGGTCCACCGCGAGCGACGACGGGGCCGAGACCGCCGCAAGCACGGGGATGCCCGCCATCACCGCCTTCTGCGTGAGCTCGAACGACGCGCGGCCGCTGACCAGGAGCACGGTTCCCGTCAGCGGGATCCTGTCCTGCTCCACGGCCCAGCCGATGACCTTGTCCACGGCGTTGTGCCTGCCGACGTCCTCCCGCACCGTGAGCACGGCGCCGTTAGCGTCGAAGAGTGCGGCGCCGTGCAGACCGCCGGTGCTGGCGAACACCTTCTGTTGGGCGCGCAGTTGTTCGGGCATCGCAGACAGCGTTTCGGCCTTGACGTGCGAGGCGTCGTCGCCGGGGGAGTAGCGGCTGACGGTGCGGACCGCGTCGAGGGATGCCTTGCCGCACACACCGCATGACGACGTCGTGTAGAAGTTGCGCGTGATGTCCATCGCAGGCATCTGCATGCCGGGTGCGAGCGTCGCGTCCAGCACGTTGTAGGTGTTCATGTTGTCGGGTCCGGTGCCCTTGCAGTAGCGCACCGTGAGGAGGTCGTCGCGGTGCCCGATGACCCCCTCGGTCAGCAGGAAGCCTTGCGCGAGTTCGACATCCGAGCCTGGTGTCCGCATGGTCACGGTGACCGCGTTGCCGTTGACGCGGATCTCCAGCGGCTCTTCGACGACCAACGTCTCGGGCCGCGTCACCGCATCGTCGGCCGTGACATGGCTGGCACGTCGGCGCGAAGTCACCCGGCCCATGCTTTTTCCAATCGGACGACAATCGCCTTGGACACCGGGGTATTCGACCGTGCCGCGGTGTGGTCAAGCGGCACAAGGGAGTTGGTCTCAGGGTAGTAGGCCGCGGCATTGCCGACCGGCGTCGAATAGGGCACCACCATGAAGTCCTTGGCCGTTCGCTCCTGAACCTGACCATCGCCGTCGCTGAACTCCGACACCAGGTCCACCCGGTCACCTTCGGACAGGCCGAACGCCTCGATGTCGGCAGGGTTGACAAAGACGACACGCCTGCCGCCCTTGACGCCCCGGTAGCGGTCGTCGAGCCCGTAGATGGTGGTGTTGTACTGGTCGTGGCTGCGCAACGTCTGAAGTACCAGTCGACCCTGCGGCACCGGTACCCACTCGAGCGGGTTCAATGCAAAGTTGGCTTTCCCTGTGCTGGTGGGGAATTCACGTGAGTCACGGGGCGGATGCGGCAGCTGGAAGCCGTCGGGCTGCCTGACCTTGGTGTTGTAGTCGGCACAGCCCGGCACCACGGCGGCGATCGCATCCCGGATCTGGTCGTAGTCGTCGTTGAACTTCTCCCACGGCACCGGATGGTCAGCCCCGAGCAACGTCCTGGCGAGCTGGCACACGATCGCCACCTCGCTGCGCACTTCGTCACTGGGTGGCTTGAGGCTGCCGCGCGACAGATGAACCATCGACATCGAATCCTCGACCGACACCATCTGCTTGGCACCGGCCTGGACGTCCTTGTCGGTCCGGCCGAGCGACGGAAGAATCAGCGCGGTCGAGCCGTGCGCCAGATGGCTGCGGTTCAGTTTCGTCGAAACCTGCACCGTCAGGGAGCAACTGCGCAAGGCGGCCTCGGTGACGGCGGTGTCCGGGGTGGCCGAGGCGAAGTTGCCGCCCATCGCCATGAACACCTTTGCGCGGCGGTCACGCATCGCCCGAATCGCGTCCACAGTGTCGACGCCGACTTCACGCGGGCTGACGATGCCGAATCGATCGTCGAGCGCCGCGAGGAACGTCTCCGGCATCTTCTCCCAGATGCCCATGGTTCGGTCGCCCTGAACATTGGAGTGCCCGCGGACCGGACACAGGCCCGCCCCAGGCTTGCCGATCATCCCGCGCATCAGCAGCACGTTGGAAATCTCGGCGATCATCGACACCGCGTGCCGGTGCTGGGTTAGGCCCATCGCCCAACACGCCACCGTTCGTTCGGATTCGGCCAGCACCTTCGCCACCCGCTCGAGTTGCGTCCGCGAAATGCCGGTCGCCTCGACAACGGTGTCCAGATCGATCTGGCGGGTGCGCTGCTCGTATTCCGCGAAGTTCGAGCAGTGCGCGTCGACGAAGTCGCGGTCGATCACGCTGCCCGGCGCACGGTCGTCGGCCTCCAGAAGCAAGCGACCAAGGCCGGCGAACAGTGCCATGTCGCCGCCGAGCCGGATCTGGACGAACTCGTCGGCGATCGGTATGCCGTGTCCAACCACGCCGTGCACCTTCTGTGGGTCCTTGAACCGGATCAGGCCCGCTTCGGGCAACGGATTGACCGCGATGATCTTGGCGCCGTTAACCTTTGCCTTCTCCAGCACCGAAAGCATGCGGGGATGGTTGGTGCCCGGGTTCTGGCCGGCGATGACGATCACGTCGGCCTCGGCGATGTCCTCGACGGTCACCGAACCCTTGGCGATGCCGATCGAGTCGGTCAGCGCCGCGCCCGACGACTCGTGGCACATGTTCGAGCAGTCCGGCAGGTTGTTGGTGCCGAAGCTGCGAACCAACAACTGATACACGAACGCGGCCTCGTTGCTGGTGCGCCCCGACGTGTAGAACACCGCCTCGTTCGGGCTGTCCAGTGCGCGCAGCTCGTCGGCGATCAACCGGTAGGCGTCCGCCCAATCGATGGGCTGGTAGTGGTCGGCGCCGGGCCGCAGAACCATCGGGTGGGTGAGACGGCCCTGCTGCGACAGCCAGTATTCGGGTTTGGCTTCGAGTTCGGCCATCGAGTGCCTGGCGAAGAACTCCGGGGTGACGACGCGTTTGGTGGCTTCCTCGGCGACGGCCTTCGCGCCGTTCTCGCAGAACTCCGCGAACTTGCGGCCGCCGTGTTCCTCGGGCCACGCGCAGCCCGGGCAGTCGAAACCCTTCTGCTGGTTCAGCCGGATCAGCGACGCCGCGGTGCGGAAGACGCCCATCGACTCCAGCCCGCGTTTCAGCGACACCATCACGGCCTTGACGCCCGCGGCCTCCCGCTCGGCGCCGGTCGAAATCACTGCATGCTCGTCGTAGTCGGCATTCCAGTCGCTGGTGATCTCGCGTCGAACTGCCATGACTCCAATCTACGACTGCGTGTCCACCACCTGAACCGCCCCGCCCGTCACGCCTGCGATCAACAGCCTGCCGGTATCCGCGTCGACGCCCAGCGTGTAGGGGTTCTGCACGGTCGGCAGGCGTCGCACCTCGCGCGGCGTCGGTTGGCTCATGTCGTAGCCGACGACCTCGTTGGTTCCCGACGAGGCGACCCACAGCAGGTCACGGGTGGGGTCGTAGGCGATCCCGTACGGCCCACCCGGCTGGGCGACCTCGCCGACCTGATGCGGCGTCGGCAGCGGCTCGAAGACACGGATCGCGTCGCCCCTGGTGTCGGCGGCGATCAGGCGGCCGTGCTTGTCCGCCACCAGATGCGTCGGCCCGTCGCCCGCCGGTACGGATCCGACGATGTTCAGGTCCTCGGTGTCGTAGATGGTCAGATCGTTCTTGCGGACGTCGATCAGGCCCATGGATCGGCCGACCGACGCCAGACCGGCGGGCTGCACACTGTCGGCGAAGACCTTCACCACTTCCTCGCCGCGCAGCACGCTGACGGTGCCGCCGTGCTCGTTCGCGACGAACACGGTTCCGTTCGCGGCCTCCGAGGCGTCGTGGGGGACAACGCCGGTGACGACCTGGGGCAGCGCCCGCCCGCTCGGCAGCTCGACGCGGACCAGTGCGTTGGCGCTTTCGACCGGGACGAGGACGGGACCGCCAGGGCTGGCCAGCTGGAGATGCCGGACGAATCCGGACAGCGGCACCCTCTTCGCGATGTCGCCGGTGTCGGCGTTCAGCAGGACAAGCTCGTTGGGGTCGCGCTTGGCGACGGCGACCATGCGGGTGGCCGCGTCGACGACGACGCCTTCTGGCGCCTTGCCGACCGGCACGATTCGACCGGGGATCGGCGCGGTCTGGGGTGGCGCCGACTGCGGCTCGGCCGCAGGCGGTAGGTCGTCGGCGGGCGGCCGGTTCCCCTCGGTCGGGACCAGGCTGGGCATGACGGCCGGTGGCAGGCTCGTCGTCGCTGCAGGGGGAGTGGGCGCAGCGGTATCGGCCGGGGGTTGTTGTGAACAACCGCCAACGATGAGCATCAACGCCATTGGCGCAGCAAGCAACCGCATACCTCAAGTTACGTCTCCGATGCAGTGCCCGTTCACTGGCTACCTGCGCAAGAGCTGAGTGTTGGCTGTGAGCGTGCGGTGCTGAAGAGATGCGGCTATTGCGCCGCAATGAGATTCGAGGGCATGCGCCCCGAGGTTTGTCTCGGCGATCGTGATCGCGGGGCCAGGGCTTCGCGGCGGTGAATCCAGGCTTCACGAATGTGTAGTGATGTATTGACAATCGGTCAACGCATGTCCAGACTTCAGTCACACGACACGCCGGGGCCGCTGAACGCCGAACGTCTGGCACATCGAACGGTGTGGTTGCACTCGACGGAGAAGACACTTGGCAGTCGCCACAGCAAACAATCCTTCGGTCGAGTCCGGCGCGGGGATGGCTTGCGGACGCGGTTACTACGCCCCTCGGCTGCGCGCGGCGATTGTGGGGACCGGCGGGATTTCCCGTATCCACGGCTGGCGGCTGCAGGA
>NZ_JAVHWK010000083.1:0-48788 GCF_032159775.1 Mycobacterium sp.
GCCTGCTTCTCAACCGGCGGCGGGACCTGCTTCTCAACCGGCGGCGGGACCTGCTTCTCAACCGGCGGCGGGACCTGCTTCTCAACCGGCGGCGGGACCTGCTTCCCGTCGACCGGCGGCGGGACCTGCTTCCCGTCGACCGGCGGCGGGACCTTCTTCTCATCCACCGGTGCCGGGACCTTCTTCTCATCCACCGGCGGGGGCACCACCGGGTTCGGGTTCGGTACGGGTGCGACCGGCGCTTGTCGTGGCACCGGATTGTTCGGCGCGAGGCGAGGAGCGGGCGCCTGCTGTCGAGGCGCCTGTTGCCTGGGCGCCGGCTGCTGCACGACGACCGGCGGGCTCGGCGCAGGCGGCGCGGCGGGCGCGGGCGCCTGCTGCACCGGCGCGGGCGCAAGCGGCACCTGCACCTGTTGCGACGGTGTGCCTGTCGTGTTGGCCGGCGTCGTCGACACCCCGGTCATCTGCCATGTCGCGATTAGGGCGGCCACCGCCAACAGCGCGGCCGCCGCGGCTCCGCCGAACAGGACGCCTGGCTTTCGGTACCACGGCATGGGCGGTGCCGGCGGCATAGCCATCGGCTGTGGGCCGTATGCGGGTGGCGGCGGTCCGTATTGCTGGGGCGGCTGCTCGTAGTACGGCTGCTGCGGCTGGTCGTAGTAATTGTCGGTCGGGGCTTCGCCGTATGAGTAACCGCCGCCTTCGTATGAGCCCGGTTCGGACCAGGCAGTGGGCTGCGGCGGCTGCGGCGCGGCGGGCGTCGCCACCGTCGGGGGCGACAGCTGGTTGGTCCGATCTCCCAGCTGCTGGGTGCGGTCCCCTAGCTGCTGCGTGCGATCCGAAATCCGCTGGGTCGGGTCGAAGTTCTGTGGGTGATTCATGGTTTCTCCAAGTCCTACGGCGCGGGCGCCGGCGCCTTTTGGTTTCCCGTGCTCCCCGGCGGGTTCGGATGGCACAGCAGGTCGTCCGGCGTCGGGTTCTCCGGATCGCCCGGGTTGTGATCCGGCGGAGTCTGCTTGCCACCCGGGTCCGCGCCGGTTTCCGGGTCTTTCGGATCGCCGGGAGTCTGCTTCTGCTCCGGATCGCCGGGAGTCTGCTTCTTCTCCGGGTCGGGATCCTGCTTCTGCTCAGGGTTCGGATTGGGGTTTGGATTCGGTCCTGGCGCAGGCGAATTCGGAGAGACCGGTGCCGGGGCGACGCCAGAGGGGTTCGACGGCGCTACACGAGGTATGTGCGCCTGCTGCCGCCGAACCTGCTGACGAGGCGCGTATTGCTGCACGATGACCGACTGGCTCGGCAACGGCGACGGTGGCGCAACCAGTACCTGCTGGCCGTAGGGCGGTGGCTGCTGTTGGTGATACACGCCGCCAGGCTGCTGGCCGTACGACGGATACGGACCGGGTTCGCTGTAGGGAGCCTGCTGGGGCCAGGCCCCCGGCTGCTGACCGGCCGCAGGGGCGGCCATCGTCGGCGCCCCGTCTTGAGGCGTGGGGTCGAAGTCCCTTCGGTAATTCATTGTTGCTTCCCTATGGATTCAAGGGGGTCCGCTGGGCACAACAATGACACTTCCGCGGCAGTGATGCAGGGTAGTTGGCTACCCCAGTTCTCGTTCGCCGAAATTAATCGGGCGGGGGTTGTTGGCCTGGCAGCAGGCCCTGCGCTTCGCGGCGCCTCACTTCGCTACGCAGATAAAAAATGAGCAGCCAGACGCCGGCGAAGACCAGGCCGATGAAGCCGACGGCACCAGACACGGCCCATCCGGCGACAAGCGCCACCTGAATACCGAGATTCACCCAGATCGCCCAGGCTCGGCCCTGCAGTCCGGCCAGCAGCACCAGCACAACCGCCAGGCCGATCAGGTAGGTGCCGGTGATCGCCGTCAGCCCGCCGTCGGCCTTCGAGACGACGGGTAGCGCGAGCAGCACCACGATGGCTTCCAGGATCAAGGTGCCCGCCATCACCCCTCGGAAGCTCTTCCAGGGGTCCGGCCCGGCGGGCCCGTCTGGCTGATCGCTCATTCGGGGTCCCGTCCGAAAAGCGTGCGGGCCGCGCCTGCGGTGACGACCGACCCGGTGATGACGACGCCACTGCCGGAGAAGCCTTCGCCGCCATGTCCAGCCTCCTCGACAAGCGCGGTCGCGGTCTCGATGGCGTCGGGCAGGTTGGCAGATGCGATCACTCGCTCCGGTCCGAATCGCTCCTCGGTTCGCGTCGCGAGGCTCTCGACGTCCAGGGCGCGCGGCGAACCGTTGTTGGTCACGATGATCTGGTCGAAGGCCGGTTCGAGCGCGGCCAGAATGCCGTCGACGTCCTTTTCGGCCATCACCGAAACGATTCCGACGACGAAATGAAAGTCGAACTCGTCGGCCAGCGTCTGCGCCAAAGCCGCCGCACCGGCCGGGTTGTGGGCGGCGTCAATGAAAACCGTTGGGGCGCTGCGCATTCGCTCCAGTCGTCCAGGGCTGACGGCGGCCGCGAAACCGGCGCGGACGACATCGATGTCGAGTTGCCGTTCCGCGCCCGCGCCGAAGAACGCCTCGACGGCAGCTAACGCGATGACGGCGTTGTGGGCCTGATGTTCGCCGTGCAGGGGAAGGAATATCTCGGAGTACACCCCGCCGAGGCCCTGCAGCTCGAGCACTTGGCCCCCGACCGCTACTTGCCGGCCCAGCACCGCGAACTCGGAATCCTCCCGAGCGACTGCGGCGTCGGCCGCTACCGTTTGGGCCAGCACCACCTCCATTGCCTCAGGCACCTGCCTGCCGATCACCGCCACCGTGTCAACCGGCGCCAGATCGTCCTTCTGCCTGACGATGATGCCCGCCTTCTCGGCGGCGATATCGGCGATTTCGGTTCCCAGGTACTCGGTGTGGTCGACACCGATGGGAGTGATCACGGCTACCGGGGCGTCGACGACGTTGGTGGCGTCCCAGCGTCCGCCCATTCCGACCTCCACGACCGCGACGTCGATCGGCGCGTCGGCGAAGGCCGCGAACGCCATGGCGGTCACGACCTCGAACTTGCTCATCGCCGGCCCCCCGGCCGCTTCGGACTGCTTGTCGACCAGCTCGACGAACGGTTCGATCTCTTCGTACGTCGCCACATACTGCGCAGGCGTGATCGGCTTGTTGTCGATAGCAATGCGCTCGACGGCGGACTGCAGGTGCGGGCTGGTCGTGCGGCCGGTCCGTCGATGCAGTGCGGTGAGGAGCGCATCGACCATGCGCGCCACCGACGTCTTTCCGTTGGTGCCCGCGATGTGGATCGACGGATACCCGCGCTGCGGCGAGCCGAGCAGCTCCATCAACGCTGAGATGCGGGCCGTACTCGGTTCGAGTCTGGTCTCGGGCCACCGCTGGTCCAGCAGATGCTCCACCTGAAGCAGCGAGGCGATTTCGTCCGGCGTCGGGACGGGCTCGGTCATCGAAGAGAAGCCAGCCTTGCCGTGATTCGGTCGACTTCCTCTTTGGCCAGCTGCTGGCGGCCGCGGATCTTGTCGACGACATCGACGGGCGCCTTCGCCAGGAAGGCCTCGTTGTCGAGTTTGGCGGTGGTGCCTTTGAGTTCCTTCTCGGCAGCGGCCAGATCCTTTTCGAGCCTGCGACGCTCGGCGGCGACGTCCACGGTGCCTGAAGTATCGAGCTCAACCGCGACGGTGCCACGGCTCAGCCGCACCTCGACCGAGGCCGTCGGAGCGAATCCGTCCGAAGCCGGCGTCAGCCATGCCAGCGATGTGACCGCAGGAATCTGCGAGTCGAGATCGGCCGCGGAGACATTCGTCAACCGTGCGGGCACCTTCTGCCGGTCGGCGAGTCCCTGATCGCTGCGGAACCGTCGCACCTCGGTGACCAGCTTCTGCATATCGGTGATGCGTTGAGCCGCAACGAGGTCGACGGCGAAGCCGGACGGGGTGGGCCACTCGGCGATGACCAGCGATTCGCCCCCCGTGAGTGCCTTCCACAGTGTCTCGGTGACGAACGGCATCACCGGATGCAGAAGCTTCAAGAGCGTGTCCAGAACCGCTGCGAGCACAGCCGTGGTATGAAAAATTCCCTCGGCCAACTGCACCTTGGCGAGTTCGAGGTACCAGTCGCAGAACTCATCCCAGGCGAAGTGGTACAGCGCTTCACACCCGCGGCTGAACTCATAGTTGTCGAGCGCCGAATCCACTTCGGCGCGAACCTCTTCGGCCCGGCCAAGGATCCAGCGGTCGGCGTCGGTCAGATCGGCAGCGGCGGGCAGCGGCGCGGGGCTGGCCCCGTTCATCAGCGCGAAGCGGGTGGCGTTGAACAATTTGGTGGCGAAGTTCCGCGACGCCCTGGCGTGGTCCTCACCGATGGACAGGTCACCGCCGGGGCTAGCGCCGCGGGCGAGGGTGAACCGAAGCGCGTCCGCGCCGAAGATCTCCACCCAGTCGAGCGGATCGATACCGTTGCCCCGCGACTTGCTCATCTTCTTGCCGAACTCGTCGCGAATCAGCCCGTGCAGGAACACGTTTTCGAACGGCACCTGCGGACCGCGCGCGCCGTCCTGGGTGATCGCCGGATCCGACGAGACGAACTGGCCGAACATCATCATCCTGGCCACCCAGAAAAACAGAATGTCGTAGCCGGTGACCAGGACACTGGTCGGATAGAACTTGGCCAGTTCGGGAGTGTGATCGGGCCAGCCCATCGTGGAGAACGGCCACAGCGCCGAAGAGAACCAGGTATCCAGCACGTCGGGGTCTTGCTCCCAGCCCTCGGGTGGCGCCTCATCGGGTCCGACGCAGACGGTCTGGCCCTCGGGACCGTGCCAGATCGGGATGCGATGCCCCCACCACAGCTGGCGGGATATACACCAGTCGTGCATGTTGTCGACCCAGGCGAACCAGCGAGGCTCGAGGCTCGGCGGATGAATAGCGGTGTGCCCGTTGCGCACCGCGTCACCTGCCGCTGTGGCCAGTGACTCGACCTTGACCCACCACTGCAGCGACAGCCTGGGCTCGATGGGTTCTCCGCTGCGCTCGGAATGCCCGACGCTGTGCAGATACGGCCGCTTCTCTTCGACGATCCGGCCCTCGGCGGCCAGCGCCTCGCGAACCGCGACGCGGGCGTCGAACCGGTCCATGCCGTCGAATTGCGTTCCGGTGTCGGCGATCCGGCCCTTGGTATCCATCATTGTCGGCATCGGCAGCTTGTGTCGCAGCCCGATGTCGAAGTCGTTCGGATCGTGCGCTGGCGTGACTTTGACTGCGCCGGTGCCGAATTCGGGGTCGACATGTTCGTCGGCGACGACGATCAACTCGCGGCCGGTGACGAAAGGGTGCGGCAGCGTCTTGCCGACGAGGTCGCGGTAGCGGTCGTCGTCGGGGTGCACCGCGATGGCGGTGTCACCGAGCATCGTCTCGAGGCGCGTGGTGGCCACCACGATGTGAGGTTCGGCGTCATCGAGCGATCCGTAGGTGAACGAAACCAACTCGCCCTCGACGTCGGAGTAGGAGACCTCCAGGTCGGAGATGGCGGTCTCCAGCACCGGCGACCAGTTCACCAGTCGTTCGGCTTGGTAGATCAGCCCGGCGTCGAAGAGCCGCTTGAAGATCGTGCGCACCGCGCGGGACAGGCCGTCGTCCATGGTGAAGCGGTCGCGGCTCCAGTCCACACCGTCGCCGAGCCTGCGCATCTGGCCGCCGATCGTGCCGCCCGAATCGCGCTTCCAGTCCCAGACCTTGTCGACGAACAGTTCGCGGCCGAAGTCTTCCTTCGTCTTGCCGTCTACTGCCAGCTGCTTCTCGACGACGGACTGGGTCGCGATGCCCGCATGGTCCATGCCCGGCAGCCACAGCACCTCGTAGCCCTGCATCCGCTTTCGCCGGGTCAGCGCATCCATCAGTGTGTGGTCGAGCGCATGCCCCATGTGCAGGCTGCCGGTGACATTGGGCGGCGGCAGCACAATCGAATACGGCGGCCTGTCGCTCGCCGGATCGGCCGTGAAGTATCTGGCGTCCACCCAGCCCTGATAGAGCTCGCCCTCCACCGCGCCCGGTTCCCAGGTTTTGGGCAGGGCGTCCGTGGATGGCTTCGGGCTGGCGGTCACCGCGCCATTCTATGGAGTGCGGCGCGCCCGCCCCTGCGTGGCTACTTCTTGCCGGCGAGCAGCCCGCCGAGGATGTCGCCGATCGCGCCGCCCTGCCCTCCGCCTATCACGCTGCCGAGGATGCTGCCGAGCGGATTGTTCCCGCCACCGCCACCGGCGCCTCCACCGGCACCGGCACCGGCGCCTCCACCGGCGCCGGCGAGGATGCTGCCCAGGATGTCGCCGAGGCCGCCGCCGCCTGCCGACTGTGCCTGGGGCTGCTGGGCGGGCGCCGAAGCCGAGCCCTTGGTGAGCTGCTTGCCGATATAGGCCAGCACGATCGGGGCGAGAATCGGCAGCAGCTTCTTGATCAGATCACTGCTGCCTGCGCCGGTACCACCGAGCGCAGACGCGACGGCGTTGCTGTCGTTGCCCCCGAAGAGGTGCGCAACGAGGTTGTCGCCCTCCTTCTCGTCGACCTGGTCCACGTTGACGCCACCGTCGAGCAGGCCGCTTTCGCCCTGTCGCGCCACGGCGGATTCGAGCTTGCTCGAGTCGATGTCGTTCGACTCGACGTTCTGCGCCAGACCGCCGACGAGTGCAGGCACCAACGTTCTGATGGCGTTGTTCACCTCGCCCTCATCCGCGCCGACTTTGCTCGCGATGTCCTGTACCGGGATCTGCGCGAAGAGTTCGTCGAGACCTGCCATTGTCATGTCCACCTTCATTGCTGGTTATCGCATGCCGGGCACGACACTAGTCGCTTTGATCTTGGATAACAGGTGTTCAGCGCTGGCAGGTCAATTCAGCCGGTCGATTCCCAATGACACACCGGCAGCGCGGAATCGAGCGAGTAACGCATCGCCCATCGCCGCCGCAGGCGTCAATACGCCGAGCAGACCGGAAAGTTTGTTTCGATCCAGTGCCAGCGCCAAACCGCTTTCGCCGAGCAACACCGAGGTGGCCTTGTAGCCAGGGTCGCCCTGCTGGGACATGGTGGCCCGATATCTCGCCCCGTTCGTCGTCGTTGTGTACGTCTCGATCGTGTAGTGGCCGCGCTCGCGGGTGCGTTCGCTCGGGCCGGTGCCCGACTTGGGAACGATGCGGTCCACCAAGCGCTCCGGCACCTTGTCAAGATACCGACTACCCAACCCGGTGGCGACTGCGCCAACGCCCGAAGCGATCGCCGAGGCGACCGGCGCCAGCGCCGAGGACCCCACACTCTGACACTCAGAATAGCGGAACCGCGCGCCGTACGCCCAGTCCTGTAATGCGTTGCTACGTCTGACAACTCGTGTATTCGTCGACGCCATCATGAATCCCGTGGTCCAAATGCCGTCCAGCTCCGGCGCGATTTGAGCGCCGCGCCGCCACGGATAGTCGGGCTGGGCACCGAACTCGGGCTCGGCCGCCCGGTCCGGGGTGAGGGTGTACGGATCTTCGAGCTGACGTCGAATCTCCGGATCACCCGACGCCGCCCGCAACACATCCGTGATCGACGCGACGGTGCCGCCAGAAAGCCCGCCGGCCATCCTCCGGACCACGAAGGTGGTGTCCAACAAATCGCCTGCGTCGTCGTCGCACGCCCGTCGGTACAGCGCGTAAACGCTGAGATCGGAAGGGACCGAGTCGAATCCGCATGCATGTACGATCCGCGCTCCGGTGTCCTTGGCCTGTTTGTGGTAATGGTCAATGCTTTCGCGCATGAACATCGGTTCACCGGTGAGATCCGCGTAATCGGTGCCGGCGGCGGCACATGCGGCGACAAGCGGCAGCCCGTAGCGGTTGTACGGTCCGACAGTCGTCACCACGACCTGTGTCCGCGCGGCCATCGCATCGAGCGTCGAGGGCTGCGAGGCATCCGCCGTGATGAGCGACCAGGACTGCGCCGACTCCCCCAGCGTCTCCCTCACCGCCTGCAGCTTGTCCTGCGAACGGCCTGCAAGCGCAACGCGTGCGTCGCGGCCGGCGCTGGCCAGGTACTGCGCGGTCAGCTTTCCGACGAACCCGGTCGCGCCGTACACGACGATGTCGAACTCACGGTTGCTCATGCCTGTGGGACCCATGGCTTCCGACGCTACCCGAGCGTCTCGGGCGGTTCGATGTCCTCACCCAGCACGTGCCGGCCAAGGAACGCGATGACCACCTGGTACCAGATTTTGGCGTGTTGTGGTGAGAGCACCCAGTGGTTCTCCGAGGGAAAGTAGAGGAACCGGTGTGGGCTCGTACCGTCGTCGGCGGCGGGTAAACCTGATTCGCTGAGCAGCTCATACCACAGCCGGAGTGCCTCGCCGATCGGGACGCGGTAGTCCTTGTCGCCGTGGATGACGAGCATCGGCGTGCGGATATCGGCGACGAATCGGTGCGGTGAGTTGGCCTCGGCCGCCTCACGCGTCATCTCGCGCAGCCAGTAGTAGGCGGCGTCGGTAGTGGAGTTGAACTGGTCGAGCGCCCACAGGCTGGCGTGGCTGACGATGGCGTCGAACCGGTCGGTGTGGCCGGCAATCCAGTTGGCCATGTACCCGCCAAAGGAACCGCCCATCACGGCGGTGTGGGACGCATCGATGCGCGGATGGGCACACGCGGCGTCGGTGGCGGCCATCAGATCCTCGAACGGCGCACCGCCCCATGCGCCCCAGCCCCGTTGGATGAAGTCCTGGCCGTAGCCGGTCGAAAGCCCCGGATCCGGAAGCAGCACCGCGTATCCGCGGGCGGCGAGCACCCATGGGTTCCATCGCCAGTGCCAGGAGTTCCAGCTGTTCAGCGGTCCCCCGTGAACCCAAAGAACAAGGGGTGCGGGCACTTCCCTCTCGGGCAGCACCAACCACGATCGCACCGACGTACCGTCGTCGGCGGTTGTCCGCACCTCTGTGAGTGAACCGGGCAGCCGGGGGTGCTCGACACAAGGCAGCGGTGTGACGGTGCCGTCGGGGTCGATTCGCACCGGGTGCGGTGGGCAGGCGTACGAACTCCGCAGCGCGTAGACGATGCCCTCTGGTGCGGCCGTCACGTCCGTGTAGGCGTAGTCGTCGGTCGTCAACGGCTCGATCTCGCCGGCGGCGATGTCGAGTCGGAACACCGGGCAGCGGCCGCTGTCATCTGCGGTGACCAGCAGTGCACCGCCGTCGCGCGAGAACGTGACAGACGTCGGCCAGCGATCCCAGTCGGCGACGAGCTCTGCCGGCGGCTCACCGAACCGCATGTAGCGCAGGCTGATTCGAGGTGCATGCTGCGGCGTCGAGTATGACTCCCGGATGAACGCCACGGCCGTCCCGTCGGGTGAAACGGTCGGACTCCATAGATCGGCCTCCGGTTCGTCGGCGATGACGGAGTGTTCGCCGGACGCCAGGTCGACGCGGACGAGCACCGATCGTTGTGACGGACCCGGCGCGGGTCGCTGCCATGACGTCACCACGAAGCTGCCGTCGGGGCTGACGTCGAAGTCGGCGTCGCGCAGGGCACCGGCGGGCCGCGGTGTGAGATCGGTCGGATTGGCGTCGTCGGCGAGGTTCAGTGCGAGCAGGTGCGGCGCGCCCGGGCCGAGATCCTTGTCCCAGTGCCGGATCGGATATCCGGCGTGCAGAATCGCGGTGATCTTGTTGTCCTTGCGCAGATCCCGTAGCCGATGATCGTCTTCGAAACTGCGCGCCGACGGCAGCAGCGGCGCACGTACCACCGCCGTCGCTTCGTCGCGTGCCGTCTTAACCACGTCGACGCCGCCTGCCGCCGTAAGCACCTCGACAGCCTCGCCGCCGGCCGCAGGAAGGCTCCACAGCGCCGCGGGCGGCTTGTCGTCGTCGTCGGTCGGACGTACCGCGACGAACAACAGGTCACCGTTGGATGTGAACGCAGGCGCCGACTCGCCCTTGGCCCCTCTGGTCAAGCGGCGGCGCGGTGCCACACCCTTCGGGTCGAGTTCCCAGATCGCGGTGACGTATTCGGTGCGCTTCTCGTTGAGCTCGCTGACGGTGGTCACGACGCGCGAGCCGTCTGGTGAGACGGCCAGGCCGGAGACTCGCGCAAGGGCGAAGAAGTCGTCGAGATCGCCGAATGGGGTTTCGGTCATGCGACGTTCGTAGCACAGCTGTAGTCAGTTTGATTTTCAAACTCACGACGGGCACACTGGCGGCATGGACAACGTCGCGCTGGCCGACCTTCCCGGCAGGCCCTGCCCGATCGCGGCAGCGCTCGGTCTCGTCGGTGAACGATGGGCACTGCTCGTCGTACGCGAGATTGCGCTCGGGGCCACCCGCTTCGGCGACATCGTCGCGGGCACCGGCGCGCCGCGGGACCGCATCGCGGCCCGACTCAAGGCTCTCGAACGCGCAGGCGTCGTCGCACGGACCCCGTACCACGACGGGCCGGTCCGCTACGAATACCGGCTCACCGACTCCGGCGACGCACTCATGCCGGTTCTCGACGCCCTCCTCGAATGGGGACGGCGTTACGCCGTCGCGTCCGACGACCCCGATCGACAACGCAGATACCGACCGATGAGCGCGCTGAAAGTGAAGGGATCACCTTGACCGCAGAGCTGGCCGACGCCGCCACACGCGAGGACTGGGGACCGCAGCGATCGCGCACCGTCACATGGCACGAACCAGGGCCGAGCACCGCCAAGGGCCTGTCGATGGCCGGAGTCGACTACTTGCGGGCCATCGCAGCCAGTGAACTGCCTCAGCCGCCGATCGCAGGCCTGATGCGCTTTGAGATGGTCTCGGCCGACCCGGGACGGGTGGTCTTCACGTGCGAGCCCGACGAATCGGCATACAACCCGATCGGAGCCGTCCACGGTGGTCTGGTCTGCACGCTGCTGGACTCGGTCACCGGATGCGCGGTGCACAGCACCCTGCCGCAGGGCAAGGGCTACACGTCGGTCGAGATCAAGGTGAACTACCTGAAGGCGGTGCGGCTGAGCAGCGGACTGCTGACCGCGACGGGAACTGTCGTCAAGGCGGGAGCGCGGGTGGGCTTCGCCGAGGGTGTCGTCGCCGATGCCTCGGGTGCGGTGGTGGCGACGGCCACCAGCACGCTGTTGGTGTTCGACCTGTAGCCACGCGCGGCGGGGGCGCTACCTTCGACGGGTGGCGCAACAGCAGTTCCTCGTCATCGGTGCGGGCATTGCGGGTCTGGCGACGGCGGTCGCCCTGCAGCGCCGTGGCCATGACGTCAGCGTCCTCGAGAGCCGCAACGACGCCACGAGCGGAGCCGGGATCAGCATCTGGCCCAACGCCCTTGCCGCCCTTGATGACATCGGACTCGGTGACGCGGTCCGGGGTGCCGGCGGCCGGGTGACCGCGGGAGCGATGCGCTGGCACGACGGCACGTGGCTGCGTCGTCCATCGAAGGAGCGGATCGTCAGGGCCCTCGGCGAGCCGCTGGTGGTGATCCGACGGTCCGTCCTCAACGAGGTGCTGGCCGGCGCGTTGGCGAGCGGCACCGTGCAAACAGGGGCTACTGCATCGAACGTCGAGATGGCGCAGGGCGGTGTGCGCGTGACACTTTCCGATTCGACCACGCGACAGGCCGCCGCTGTGATCGGCGCCGACGGCACGCACTCCGTTGTGGCCCGCCATCTGAACGGCGAGCTGCGCAACCGCTACGTCGGATACACCGCGTGGCGCGGCATTGCCGACGCCGCGATCAATCGAGATTTCGCCGGTGAGACCTTGGGCGCTGGACGCGAATGCGGGCATGTACCGCTCGGCCCCGATCACACCTACTGGTTCGCAACCGAGCGCGCGAAGGAGGGTCGCGTCGCGTCACCGGGCGAACTGGAGTACTTGAAAACCAGGTTCGGGTCATGGGCCGAGCCCATGCCTGCGCTGCTGGCTGCAACCGATCCGAGCGTCGTCCTGCGCAACGACCTGTACGACCGTGACGAGGCCCGCGTGTGGTCGAAAGGTCCGATCGTTCTGGTCGGCGATGCCGCCCACCCGATGCGTCCGCATCTCGGCCAGGGCGGCTGCCAAGGGCTGGAGGACGCCGCGATTCTGGCCGCCTTCGTCGACCAGAGCAGCGATCTACCTACCGCTTTCGCGCGATTCGCGACGTACCGCAAGCCACGGACCAAGGCTTTGACCCGGGAGTCGGCGATGATCGGACGAGTAGTCAACCTGCGACCCGCACTGCTGAGCGGCCTGGCCAGTCGTGCGACGGTGCTGGTGCCGGAGGCGGTGCTGACCCGGCATCTGGCGACGGTGGCGTCGAGGTCGGCGTTCAGGGCGCCGACGGCGGCGTCAGCCTAGGCCGAACGGGCTGAGGAACGTCGAACAGATCTGACGCAGGTCGACCAGTCCGAGCACCGCGCCGCCCCGCATCGCGCCGCATCCCCTCAGCGGACTGGATGCGTTCCACACTGCGGGTCCGCCTGCGGACGAACCGCAGGTTGGCCATGCCTTCAGGCCTTGGGTCCGAAGCACATTCTCGGCGACCCTGATCTGCTCTTCCCTGGAGGCCGTCGACGGTGAGCCGACTCCGCCATTGGACGCCCAGGTCGAGGACTTGAACTGCAGGCCGCCGTAGTGCCCGTTTCCGGTGTTGGTCGACCAGTTCCCGCCCGACTCGCACTGGGCGATTGCGTCCCAATCGAGGCTGTCGGCGTTCGCAGTGGCCGCTGAGAGCGTCAATGGGGCAAGGAAGAGCGCCCCAGCAATTGCGACGAGCCAGCCGGCCTTCCTCGCCGCCTGGACGAACGAATGGCGTTTATTCATCACGCTGGTCCTTCCCCGACCTTGCAACTAGTGGGACTTTCGGGTTAGGAGGGTCAGACGTTACAAGGGAGGTATTTGCACGTTATCGGGACGGGATAGGACACAGCTAGCGATGTGGCAAATGAGGAAGAAGGGCAATATGAGTAAACGGAGACGAATGTTAGATAAGGGGCAGATGTGACAGATGGGGCTATTGAGAATAAGAAAGGTGCCGGGCCTTAAAAGACCCGGCACCCCTTAATTGCGTGCAGCGTTGTGTGCAGCGTGCGGGTGTCAGCCGCGCCTGCCGCAGACCGGCCAGGCGCCGATGCCCTGACTCTTCAGCACGTTGTTGGCCACCCGGATCTGCTCCTCACGGCTAGCCTTGTGCGGTGAGCCCGCGCCACCGTTGGCGCGCCAGGTCCCCATGGTGAACTGCAGGCCACCGTAGTAGCCATTGCCGGTGGCGGTGTGCCAGTTGCTACCCGACTCGCATGCCGCGACGGCGTCCCAGTTCACGCCGCCGTCCGCATTCGCGGTGCCGGTCGCCAGCGCCATCGGTGCCAACGCGAGTGCACCGGCGATGGTGGCCAGACCGAACGTTGTGCGGATGTTCTTCACTACTTTCCTTTCGCCAAGCGCGCGCCGACAACGCCCGCATGCGCAGGCGCTGATGCCGTTGAGGCAGAAAAATCGGGTCGTGCCGTCTCGGTCAGGCACGACAGGGGAAGTGACAGATCACCCCGCCGGACGTCACGCCCGGCGGCCGCGGGAGTAGGCGATCGCCCGGTCCGCAGCCCCACTCACACGCAGGTTCGTGGTTTGGAATTTATTTGCTCATTTCTGAGTCGCCTGGAAACGTACAAAGCGATTTCGGCAAAGTCATATCGGTGACGAACGTGTCGCGCTTAGATCACGGACAGATCACGGCTGCAGCGGCATACGGTCGTCGCAGGTCATACCGGCGAGTCGGCCTAACAGCCGTGCCGGTGCCGGCGCCATAACTAGGTGAGCTAAATCACTGGTTTATTGTGACCTGGAACACCCGATATTGGTTGAAAGAACAAGTAATTAGCGGGTAGATCGCCCAGAAGTGGCCGCCAGCAGGATCTTTCGTCACATTCAGCAGAAAACGTTCGCTGCTGCGTACTTTCAGGCGTAGCTAGCGACTGTTGTTGGTGAACAGGGTGTTTGGGGGTTACAGGCTGCGTATGCGCATCCCGCTGCGGGATCGCCGATCGCATTGGGTGTGCATTCGGCTTCTGAAACGTGAAGCCGCAGTGCGTCTCTGGTCTCCAAACGGAGATCGTCGTACTCGGGACACCGATACGCCGTTGCGTCTACCCGATCAGCCGGGTCAGCAGACGTGATGCGTCGATCCCGCCATCGCCTAAATGCCGATCGACACCGCTCGCGGCAGCCATGCCCAAGTCGGCAGCCCGACCTCCATCCCTACCAAGCCCAATGCTGCACGGTGACAGTGGATTTCGCGCGCCCGATGCAGGCGCCACGCGGGATCTCATGGTGCCGACGGCCAATGAAACGCCGGTCAATCACGGGGTTCAGCGAAAGAATGCATTTTCAATTGCATGAAATGGCATCGCAATGACGGGTTCAGTAGTTTGCTAGAAGATCGCCTGGGGTTGTGGCGCGCTCTTCAGGACAAGTCTGCGGTGGTGTTGACGTTCGTCAGTGCCCGTCGTGTCGGCATGACGATGCGTTGCGTGTCGACGGTGTCCACCAACGCACGCATGCTGCGCTCCCCCGCTTCGATCAGCACGTCGACTCGATCAGCCAGCTCGGTGCGGTACACGCCGGCCAGGTAGTGGTCGCGGCCGTCCCATGGAAGGACCACGTCGACACCAAGCCGGGCAGCGTGTTCTGCGAGCTCGTCGATAAGCGCGGTTTCCATGTGTGGCATGTCGACCGCGCAGACAAAGGCCAGCTCACATCCGGCATCCGCGGCCGCCCGCAGACCACGCCCAGTCGCCAGCAGCGGGCCGACCCCGCGCACCTCGTCGCGCAGGACTTCGGCCTGCAGTTCGGGTAGCGGTTGACCGGGAGCCGCGATGACAAAAACCGGCGAGCACCGGGCGCTCAGGGCCGAGACGACCAGTTCGACCATGGTCGAACCCTCGAAGGGGAGGGTTGCCTTATCGCGGCCCATCCGGCGGGACGCGCCGCCGGCCAGTACGACAGCAGCGAGCGGCACGGGCGATGTCACGTCGATGAGATTAGTCGACGGTCCAGGTGTCCCTACCGCGCAGCAGCGACTGCAGGGCAGCCGTGTCGTGCGGCTTGGCATCGCGGGCCGCGGCGACCTGCTGACGTGCCGCATCGTCGTACGTCGGCTTGCTGACCTGACGGAAGATGCCCATCACCATGTGCTCGAGGTTCTGTTCCGAGAGCCGAGACAGCGCGAATGCATAGGCGGGATCGTCGATGTGCGCGTCGTGCACCACGATCGCATCGGCGGTCACGTCGGCCGTCTTCGCGACCTCCAGTCCGAATCCGGACTTCACGACGCAGTACTCGCCGCCGGCCCCGAAGGTGATCGGCTCACCGTGGGCCAGGTTGATCAGACGCTCCTCGGCGCCTTCCTTGCGCAACGCATCGAACGAGCCGTCGTTGAAGATCGGGCAGTCCTGCATGATCTCGACCAGCGCCGCGCCGCGATGCTGGGCGGCGCCACGAAGCACCTCGCTGAGGCCCTTGCGGTCGGAGTCCAACGCGCGACCGACGAACGTCGCCTCGGCGCCCAAGGCCAGCGACACCGGGTTGAACGGGTAATCCAGCGAGCCCATCGGCGTCGACTTGGTGATCTTGCCGGTCTCTGACGTTGGCGAGTACTGGCCCTTCGTCAAGCCGTAGATCCGGTTGTTGAACAGCAGGATCGTGATGTTGACGTTGCGCCGCAGGGCGTGGATCAGGTGGTTACCGCCGATGGACAGCGCATCGCCGTCACCGGTGACGACCCACACCGACAGATCCGGCCGGGCGAGAGCAAGACCGGTGGCGATCGTCGGGGCGCGGCCGTGGATCGAGTGGAAGCCATAGGTCTCCAGGTAATACGGAAAGCGGCTCGAGCAGCCGATGCCGCTGACAAAGGCGATGTTTTCTCGGCGCAGACCCAACTCCGGCAGGAAGTTGCGAATCGTGTTGAGAATGACGTAGTCGCCGCAACCGGGGCACCACCGGACCTCCTGGTCACTGGTGAAGTCCTTGGCTTTCTGCGGCTCGTCGGTCGTCGGTACGCCGCCGGTGCCCGGAGTCAGGCCGAGGTCTGTACCTATCAGGTCGGTCATGTGTCTGCTCCCACGCCCGTTTCCACGGTGGCCGCAGCCAGCCGGGCGAACTTGGCCTTGTCGCTTTCCTTTTCGCTCAGCGTCCCATCGAGGGCGCCCTCGATGATGTCCTCGACTTCGTCAGCCAGGAACGCCATGCCTTCCACCTTCGTCACCGACTGCACGTCAACCAGGAACGTGCCGCGCAGCAGCAGCGCCAACTGGCCGAGGTTCATCTCCGGCAGTACCACGTTCGGGTAGCTCCGAAGCACCTCGCCGAGGTTGGCGGGGAACGGGTTGAGGTTACGAAGCTGCGCGTGAGCGACCTTGATGCCCTTGCGCCGTGCCCGCCGGCACGCCTCGCCGATCGGGCCGTACGAGCTGCCCCAGCCGATCATCAGCAGCTCCGCGTCGCCCGTCGGATCGTCGACCTCGAGCTCCGGCACGGCGATGCCGTCGATCTTCGCTTTGCGCAGCCGCACCATCAAGTCGTGGTTCTTCGGCTCGTAGGAGATGTTGCCCGAGCCGTTCGCGGCTTCCAGACCGCCGATGCGGTGCTCCAGGCCCGGTGTGCCCGGGACGGCGAACTGACGGGCCAGCGTCTCGGGATCGCGAGCATACGGCTGGAACGGCTCCCCGGTTTTTGCGAAGGTGTGCGTGATCGGCGCATAGGTGCTGACATCGGGAATCTGCCACGGCTCAGAGCCATTCGCGATCGCGCCGTCGGACAGGATCATCACCGGGGTGTGGTAGGTGATGGCGATTCGTGCGGCCTCGACCGCCACATCGAAGCAGTCGGACGGCGACCGGGGCGCGATCACTGCGACCGGCGACTCGCCGTTGCGGCCGAACATCGCCTGCAGCAGGTCGGCCTGTTCGGTCTTGGTGGGCAGACCAGTCGATGGTCCGCCGCGCTGCACGTCGATGACGATCAGCGGAAGTTCAGTCATCACGGCCAGGCCGATGGCCTCCGACTTCAACGAGATACCGGGGCCCGACGTGCTGGTGACGCCGAGCGCACCGCCGTAGGAAGCGCCGATCGCCGCGCCGATGCCCGCGATTTCGTCCTCGGCCTGAAACGTGAGGATATTGAAGTTCTTGTGTTTGGAAAGCTCGTGCAGGATGTCCGAGGCGGGAGTGATCGGGTAGGTGCCGAGCACCAGTTGAACGTCGGCGAGTTGGCCCGCGGTGACCAAGCCGTACGCCAGGGCGGTATTGCCAGAAATCTGGCGGTAGTCGCCGGACTTCAACTTCGCGGGCGCCACCTCGTACGTGCTGGCGAATGCCTCCGTGGTCTCGCCGTAGTTCCAGCCCGCCTTCAACGCCAGCACGTTGGCCTCGGCGATGTCGGGTTTGCGAGCGAACTTCTCGCGGATGAACGCCTCGCTGTGCTCGAGTTCGCGGCCGTACATCCACGACAAAAGGCCGAGCGCGAACATGTTCTTGGCGCGTTGGCCGTCTTTCTTGGAGGCGCCGATCGACTCGACCGCACCGAGCGTCAATGACGTCATCGCGACGGGCTGCACGACGTAGTCGGAGAGCTCGTCGGTCTCGAGAGGATTGGCCTCGTAGCCGACCTTCGCGAGGTTGCGCTTGGTGAACTCGTCGGCGTTGGCGATCACCAGGCCGCCGCGGGGCAGGTCGGAGATGTTGGCCTTCAGCGCGGCCGGGTTCATCGCCACGAGGACATCGGGACGGTCGCCTGCGGTCAGGATGTCGTAGTCGGCGATCTGGATCTGGAACGACGAGACGCCGGGCAGAGTGCCTGCTGGTGCCCGGATCTCGGCGGGGTAATTGGGTTGTGTGGCAAGGTCATTGCCGAACAGAGCGGCCTCGGTGGTGAACCGGTCGCCGGTCAGCTGCATGCCGTCGCCCGAGTCGCCTGCGAATCGAATGACAACCTTTTCGAGCTTTTGGCGAGCCGCCGGACTGGCCCCGTTGCCGTTCGGGCTCACAACCCCTGCCTCTCGTGCGGTTCGGACGTGTACCTCAGTCGCGTTTCAGCGTCCACAATTTTGGTGTCACTCGCAGTACCGATTAAACCACTTCTCTTAGGCAGCCTTTTACCCGACTCGCGGGTTACCTGCAGATGACACCGGTAAAAACGCGATGGTCAGCGGCGTGTCCAGCGACGCGATGAGACAAAAGTGTGTCATTCGTCACGTCCCCCTGACGAAAAAATTCTAAGGAAAAAGTTACCGACTGGTAGCTCGTTGCTAGCACCCTGCGCCCGACCGCAAGCGCCCGACCAATTCCCGCGAAACGGAATTCCAGCACCCCCGTACTCGAACTTTCGGTGCTGGAATTCCGTTTCGCGCACTAAGCCGGCAGGTTGAACGGTGTGATCACCTGAATCGGAGCCGGACGTGCCGCCTCGACGGGCAGCGCTCCGCGCTCCTGCAGGATCAACCGCATCGCCAGCCGCGCGTCGGCGCGCAGATCGTTGTGCAGCACGACGGAGATCCGGCCGTCGCGCAACAGTCGCCGGTTGTCGGCGTCCAGGTCATGAGCGATGAACACCCGGCAGTCACGCCCGAGCCGCTCGAACGCGGCGGCGGTCGCGGCGTTTCCACCGCCGACCGAGTAGACGGCCTCCACGGCCGGGTTGGCTTCGAGCGCCTCGAGCACCAGCCGTTCGTTATTCGCGTCGATTCCGTCGCTGTCGCTGACCTCGACGATCTGACGCCCCGAGCCGCGCAGCGCCGACCGGAAGCCGACCTCGCGCTCCCCCTCGCCACGGAACGCGTTGCGGCTGAGCGTGATCAACACATCCGACGGCGACGCCCCCAGCCATTGCCCCATCAGATAGGCGGCGGTCACACCTGCGCCGTGATTATCGATGCCGACATAGGAACATCGGGCGCTGCCGGGAACGTCGGTCGCATACGTCACGACGGGAACGCCGCCGTCCACCAACCGGTCGATCGCCTCGGCCACCTCGGGCTCATCCTGCGCCTTGAGGATCACGCCGTGACTGCCGCGCAGACGGCACAACGCGTCGACCATCTGTCCCGTCGACCCCGCTTCCCATAGGTGAAACCGGGCCCGCACCATCGCGGGCGCGAAGGCGGGCAACTCGGCCTCGACCGCGGCGCGGAACGCATCGGAGAACCGCTGCGGGGTCTGCATGACGACATCGATCAGGTAGCGCCGTCCGCTCAACCGCAGCTGAGCGCGTTGCTTGTCCAGATCGGATATCGCCTGCATGACCTCGGCGCGGGTGTTCTCCCGAACGCCGGGCCGCTCGTTCAGGACGCGGTCGACGGTGGCCTCGCTCAGCCCGGACTGTTGGGCGATCTCGCGAACCTTGAAGCGGTGCGCCACGTCTGGCCTCCTGAGGCATTTTTGATGGGTTTTTGGTGTTGATTGCGGTACGGCCGACCACCAGACTATCGACATGGCGACGCCACTGACCACTGCATTCAGGCCGTGGCTCGACGAGCGCGATTACCGGCTCGAGGAGTTTCACACCGAGGTGACACGAACCACCAGCCTTGCCGACTACCCGCACGCCGTCGATATACGCGAGAACGTGCTTGTCTACCCGGGGACGCCAGGTTTCGACCGACGGGCCCTGCAGACCGAGCTGATCCATGCGCTGACCGACGGGCCCGGCGTCGTCGTCTTCGAGGGCGCCTATTCGGCCGACCTCGTCGACCGCGCCAGCGAGGCGTTCTACGCCATCATCGAGGCTCAGCGGGCAGCAGGCTCCGCGGTCGGTGATCACTTCGGTGAGCCAGGGGCCAACGACCGCATCTGGAATGCCGCGCAGAAGCTGGCGCTGCATGCACCCGAAGTCTTCGCGCAGTACTACGCCAACGACACCATCGCAGTGATCTCCGAGGCGTGGCTCGGACCGCGCTACCAGGTCACCTCTCAGGTCAACGTCGTCAATCCGGGCGGCAAACAACAGGTTCCGCACCGCGACTACCACCTCGGCTTCGTCGCGCAGGACGACCTCGCGGCCTACCCCGCACACCTGCATCGCACGTCTCCGATGCTCACCCTGCAAGGCGCGGTCGCCCATGGTGACATGCCGATCGAGAGCGGACCGACGATGCTGCTCCCCTACTCGCAGCGCTTCCTCGGCGGCTACATCGCGTTCAACCGGCCGGAGTTCATCGAGTACTTCGCCGAGCACCACGTGCAGGTGCCACTGAGGACCGGCGATGCGGTGTTCTTCAACCCCGCGCTGTATCACGGTGCAGGCACCAACTTCTCGGCCGACATCCGGCGGATGGCCAACCTCCTGCAGATCTCCTCGCCGTTCGGGCGGGCGATGGAGGCGGTGGACCGCACCGCCATGGTGCGTGCGGTGTATCCGGCGCTGCTCTCCATGAAAGCCGCGGGCGTCTCCCAGCGCGAGCTGCACAACGTCGTCGTCGCGACCGCGGAAGGTTACGCGTTCCCCACCAATCTCGACCTCGACCAGCCGGTGGGCAGCATCGCCCCGCCGTCACAGGTTGACACAGTGCTGGCCGCGTTGGCCGACGGCCTCACCGGAGAACAACTCGATATCGCGCTGCGCGACCAGGACGACAGGAGAATCCCGTGACCACACTCGGCGTAATCGGATTGGGCCGCATCGGCGCATTCCACACAGAGACGCTGCGCAATCTCGACGGCGTCGACGAGCTGATCATCACCGACGAGCGCGCCGAGATCGTTGCCGCGGTCGCGACGAAACATGGTGCCACGCCGGCCGATTCGGTGGACGAACTTCTGTCGGCGGGGATCGACGGAGTTGTCGTCGCCGCGGCGACACCGGCCCACACCGAGCTGACGCTGGCCGCCGTCGAGCGCGGAATCCCCACCTTCTGCGAGAAGCCGATCGCCGCAACGGCAGCCGAGAGCGTCCGGGTCGCCGACATCATCAAGCGCTCCGGCGTGCCGGTGCAGGTCGGTTACCAGCGTCGCTTCGACGCCGCCTTCGCCGCGGCCAAACGCGCTGTCGACGACGGTTCGCTCGGCCTCCTGCACACGGTTCGCAGTACGACGATGGATCCCGCCCCGCCTCCGATGGAGTACATCGCCGGCTCAGGCGGCATCTTCCGGGACTGCGCGGTGCACGACTTCGACATACTGCGGTGGATAACCGGCCAGAAGGCCGTCGATGTCTACGCCACCGGTAGCGTGCAGGGCGATCCGCAGTTCAGCGACTTCGGTGACGTCGATACCGCCGCAGTGGTGGTGCGCTTTGAGTCCGGCACGCTCGGCGTGGTCTCGGCGGCTAGGTACAACGGCCACGGTTACGACTGCCGGCTCGAGGTCCACGGTTTCCATGACACAGTTGTCGCCGGATGGGACCAGGGCGCGCCGGTCCGAAATGTTGATCCCGCCAACGATTTTCCCGAGGGGCCCGCGCACCACTTCTTCATGGACCGCTTCACCGAGGCGTTCCGCGCGGAGCTCGCGTCCTTCGTCGACGTAGCAAACGGCAACGCCGCCCCCGCGTGCACCGTCGAAGACGCGGTCGAAGTCGCCTGGCTTGCCGAGGCGGCGACGGAGTCGTTGAAGCGCGGCGCGCCGGTTCGGATCGAAGAAGTGAGGTCTAGATGAAAATCGCCGGTGCCCCGATCTCCTGGGGGGTCTGTGAGGTGCCCGGATGGGGACATCAGCTCACGCCCGAGCGGGTGCTCGCCGAGATGCGCGACGTCGGAATGATCGCCACAGAGCTTGGGCCAGAAGGATTTCTGCCATCTGACCCGGCCACTCTGACCGCATTGTTGAACTCCTACGGTCTACGCTGCGTCGGCCAGTTCGCGCCTGTGGTGCTGCACAACCCGGACCACGATCCGCTCCCCGATATCGCCGCATCGTTGGATGCGATCGTGGCGTGCGGAGCAGATGTCCTCGTGCTCGCCGCCGCAACAGGCACCGACGGCTATGACGCACGACCGACTCTCGACGAGAGCCAGTGGCTGACACTGTTGGCCAACCTGGACAGGCTCGCCGACACCGCCGCCGACCACGGCGTGCTTGCAGTGCTACACCCACACGTCGGCACGATGGTGGAATCGCGTGACGAGGTCGTCCGGGTGCTCGACGGCTCGGCTGTCCGGCTGTGCCTCGATACGGGCCACCTGATGATCGGTGGGACGGATCCGCTTGCGCTGGCGCGGGAGGTGCCGCACCGGATCGCCCACGCGCACCTGAAGGATGTGGACGCGAAGCTGGCCGCGCGCGTGCAGGCCGGCCAGCTGACCTACACTGAGGCGGTCCGGCGCGGCATGTACACGCCACTCGGCGCGGGTGACGTCGACATCGCGGGCATCGTCAACGCCTTGCGGAGCAACGGGTTTGACGGCTGGTTCGTCATGGAGCAGGACACCATCCTGCATGACGAGCCGGCCGACGAAGGTCCGCTGCGGGATGTGGCGGCCAGTGTCACCTACATGCAGAGCGTATGCCGCAGCGTAACGGTATGAGCTTGCGAATCGGGGTGCTCGGTGCATCCCGAATCGCCGATCTCGCCATCGTCGGTCCCGCTCAGCAGCTGGGTCACCGGCTGGTCGCCGTCGCCGCACGCGATCGCGCCCGCGCTGAGCTCTTCGCCGAAAAGCACGGTGTCGAGCGCGTTCTGGGCTCGTACGCCGAGGTGATCGCCGACCCGGAAGTCAATGCCATCTACAACCCGCTGGCGAACTCGTTGCACGCGCCGTGGAACCTCGCGGCGATCGAGGCGGCCAAGCCGGTGCTCACCGAGAAACCGTTCGCGCGCAACCGTTCGGAGGCGCAGCGGGTCGCCGAGGCCGCGCAGGCCGCGGGCGTCACGGTGATGGAGGGCTTTCACTATCTCTTCCATCCGGTGATGCGCCGCGCGCTCGAGGTTGCCGTTGACGGCACGATCGGCGATATGCACCACGCGGAGGTGCGGATGGCGATGCCCTCACCCGAGGCCTCCGATCCGCGTTGGTCTTTCGAAATGGCAGGCGGGGCGCTGATGGATCTCGGTTGCTACGGCCTGCACATCATGCGCAGGCTCGGCCACCCGTCGGTCATTCGCGCGCACGCCAACCAACGCACTCCGGGTGTCGACGAGTGGTGCGATGTGGAGCTCGGCTTTCCCGGCGGCGCGACCGGCCTGTGTGCCAACACGATGGCCGCCTCCGACCATTCGTTCACCCTGCGCATCGTCGGCACCAAGGGAGATCTCCTTGTGCACAACTTCATCAAGCCGAACGAGGATGACCGACTCACCATCCGCACACCGGCGGGGACACGAGTCGAGCACCACGGCACCAGGACCTCGTACAGCTATCAGCTGGAGGCGTTCGGCTCGCACGTGCTCCATGGCACACCGTTGCCGATCGACACCGCAGACGCAGCGCAGAACATGGCCTATGTGGATGCCGCATATAGGGCCGCAGGCATGACACCGCGTTAAGGCAGTCGGCGCGCCTCGTGCTAGTCCTTGGCACCGCGCAGTTCGTGTGACAGCGCTTCCAGCTCGTCGCCGCCCGCCATCTCCTGCGTCAAGTGCTCGAGGGTGATGTCGTCATAGGTGCAGTCCAGCTTCTGCTGACCGCGATTCAACAACACGAAGTGGTCGCCGACCATGTGCGCGTGGTGCGGGTTGTGCGTGATGAACACGACGCCGAACCCGGCCTCCTTGGCAGCGGTGATGTACTTCAGCACCACACCGGACTGCTTCACGCCCAGCGCCGCTGTCGGCTCGTCGAGGATCAGCACACGAGCACCGAAGAAAACAGCCCGCGCAATCGCGACACATTGCCGCTGACCACCCGACAGCGAGCCGATGGGCACGTCGACGTCGGGCAGATCAATGCCCATCTTCGACAGCTCGGTGAGCGTGGTAGCCCGCATCGCGTTGGCATCCAGTGCCCACGGGAAGCGACCCTGACGGATCTCCTGGCCAAGGAAGAAGTTGCGCCACACCGGCATCAGGGGCACGACGGCAAGGTTCTGGTAGACAGTCGCAATACCTTTGCCCAATGCATCTTTCGGCGAGGTGAGCTTGATCGGCTCGCCGTCGATGAGCAGCTCACCGTCGGTCTGCGGGTGGTACCCGGCGATGATCTTGATCAGCGTCGACTTACCCGCGCCGTTGTCACCGAGGATGCCGGTCACCTGACCCGCGTGCACCCGTAGCGAGATGCCTTTCAGCGCAGTGATGTTGCCATACGACTTGCCGATGTTCTTCAGCTCGACCAACGGCACTTTGCCGCCTGACGGAGCCTCTTCCACGGGACGATCAACTGTTGCGGTCATGGGTCACCTCTTGGCGGCGTAGTTGCGGAATGCGTTGTTGGCGATTACCGCGAAGAGCAGCATCACGCCCATGAAGAACTTGAACCAGTCGGGATTCCATCCGGCGTAGACGATGCCCTGTTGCACCATGCCGAAGATGAACGCGCCGATCGCGGCGCCGATCGCGGTGCCGTAGCCGCCGGTGAGCAGGCAGCCGCCGATAACCGCGGCGATGATGTAGATGAACTCGTTGCCCACACCTTGGCCGGACTGCACGGTATTGAACGCGAACAGCAGATGCATACCGGCGAACCAGGCGCAGAATCCGACGAACATGAACAGGCCGATCTTCACCGCCGTCACCGGAACACCCACGGCGCGCGCGCTTTCCTGGTCACCGCCGACGGCGAAGATCCAATTTCCGATGCGCGTCTTGAACAGCACCCATGTCGCGACGGCGGTGAACAGCAGCCACCAGAGCACGGTAATCCGAACCTCGACACCGAAGATCGGGAACGACGACGAGAACACCTTCTGCGCCGAATCCCAGCCCTGCATGTCGTTGACGCTCGGCGTTGCCACCTGACCCGAAATGAGCTTGGTCACAGCGAGGTTGATGCCGGTGAGCATCAATAGAGTGCCCAAGGTGATCAAGAAGCTGGGAATCTTGGTCTTCATCACCAGGTACCCGTTGAAGAAGCCGACCGCCAGGGCGACGATCAGGGCCAACCCGGCGCCGGCCCAGAGATTGAGGTGCAGGTTGTAGGCAAGCAGCGAGGCGGCGAGCGAGCTGGTGGTGACCGCCACGCCCGACGACAGGTCGAATTCGCCGCCGATCATCAGAAGCGCTACCGCGCAAGCCATGATCCCGATCGTCGAACTTGCATATAGCACCGTCGCCAACGCTTCGGGCGACCGGAACGGCGGCGCGACGACCAGGAAGAAGATGAAGATCGCGACCGCGCCGATCGCCGCACCCATCTCGGGGCGAATGAACAAGCGCTGTATCCGGTTTCGTTCCTTGACGCGTTCGTCGCGAACGATCTTGTGACCGCCGACGTCCAGATCAGTCTGTGTAGTCATGTTTCACTCTCTCCTGGGCGGCGGATCAACGGGTTCCGGACTTGGCCAACTCGGCGACCGAGTCGATGTTTGTCTCGTCGATGAACGACGGGCCCGTCAGGGTGGCCTGTCCGCCACCGATCAGGTTTTTGTTGTTGATGAACAGCCATAGGGAATCAATGGCCAGGTAGCCCTGCAGGAACGGCTGCTGGTCCACAGCCCACTTCACGTCACCGGCCTTGATGGCGTCGACGAGGGCCGCGTTAGTGTCGAAGGTGACGATGTTGGCGTTGCTGCCTGCGTTGGCTTTCGACTGCACGGCAGCCAGCGCGATCGGCGCGCCCAGCGCGACCACATAGTCGACGGACTTGTCCGATTGGAGCTTGGCGGTGATCGTCGACTCGACCGACGGCATGTCCTTGCTGTTGACGTTGAGGATCTCCGACTGTCCCTTGAAACCCTCACGGACGCCGGCGCAACGAGATTCGAGTGCGACCTGACCCTGCTCCTGGATGACGCAGATGATCTTCTTGGCGCCGTCCTTCTGCAAGCGTTCACCCGCGGCGATGCCGGCGAGTTTCTCGTCCTGACCGAAGTACTCCTGTACGCCCATGGTCTTCCAGTTGTCAAAGCCCGAGTTGAAGGCGACGACGGGAATGTTCTTGGCGGCTGCCGCGTTGACCGCCGGCGCCATGGCGTCCGGCTTGGCCAGCGTCAAAGCGATGCCTTTGACACCGCTGTCGATGGCGGTCTGCACGAGGTTGGCCTGGTTCGGCGCCTCAGGGTCGTTTGAGTAACGCAGTTCGATGTTGTCCTTATCGGCCGCGGCTTGTGCGCCCTTGCGGATCAGATCCCAGAACGAGTCGCCCGGTACCTCATGGGTGATCATCGCGACGGTGACGCGCGGGGTATTGGCCTGCCCGGCGCCCATTCCCCCGGCCGACTCCTGAGGCTTGCCCCCGGTCGACGAACACGACGCAACCCCGAGCACGAGCACGCTTGCCCCGGCGATGGCCGCGAGCCGAGTAAACCTCATTGTTTCTCCTTGTATTCGTGTGCGGCGTGGCACGCCTCAGGGTCGATGTAATACGGCTCACAGAAAAAAGTCAAGAGTTTGTCCTGACATTAGGACTGCATGTCAAATGCTAGGGTGCATCCATGCTGGTCCGGACGAAATGGGTGGCGAACAATGACTGACCTCGCACTGGCGGTCTGCTCTGAGATGGTGTTCACGGACCTGCCGCTGGTCGACCGGGTCCGGCGCATCGACGATCTGGGCTTCGCCGTCGAGATCTGGAGCTGGCACGACAAGGACCTCGACGCCCTTGCCGCAACCGGCGCCCGGTTCTCATCGATGACTGGCTACCTGCATGGCGATCTGGTCGACGCCGCCGGTGCCGACGAGGTCGTCCGCACCGCTGAGCTGAGCATCAAAGCCGCGCGGACACTTGGTGTTCCGCGCCTGAACCTGCACACCGCCGAACTCGTCGACGGCAAGGCGGCGCGTCCCCGCCACCGCGCCACCGGCGAAATGTGGCTGATCGCGCAGCGAACTCTCGCGCGGCTCGGCGAGCTGGGTGAGGCGGCCGGCGTCACGTTCTGCCTGGAGAACCTCAACACCATCGTCGACCATCCCGGCATCCCGCTGGCAAGGGCCAAGGACACGCTGGCGCTCGTCGAGGGCGTCGGCCATCCGAACGTGCGGATGATGCTCGACCTGTACCACGCGCAGATCGGCGAGGGGAATCTCATCGAGCTGATCCGGCGCTGCAGCGACGCCATCGGCGAGATCCAGGTCGCCGACGTGCCTGGCCGCTGCGAGCCCGGTACCGGTGAGATCAACTACCCCGCGATCGCGAGGGCACTGCGCGACATCGGGTATACCGGCACCGTCGGCATGGAAGCCTGGACTGCCGGCGAGGGCGAGGCCGGCAGCGAAGCGGCCCTCGACGCCTTCCGCCGAGCCTTCAGCTAGCGCGCCTCTCCGCGAAACGGAATTCCAGCACCGAAAGTGCGAGTGCAGGGGTGCTGGAATTCCGTTTCGCGGGGGAACTTAGGGGCGCCAGCCGCGCGAGATCATGGCATCCCAGGCGCGACGCAGGATGGCGGCGGGCCGGTCCTCTTTGATGACACGCTCGACGATGAATCCGAGACCCTCGATCTTCGGTATCACTCGCATGTCCTTCACGTACTGCGGACGGTCGGTGCGGTGCTGATCGCCGTCGTACTCGGAGAGAACCTTGAAGTCTTCCCACCCCATGTCGACGGTCCGAAGCAACTCGCCGTCTACATCGAATATCGGAATCTGAGTCGCCGGCTTGGGGAGCCCGCCGTCGATATAGATGAGCCGCAGCCACGTCTCTCGCGGCGAGGCCGCCCCACCGTCGACGAGCGGCAACGTGTCCTTGAGACATTTGACGCCGCGCGCGCCGCGATATCGCTTCGCTAGCAGCAGCACTTCTTCGATCGAGAACGGCGCGGCCCGCATCAACGCATCCATATGCGCGACGGCTCGGTCACGGGTTTGATAGCGACCGAGATCAAAGGCGGTTCGCGCGACCGTTGCCACGCGCACCCCGTCGACCAGCATGATCTCGTCGTCGGCCACGCGTTCCTTGCGAGCGACGATGCCGGCCGGCGGATGGGTGCATTCGTAGATGAGCTCGATCGGGATGTGCGCATCGACCCACTCGGCGCCGTGCATAGCTGAAGCCGCGACGCCCGTCACGATGCCCCGCCGCTTGGACCACAGCCAAGCGCCGACGGCACGGTCGCGCGCGTTCAGTTGCTGGCCACGCGGCGCGTACACGTTTCGGAAGAAGGGGCGATACCAGCGTGCGAGCTGCTTCCGCGTGAGGGCGCCGTCTGCGACCGCTTCCGTACCGACGAATATCTCCCCCACATAGAGATATAGACGCCAGCCGCCGTCACCCCGCTCCCAATCTCCCGCGAAACGGAATTCCAGCACCGAAAGTGCAAGTGCAGGGGTGCTGGAATTCCGTTTCGCGGAGGCTCAGGTCAGCGGTCCACCAAGGTGGTGTCGAAGTAGTACCGCGACGCGCGGTAGCAGTGCGTGCCGAACTCGACCGCCGCGCCCGAGTCGTCGAAGGCCGTCCGCGCCATCGTCAACAGCGGGGCGCCGGGCTTCTCGTCGAGCAGCTTGGCCTCCGCCCTCGTCGCTCCCCGAGCGCCGATACGCTGGCGAGCCAGCCGGATATGCACGCCGCGGGCACGCAGTGACTGATACAGGCCGTTGCTCTCGAGCTCGTCGGCATCCGGCGCGATGCCCACAGGCAGGTGGTTCGTCATGACGGCAAGCGGCTCGCCGTTCGCACTGCGCAGCCGGTGGATCGACACCACCTCGCGGTCGTCTTTCAGGCTGAGCTCGCGCGCGACCTCCTCGTCGGGCGGACCGACGTGGTAGTCGAGCAGCTGAGTCGTCGGCTCCTGGCCTGCCCGCGTGAGGTCGTCGTACAGGCTCGTTAGCTCGACGCGTCGATGCACCGGGCTCTGCACCACCTGGGTGCCGACCCCTCGCTTGCGGACCAGTAGGCCCTTGTCGACGAGTTCCTGGATCGCGCGACGGGTCGTCGGCCGCGACAATGTCAGCCTTTTCGCCAGCGCCAGTTCGTTTTCGAACCGATCCCCCGGCGACAGCTCGCCGTCGCGGATCGCGGCCTCGATGGCCTGGGCAAGTTGATAGTAGAGAGGGACAGGACTGGACCTGTCGAGCTCCACCGTCACGGGCACGTCGTCTCCGATCTCGGTTCGATCAGATCAAGGTAGCCGAATACTAGCACCGCACATTCAAAAGTTAGAATGTCAGGACAAACTATTGACAGCCCGGAGTGTCGGAGTGCACAGTCGTACGCAAGCCACAACCAACCGCCGGAGGGCGACTTGACCACCACGCAGCCGTTCGACGTGCTCGCCATCGGGCGGAGTGGCGTCGACATCTATCCCCTGCAGATCGGCGTCGGCCTTGAAGACGTCGAGTCCTTCGGAAAGTTCCTCGGAGGCAGCGCCGCCAACGTCGCGGTGGCCGCCGCGCGGCTCGGGAATCGCACCGCGCTGATCTCCGGCGCGGGAGCCGACCCGTTCGGCACCTTCGTCCGCAACGAGCTCGCGCGACTCGGCGTCGACAACCGGTTCGTGTCGACCCACGACGAGTACCCGACCCCGGTGACCTTTTGCGAGATCTTTCCGCCGGATGACTTCCCGCTGTACTTCTACCGCCGCCCCAGCGCGCCGGATCTCCAGATCCGCCCAGACGAGATCGACACCGACGCCGTACGCTCGGCCAAGCTCTACTGGTCGACAGTCACCGGCCTGTCCGAGGAGCCAAGCCGCAGCGCGCATTTCGCGGCATGGGAGGCGCGCGGGAGAGCCCGGCACACGGTCCTTGACCTCGACTACCGGCCGATGTTCTGGGATTCGCCCGGCGCAGCGTCCGAGCAGGTGCAGCGCGCACTGCAGCACGTGACCGTCGCGGTCGGGAACCGGGAGGAGTGCGAGATCGCCGTCGGCGAGAGCAATCCGCACCGCGCCGCAGACGCTCTGCTCGACCTGGGCGTCGAGCTCGCCATCGTCAAGCAGGGCCCTCGCGGCGTGCTGGGCAAGACGCGACACACGCACGTCAGCGTCGCACCCAATGACGTCGACGTCGTCAACGGCCTCGGTGCGGGAGATGCTTTCGGCGGCAGCCTCTGTCACGGCCTGCTGCACGGCTGGCCGCTGGAAAAGACCCTCCGGTACGCCAACGCCGCCGGCGCCATCGTCGCGTCGCGCCTCGAGTGCTCGACCGCCATGCCGACGGCCGACGAGGTCGCCGCGCTGGCCGACCAGACCGCAGCGGAGGCCGTCAATGTCTGACGCGGTGTGCAAGGACTACGCCGAGATCACCGACGTGCGGGCGTCGGACCCACAAGCGGTCGAGCGCGCATGGCAGACACGCACCATCCGGCCCGTGGTGCGAGGCAACGGCAGGTTGATGGTCGTCGCCTCCGACCACCCCGCCCGCGGCGCCCTCGCGGTCGGATCGCGGCCGACCGCCATGAACAGCCGCACCGACCTGCTCGACCGGCTGCGCGCGGCGCTGGCCGACCCCGGCGTCGACGGCGTCCTTGCGACATCCGACATCCTCGATGACCTATTACTGCTCGGCGCACTCGAAGACAAGGTCGTCTTCTCCTCGATGAACCGCGGCGGCCTCGCGGGCGCGCAGTTCGAGTTGGACGACCGCATGACAGCGGCCACCGCGGCGGCCACTGCCGCAGCGCGGATGAACGGCGGAAAGATGTTGTGCCGCATCGATCTCGACGACCCTGGCACCGTGTCGACGCTGGAAGCGTGCGCGCGGGCCATCGACGAGTTGGCCTCGCATGGGTTGATCGCGATGCTCGAGCCGTTCTTGTCGTCGCGGGTGGACGGCAAGGTGCGCAACGACCTGAGCCCCGACGCTGTGATCAAGTCGGTCCACATCGGGCAGGGTCTCGGCTCAACGTCCGCATACACCTGGATGAAGCTTCCCGTCGTCGACGAGATGGACCGTGTCATGGAGTCGACGACGCTGCCGACACTGCTGCTCGGCGGCGATCCCGCCGATCCTGACGAGGCGTTCGCCAGTTGGGAGAAAGCACTCGCGCTGCCCTCCGTGCGCGGGCTGATCGTCGGCCGGACCCTGTTGTACCCCGCAGACGACGACGTCAGTTCGGCGGTTGCCACCGCCGTCTCGATGGTGAGGTGACATGCACAGCGAGTACTACATTCCAGCCCGCAGCGCGACACTCCCCTACGCCGTTGACGTCACGCCGGAGTCCGCAGGCTGGTCCGAGGCGAGCCTCTGGGTGGTCGAGCTGACGTCGGGCCAGGAATTGGCGCTGGACACCAACGACATCGAGGTGATGATCCTCCCGCTAGCCGGCGGCGGCACTGTCGACTGCGACGGCGAGACGTACGAATTATCGCCGCGCGCATCGGTTTTCGACGGCCCCGCCGACATGGTCTACATCGGCACTGGTCGCAGCTACACGCTGCGCGGCGAAGGCAGGCTCGCGATCTGTGGCGCCCGCGCCAGGCGGCAGCTGCCCAACCGACGGGTGGCCGCCGCGGATGTCTCCGTCGAGCTGCGCGGCACCGGCAACTGCAGCAGGCAGGTGCACAACTTCGGCACCGCGGGGGTTTTCGAGGCGGATTCGCTGATCGCCTGCGAGGTGATCACCCCCGGCGGCAACTGGTCGAGCTACCCCGCGCACAAGCACGACGAGGAGTCGCCGGTCGAGTCTGCCCTCGAGGAGATCTACTACTTCGAGATCGCCTCCGGGCCAGATGACTCCCGCGGCTTCGGGTTTCACCGCGTCTACGGCACACCGAGCAGACCGATCGAGGTTCTCGAAGAGGTGCGCACCGGTGACGTCGTCCTGGTGCCGCACGGCTTCCACGGCCCGTCGGTCGCCGCGCCCGGCTATCACATGTACTACCTCAACGTGATGGCAGGCTCCGGCGAGGAACGAGCCTGGAAGATCGTCGACGACCCCGAGCACGCGTGGTTGCGCGGCACCTGGGAAGACCAGGCCGTGGACCCCCGACTGCCCCTTCATTCATAAGGAGAGTGACGTGGTCTCCAAATCATCTGCATTCAAATCGGCGCACAACGAGCCCACCGTGCGGCTCACCGTGGCCCAGGCGGTCGTTCGCTTCCTGGCCAACCAGTACGTCGAACGCGACGGCGAACGCAGCAAGTTCTTCGCGGGCTGCTTGGGCATCTTCGGTCACGGCAACGTAGCAGGGATGGGCCAGGCGCTGCTGCAGGGCGAGCTCGAGGCCGAGCAGGCAGGCACCCAACCCGGGCTGCGATATGTGTTGGGCCGCAACGAGCAGGCGATGGTCCACACGGCCGCCGCGTACGCCAGACAGAAGGATCGCCTCCAGGTGTGGGCCGTGACCGCGAGCATCGGGCCGGGATCGACAAACATGCTCACCGGCGCCGCGTTGGCCACCATCAACCGACTTCCCGTTCTGCTGCTGCCGTCGGACACGTTCGCGACCCGGGTCAGTGCGCCGGTGCTCCAGGACCTCGAACAGCCGCACGACAACGAGATGACCGTCAACGACGCGTTCAAGCCGCTGTCGCGGTTCTTCGACCGGGTGTGGCGGCCCGAACAGCTGCCCTCTGCGTTGCTCGGTGCGATGCGCGTGCTCACCGATCCGGTTGAGACCGGTACGGCCACCATCGCCTTGCCGCAGGACGTGCAGGCCGAAGCGTTCGACTGGCCGGATTCGCTGTTCGCCGAACGCACGTGGCATGTGGCACGCCCGCTGCCGGAGGGGTCGGTGACCGCACAGGCCGCACAGATCATCGCGTCCGCGCAGCACCCGCTGGTCGTCGCAGGCGGTGGGGTGATCTACTCCGGCGCCAGCGACGCATTGACGGCGTTCGTCGAGCGGACCGGCATTCCCGTGTCTGAGACGCAGGCCGGAAAGGGTTCCCTTCCCTACGACCATCCGCAGTCGGTCGGCGCGGTCGGCTCGACCGGCACCACCGCAGCCAACGCGCTGGCCGCCGAGGCCGACGTCGTCATCGGGATCGGCACCCGTTACAGCGATTTCACCAGCGCGTCGCGTACAGCGTTCAACAATCCCGATGTCCGCTTCGTCAACATCAACGTCGCCTCCTTCGACGCGGTGAAGCAGGGCGGCCTGTCTGTCGTCGCCGACGCCCGTGAGGCGATCGAGGCGCTGACCGAGGCGCTCGCCGACTACTCGGTCACCGACGACTATCGCACGCGGGCAACCGAACTCGCGACGCAGTGGGACGACACCGTCACCGCGGCCTACCGCGTCGAGGACGACGTCAGCGCCCTGAACCAGAGCCAGGTCATCGGGTTGGCGAACACGCTGTCCGACCCGCGGGACGTCGTCGTGTGCGCAGCGGGCTCCATGCCCGGGGACCTGCACAAGCTGTGGCGGACCCGCGACCGCAAGGGCTACCACGTCGAGTACGGCTACTCGTGCATGGGATACGAGGTTGCAGGCGGCATCGGCGTACGGATGGCCAGTCCCGACCGCGACGTGTTCGTGATGGTGGGCGACGGTTCCTACCTGATGATGGCCACCGAGTTGGTGACCGCGGTGCAGGAAGGCGTCAAGGTCATCCTGGTGCTGGTGCAGAACCACGGCTTCGCCTCCATCGGCTCGCTGTCGGAGTCGTTGGGGTCCCAGCGATTCGGCACGTCCTACCGCTATCGGGACGACTCCGGTCGGCTGGCGGGCGACAAGCTGCCTGTCGACTTGGCGGCGAACGCGGCCAGCCTGGGCGCCGAGGTCATCAAGGTGACGACGGCAGCGGAGTTCACCGACGCGGTCAAGGTGGCCAAGGCAGGAGAGCACACCACTGTGATCCACGTCGAAACCGACCCGCTGATCTACGCGCCGGACAGCCGGTCCTGGTGGGACGTTCCCGTCAGCCAGACCTCGGAGTTGGACTCCACCGCGCAGGCCTACGAGACGTACGCCGAATGGAAGAAGGTCCAGCGCCCGTACACGAAACCCTACGACGCGAAGGATTGATCGATGAGCACCATTCTCGTTGGCTCCGCACCTGATTCGTGGGGTGTGTGGTTTCCCGAGGATCCAGGCCAGACCCCCTACACGCGGTTCCTCGACGAGGTCGCGGCGTCCGGATACACGTGGATCGAACTCGGCCCCTTCGGCTACCTGCCGACCGATCCCGAGAAGCTGTCCGACGAACTGGAATCGCGCGGCCTGAAACTGTCGGCGGGCACCGTCTTCGAGCACCTGCACCAGGACGACTCCTGGGATGCGGTGTGGAAGCAGATCGAGGACGTCGCGAAGCTGACCGCGGCGGTAGGTGGCAAGCACGTCGTCGTCATCCCCGAGATGTGGCGCGATCCCTCGACCGGGGCCGTGCTGGAGGACCGCAATATGACCACCGAACAGTGGCGGAAGAAGACCAACGGTATGAACGATCTCGGCAAGGCGATGTACGAAAAGTACGGCGTGCGTGCGCAATACCATCCGCACGCCGACAGCCACGTCGACACCGAGGAGAACGTCTACCGCTTTCTCGACGGCACTGACGGCGAGTTCGTGAATCTGTGTCTGGACACCGGCCACATCAGCTACTGCGGCGGCGACAACATCGCGATCATCGAGCGCGCCCCGGAACGGATCGGCTATCTGCACCTCAAGCAGGTCGACCCTGAGGTGCAGGCGAAGGTGATCGCCGAGGACCTGCCATTCGGTGAAGCGGTCAAGCTCGGCGCGATGACCGAGCCGCCGCGTGGAATCCCCGACATGCCGCCGTTGCTCGAAGCCATCGAGAGGCTCCGCATCGACGTCTTCGCGATCGTCGAACAGGACATGTACCCCTGTGAAGTCGACGCACCGCTGCCGATCGCCCAACGCACCCGCCAGTATCTCGGCTCATGCGGTGTTCCCTCCGTGAAATTCTTCTAGCAGCAAGACAGGAACAACGATGTCTGATCTCCGCATCGCCGTCCTCGGCGTCGGCGTGATGGGCGCCGACCACGTCGCCCGAATCACGAATCGCATCAGCAACGCCCGTGTCACCGTCGTCAACGACTATCTGTCCGAGAAGGCCGAGCAGGTAGCCGCCTCGGTGCCGGGTGCCCGCGCGGTCGGCGACCCGTTGGACGCCATCGCCGAGGCCGACGTCGACGCGGTGGTGCTCGCAACGCCGGGCCCGACGCACGAGAAGCAGCTGCTCGCCTGCCTGGAGCACGGCAAGCCGGTGCTCTGCGAGAAGCCGCTGACCACCGACGTGGAGACCTCGCTCGCGGTGGTCAAGCGGGAGGTCGAACTCGGCAAGAAGCTGATCCAGGTCGGGTTCATGCGCCGGTTCGACCACGAGTACGCCCAACTGAAGGCGTTGATCGACGGCGGTGAGTTCGGTCAGCCGTTGCTGCTGCACTGCGCGCACCGCAACCCCGCCGTGCCGCCGTCGTTCGACAGCGCAATGGTGGTGCGGGACTCGCTTGTTCACGAGGTCGACGTCACCCGCTTCCTGTTCGACGAGGAGATCGCCTCGATCCAGATCATCACACCCGCGCCGAATCCCCTTGCACCACAGGGGCTCGCCGACCCACAGATCGCGATCATGCGCACCGAGTCCGGAAAGTACGTCGATGTCGAGCTATTCGTCACGACCGGCGTGGCCTACGAGGTGCGCACCGAGCTCGTCGCCGAGAAGGGCAGCGCGATGATCGGACTCGACGTCGGCCTGGTGCGTAAAACCACACCCGGGAACTGGGGAGGTCGGATCACCCCGGGCTTCCGGGAACGCTTCGGACAGGCCTACGACACCGAGTTCCAGCGTTGGGTCGACGCCGTCCACGCCGGCGACGCCACCGGCAACTACGTCGACGGGCCCGATGCGTGGGACGGCTACGCGGCGGCAGCCGTCTGCGAAGCGGGAGTTCAGTCGTTGCACAGCGGCAGACCTGTCGAGGTCCAGATCGTCGACCCCGCGTCCATCAAGGGAGCGCGGGCATGAAGATCGCACTCGACCCGACGCCGTTTCACCACGATTACGAGCTGCTCGAATTCCCGCGGGTGGTCGCGGAATTGGGCTATGAGCACCTGCAGCTGACGCCGCACCGCGACTTCATCCCGTTCTTCAACCATCCGCGCGCCGATGACGACCTCGTCGCGCAGTTCCGCAAGGCGTGCGCGGACGCCGGGGTGGGGATCGCGTCAGTGCTGCCGGTGCTGCGATGGTCCGGTCCCGACGAGGACGCCCGCGAAGCCGCGGTGCGCAACTGGAAGCGCGTCGTGCAGATCGCCGTCGACCTCGGCGTGAACGTCATCAACACCGAGTTCTCCGGCCGCCCCGAGCGGGCGGAGGAATCCGAGCGGGCCTTCTTCCGCTCCATGGAAGAGCTGGTGCCGATCTTCGAACGTGAAGGCATCGACGTCCGGATCGACCCGCACCCAGACGATTTCGTCGAGGACGGGATGGAGGCGCTGCGGATCATCCGCGGCGTCAACTCGCCCAACATCGGCATGGTTTTCGTCGCGTGTCACAGCTTCCATATGGGTGGAAACATGGGCGAGATCATCCGCGCCGCCGGCAACAGGCTGCGGCTGGTGCACGTGGCCGACACCATGGACCACCACCGCAGCCACGGCCTGCGCTACATCACCAACCCGCCGGGAAACCCGGCGCGGGTGCACCAGCACCTCAAAGTCGGTGACGGCGACGTCGACTGGGACGAGTTCTTCGGCGCCCTCGCCGACGTCGACTTCTACCAGCGTCCCGACACCGTGATGGTCTCGTCCGTCTTCGCCGAGGACGAGAACGCTCACGAGGTGTCGCGCTACCAACTGAACACCATGACCAACTACATCTCGAAGTTTGGAAAGTGATGATGAGCAAGACGATTTCGCATTGGATCGATAACAAGCCGTTCGCAGGTAGCAGCACCGCGACGGCGCCGGTGACGAACCCGGCGACCGGTGAGGTGACCGGGCAGGTGGCGCTGGCGAGCGTGGAGGACGCCCGCGCGGTGATCGACGCCGCGGCCGCGGCGTTCCCGGCGTGGCGCGATACGTCGCTGGCCAAACGTACCCAGATCCTGTTCGCGTTTCGCGAATTGCTGAACGAGCGTAAGGGCGAGCTTGCCGAGATCATCACGTCCGAGCACGGCAAGGTGGTCTCCGATGCGCTGGGCGAGGTGAGCCGCGGCCAGGAGGTCGTCGAGTTCGCCTGCGGTATACCCCATCTACTCAAGGGTGGGTTCACCGAGAACGCCTCGACGAAGGTGGATGTCTACTCGATCCGCCAGCCCCTCGGCGTGGTCGGCGTCATCTCCCCGTTCAACTTCCCGGCGATGGTTCCGATGTGGTTCTTTCCCATCGCCATCGCGACCGGTAACACCGTGGTGCTCAAGCCATCGGAGAAGGACCCCACTGCCTCGCTGTGGATCGCGAATCTGTGGAAGGAAGCGGGGCTGCCCGACGGTGTCTTCAACGTGCTGCAGGGCGACAAGACCGCCGTCGACGAGCTGCTGACCAACCCGAAGGTGAAATCCGTCAGCTTCGTGGGCTCGACCCCGATCGCGCAGTACGTCTATGGCACCGGCACGGCTGCCGGCAAGCGGGTGCAGGCTCTGGGCGGCGCCAAGAACCACGCGGTGATCCTGCCCGACGCGGACCTGGATTTGGCCGCCGACGCGATGGTCAACGCCGGGTTCGGGTCGGCCGGTGAGCGCTGCATGGCCATTTCCGCCGCGGTCGCGGTCGGACCGATTGCCGACGATCTTGTCGCCAAGATCGCCGAACGCGCCGCGACCATCAAGACCGGTGACGGAACCAAGGACTCGGACATGGGCCCGCTGGTCACCAAGGCGCACCGCGACAAGGTCGCGTCCTACATCGATGCAGGCGAGGCCGACGGCGCCAAGATCGTCGTCGACGGTCGCAACGTCGCCGCTAACGGTGGCGCCGAGGGGTTCTGGCTCGGCCCGACGCTGATCGACCAGGTCACCCCGGAGATGAGCGTCTACACCGACGAGATCTTCGGCCCCGTCCTGTCAGTGGTGCGCGTCGAAACCTACGACGAGGCCCTCGAACTGATCAACAACAACCCCTACGGCAACGGCACGGCGATCTTCACCAACGACGGCGGCGCTGCACGACGGTTCCAGAACGAGGTGCAGGTGGGGATGGTCGGCATCAATGTCCCCATCCCCGTGCCGATGGCCTACTACAGCTTCGGCGGCTGGAAAGCCTCGCTGTTCGGCGACAGCCACGCTCACGGTATGGACGGCGTGGCATTCTTCACGCGCCAGAAGGCCATCACCCAACGCTGGCTCGACCCCAGCCACGGCGGCCTCGAACTCGGCTTCCCCCAAAATAAGTGACTTAGCCGTCGAGTGTGGGGGCTGCGGGTTAACAGTGCCTGCGACACAGGCGTACCCCCACACTCGACGACGTCGTCAGTGAGTCCGTCACAGGATGTAGAGCATCTCCTGATATGTGGGTAGCGGCCAAAGATCGTCGGCCACAACACCTTCCAGCGTATCGGCGGCGGCACGGACCGCATCCATCTTCGGTAGCAGGCTCTGCGAGTGGGCGGCCTCGTCGGCGGCGGAGTCGCCACCGTGTTCGGCCAGTCCCGCCTTCAACTCGGCCAGCGCAGCGGTCAGCTCCGAGATCGGCGTGCTGACAGCCTCCAGCAGTGTCAAGTCCGGCTCCATGCCCGCCATCTTGAGCGCCGCGACGTTCTGGGCCAGCTCGGTCTGGTAGCGGACCGCCGCGGGCAGGATCACCGTCGACCCCAGTTCCAGCGCGAGCTTGGCCTCCACCCCGATGGTCAGCGCGTACATCTCGAGGCGCACCTCGTAGCGGCTGTGCAGTTCACGCTCGCTGAACACGCTGTACTTCTCGAACAGCTCGATCGACTCGGGCTTGATCAGCTCGGGCAGCGCGTCCAGCGTGGTCTTCAGATTCGGCAGGCCGCGGTCGGCCGCTTCGATCTGCCAGTTGTCCGAGTAGCCGTCGCCGTTGAAGACCACCGCGCCGTGCTCGGTGATGATGTCGGTCAACAGTTTCTGGACGGCCTCATCGAAGTCCTGGCCGTTTTCCACGGCCTTCTCCAGGACGGTCGCCATGTAGTCGAGGGAGTCGGCCATGATCGTGTTCAACATCATCATCGGCACGGCCACCGTCTGACCCGAGCCCGGTGCACGGAACTCGAACCGGTTGCCGGTGAAGGCGAACGGGCTGGTGCGGTTTCGATCACCCGGGTCGGTCGGCAGCACCGGCAGGGTGTCGACGCCGATGATCATGGTGCCCTTGCCCTTTGACGACGTCGCCGCGCCCTTTGCGATCTGCTCGAAGACATCAGCCAACTGATCGCCGAGGAAGATCGAGATGATCGCGGGGGGAGCCTCGTTGGCGCCAAGGCGGTGGTCGTTGGTGGCCGACGCGACCGAAACCCGCAGCAGGCCAGCGTATTTGTGGACGGCGCGGATCACCGCGGCGCAGAACACCAGGAACTGCGCGTTCTCGTGCGGTGTGTCACCGGGTACCAACAGAGATCCCAGATCGGCGTTGCCCAGCGAGAAGTTGACGTGCTTGCCCGACCCGTTGACACCGGCGAACGGCTTTTCGTGGAACAGGCACTCCATGCCGTGCTTCTTGGCGATCGTCTTGAAGACGGTCATCAGCAGCTGCTGATGATCAGAGGCGATGTTGCCGCGCTCGAACATCGGGGCGATCTCGAACTGTCCCGGTGCGACCTCGTTGTGCCGGGTCTTGGCGGGGATGCCGAGCTTGAACAGCTCGCGCTCGGTGTCCATCATGAAGCCCAGCACCCGCTCGGGCACCGCTCCGAAGTAGTGGTCGTCGAACTCCTGTCCCTTCGGCGGCTTCGCTCCGAACAGCGTGCGCCCCGCATTCACTAGATCCGGACGGGCCAGGAAGAAATGCCGGTCAACGAGGAAGTACTCCTGCTCGGGTCCGCAGAACGCGACGATCTTCGCGACGCTGTCGTGGCCGAACAGCTTCAGGATCCGCTCGGCGTGCGCGCCCATCGCCTGCTGGCTACGCAGCAGCGGGGTCTTGTAGTCCAGCGCCTCGCCCGTCATCGACACGAATACCGTCGGGATGCACAGCGTGTTGCCGTTCGGGTTCTCCAGGATGTAAGCCGGGCTGGTGACGTCCCATCCGGTGTAACCGCGGGCCTCGAAGGTGCTGCGCAGGCCGCCGGACGGGAAGCTGGATGCGTCCGGCTCGCCCTGGATCAGCGTCTTGCCCGCGAACTCGGCGAGTGTCTCGCCGTCGGAAACCGGCTCCAGGAAGCTGTCGTGCTTCTCCGCGGTCAGTCCGGTCATCGGGTAGAAAACGTGCGCGTAGTGGGTGGCACCCTTCGACAGCGCCCAGTCCTTCATCGCCGAGGCGACGGAGTCGGCAACCGCCGGGTCGAGCTTTGCGCCCTTCTCGATGGTCGCGACGACGGACTTGTACACCGATTTCGGCAGCCTCAGCCGCATCTCGGCCAGGGTAAAGACATTCGCGCCGAAGATCTCGCCCGGCGCCTCGGCCGGATCAAAGCTGATTGCCGGTGGCACGTACGCCTCGACGTTGTTGATGGCCGCAAGGCGCACCGCGTTTCCACTCACAGATTGGTTCCTTATCGCTCGTCGCCCGCTTCGACTCCACGGACGGTTGACCGGCCAACCCTAGGGACGCTCGATGGCAAACTTGTTACGTCGTCGTCAACGGCGTAATTCACCGATGACTGTGAGATGTCGCGCTAGCTGGTGGCTGCGCCCAGCACCGCGACGCCTGCGGCCGCGGTCAGGCCATGAGCCAGTTCGAGCACGCGGGCGGCCTCCTGTGCGGTCGTGCCCTCCTGTGGCGCTCCGCGGGCGTGCCGAGCGAATGCCTCCGCCTGAAGCTTCAGCGCATGCAGCTGCGGTCCCTCGCCGGTTTCCGGCGACACCACGTCGAAGCGGGTGTGGTCCTTGGAACCGAACAGCGCCACCGAAACGATGTCGCCGCCACGGTAGAACCGGCCCAGCGATACCACCGCGGAGGTGCCGCCGGACAGCATCACCAGGGCCTCGGTGCTGTCCGGGTCGTCTTGCACGCCGGGATCTTCGATCGTCGGGAACGACTGCGTCGTGTACGTCGTGACGTCCTGGCCGAGCAGCCACATGGTCTGGTCGATTTCATGCACACCCATGTCGATGTAGATGCCGCCGCTGTCGTTGCGGAAAGACAGCGGCGGCGGCGCCTCGTCCCATTGCGAGCACACCAGGAAATGCACGTTGCCGTACTTGCCATCGGCCAGATCGCTACGCAGTGCCGACAGCTGCGGCACGAAGCGACGCCAATAGGCGATTTGCAGCGCCAGGCCCTTCTCGGTTGCCAGCTCTCCCGCCGCCCTGGCGTCATCGGGCACCAGGCCGAACGGCTTCTCGCACAACACCGGAAGGCCGGCTTCGAGCGCATTGCGGGTGGTGTCGATGTGCTGCGGCGTCGGCACGGCGATCAGGACGCCGTCAAGTTCCGATTCGGCGAACATCTGCTCCGCCGTCGAAAACACGGACAAGCCTTGCTCGCCAAGCGAGGCCGCCGCGCTGTCGACGGGCTCGGTGACGGCGACGATCTCGACCTCGGTCGAGTCTTCCAGCCCTCGCAGGTGTGTACGGCCCATCCGGCCGCCGCCGATCAGGCCGAACCGGAAGGGTGCGCTCACAGGCCGCGCTCCCGCAGGAATTCGCGGTTGGCGCGCTGATCGGCGGCAGCTTGGGCGAATCGTTCGGCGGTCGTCGGGAAGATGTCCTGCTCGACGACAAGCCAACCGGCGTAGTCGATTTCGCGCAGCGCGGCCAAGAAGGCGTCGACATCGAGCGCGCCCTCGCCCAGCTTCGGGAACACCTCGCGCTCCCAGATGGTGTTGGTGGGCAGCCCCTCATCAACGACCTGCTGGAAGCGGGGCAAATCCGCGGTTTTGATGTGGACGTGGTCGATCCGGTTGGCCCACTTCTTCACGTACTCGACGGGATCGCCGCCACCGAGCAGGAAATGGCCGGCATCCATGCACAGCCCGATCTCCGAAACTTCCAGCATCCTGCCGACCTCTTCGGGCGCCTCGACGAATGTGCCGGTCTCGTTGTGGAACACCGGTTGGTAGCCACGTGAGCGGCAGCGATCGACTACGACGGCCATCCCCCGCGCGAACTCAGCCCATTGATCTTCGGAGTATCCGCTGGCGGGGCGGCGGACACCGGCGCCCGGGTTGTTGCGACGGAAATCGGCCCCGTCACCCACACCGAGGTCCGCCAGCGTAGGACGAGGGTCTGGGCCGAGCCCGAGGGGTTTGATCGCATCGAAGATGTCCAGCATCGCATCGAGTTCGGGAATCGTCTTCTCCAACATTTCCGGATCCGCATAAGGCAATTCGAGATACGCGCCCGCGAGACCCAGCCGCCGCTTGGCGAGTTTTGCGCCAAGATTGTCGGTGCTGCCGAGGTAGCCGACCGGTCCGAGGTCGATGCCCGCATAGCCGGCGGCACTGACCTGGTCGAGGATGTCGTCGCCGTCGGGAACGTTCGGGTCGATTCCGATCGTCACCTCGAAGGCGCCGTAGCTCACCGGTGCGTTGGCGACGATGATTCCGCTGTTGCTCATGCGATTGTGCTCCTCCTAGTTGGCAGACGCCAGCGCGCTGATCGCGCTCGGATCTGTGATGGGACGCGGGTCTTGGACAAAGCGGATGATCGCCTCGCACAGCGCGAGGTCGTGAATGGCGTCTTCGGCGCTGGTGGCGGGTGCATCCCCGGTCACCACGCAGTGGTGGAAGGCCTCCAACTCGAGCTTGAAAGCACTTTCATACGAAGTGATTTCGCAGGTACTGCGGGACTTGATGGTGCCCGTCTCCCCTTCGACGATATCGACGGTCGCCGGTGCGCTGCGCAGGAAGGGCGACGGGAAGCTCAGGGTCACCCGCTGCTCGGGGCCGTAGAGTGCGAATTCCATTCCGTATCGGGTGATTCCGGGCAGGTCCATCCAGTTGATCGGCACCGACAACTCACCGAACTTGAGGATTACGGTCAGCTGGCCAGGCTGCATGTCGACGTATTCCAGGCTCGTCGGCTCGCCGAGTACGCCGCGCACCGTGTTGAGCTCGTGCACCAGTGTGTCCAGCAGCACCAGGTGGTACTCCTCGCGCAGGAACGGATTCGCTTCACCGATCGCACGCGTGATGCTGGCTTGGGTTTCGGCAGTAAAGGTCGCGATCGCATCCTTCGGTATGGGCGCGACAGGCGCCAGCGCGTAGTGGCTGATGTATGGGAGGAACGGCGACTCGAACGTGGTGACCCGCATCAGCCGTGGCTCAGCGACGTTCACGGCGACATCGCGGAAACGCTCGAATGCCGGGTCATAGCGCTTCGGGTAGGCGACCATCAGCGTTACCCCTGCCGCGTCGGCTGCCGACTTCATCTCCAGGCCCTCCGCGACGGAGAAGCACATCGGCTTCTCGACCAGGACATGCTTGCCGGCATTCGCCGCCGCGATGGCGATGGGTGCGTGACTGCCGGAGGTCAGGATGAAGACCGCGTCGACGTCGGCGTCCTTCAGCATCTCCCGCCAGTCGGTGTACCTCTTCGGAATGTCGTACCTGTCAGCGTTGTTGGTGACGTTCTCGTCCGAGATGTCGCACAGCGCTACGGTTTCGAAGCGGTCGGACAGTTCGCGCAGGTAGTTCAGATGCATGACTTGTGCGATCACTCCGGCGCCGATGACGCCTACCTTGAGACGGTCTGCCATGGGGTGTTTCCTCCTGTATCGGTTGCTCGGCGAGTTCAGCGAGATCCGGCGAGCGCGGACTTGATCAGAACCGCGCTTTCCTTGACCCCGGTTTTCGAGTCGACGAACGGGTCCTCGTGTTCGATGGAAATCGCCTTCACCGCAGAGCCGTCGAAGCGGGCGATGAACTGATGCCACCATGCTGGATCCTTGCCGTGACCGGGAACCGAGAAGTTCCACGGCATTTTCTCCGGCGCCGCAGGCCATCGGTGGTCCAGCAATCCGTTGAGCCCCATGGCGTCTTCGTTGAAGGTCACATCCTTGGCGTGCACATGGCCGATTCGCGGCATGATGCGCTCGACGACCCGGTCGGCATCCATTTGCATCCAGAAGAAGTGGCTGGGATCCAGGTTGGCGTAGAGGTTTTCACCGAGACCGATGAACTTTTCGAAAGTCTCCACGTTGTAGACCGTCGTGCCGGGATGTAGCTCGATGCAGATCTTGACGTCAGGGTTCTCCTTGGCGGCGAATTCCGACAGCTCCGTCCAGTACGGAACGACGGACTCCTTCCACTGGCGCTCGTGCACGCCCTCCAGGTACGGCAGCCACCCGCCCGCTCCGAACACAGCCGCATGGTCCCCTGCGACGCCCGCGGCGGCCCCCGACATCGCCACGATCGTGTCGGTACCGAGTTCACCGGCCAACCGCACGGCGCGGCGCAACGCTGCGTCGTGGTTACCGGCGATCGATTTGTCGGGGTGTAATGGATTGCCCCACACGTTCAATGCATCGAGCCTGATGCCGTGCTGCTCCAGGTTGTCCAGCCACGCCCGTCTCGTCGACCCGTCGGCGAGTACCGCGTCGGGATCCAGGTGCGGGTGCGGGGCGTAGCCACCTGCGCCGACCTCGACAGCGGTGACCTCGGGAACCTCGGTGCTCAACCAGGACAGCACCTCGTCGAGCGAGGAATCGAGAAATGCCTCGAGTACTACGGAAACATCACGCTGATGCACTAGCGGGTTCTTCCAATCGTTTGGTGTTCTTGTTGACAGATGCGAGCACCTTCACCAGGCGCAGCGCCCCGAAGGTCAGGCCTGCGACGGCCAACGTGCCGAGCAGCATCAGCGTCGCCAACGCATTAACCTCCGGGGTGATACCGAATTTGAGCTGGTTGTAGATGTAGATCGGCAGTGTCTGGTCCGCACCGATGATGAAGTTGGTGACGATGAACTCGTCCAACGACAGCGTGAGCGCGATCAGGGCTCCGGCGATGATGCCCGGATAGATCAGCGGCAGCACCACAAACACGATTCGCTGCGGTCCGCTGGCACCGAGGTCGGCTGCGGCGCGCTCGAGGTTGCGGTCCAACGCCTCCAGTCTCGACGACACCACCAGGATGACGAACGGTGTCGCCAGCACCGTCTGCCCGATGATGGCGGTGTAGAGCGAAGGCTGGATGTGCAGCACGTTGGTCGCGAGCACGAGGATGGCCACACCGATGAGCAGACCGGGCATCATGATCGGCAGGGTGATGAAAACCCTTACTCCGCCACGGTTCTTGATATTGGCGCGCACCAGCGGAAACGCCGCCATGGTGCCGATGACGGTAGACAGCACGGTGACCCAGAAGGCCACGAACAAGGACTTCTCGAGTGCGTTGAGAATGACGGTGTCGTGCGTCAGCCTGACGTACCAGTCGGTGGTGAAGCCTGCCATCGGAAATCCGACGACCCGAGAAGAGTTGAAGGACAGCAGGATCATCACGGCTATTGGCGCGAAGAGGAAGATGTAGATACCCACGCCGTAGAACGACAGGATGACCCGGAACAGCTTGGCCCGAGGATTCACCGCCTGCAGATCTTCAGACATAGATTTCCTTGGTATCAAGACTGCGCCGGAACACGATGAGCACGATCATGATCACCATTGCGATCAACACACTGGCCGCCGCTCCCAGCGGAAGCAGGTACCCGGAGAAGAAGTTCGCTACCAGGTTTCCCATCATCACACCGCTGGTGCCGCCGATCGCCGAAGGCGCGAGGTATTCGCCGAGAATCGGAATGAACACGAAGATTCCGGCTGTCACCAACGCCAGCCGCATTTGCGGAAGAAGCGTGTTGGCGATGGCGCGCATGGGGGTGGCACCGAGGTCGACCGCCGCGTGCAGCAGCCGCCAGTCGAACCTCTCCAGCGATGCGTAGAGCGTGAGCGCCGCGAACGGAAAGTACAGATACACCAGGACGATGAAGACGCCGGGGTTGTCGTACAGGAACAGCCGGATCGGACCGTCGGTCAGGCCAAGCGCCTTGAGCATCGAGTTGATCGCACCGTTGTCACCGAGGATCGCCACCCACGCGTAGACCCGCAGAAGATAGCTGGTCCAGAACGGCAAGACGACCAGAAGCAGGCCCACCCGTTGCAGCCTCTTGGGTACGTAGCGCACCAGCCAGTAGCAGAACGGAAACGCCATTGCCAGTGCGGTGAGCGTAGCCAGGAAGGCCATCAGCACGGTCTTGCCGAAAGTCCTCACGTAGGTGCCCGTCGTCAGGATCGACTTGTAGTTGGCCGTGGTGAAGTCCGGAACCAACTCGTAGTTCTTGCTGATCCAGAACGAGTAGACGACGATCAGGCACAGAGGGGCGATGAAGAACACCCCGAAAAGGACTGCGGCCGGTGCGAACCCGACGAACTGACGCCAATCTCGGCGTTCCTTCTTGACGTCAGCGCGTCGTGGTTCCTTCTCATCCGGCCCCCCGCCCGCATCGCGGGCAACGGAGGCAACGGTCATCTCACGCCCCGAAGACCTTGTTGAACGCCTCGGTGTAGGCCTGCTGATCCTGGGCCGGGCCCTTGAGGGTCATCTGCAATGCCTTCTCCGGATTGTCCATGAAGAGGCGCTTGGCGTTCTCGGCGGTCTTCGGATCGTCGGTGAGCGCTTTGGCTGCCTTCTCGTTGAAGAGCGGGCGCCAGTTGGTGGTGAAGTTCGCGACGATCCACTCCGACTGCTGCATCGCATCGAGGAAAGGCTTGACCTGAGCCTTGTTCGCACCTTTGGCGACGATCATCTCCGAGTCGATGAAGCCGATCGTGCCCTCGGGCGGGTACGCGGACTTGAGCTCCGGACCGCCGGCATCCTTGACGCGCACATCGGTGCCGAGATTCGAGATACCGATGGCGGCTTCCCCGCTGGCCATCATCGTGACGATCTCGTTGTTCTGGGAGGCGAGCTTCACCACGTTCGGCTTCAGCGCGGACAGGAAATTGGAGGACGACGAAATCTGTTCGGGCGTCTGCGCGTAGGGCGACCCTTTGGAGCCGGTCGCGATGCCTGCGATCGCCATCAGGTCGGTCGGGATGTTCTCCGCGACGATCAGCCCCTTGTACATCGGGTCGGTTAGCGACTCCCACGACGTCGGCGGCGTCTTGACCTTGTCGGGGTTGAAGTAGATCTGCACCGTCGACCACGAGAAGGGGTACCCGAGTGCGCCTTTCGGGTCCTTGAGGAACTCGAATTTCTTGGCCATCGCGTACAGCTGGGAGCTTGACGAGATCGACTCCAGGTCGAAAGGCTCGATGAGACCCTCTTCCATGTACTTCTTCACCCACAGCGCGTCGGCAGAGCACATGTCAAACTGCGATCCGGTCTGCTTGACCTGAAGCAAGGCGTCGGCGTTGTCGGAAAACAGCTTTGGCTGGCCGGTGATCTTGGTCGTGTCGGCGACCTTGGCCAGCTGGTCCTGAGAGTAGTGGTCAGACCATGTCAGCCAGTTGACGTTCCCACCGCCTCCTGACCCACCGCCACCTGAGGAATCACCGGCCGACGAACACGCGGACAACATCAACGGGCTTGCCGCGCCGAGCATCAGCGCTCCCCCGACGAACGAGCGGCGGCTCAGTTTTACTTCGGTGATTCGGGACATGCGATTTCCTGACTCTCAGCGGGCTACAGCGGATGGGCTGCTTCCATCGACCAGGACAACTTCACGAAGTCACCTGTTTCGAGACCGATTTCAGCGAGATTTTCGATGTCACCGTCGTTCAACGACGACACGACCTGCATTTCGGAGTTCTCCAGCTGAAGCACCATGCGAGTAATCGACCCTAGATATCCACGCGAGAGCACTTGTGCACCGATGAATCCGTCCTTGGCGATCCGCAGGGCTTCCGGCCGGACCACCAGCGAAGTGCTGGCATCCGGCACGGTTCCTGAGATCGGTACCCTCGCACCGTTTTCCAGTACGAAGACGCTCCCCTCTTTCTTCCCGTGCAAAATATTCGATTCCCCGATGAAGTCGGCGGCGAAGAGACTGGCTGGCCGCCGGTAGATCTCTTCCGGTGTTCCGATCTGCTCGATGCGTCCTTCGTTCAGGATGACGATGCGGTCCGCGAGCGCCATCGCCTCTTCCTGGTCATGGGTGACGAAGACGAACGTCGTGCCGACATGGCGCTGGATCAGTGAAAGCTCCGTCTGCAGCCGCTTGCGCAGCTTCAGATCCAGCGCACCGAGAGGTTCATCGAGCAGCAGAACGCTGGGCTTGTTGACGAGCGCACGAGCGATGGCGACGCGTTGTGCCTGCCCCCCGGAGAGCTGGCTGACCGGGCGTAGCGCGAACGTCCCGAGACCGACCAGGTCAAGGGCTTCGTGTGCGCGCGTTCGCCGTTCGCTTTTCGGCACACGAGCCATCCTCATGCCGAACGAGACGTTCTCGAGGACGTTGAGGTGCGGGAACAACGCGTAAGACTGAAAGACCGTGTTGACCGGACGGCTGTTGGGCGGGCGTTTGGTGATGTCTTCACCGGCAATGCGCACCACACCCGAGGATGGCGCGGTGAAACCTCCGATGATGTTCAGCGTCGTCGTCTTGCCGCACCCTGATGGCCCGAGCAGGCAGAAGAACTCGCCATCCCGGATATCGAGATCGAGAGGGTGCAATGCCACCATGTCGCCGAAATTCTTGGTCACGCCGCGCAGCTCGATCGCGTTGGCCCGTTCGGCCATATCGGCCGCGCGCGCGGGTGCGGAGAGGAGTTCGTCCACCGGGAAACTAGTCAATGCTCACCGCCCTTCGAGCGCCAGCGCTCGCCTGGATCGCCTCGACAAGCGAAACCATGCGATAGCCGTCGGCAAGAGTGGGAAAAGAGACGTCGGCACCGCCGATCGCCGAGTACACATCGCGGAACAGAT
>NZ_JAVHWK010000110.1:0-143830 GCF_032159775.1 Mycobacterium sp.
GAGCCGCGCGACGTCGCGGACGTCGAGCACGTCGATATCCCCGTACTGATCAAATCGCACTGCTCTGCTCATGACAGTTACGAACGGCTTTGTTCGCGAGCTATTCCCCGGGGCTGATGCGGACACCGACCTTTTCGGCCTTCATCAGGTCGCCGACGTGGAACGGGCGTGGACGGCCGCAGAACCGTCCGGCACCAGGGTGGTGTTGACTCCCTAGTCCTCTAGCCGAATCGACCCGAGATGTAGTCCTCTGTTGCCTTTTGCCTCGGGTTCGAGAAGATCTTCTCGGTGTCGTCGATCTCGATCAGCTTCCCGGGCCTGCCCGTTGCCTCGAGGTTGAAGAACGCCGTCTGGTCACTCACCCGCGCAGCCTGTTGCATGTTGTGCGTGACGATCACAATCGTGTAGTCCTGCTTGAGCTCGGCGATCAGGTCCTCGATCGCCAGTGTCGAGATCGGGTCGAGTGCCGAACAGGGCTCATCCATCAGCAGCACATCGGGCTGCACGGCGATCGCACGGGCGATGCACAGCCGCTGTTGCTGGCCGCCGGACAGCCCACCACCGGGCTTGTCCAGACGGTCCTTGACCTCGGTCCACAGGTTCGCGCCCTTGAGCGACTTCTCCGCGACCTCGTCGAGTGCCTTCTTGTTGCGGACGCCTTGCAGCCTGAGGCCTGCCACTACGTTGTCGCGGATTGACATGGTGGGGAACGGATTCGGTCGCTGGAACACCATGCCGATGGTTTTGCGGACACCGACAGGATCGACGCCCGCGCCGTAGACATTCTCACCGTCCAGGAGCACCGACCCTTCAACGCGCGCACCGGGAATGACCTCGTGCATCCGGTTCAGCGTGCGCAGCACGGTGGACTTGCCGCAGCCCGATGGGCCGATGAAGGCCGTCACGCTTCGCGGCGGAACCGCCATCGACACATCCGCCACGGCGTGGAACGACCCGTAGTAGATATTGACGTCCTTGAGGTCGAGACGCTTGGCCATGGTCGTATACTCCTAAACCTGTTCAGACCTTTTTGGGGGCGAAGAACTTTGCGATGAACCGCGCGCCGACATTGAGCAGCGCGATCAGCACGATGAGCGTGAGCGCGGCGCCCCAAAGCCGGTCCGTGGGAACCGGATTCGCGCCTGCGCCGGCCGATGTCTGGTCATACATCATGCCCGGCAGCGACCCCATGAACCCGCTGAACATATCGAAGTTCATCGCCTGGGCGTATCCGACCAGGATCAGCAGTGGCGCCGTCTCCCCCATGACGCGGGCGAGAGCGAGCAGTATGCCGGTGACGATGCCCGACAACGCCGTCGGGATGACAATGGAGGAGATCGTTCTCCACTTGGGCACGCCGAGTGCATAGCTCGCTTCGCGTAGATCCATCGGAACGATGCGAAGCATCTCTTCGGTGGAGCGAACGATCACCGGGATCATCAAGAGCACCAGCGCAAGCGACACCGCAAATCCCGAACGCTGGAAGCCCAGCGTCGCGACCCAGAGCGCGTAAATGAACAACGCCGCCACGATCGACGGAACCCCGGTGAGGATGTCCACCATGAACGTGGTGATCTTGCCGAGTTTCGTGCCACCGCCGTACTCGACCAGGTAGATGCCGACGAACACGCCGACGGGAATCGAGATGATGGCACACACCAAGCCCTGCAACAGGGTTCCGACAATCGCGTGGTACGCGCCACCGCCGGCCTGGAACGCCGTCATGCCCGCCTGCGAATGGAACCACCACGTGCTCGACGTGACAGCGCCGATCCCCTTGACGACCACCGTGTAAAGCACCCAGATCAACGGCACCATGGCGATCGCCACCGACAGCGTGACCAACACCGTTGCGACATTGTCGGCGACCTTGCGACGCAGGCTCAGCTTCTGGAAGGTCGGCGCCTTGACCGGCTGGTCCAGTGTCGCCGTCATGACTTGCTCCTTCCGGCGACGGCCGCCCGTGCCAGCGAGTTGACGATGAAGGTCAGTATGAACAGCACCAGGCCCGCCGCGATGTACGCGCCTGCTTTGTACTGGTCGTTGAATTCCGAAGCGGCAGCGGCGATCTTGCTCGCAAAGGTGTATCCGGCATCGAACAGCGACCAGCCGAATGCCTGCTGTGTGCCGCGCAGGACGATCAGCAGCGCGATCGTCTCGCCGAGCGCGCGGCCGAGGCCGAGCATCGCGCCGCTGATGTAACCCGACAACCCGAACGGCAGCACGGTCGTCTTCACGACCTCCCACCGGGTGGCGCCCAGCGCAAGGGCCGCCTCGATCTGCCCGCGTGGCGTCTGAACGAACACTTCCCGGGTGACCGCTGTGATGATCGGCAGGATCATCACCGCAAGCACGATCCCTGCGGTGAAGATCGTGCCGCCGCCTGCGACGGACGCGTTGCCGGTCTGAAACAGGAAGAGCCAGCTGAGATTCTGGTTCAGCCACATCGCGAGTGGCTTGATCGCCGGTGCAAGCACATACAGACCCCAGACGCCGTAGATGATCGACGGCACGGCAGCCAGCAGGTCGACCATGTAAGCCAGCGGACCCGCCACTCGCCGCGGCGCGTACTGCGTCAGGAAGATCGCGATCCCCAGCGCCACCGGCATCGCGAGAAGCAGTGCGAACACCGAAACGAAGACGGTGACCTGGAGCAGATCGAGGATGCCGAACTGCATCGTCGACGTGTCGGTGGTGACCCAGTTCCCGCTGTAGAGGAAGAAATTCTGCTCGTTGCGGGCCAGCGCGGGGATGGCGCGCCACAGCAGAAACGCCCCGATCGCCGCGATGATGACGACGATGAGAATGCCGGACCCTTCGGCGAGGCCACGAAACACCCGGTCGCCGACCCGAACCTTTGCGCCCTTCGACGGGTCGGTCGAGATGGGCGCTGGCTCGGGAAAGGGTGACGCAATGACCTCACCCGATCCCGCATCTCCAGGATTCGGTAGCCCGCTAGCGTCCGTCACATCGAGCCTATCGGTCATCGGTTCCGGCACCCATCCTCACCGTAGTCCAGCAGATGCGCTACGTAACTAAGCGATTGCGTCCACGGACTTCAGCAGTCGCTCCTTGAAAGCGTCCGGCAGCGGGACATAGCCTGCCGCCGACAGGTTGGCCTGGCCCTCGTTGGCCGACACAGTCAAAAACGATTTCACCGCCGCAGCGGTGTCGGCGTCGTATCCCTTGGAGCAGACGATCTCGTAGGTTGCCAGCATCAGTGGGTAGACACCGGCTTCCTTGCTCGCGTACAGCGCGTTCAGGTCCAGCGTCAGGTCGTTGCCTTCGGACTTGAACTTCGCAGTGTCGACGGCCTTCTGGGTCGACTCGTCGGTGAGCTCGACGGCCCCGCCTCCGCTATCGATCTGGGCCACCTTGAGGCCGGCCTGCTGCGCGAAACCCTTCTCCACGTAGCCGATCGAGCCGGGGGTGGCCTGGATAGCCTGCACGACGCCGGATGACTTTTGCGCGCCTTCACCTGCGCCGCCCTGGAACTCTTTGCCCGCGCCCTTCGTCCAGGCCTGCGGCGCGGCGGCGCCGAGGTACTTCTGGAAGTTGTCGGTGGTGCCCGAGGAGTCCGAGCGGTAGACCGGCTTGATGTCCGCGTCGGGCAGCGTGGCTCCGGAGTTCAGCGCGGCGATGGCCGGATCATTCCACTTCTTGATCTGGCCACTGAAGATTTTGGCGAGCACATCACCGTTGACGACGAGCTTGTCGGCACCCTCCACGTTGAACGCCATCGCGACCGGACCGAACACCAGCGGCAGATTCCACGCCTCCCCGCCGCCACAGCGGTCGGCGGCCTTGGCTACCTGATCATCTTTCAGTGCCGAGTCGGACCCGGCGAAGTCGACCTGTTTGGCGAGGAACTGGTCGACGCCCGCGCCCGAACCGGTCGGGTTGTACGCCAGCGTCTTGCCGGAGCAGACCTGGCCCCACACCTTGCTGAATTCCGCGATCGCGTTCTGCTGAGCGGTCGAGCCCTCGGCGGTCAGCGAGTTCTTGCCCGCGCAGTCGGCGGATGGCGACGCGGTCCCCGACGCAGCGGAGGAGGAGCTCGAGCCCGCGTTATTGTCGCTTCCGCAAGCAGACAGTGTCAGCGCGGCGAGTGCCGCGATAGACAGCGTCGTTCCGAACGCCTTGCCAATGCTGTTGAACTTCACTTACTCCCACTTTCCTCGAGGAATTCTGACGGGCTTGCGACTCCCCGGCAACGTATGCGGCCGCGGTGGACGGCCATGGCACGGAAGGTGAACGAACGGTGAACAGGTACAGCTATTTGCTGGGGGTTCCCCCAGCTTGCGAGGGGACTAGCACGGTTAGACGGCGGCGTAAGCGACGTCGATGCTGAACACTTCGAAACCCAGCCGCCGATAGGTGTTCACCGCCGCCGAGTTATCTGCCTCGACGTAAAGCAGCACCGTTGCCTGGGAATCACCTGAAAGCCGATCCGCCAGATGATGCAACCCGATCAGCGTCAGGGTCGCCCCGATGCCCCGGCCTTGCGCGGCCGGATCGACGCCGACCACGTACACCTCGCCGAGATGATCGTTGTGCACCTTCGTCCAGTGGAAGCCGAGCAGCTGACCGATCTCCTCGTCGAACGCCATGAACAAACCACCGGGCTCGAACCAGGCCTCGGCCCGTCGCTCAGCGATATCGGCATCCGTCCAGCCGCCCTGCTCGGGGTGCCAGGCGAAGGCGGCGTTGTTGACGCGCAGGAGATCGGCGTCGTCGTCGGCGCCGCGGTAGGTGTCGATACGGACACCGGACGGGAACCTCACCGGCGGTAGATCACTGAGTGGGCGACGCATCTGCAGCAGCTCGCGGGCCGGTTCGAGGCCCACGGCCCTCGCCGTCGCGCGCGCGGCCTCCAGATCGCCGTGCGCCCAGATGCGGGTGCCCTCGCCGCCCTCGGCCAATGCCGCACGGGCCATGGCCGATCCGATGCCGCGCCTGCGCGCGTGCGGATGGACGACGAGCTCGGCCATCGGAGGGTCCTCGTCTGTCGCCGCTGCGAGGTCGAGGTAGCCGACGACGGCATCGCCGTCGAGCGCCACCAGGTGCCGGGTGCGGTCCTGAGAAAGGGCGCGCAGGACCTGTTCACCGACTGGCGCAACGCCGTCCGTCGACTTGGCTGCGGCAATCAGTTCCCTGATTGCGTGCTGGTCTTGGTCATTAAGGACAGAGCGCCAGGAATACGAGATCACTGACTGCGAAGTGGGTCAGCGAGCTCTTCGGGCAGGACGATGGGCGGGTCATAGGCGTCGTCGATGTCGTCGGGCGCATCCGCACCTGCCGCGGGCGTGCGACCCCTTGCCGGACGCACAGCCTTGTATCCGACGTTGCGCACGGTGCCGATCAAGGACTCGTACTCGGTGCCGAGCTTGGCGCGCAGCCGGCGCACATGGACGTCGACCGTGCGGGTGCCGCCGAAGAAGTCGTAGCCCCAGACTTCCTGGAGCAACTGCGCCCGGGTGAACACCCGGCCTGCATGCTGTGCCAAATATTTCAGCAGCTCGAATTCCTTGTAGGTGAGGTCCAGTGGGCGACCGCGCAGTCGGGCCGTGTAGGTGCCCTCATCGATGACGAGCTCGCCGAGGCTGACCTTGCCCGCATTCTCCTGGCTGGCCGCACCGCCGCGGCGACCGACCAATAAGCGCAGTCGCGCGTCGATCTCGGCGGGCCCGGTGCTCGGCAACAGAATTTCGTCGAGCCCCCATTCCACGTTGACCGCGACAAGGCCACCCTCGTTAACCACGGCCACAACGGGAACCGACGTCCCTGTGGTTCCGAGCAGCCGGCACAGCCCGCGCGCGGCGGCCAGATCAGCGCGCGCATCCACGATCGCGATATCCGCGCTGCCCGCCTCCAGCAACGAGGAAACTTCGGTAGGCGCAGTTCGCACGTGGTGGGCAAGCAGCGACAACGAGGGCAGCACCGACTCCGGATGCGGGTCAGCGGTTAATAGCAGCAGATCCAAGGGGCCCTCCAGCGTGCCGGGCAGTATTGACGGACATCGCTGTCTGTGGATACCTCCCAGATTCGTAGCCGACATCTGGGCGTTACCGGTGCACTAACGATAACCCGACACATGCTGATTAGCCGCGCCGAGCAGGGCGGGCTTGCGGCGGTGGGCCAGAATGTCGGGGTGCACAAGCTGGTGATCGGGGCGATATCGGCGGTGGCCGCGGTGGCGATCGCGGCGGTCGGCGCCGACTTCAGCGCAGCCATCTACGCCGAATATCGCCTGGCCAGGGCTGTTCGCAGCGAAGCGCAGCTGAACTTCGACCCGTGGGTCGGCATCATCGGCTTTCCGTTCATTTCGCAGGCCAGAGGCAGGCATTACAGCCAGATCGAGATTCGTGCGAATGGTGTAGATCACCCCGTAGCAGGCAAGGTGTCTTACGAGGCCACCCTGTATTCGATCGACCTGCCGGAGGATTCCTGGCTGATCGACGCCAGCACAAAACTCGCGGTCGCCAAGGTCGAGAGCCGCACGATGATCGACTCCACCCATCTGGGCCGTTTCATGGGCATCCCCGATCTGCTGGTGGAGACGCCCCTCAAGGAAGCCAACAACCCCACCGGCGGCACCACCGAATCAGGCATCTCGAGCAATAAAGCCCTGGTCTTCACCGGTACGCCCAAGTCGGCCGGTTTCGACGAGCGGGTGAGCATCGCAGTGGACCTCTCCGTCGCGGGCCCGGATCAGACGACGCTGGTGTTCACCGCGACGGGTGTGCTCACCGGGGCGGGCACCGCCGACCAGCAGGTGCCAGAGGACAAGACGCAGGCCGTGCTCGCCGCCTTCACCACCGCCCTGCCCGGGCTGAAGCTGCCCTTCGACATCGCCCCAACCAGCGAAGGGGCCCGGGGATCCGATGTCATCATCGAAGGCATCGCCGAGGGAGTAACCGTGACGCTGGATGAGTTCACACAATAATGAGCCCTTCACTCGCCGTCGTCGTGGTCGTGCTCATCGCGGCTTTTGGGCTGGCCTATGTGATCAACAGGCTGATCGCGCTGCGGGCCGGGCTGCTCAAGGACACCACATCCGCCGCCGGTTCAGACACCGTGGACACATCTGATCTGGGCCTGTCCGACACCGGGCCGACCATCGTGCATTTCAGCGCGGTCTGGTGCGGGCCGTGCGCCGGGGTGCGGCGGGTGGTCGACCAGGTCTGCGATGAGCTGCCCGCAGTGGCGCATGTGGAGATCGACATGGACGCCAATCCGGCCGCCGCCAGGCGACTTTCGGTGCTGTCTTTGCCGACCACATTCGTGTTCGACGCCGACGGTCGCCAGCGCTACCGGGTCGCCGGCGTCCCGACCGCCGCTGACCTGCGGTCGGCGCTCGACCCGCTGTTGGCTTGATCACCATGTCATTGGGTAAGCTGTGCCGCGTGTCCGCCCGCCTCCAGGTGATGCTCACCAAGCGCCGCGCAGTCGATCTGTGCCGCGTCGCGGGTTGCTGTTGTTGTTGTCGTAGCTGCTGAGCAGTCGCGCTTTCCAGCGTGCTCGCTCGCAGCGGCCCGATGTGGCCGCTCGCTCCCAGCCTTATCCGACACAACAGGAATGTGACTTTCATGGGATCACCAACCAAGACCGCGCAGGATGTCGACCAGGTCGACGTTCGTGGGCCCCGGTTCGCGGCATGGGTGACGACGGCGGTTCTGGTGGTCACGTTGATCGTGTCCAGTGTGAGCCTCGACGCGGCTGCTGTGATCCTGGCAGTGCAGGCCGTCGTCTTCGCCGTCGGCGCGGTCGGTGGGCCGCGCAAGCACCCCTATGGCCTGATTTTCGCCAAGCTCGTCGCTCCCCGTCTGGCCCCGGTCACCGAGAAGGAGCCGGTGCCGCCGCTCAAGTTCGCCCAGCTGGTCGGTTTTGTGTTCGCCGTTGTCGGCGCCGCCGGATTCGGCACGGGTCTGGGCGCCCTCGGGCTAATAGCGACCGGATTCGCTTTGGTCGCGGCGTTCCTCAACGCCGCCTTCGCCATCTGCCTTGGCTGCCAGCTCTACCCGCTGATCGCGCGTCTGCGTCGATTGGGGGTCCCCGCGTGATAACCACCAAATATCAAGCAACCGAAAGGATCTCCTCCATGGCACGCTCCGACGTCCTGGTCACGACTGACTGGGCCGAGAGCAATCTCGATGCGCCGAACACCGTCTTCGTCGAGGTCGACGAAGATGCGTCCGCCTACGACGGCGGACACATCGCCGGCGCGGTGAAGCTGGACTGGAAGACCGACCTGCAGGATGCCGTCAAGCGCGATTTCGTTGACGCACAGCAGTTCTCGAAGCTGCTGTCCGACCGCGGCATCAGCAACGACGACACCGTGATCCTCTACGGAGGCAACAACAACTGGTTCGCCGCATACGCGTACTGGTACTTCAAGCTCTACGGCCACGACAAGGTCAAGCTGCTCGACGGTGGCCGCAAGAAGTGGGAGCTCGACGGACGGCCGCTGTCGGCCGATGCCGTGAGCCGGCCCGCCACCAGCTACACCGCCAAGCAGCCGGACAACAGCATCCGCGCGTTCCGCGACGAGGTCATTGCCGCCATCCACGAGAAGAATCTCGTGGACGTCCGCTCGCCGGACGAATTCTCCGGCAAGATCCTGGCCCCGGCACATCTACCGCAGGAGCAGAGCCAGCGGCCGGGACACATCCCGAGCGCCATCAACGTCCCGTGGAGCAAGGCGGCCAACGAGGAAGGCACCTTCAAGTCCGACGACGAGCTGGCCAAGCTGTACGCCGAGGCCGGGCTGGACGGTGAGAAGGAGACCATCGCGTACTGCCGCATCGGGGAGCGCTCGTCACACACCTGGTTTGTACTGCAGGAACTCCTCGGCCACAAGAACGTGAAGAACTACGACGGCAGTTGGACGGAATACGGCTCCCTTGTGGGTGCCCCTATTGAGTTGGGAAGTTGATATGTGCTCTGCACCTAAGCAAGGACAGACGCTGCCTGCCGGTGTCGACCTCGAGAAGGAAACGGTGATCACCGGTCGCGTCGTCGACGGCTCCGGTCAGACGGTCGGTGGCGCGTTCGTGCGCCTGCTCGACAGCTCTGACGAGTTCACCGCCGAGGTGGTCGCATCGGCCACCGGTGACTTCCGGTTCTTCGCCGCGCCCGGCACCTGGACACTGCGTGCGCTGTCACCGGCGGGCAACGGTGACGCCAGCGTCGCGCCGTCGGGTGCCGGCATCCACGAGGTCGACGTCAAGGTCGCATAGCGGCGAGGGCGGACTAGACTCTCGCCCGTGGTGTTGTTCTACGAACTCCTGCTCGTGGCGGCCGCTGTGGTCATCACCTGGTTCGCGCTGTATGCGCTGTATCGGCTCATCACCGACGAATCGTGACGTCTGAAGAGAGCCCCGTCGCCGGGGGATCGGGCGACCGGGCGGTTGCCGCCGCTGTCGAACGGGCCAGGGTGACCGCTGCCCGCAATATCCCCACGTTCTCCGACCTGCCCGCACCTTCCGACACCGCCAACCTGCGCAAGGGCGAAGACCTGAACAATGCGCTGCTTGCGCTGCTGCCGCTGGTCGGCGTGTGGCGTGGCGAGGGTGAAGGCCGCGGAGCCCAGGGCGACTACCGATTCGGGCAGCAGATCATCGTGTCCCACGACGGCGGCGACTACCTGATCTGGGAAGCGCGGTCGTGGCGGCTGACGGAGTCCGGGGACTACGAAGAGCGCGGAATGCGGGAGTCGGGTTTTTGGCGGTTCGTCGACGATCCGAACGATCCGGCAGAGTCCCAGGCGATCGAGTTGCTGTTGGCCCACTCCGCCGGCTACGTCGAGTTGTTCTACGGCAGACCGCTCAACCAGTCGTCGTGGGAACTGGCTACCGATGCGTTGGCACGCACCAAGTCCGGGATGCTCGTCGGTGGCGCGAAAAGGTTGTACGGCATTGTCGAGGGGGGCGATTTGGCTTACGTCGAGGAGCGCGTTGACGCCGATGGCGGACTCGTGCCGCATCTGTCGGCCAGGCTGACGAGGTTCGTGGGCTGATGCGCAGGGTTCGGTTGGCCGCGGTTCTCGCCGCGGCAGTTATCGTCGCAGGCTGTTCATCGTCGAATGACGCCCCGTCCAAGGAGTCGTCGACACCCGCACCCGGGGGTCATGGGACCTATGCGAAATGCCTTCAGGATCACGGCGTTTCGGCTCCGCCCGGTCCCGTCGCGGGTCCGCCGCCGGGCTCCGACGAGGCGACCTGGCGCAAGGCCAACGAGGCGTGCGCGTCGCTGGCGCCTGGCCCGGACGCCGGCTAGCCGAACGATTCCGCCGAATCATTGCACGCCGCATAGGGTCAGGCCATGGCAGAGGTTGCTCTCCGGCCCGCCACGTCGGCCGACGCGGACGCGGTGGCACAGATCTGGCGGGAGGGCTGGCACGACGGGCACCTCGGCCATGTCCCAGCCGCCCTCGTAGAGGTGCGAACATCCGAGTCGTTCTTACAACGCGCCGCTGACCGGGTTGGCGACACCACCGTCGCCGTCGTCGACGGCGTTATCGCGGGCTTCACGATGGTGACCGGCGACGAGGTCGAACAGGTGTATGTTGCGCGGTCACAGCGAGGCTCTGGAGTCGCTGCGCTACTGCTCGACGATGCCCGTCGCAGGATCGGAGATGCCGGGCATGCGGTCGCGTGGCTCGCCGTCGCGACGGGTAACGAGCGGGCTCGATGTTTCTATCAGCGGTCCGGGTGGACCGACGAGGGGGCATTCGACTATGCGGCGTCAACCGATTCGGGCAGCACGCCGGTGCCCTGCCACCTGTACACGGTCCGCACTCAGCGTTTGTCGCGCTGACTCCGCAACCTCGACGCCGAGGAGGCCTGGCGCGAAGGCGCGGTGGTCCTGCTCCGGATATGGTGCGGCCCCCGAGCCGCTGTTCCTGGTTGGACAAACCGAGAGGCTCGGGGGCCGGGTGACTGCGGGGAATTCGCCAGCGCGCGCGGGTGACTCCCCGGTGCTGCTAGCTCGCAGCCACCTCACATGTCCATAAGTCAATCAATTTGTCGGACCACCTCCTTCCCTGTGTACCGACGAAGCTACCACCGCTCACAAAGTGGCTGCCAGCAATTTTTTTCCGCTCGATTTTTCCCGCACTGCCCTAGAACGGATCGCCGATCTCCCCCAGCATCGCCTTCCGGATCAGCGGCAACGGCAGCGGCCCGAGTTTGATGAAGTTGTCGTGGAAATCCTTCAGTGAGTACTTCTGGCCCATCTTCGCCTTGTAGTCCTCGCGCAGCTTCATGATCATCAGCTTGCCCATCGTGTAGTAGCCGTATGTCGCGTCAGATGTTCCGCGTTTGGCCTCCGACTCGGCGACCGGTTCCGGCTGGTATGCCTGCTCGACGAACGTGTTCTGCGCCTGCTCGACCGTCATGCCCTGGGTGTGCATCTTGATGCCGACGATGAAGCGGACGTCACGAAGCAGCGCGTCCTGAACCTCCGCCAGCCGGTAGCGCGGATCGTCGGCGTGCAGACCCTCATCGAGCACCATCTGCTCGCAGTAGTGTGCCCAGCCCTCGAAGTTGCTCGACGTGGCGAAGACCTTCCGGACGTCGGACGGGTAGTCCTTGGCGAAGAGGAACTGCACGTAGTGGCCCGGCCACACCTCGTGCACCGAAACATTGCTGATCGAGGGCCGGTACCACTGCGACATGAAGTCGTCCTGCTCTTCCTTCGACCATGTCGGGTCGGGCAGCGTCATCATGAAGTAGGCCTCGGTCGCGACCTTCTCGAACGGGCCGGGGGTGTCCATCGCCGCTGAGGTCGTCGCGCGCATGAACGGCGGCGTCTCCACCACCTTCGCGGGAGGCGCATGCGGAATGTCGATGATCTGTTTCTCGCGGACGAACCGGGCGAGGCTGTCAAGGCCGCTCTGCGTGACGGCCAGCAGCTCCGAGGGCGGCGGAAAGTCTTTAGCCACGTCCGCGAGCACCTCGGGCGGCGTCTTCGTCGGGTCAACCCGTCGCGCAGCCTCGGTGAACGCCTGCTGGTTGCTCTTCAGGTCCGCCTCGGCGGCGGACAGCAGGTCGGGAAGCGGGGTGGTGATCATCTCGTCGGCGGCGAGCACCTTCTCGTAGGTGTCCGCGCCGTAGGCGAACGAGCCGTTGGACCGGTTGAGCAGGTCGTCCTGCAGCCATGACTTGTAGTCCTCGAGCGCTGCGATGACAGCGTCCTTGGCGGCGTTGAACTCGGCAAGTACCGCAGGGTCTTTGACACCCTCGAACGCCGCAGGCACATCTTCGGCGAAGAAGTCACGGTTGCCGTCGACCTGATCGATGGCGATCTCGGTGTAGACCCGTGGTGGGTTGTCGAGGTTCTTGCGGGCCTCGGCAAGAGCACCGGGCATCAACTTCATACGGGCCGTCAGTGACTTGAGGCGTTGCTCCGGCGGTGCGAACGTGCGCGAGATCATCACGTAAGCGTCGTTGGTGATTCCGCTGCTGTAGATGTCTGGATCCTTGGTCTGGGGGCGGATGACCTCGTTGCGTAACAACATGCCGTCGAGAGTGTTCTTGGTCTGCACCAAGTCGAGCTGCGCCTCGGACGAAAGCGCTTGCGCGTCAACGGCATCGAGTTTCCCTCGGAACGCTCTTATGGCCTGGACGTCGGCCTTGACGCTCGCCGAGGAATAGTCGGCAATCAGGTCGTCGTACCTGTGGATGCCGAGGTATGTCGCAGTCGACGGATCTTGCTTGTAGTAGAACTCGAGAACCTCTCCCGCGAGCCGGCGGAAGGCGCCGTCACCGGACCCCGCCGCTGGGGTCGCAGGTTCGCCTTGGCTGCTGCATCCCTGCGCGCACGTCAGCAATACGAGCGCAACGAGTGCACACGCGATCGATCTGCCGAGCTTTCCCATCACCCATCCCCCGTCCCACCCGTTTGTTGCAGCCTAGTTGGGCCGACCGGTGAAGGAAGGTGGATTGAACTCTGCGACTGGGGTTCCCGCCCGTCGGTATGATTGGCGCGCCGATCTGACTAGGAGCAAAACATGGCGTTGGCGCCGTTCGACGAGATCACCGCGATCTATACGTCGTTTCACGCGTGGACCTACGAGGTGATAGTCGCGCCCGCGGTCTACCTGTCACGTCATGTGATCGACGAACGGTTTTTGCCACATCTCCCCCATAACGGCCGCGTCCTCGACGTGGGCTGCGGTGGCGCCAAATTCACCAAGTACGTCGCCGATCAGCGACCCGACGTCGACATCGTCGGCATCGACCTGTCCGAGCCTCAGCTCACACGAGCCTCAAAGCTGCTGCGGGGCTACGGCGATCGGGTTCGATTCGAGCTGGGTGATGCGACACAGCTGAAGTTCCCGGATGCCAGCTTCGATGGCGTGCTGAGCTACGGCTCCATCAAACACTGGACGTCACAGGACGCCGGCCTCGCCGAGTGCTTGCGCGTCCTCAAGCCAGGGGGTCCGTTGTTGGTCACCGACGCGGACCGCAGCGCCACCTTCGAGGACTGTCAGCGTTTCATCGCCAACTACGCAAGTCCACGTTTCCTCGGCGGTCCCAACCTCGCGTTTTTTCGCACTTGGATTGCGGGGCGCTCGCTCGACGTGGACGATCTGCGCGACCTCGCGAGCCGGATAGATCTCGCGGACAAGGACGTCAGTCGCATCCCGGAGTTTCCGCTGCTTATGCTGTCCGGCCGAAAACCCTGACGGCGCTCAACGATCGCTGACGATCGCGGCGTCGACCAGTTCACTGATCTCGGTGGCGATCGGCGAATGCCGCAGCGGTTTGCCGTCCAGGGTGTGCACCCGTGCCGCGAGGGTGATGCTGGAAACGAGCCAAACTCCTTGTGCAGCAAGAAGATCAGCCGATCGCAAGGCCTTGTAGTCACAGTCGTAGCCCTTGTTGCGGGCCACCTCGAACAGGGCCTGCTGGGTGGTGCCTCGAAGGATCGGATACCAGGGCGGCGGGGTGAGCAGAGCCAGCCGTCCGTCGATCTCGGTGGCGATGACGACCGTCGACCGCGGCCCTTCAAGGACGTTTCCCTCGGAACTGATGAAGATGACGTCGCCGGCGCCCTGGCGTTCGGCGTGCCGCAGCGCGGCCATATTCACCGCGTACGACAGCGTTTTGGCGCCTGCCAACAGCCACGGCATGTCGGAGGCGGCCTCGGCGGGCAGCGAGCGGGCGAGGGTCACCGCCGCCACCCCGTGCGCGCGTGCCTCCGCGACCCTCCCTGCCACCGCGCCGATCATCGCGAATGCCGTCGGATTCGATCCGCTTTCGCGTCCACGGCTGTAGATCAGCCGGAGTACACCTTCACCGCCGCCCCGTTCGGTCCACGCGGCCGTCGCGGCCGCGATCGCGGTACGCCAGCGCGACAGATCGGGTTCTGGAAGGTCCATCATCCGCGCCGACTGCGCCAACCGCCCCAGATGGGACTCGAGCAGGCACGGCCGTCCGTCGCGCACGAGCAGTGACTCGAAGATGCCGTCGCCGCGCACCGCGGCCAGGTCGTCGGCGTGCAGCAGTGGTGTCCGCGGATCCCGCAGTTGCCCGTCGAGCGTGACCACAACGCCCGGTTCGCTCGCCATGGCCAAGAAGCGTAGCGCCGTACAGTTGGACCTATGTCAGCAGTTCCCGCACCTGAAACGGGACCCGACGCAGGCGCCGTGTGGCACTACGGCGACCCGCTCGGCGAGCAGCGCGCCGCGATGAGCGCTGCGGTCGTGGTCGACCGTTCCCATCGAGCGGTGATCGAGCTGACGGGTGGCGAGCGGAAGAGTTGGCTGCACAGTATTTCCACCCAGCACGTCAGCGAGCTGGCCGACGGCTCGGTCACCCAGAATCTGAGCCTCGACGGCCAGGGCCGTGTCGAAGATCACTGGATTCAGACCGAGCTCGGCGACGTCACCTACCTCGACACCGAATCCTGGCGCGGCGAGCCGTTGCTGACCTATCTACGCAAGATGGTGTTCTGGGCCGACGTCGCCGTCGCGCCTGCGGACCTGGCCGTGTTGTCGCTTCTGGGCCCCCAGCTGGCCGACGGGCGGGTGCTCGACGCGCTCGGACTCGGTTCGCTGCCAGCTGAAAACACTGCGAAGGCACTGCCCGGCGGCGGCTTCGTCCGCCGTTTGGGCGGGCCGGGCCTTGAACTCGACCTCGTCGTACCGCGCGATCAGACCGCCGACTGGAAGGACCGGTTGACCGCTGCGGGCGTGCGGCTGGCAGGCACCTGGGCCTACGAGGCGTACCGGGTGGCTGGCCTGCGACCGCGGCTCGGGGTCGACACCGACGAGCGGACGATCCCGCACGAGGTCGGCTGGATCGGCGACGCCGTGCACCTCGACAAGGGCTGCTACCGCGGGCAGGAAACCGTCGCGCGGGTCCATAACCTCGGGAAACCGCCCCGCATGTTGGTGCTGCTGCATCTCGACGGGTCCACGGACCGACCCGCGACAGGCGATCCGGTACTCGCGGGCGGCCGTGCGGTCGGCCGCGTCGGCACCGTCGTCGACCACGTTGATCTCGGCCCCGTTGCGCTCGCACTCCTCAAACGCGGGCTGCCCGCGGACACGGCGCTGACAACCGGGGGCGAGGTCGAGGTGCCTGCCGTGATCGACGCGGACACCCTGCCAGCCGCCAACACCACCGGAGCCGGCCGGCTGGCGGTCGAGCGGCTGCGGGGCGGCACGCGGTGACCCGATACGCGCTCAGACGGCCCTGCCAGCGCTGCGCGGACGGGCACGGTAAAGTGTTGGCAGGACAATAAACACACACAGATCGGAGCCGCCTTCTAATTGGGCCGCTCCGTTATTGCGCGAGGGGGTCCCCCCATGGGCCGCGGCCGGGCTAAGGCAAAGCAGACCAAGGTTGCTCGTGAGCTCAAATACAGCTCACCGCAGACCGATTTCGAGCGGCTCCGGCAAGAGCTGGCCGGGTCGGAACCGACCGATACCGATGACCGAAACGGCTCGGGCGGCGGTACTCTCGCCGACGATGAGTGGGTTCCAGAGGACGATTGGCGCCGATAGGCGCCTTTTTCCTCAAAAGCGTGGGTGCTGACCCACGAGTTGGGCCCGCGGGCCGTCTTTGCTGCCTTTGGTGACGGTGCCCAGAATCCAGCAGTTCAGATGCCGGGCAGTCAGGATCGCGAGTGCGCGGTCGGTGTCCTCGGGTGCGACGACGGCGATCATGCCCACACCCATGTTGAACGTCTTCTCCATCTCGACCCGGTCGATGCGGCCGCGCTGGGCGATCATGCCGAACACCGGCGCGGGGGTCCACGTGCCGCGATCCACCTCGCCCAACAGCCCCTGCGGGACGACACGTTCCAAGTTGCCCGCCAGACCTCCACCGGTGACGTGGCAGAACGTGCGCACTTGGGTCTCGGCGGCCAGCGCCAGGCAGTCCTTCGCGTAGATGCGGGTGGGCTCGAGCAACTCCTCGCCCAGCGTGCGACCGAACTCCTCGACGTGCCCGGCGAGGTTCATCCGGTCGATGTCCAGAAGCACCTTGCGGGCCAGCGAGTAACCGTTGGAGTGCAGTCCGGTGGAGCCCATTCCGATAATCACGTCGCCTGGTTTGACGCGGTCGGGACCGAGCACGTCGTCAGCCTCCACGATGCCCACACCGGTCGCCGAGATGTCGTAGTGGTCGGGCGCCATCAGCCCGGGATGTTCGGCGGTCTCACCGCCGAGCAGGGCACAGCCCGCGATCACGCAGCCGTTGGCGATTCCGCCGACCAATTCGCTCACCCGCTCGGGGACGGTGCGGCCGACGGCGATGTAGTCCTGCAGAAACAGCGGCTCGGCACCGCATACGACAAGGTCGTCGACCACCATGGCGACGAGGTCGAGGCCGACGGTGTCGTGCTTGTCCATCGCCTGCGCCACGGCGAGCTTGGTGCCGACGCCGTCGGTCGAGCTGGCCAGCACCGGCTCGCGGTAGCCGCCACGCAGCGCGAACAGCCCGGCGAATCCACCGAGGCCACCGCGTACCTCGGGCCTGGTCGCCTTGCTGGCCAGCGGTTTGAAGAGTTCGACGGCGCGGTCACCAGCTTCGATGTCCACCCCGGCCGATGCATAGGAGATGCCGTGTTGTGCGGCGCGATCCGTCATCGCGACCAAATCTACCGGGCCAGGCGTCCGCACGGTATTCGCCGCTCGCTGCGCGTTATTAACGCCGACATCCCGCACGATCAGCGACGGTATGACACCGTGACCGTCCATGACGGAACTTCGCTTGTTTGCGATGGCCGCCGCGGTATGCGCGGCCGTATCGGTCGGATTTGCCGGCCCCGCGGCCGCCACCCCCCCGCGAGACACCGAGGGCACTGTGCTGTGGCAGATGACCGACGATGGCAAGGACTACGTGTTCCGGGAGATCACCATCGCTCCCGGCGGTAGCACCGGATGGCATTCCCATGACGGCCAGTTGTTCGGCGTGGTCAAGGAAGGCGTACTGATGCACAACCGGGCCGACTGCACGATGGACGGCTTTTATGTCGCCGGCCAGAGCATCGCGGAAAAGGGCGGCCCCGGCTACGTGCATATCGGGCGGAACGTCGGCCCGGGACCGCTGGTTCTGCAGGTCCTTTACATCGATCCAGTCGGGGCGCCGTTGTCCGACGATGCGCCGGACCCAGGTTGCGGGTTTGCCTGATGCCCGAAGTGGACATCCGCGGGTCTATCGGCTCCGAATAACTTGAATGGTTTCAATGGAAGGAGGTCTGAGTGTCTGCGGAGGAAATTCGCGCCGTCGTGACGGGCGCAACCGGCTACATCGGTAGTCGGCTGGTACCACAACTACTGGATGCCGGGCTGACTGTGCGAGCGATGGCGCGCAATCCCGACAAGCTCGCCGACGCGCCGTGGCGTGACGACGTCGAGGTGGTTCGTGGCGACCTGACCGAGGCGGACTCATTGACCGACGCATTCGACGGCGCGGACGTCGTCTACTACCTGGTGCATTCGATGGGCACGTCGAAGGACTTCGTCGCCGAGGAGGCGCAGTCGGCACGCAACGTGGTCTCGGCGGCGCAGAAGGCCGGCGTCCGGCGTCTGGTGTACCTGAGCGGCCTCCATCCCGAGGGCGTCAAGCTCTCTCGACATCTGTCGTCGCGCGCCGAGGTCGGTGAGATCCTCATCGACTCGGGCATCGAGACTGTGGTGCTGCAGGCCGGCATCGTGATCGGTTCGGGGTCGGCGTCGTTCGAGATGATTCGCCACCTCACCGACCGCCTCCCGGCGATGACGACGCCGAAGTGGGTGCACAACAAGATCCAGCCGATCGCGATCGGCGACGTGCTCGACTACCTGGCCCGGGCTGCCACGGCGGACGTGCCGAAGTCACGGACCTGGGATGTGGGCGGACCCGACGTGATGGAGTACGGCGACGCGATGCAGGGCTACGCCGCCGTCGCGGGCCTCCGGCGCCGCCTCATCGTCGTGCTGCCCCTTTTGACCCCCTCGATCGCCAGTTGGTGGGTGGGTCTGGTGACGCCGATCCCGTCGGGCCTGGCGCGCCCCCTTGTCGAATCCCTCGAATGCGACGCCGTGATGCTGAACCACGACATCGACGATTTCATCCCGCCACCCCAAGGCGGGCTGACGGGATACCGCGAATCGGTGGCGCAGGCGCTTAAAGAAGACGGCACCGCACCCAGCGACGGACGCCGTCACTTACTGAAGTTCAGTCCAACTGCGCCGCAGTAGATTTCAAGGGCGACGCAGGGCCGATGCGTTGTCGTTGTCGGCCTTCAGCGGTATGCCGGTGCGGGCGGCGGTCGCGAGCATGTGCTCGATGACGTTCTTGCCCAACGCCGACTCGCCGGGCAGTTCGATCGGGTACTTGCCGTCGAAGCAGGCGGTGCACAGCCGCGACGCAGGCTGTTCAGTGGCCGCGATCATGGCCTGCTGCGAGATGTAGCCGAGCGAGTCGGCGCCGATGCCGTGCCGTACGGCCTCGACCACCTCTTCCTCGTTCTCGACGGCGTTGGCGATGAGCTCGGCGGGGGTGGCGAAGTCGATGCCGTAGAAGCACGGCCACTTCACCGGCGGTGAGGCGATGCGCACATGCACCTCGATGGCACCTGCCTCACGCAGCATCCGGACGAGTGAGCGCTGGGTGTTGCCGCGGACGATCGAGTCGTCGACGACGATGAGCCGCTTGCCGCGGATCACCTCTCGCAGCGGGTTGAGCTTCAGCCGGATACCCAGCTGACGGATGGTCTGCGACGGCTGGATGAACGTCCGGCCGACGTAGGCGTTCTTGGTCAGCCCCTGTCCATACGGAATGCCCGACTCCTGCGCATAGCCGACGGCCGCCGGGATGCCGGACTCAGGGACGCCGATCACCAGATCGGCGTCGACCGGCCTTTCCTGGGCAAGCCTGCGTCCGATGTCGACGCGCGTCTTGTGCACCGATCGGCCGCTGATCGTGCTGTCGGGCCGTGCCAGGTACACGTACTCGAACACGCAACCCTTCGGCGAGGGCGGCGCGAACCGGCTCGAACGCACGCCGTCGGCGTCGATGGCCAGCAGCTCGCCCGGTTCGATGTCGCGGACGAAGGAGGCGCCGACGATGTCCAGGGCCGCGGTCTCGGAGGCGACAACCCAGCCCCGGTCGAGGCGTCCGAGCGACAACGGCCGCACACCGTGCGGGTCGCGAGCCGCGTACAAGGTGTTCTCGTCCATGAAAGTCAGACAGAACGCGCCTCGCACCATGGGAAGCAACTCCAGTGCGGCCTGCTCGACCGACGAATCCGCTGCGCCATGCGCCAGCAGCGCGCCGAGGATGTCGGAATCGGTGGTCGCGGCGGCGGCACCGCGCATGTTGATCAAACCGAGTTCGCGGGCACGCGCCGCGAGGTCTGTGGTGTTGACGAGGTTGCCGTTGTGTCCGAGCGCGACACCGGTGCCCGCCGCTGTGTTGCGGAACACAGGCTGCGCGTTCTCCCAGGTGGTGGAGCCGGTGGTGGAGTAGCGGCAGTGTCCGATTGCGACATGCCCCTCCATCGCGCCGAGCGTCTGCTCGTCGAAGACCTGGCTGACCAGCCCGAGATCCTTGAAGACCAGCACCTGGGAGCCGTCGGCGACGGCGATACCAGCGGCTTCCTGCCCGCGATGCTGCAGCGCGTACAGGCCGTAGTAGGTGAGCTTGGCAACCTCTTCGCCCGGCGCCCATACGCCGAAGACGCCGCACTCTTCTCTAGGTTCGTTCTCCGGTTGCTCGACGGTCACGATAGGGCTGCTCCCAAGGGGCGGTGGGTGACGTGCTCAGTCTACGGTCATCACGGGTCAATCACGGAATTGCCGGCGCACATGTCGCCGATAAGGTCAACGTCCGAGGCCCGGTGTGGATTCCCGGCGGGCATCACCTCGCCGCCCGTTCAGGGGGCGAGCGGCACCACCGGCAGCAACGTCGCGATCTCTGCAGCGCGGGCGCCGGACAACTGCAACTCGCCCGCAGACGCGGCGTCGGCCACCGTGCGCAGTCCAGCCGCCAGCAGCAGCCACGTGCGCGGGTCCGTCTCAACCACGTTGGGTGGGTTACCGCGAGTGTGCCGCGGCCCCGAAATACATTGCACCGCAACGAAGGGCGGCACCCGAACTTCGACACTTGCCCCCGGCGCGGTGGCGGCAAGCGTTCGCACGGTCAACCGGACAGCCTCCGCGAGCGCGGAACGTTGCGGCGCAGGCCGGTTCTCGTCACGCAGCCACTCGACCACTGCCAGAACGGCGGCTCGCGTCTTGGCCGGATCGACGGTACGGCGCGCGGGCATACTTTAGTGTCTCAAGGTGTTCGTCGACCGGCATAAGCCGCCTTACCGGGTGGCCGGCGTGGTCCTTTTGGTGCTCGTCGCGATCGCGGCGAGCTTCGTTTTCCTCCAGTTCCGTGGCGACCTGATGCGGAAAACACATCTAACAGTGCTGTCCCCGCGCGCGGGACTCGTGGTCGACCCGGGTTCGAAGGTGACGTACAACGGTGTCGAGATCGGGAAGGTGGCCGGGGTCGATTACGTGGACATGGCGGGTGCCGCGAAGGCCAGGCTGACGCTGAACGTCGAACCCCGCTACATCGCGTTCATTCCGCGCAATGTAGTCGCCGATGTCAGGGCGACGACGGTGTTCGGCAACAAGTACATCTCCTTCAGTTCGCCCAAAGATCCGAGTCCGCAGCGTATTACGAGTCAGGACGTGATCGATGCAGCGTCGGTCACAACAGAGTTCAACACCGTCTTCGAAACAGTCATGTCCTTGTCAGAACAGGTCGATCCCATCGACCTCAACGCGACTCTGACGGCGACGGCGCAGGCGGTGGCCGGGCTGGGTGAGCGTTTCGGGGACTCGCTCCGCAACGCGAACCAGATCATGGCCGACCTGAACCCCCGGATGCCGCAGATTCACGCCGACACCCGGGCCCTGGCCGATCTCGCCGAGGTGTACGCGAACGCCTCTTTCGACCTGTGGAACGGCCTGGACAACGCCGCGAGCACCGCGCCGACGCTCAACGACCAGCGGGGCAACATCGACGCCGCACTGCTGGCAGCGATCGGGTTCGGCAGGGCCGCCGACAGCCTTGAACGCGCCGGACCGTACTTCGTGCGCGCCGCCGAGGACCTGCTGCCGACGACCACGTTGCTCGACGACTATCGCGGCATGATTTTCTGCACGATCCGCAATTACGCGGAGGTGGCGCCGAGGCTTTCCAAAGTCCTCGGCGGCGACAACGGGTACGCGTTGAAGTCCTACGGAACCATTGCCCTGCCGGGTGATCCGTTCATCTACCCGGACAACCTGCCGCGCGTGAACGCACATGGCGGACCCGAGGGTCGTCCCGGTTGTTGGCAGAAGGTCACCAAGTACTTGTATCCGTTCCCGTATCTGGTGATGGACACCGGTTACAGCATCGCCCCGTACAACCACCTCGAGTTCGCGTCACCGTTGGTGACCGAATACCTGTGGGGCCGACAGATCGGCGAGAGCACGATCAACCCATAGATCTCCGCGAAACGGAATTCCAGCACCGGAAGTTCGAGTGGAGGCGTGCTGGAATTCAGTTTCGGCGGTGTTGCACGCCGATCGCCGCTATCGCGCCCGCCTCGTTGATCGCGAGGTGCGTGAGCATCGGGGCGAGCAGGCTGCCGGACCGTTCCCGCAGCAGCGCGAAGACCCAGCCCGCCACGCCGGTGACGAGCACGGTGGGAAGCACGGGCTCACCGGCGCCGCGAGCGTCGGCGATGTGGGACAGCCCGAACGCCAGCGACTGCACAAGCCGTCCGCAGGCAGGCCCGAACGCGTCCGCCGCGACGGTGCCCAACGCGGCGCGATAGGCCGCCTCTTCCGACCACACCGTTCCGACCGGGATGCGTAGCCCCAGCCAAGGTGCGGGCGACGCGGGAAGATCGCGCCGGGCCATCGCCGACCGCACCGACGGTATCGCCGTCGACACGGCGACGCCGATGACAACCGGGGTGGCCGCCGCAACCCCGAGCCGCAGCCCCGACCACAGCTGCGGTGGGCGCAGGCCCAGCGGTGCGCGGGCCGATACCGCGAGCACGCCGGCCAGCACGGCGTGAACCACGGGCTGTACGCGCACGGGTAGCCGCGGACCGATCAACGCGCTCCAGCCGACGAGGCCTGCCGCCAGCGCCACCGCGCGAAACTGCAAGGCAGCCACTAATACTCGGGTCCGCCGCGGGCCAAGTTCTGCTCGAGCGCGGCGCGGATTCGGTCGGTGTCCTTGGCGGTCCAACCGTCGGGCGGGGCCACCGCGGCCCAGCCGTCGAGTATGTACTCACCGTAATTGTGGCCGTGCCCGCCGGGGACCGAGCCCGCGTTGGTCATGTCGGCGGCCACCTGCCAGAACGTGACGATCGGATACCACCGCATCAGCGGCGTTCGGTCTCTTCCGGGTGGTTCCCTCAGCCAGTCAGGGCGGTTGAACATCAGATCCCCCGACCACCACACGATGGGGTCCGACGCGTGCTGCAGGAACAGCACTCGGGTGCCTTCCCATAGCGCGTCGGTGTCGGTGACGATATCGGCGGTGTCGGTGGCCTGCGAGAAGCGGACTGTGCGACCGTTGTCGTAGCGCGGCTCGACCTCAGGGGTGCCCGGGTCACGGCGGGCGGTGATACCTCGCCAGAGCGGGCTGGCGTTCGGTGGACCCACCCAGAGCACCGACGAGAAATTCATTTTCGCGATGTCGGGCAGCCAGTTGAATGCGCCCTGCCCCGCCATGGAGCCCAGGCTCTCGCCGTAGAGCAGCAGCTTGGGCCGCCGGTCGGCGGGCAGCCGCAGCCACCAGGCGTGAACCGCGTCGATCATCGTCGCGCCGGACTCCATCGATTTGTCGCGGTCACCGAGGAACGAAATCCAGCTCGGCAGATAGGAATACTGCGATCCCACCATCGCGGTGTCGCCGTTGTACATCAACTCCAGCGCCCTGGCAGCGACCGGATTGATCCACCCGGTGCCCGTCGTCGGGACGATGACAAGCACCTTGCGTTCGAACGCGCGGGTGCGTTCCAGTTCGCGAACCAGGATGGCGGCCCGCTCCCCATCGGTGTCGGCGGTCTGCAGTCCCGCGTACACCCGGATGGGTTCCTTCGCCGGCTTGCCGTTGAGACGGGTCAGCTCGAAGGCGTGCGGGCCGGTGGCGACGAAGTTCCGGCCCTGATACCCCAATGACTCCCACGGAGCGAATGACGTTGGGCTACCCGACTTCTCGAGTTCCAGCGGTTGAGTGACCGACTCCCTGGTGGTGGTGTTCTGCGGTTGGAACACCCTGTTGGCGCCGGCAAGGAAACCGCGGACAAGCACGCCGTTGATCAGCGTGATGGCCAGCACCACGACGATCGCCGTGCCGATGAACAGAGCCACCTCGTCGTGCAGGTGCCAGCGGCGAATGAAGAACCGGGCCATCGTCTTGATGAGGTCGATGATCACCCGCGCGGCGGACACACACAGCCCCGTGACGAGCATGGCGATGATCAGGGTGCGCAGGTAACCGACGGTGCCCGGTCCTTCCATGCCCATCTCCGCGGACACCCGGCGCTGCCACGCCGCCGCGGGAATCAGCATCAGCAGGCCCGCGGCCGTGGCCAGCGTGATGGTCGCGGCCTTGCTCCAGTACAGAACGCGTTTCGGCGGAGGCCACCATCGCCGACGCCGTAACACGAAGCGGTGCAGCATTTTCTGAATGAAGACACCGATGCCGTAGCCGATCGCGGCGTTCACCCCCCCGATCAGACCCTGAAACAGCCAATCACGGGGAAGCAGCGAGGGTGTCAGCGACAGACAGAAGAACAGCGCGCCGAACGCGATCCCGAGGAAGTCAAGGCGCACCAGGCTCCATGCCCACACCAACAGGGGATGGCGTCGCTTGCGCTCGTGGCTTGCGGCGACCGGTTCGCCGGCGATGTCATGGGTCGGAGCAGTCACCCGAACAACCCGGGCAGCACGCCCTCCGAAGTGCGGCGCAGGTCCTCCAGCGACACCGTGAACTGGTCCTGCACCTCGATGGCGTCGCTGCCCTGGTCCACGACGCCGACGCGGGTCACCGGCAGGCCGCGGGCCTCGCACATGGACCGCAGTCGACTCTCCTCGGTGCGCGGCACGGCCACCAGCACCCGTCCCGCCGATTCGGAGAACAACGCCACGAACGCGTCCTGTCCCTCGGGAAGGATTATCCGGCAACCGGTTTCACCGGTGAGCGCGGCCTCGGCGACAGCCTGGATCAGGCCGCCCTCCGACAGATCGTGGGCGGCCGATACGAGGCCGTCGCGCGACGCCGCGGTCAGCACCTCGGCCAGCAGTCGTTCGCGTTCGAGATCGACCTCGGGTGGGCGCCCGCCGAGATGGTCTGCGGTGACCTGCGCCCAGATCGAGCCGTCGAACTCGTCTCGCGTGTCGCCGATCAGCAGCAAGGTCTCGCCGGGCTCTGTGCCCAGACCGGTCGGGATGCGACGGGCCACATCGTCGATGACACCCAGCACCCCGACGACCGGGGTTGGCATGATCGCGGTGGTGCCGGTCTGGTTGTAGAAGCTCACGTTTCCGCCCGTTACCGGAATGCCAAGGGCGGCGCAGCCGTCGGCCAACCCTCGTACCGCCTCGGAGAACTGCCACATGACGCCGGCGTCCTCCGGTGATCCGAAGTTCAGGCAGTTGGTGACCGCGATGGGGGTGGCGCCGGTGACCGCGACATTGCGGTACGCCTCGGCCAGCGCGAGCTGGGCACCCGTGTAGGGGTCCAGCTGGGTGTAGCGGCCGGACGCGTCGGTGGACACCGCGATGCCGCGCCCGGTGGACTCGTCGATCCGCAGCACACCGCCGTCGGCGTTCTCGGCCAGCACGGTGTTGCCGCGGACGTAGCGGTCGTACTGCTCGGTGATGAACGCCCGGCTGCACAGATGCGGGCTGCCGACCATCGCAAGCAGTGTCGCGCGAAGCTCGTCACCCGATCTCGGCCGCGGCAGCCGCTCCGACGTGTCGGCGTTGAGTGCATCCTGGGTTTCCGGACGCTGGATCGGTCGCTCGTAGACAGGGCCTTCGTGCGCGACGGTGCGGGGCGGCACGTCGACGACTGTCTCGCCGTGCCATGTGATCCGCAGCCGGTCGCCGTCGGTCACCTCGCCGATGACGGTCGCCAGCACCTCCCATTTGCGACACACCGCCATGAACGAATCGACGTTCTCGGGGGCGACTACCGCACACATGCGTTCCTGCGACTCGCTGGACAGGATCTCCGCAGGCGTCATGTTCGCCGCGCGCAGCGGCACCGTGTCCAGTTCGACGGCCATGCCACCGTCACCGGCAGAGGCGAGTTCGGATGTGGCACAGGACAATCCGGCACCGCCGAGGTCCTGGATGCCGATCACCAGCCCGGCGGCGTACAGCTCGAGGCAGCACTCGATGAGCACCTTCTCCATGAACGGGTCGCCGACCTGTACAGATGGCAGCTTCTTGCGTCCCGCGCCGTCTTCGTCGCCGCCGAACGTCTCAGAAGCCAGCACCGAAACCCCGCCGATTCCATCGAGTCCGGTGCGCGCCCCGAACAGGATGATCTTGTTGCCGGTGCCCGACGCGAACGCCAGATGCAGATCCTCTTTGCGCAACACCCCGACGCACAGCGCATTCACCAGCGGGTTGCCCGCGTATGACGCGTCGAAGACGGTTTCGCCGCCAATGTTGGGCAACCCGAGTGAGTTTCCGTATCCCCCGATGCCGCGGACCACGCCGTCGACGACGCGGCGGGTGTCGGGTGCATCGGCAGCGCCGAAGCGCAACTGGTCCATCACCGCAACCGGACGGGCGCCCATCGCCATGATGTCGCGTACGATGCCACCGACACCGGTCGCTGCGCCCTGGTACGGCTCGACGTAGGACGGGTGATTGTGCGACTCGACCTTGAAGGTGGCCGCCCAACCGTCGCCGATGTCGACGACGCCGGCGTTCTCGCCGATGCCGGCCAGCATCGCCGTGCGCATCTTCTCGGTGGTGGTCTCACCGAAGTAGCGCAGGTGCACCTTGGAGGACTTGTAGCTGCAGTGCTCGCTCCACATCACCGAATACATCGCCAGCTCGGCATCGGTGGGTCTGCGGCCAAGAATTTCGCGGATGCGCTGGTACTCGTCGTCCTTGAGACCGAGTTCCCGAAAAGGTTGCGGCTGGTCCGGACTGGCTGTGGCCCGGTCGACAGTGTCGACATTCGGGGTTGGGCCGACGGTGTCGACCACGTGGGTGAGCTCCGACGTCACCGGGACAGTCTAGTTTGCCGACGACGGAATGCGCGGGCGGCGCCGATCGTCGCCTAGCCGCCCGCCACGCAGAATGCGTTGCCGTCGGGATCCGCGAGCACCACCCACTGGAATTCGCCGAAGTTGCCCCTGCCGGTTTCGCTGGCACCGAGGTCGACCAGCCGCTTCACCTCAGCCTCCCGGTCGGCGGTGCTGAAGTCGATGTGTACCCGGTTCTTGCCCGGCGTCGGGTCTTCGACCTGCTGGAACGCCAGCCCCGGGCCTTCTGGCACGGTGACGACGACGAAAAACGGTGGCGCGACGGGGTTTACCTGCCCGTCAAGCGCACGTGCCCACCAATCGGCGAGCTTCTCGGGGTCGGTGGTGTCGATGGTGATGTTCTCGGTCTTGAGTGCCATGCGCCGACCCTATGCCGAGCCGGTGACAAGTCGGCGGGATCACAGTCGCCATTACCTGCCGCGTAATTGAGCTGCACCGGACAGCGACGCAGGCTTGTGCCATGACTGAATCACAGACCCGACCACAGTTCAGCGCCGACGTATGGGCGGCCTTCTGGGCGGCCCCCGACATGTCTCGAGTCGGCGACGTTCTGGCCGACGACATCGTCGGCCACTGGCAGGGCGACCCGGTGCCGGTGCGGGGCAAGGAGGCCTATATCGGCAAGATCGCCGAGCTCGTCACGGCCGCGCCCGACCTGACACTCGACCTGCTCGACACGGCGACCATCGACGGTGGCGTCTCCGGCGAGCAGTTGGTCTACCTGCACTATGTGGGACGAGGCACGGGACCGGACGGGCCGTTCGCGCTCCGCGGTATCGACAGGGTGCGCAGCCGCGACGGGCTGGTGGTCGAGAACGTCATCCGCTACGACCAGGTCGACCCGGCATCGGTCTGACGCCGATCAGCCAGGGGCAAGGAACGCCGTCAGCGCCGCCGAGTACGCGGCGACGTCGTCGGCGCCCATCACCTCGCGCGCCGAGTGCATGGCCAGCTGCGCGGCACCGACGTCCACCGTGGGGATGCCGGTGCGCGCGGCGGTCATCGGACCGATCGTCGACCCGCACGGCAGGTCGGCCCGGTGTTCGTAGCGCTGCAGCGGAACCTTGGCCTGCTCGCAGGCCAAAGCGAACGCCGCGGCCGTGCGGCCGTCGGTGGCGTAGCGCAGATTCGGCTGCACCTTGAGCACCGGCCCGGCGTTGACCTCGATCAGGTGGTACGGCTCGTGGCGCTCGGGGTAGTTCGGATGGGTGGCGTGCGCCATGTCGCCCGAAGCCACCATCGAGTCGGGCAACCGGCGCAGGAAGTCTTCGCGGCCGCCGCCCGCCGCAAGTGCGATGCGCTCGAGCACCGTCAGCAGCAGCTCGGACTGCGCACCGTGATCGGACTGGGAACCGACCTCCTCGTGGTCGAAGAGCGCGAGCACCGGCAGGTGAACCGCGGGCTCAGCGGCCAGGAACGCTTCGAGGCCCGCATAGCAGGTGGCCTGGTTGTCCAGTCGCGGCGCGCTCAGCAGTTCACCGTCGGCCCCGGCCGGTGTCGACGGGGTGAGGTCGTGGGTCATCAGGTCGATGCCGAACACGTCCTCGGCCCTGACCCCGACGTGCTCGGCCACGTAACCGAGAAATGACCGCGGTCCACCGCCGACGCCCCAGACCGCGTTGACGTGCCTCTGCGGGTCCAGCGACACCGACTTGCGGTCCTCGGCCAGATGGATGGCCAGCTGCGGCACCCGCAGGATCGGCTCGTCGATTCGGACCAGCCGGTGCTCGATACGGTCGGCCGATCGCACCGACAGCCTGCCGCTTATACCGAGGTCGCGATCGAGCCAGGAGTTCAGCCACGCCCCTCCATAGGGCGCGAGTGCGACGATCCGCCAACCGGATACAAATCGGTCAGGGTGTTGCTTCACCCGCAGGTTGGGGCTGTCGGTGTGTCCGCCGACGACGCGGAACGGCGCCGCCGGTTCGCCGTGGCTCCGCCAGGCCACCAGCGATCCGGCCCGCACGACGAAGAATCGCCCCTTCCTCGGCCACGCGTCGCGTTCGGACAGTTCGGTGAAGCCCGCTTGCTGCAGGCGCTGCGCGACGGTCACACACACGTGGAACGGTGACGGCGACGCGTCGATGAACTCGCACAACCCCCGCGCACTTGCCGACATGGTTCACCATCTTCGCCCACGATCTTGATTTAGGGTCAGACGGTGCCCGCTGTCCTGCCGCAACCGGTCCTTGCGCCGCTGACGCCCGCCGCCATTTTTCTGGTGGTGACCATCGACGACGGCGGCGAGCAAACCGTTCACGATGCGCTCGGCGACATCTCCGGGCTGGTGCGCTCCATCGGTTTCCGCGACCCGACCAAACGGCTCTCGGTGGTGACCTCGATCGGCTCTGACGCGTGGAATCGGCTGTTCTCCGGACCGCGCCCGGCCGAGCTGCATCCGTTCGTCGAGATCCAGGGCGGCAGGCACCACGCCCCGTCGACGCCGGGTGATCTGCTCTTCCACATCAGGGCGGAGTCGATGGACGTCTGCTTCGAGCTGGCGGGCAGGATCGTCGGAGCGATGGGCGGCGCCATCACGGTCGTCGACGAGGTGCACGGGTTCAAGTTCTTCGACAACCGCGACCTGCTGGGCTTCGTCGACGGCACCGAGAACCCGGACGGGCCGATCGCCGTGTCCGCCGCGCAGGTCGGCGACGAGGATCCCGACTTCGCAGGCGGCTGTTATGTGCATGTCCAGAAGTACGTGCACGACATGGACTCCTGGAACTCGCTGTCGACCGAGGAACAGGAGCGGGCGATGGGCCGCACCAAGCTCGACGACATCGAGATGGCCGATGCGGTCAAGCCGGTCAACTCACACATCGCGCTCAACGTCATCACCGACCCAGACGGCAACGAGCTCAAGATCGTCCGCCACAACATGCCGTTCGGAGAAATCGGCAAGTCCGAGTTCGGCACGTACTTCATCGGCTACTCGCGTAGTCCTGCGGTGACCGAGCGCATGCTGGACAACATGTTCGTCGGCGACCCGCCGGGCAACACGGACCGGATCCTCGACTTCTCGACTGCGCTGACCGGCGGCATGTTCTTCACCCCGACCACAGACTTCCTCGATGACTCACCGCCGCTTGCGGATTCGGCGCCGGCGCAAGACGAACCTCCAGCAGTTCCCGTCGTATCTCGTGACGGATCACTTGGCATCGGAAGCTTGAAAGGATCTTCATAGATGAACAACCTCTACCGGGACCTGGCTCCGGTCACCGAAGCGGCCTGGGCGGAGATCGAGTCGGAAGCGACGCGGACCTTCAAGCGGCACATCGCCGGACGACGCGTCGTCGACGTCAGCGAACCGGGCGGCCCCACCGCGGCGTCGGTCGGCACGGGGCACCTGCTCGATGTGGGTGCACCCGGCGACGGTGTGATCGCCCATCTACGCGAGAGCAAGCCGCTGGTACGGCTGCGAGTCCCGTTCACGTTGTCGCGCACGGACATCGACGATGTCGAGCGCGGATCGCAGGACTCGGACTGGGATCCGGTCAAGGAGGCCGCGAAGAAGTTGGCGTTCGTCGAGGACCGCGCGATATTCGAGGGCTACGAGGATGCGTCGATCGGCGGAATCCGCGCGTGCAGCTCCAACCCGGCGCTCGCGTTGCCCAGCGATCCGCGGGAGATGCCCGACGTCGTCGCCCAGGCCCTGTCCGCGCTGCGTCTGGCTGGCGTCGACGGCCCGTACTCGGTGCTGTTGTCGGCAGACATTTACACGAAGGTCAGCGAGACCACCGAGCACGGCTATCCGATCCGCGAGCATCTCAACCGGCTGGTCGATGGTGACATCATCTGGGCGCCCGCAATCGACGGTGCGTTCGTGCTGTCCACCCGCGGTGGCGATTTCGATCTGCAGCTGGGCACCGATGTGTCGATCGGGTACCTGACGCACGACGCCGAGACGGTGGCGCTCTACATGCAGGAAACGCTGACGTTCCTGTGCTACACGGCCGAGGCCTCGGTGGCGCTGGCGCCCTAGTCGGGGCTACCGGAATAACGCGCTCGCGATCGGGCTTATGCCGGTATGAACACTTTTGAGGGCAGCACCGCTCTGGTCACCGGGGCGACCGCAGGCATCGGCCACGCGATTGCACTCGAGCTCGCGCGACAAGGCGCAGACGTCATCGTGCACGGACGCAACGCCGAGCGCGGCGACAAGGTGGTCCAGGAGATCGAAAATGTCCGCGGCAGAGCGCGATTCGTCGCCGCCGACCTCTCGAATGCCGACGACGTCCGCAGGCTCGCCGCGGAGGCGGGAGACGTCGACATCCTGATCAACAACGCGGGCATCTATGAGTTCGGATCGACTTTCGACACCGACGACGTCGACTTCGACAACCATTTCGACATCAACCTGCGGGCACCGTACGTTCTGGTGCAGAAGCTGGTTCCAGGCATGATCGAACGCGGACACGGCAGCGTGGTCAACATCAGCACTGTCGCAGCCAGCACCCCGTCCGCGGAAGCCGGCCTCTACGGCGCGAGCAAGGCCGCTCTTGACCTGCTGACCAAGCTCTGGGCCGACGAGTTCGGCGCAGCCGGGGTGCGGGTGAATGCCATCGCGCCCGGCCCGACCGACACGGAAGGCACTGCCGGGCTCGTCGACATCGTCGACGGGCTTGGCCGTACCAGGGCACTTCAGCGGATCGCCGGACCGGACGAAATCGCCAGGGCGGTCGCGTTCATCGCCTCGCCCGCGGCGAGCTACATCAACGGTGTGGTGCTGCCTGTCGACGGTGGCGCGCTGGCACTGCGGCCCGTCGCCTAGGCGTTGGCGAGGACCGCGTCGATCGCGGAGTAGAAGATGCCGAGCCCGTCGTCGGACGGACCCGTGAGCGCCTCAGTCGCGTGCTCGGGGTGCGGCATCAACCCGACAACCCGGCCGTTGGCCGAAGCGATGCCCGCGATGTCACGCATCGAGCCGTTGGGATTGTCGCGGTAGCGGAACACCACGCGGCCGTCGCCCTCGAGTTGGTCGAGCACGGCGTCGGAGGCGACATAGCGGCCCTCCCCGGATTTCAGCGGCACCAGCAGGTCGGCTCCTGGCTCGTATCGCGACGTCCATGCCGAGGTGTTGGACGCCACCTCCAGCCAGAGGTCGCGGCAGACGAAGTGCAGACCGGCGTTTCGGGTCAACGCGCCAGGCAGCAGACCTGCCTCGCACAGCACCTGGAACCCGTTGCAAATGCCAAGGACCGGCATTCCGCGGCCCGCGGCGTCGATGACGGATTTCATCACGGGAGCGAACTTCGCGATCGCTCCGCACCGCAGATAGTCCCCGTAGGAGAAGCCGCCGGGGACGACGACCGCGTCGACGCCCTTGAGGTCGGCGTCGGCGTGCCAGAGGTTGACAGCCTCGGCGCCGGACAGCCGGACCGCCCGTGCGGCGTCGACATCGTCGAGCGACCCGGGAAATGTGATGACGCCCACACTCCCCCGCGAGCGGGAGGTGCCCCCAGCGGTCACGACGGCTCCCTATTGACCGACCAGTCCTCGATAACGATGTTCGCCAGCAGCGATTCGGCGATCTCGGCGACCGTCTCGTCGACGACACTGTCGTCGACTTCGAGTTCAAACCGCTTGCCCTGCCTGACATCTGATATTCCGTCGTAGCCGAGACGGCCGAGTGCGCCGACGATCGCCTGCCCCTGGGGGTCGAGGATTTCGGCCTTCGGCATCACGTTCACAACCACCTTCGCCACAGCGCTCACTCTACCGGCGGCACCGGCTGGACCGCCTCATCGGCACGAATCGATGTAGGCCGTGCACAGCGGGGCGGCCATGGCATCGAGGATCTGCGGGTCGGCAACCGCAGGCCAGTCGACGCGTGGTGGGGTCGTGGCAAGGAGCGCCACCTCGACGATGGTGCTGTTGCGCGGGTTGACCAGCAGGTATTGGTGTAGCACCGCCTGACCGGGCAGCACCCCGCTGATCACCGCGGTCACCCGGTCGGGGGCGTCGGTGGTCAATGACGGCGATGTCAGCGGCGAGGTCGACTGGCAGCCGCGCAGCGCGGCGACGGCCTTGTCGAAGACGGCCCCAGCGAGTTGGCCGCCACGCCAAGTCTCACCTCGCCAGTGCACCACCTGAACCTGTAGCTGCCACTGGCCGTCGGGTTGCGGCACGGTGGCTCGCGCGGAGACCGCGTAACCGCGGGGATCGTCGGGAACCGGCGGCACTGCGCAGGCCTCTTCGAACCGGAAGCGGGGGTTGGTGGTGGTGACGGCGACGCCCGCCAGGCCCGGCCAGCGGTATGTCGGGTACAGCGGGATCTGCGTCGGGTCGATCCATGCTGAGTTCGGGATGCGATCACAGATCGGCGGGCAGTCCGCCGGCATCGCATGCGCAGGCCCGACCGCCCCCGGCGCGGTCGCCAACCCGCAGGCCGCCAGTATCGCCGCCACCATCTTCCGCATCGCCCACCACCCCTGAGCGCACAATATAGGCATGCAGCTCACCCATTTCGGCCATTCATGCCTACTCGCCGAGTTCCAAACCGATTCCGCGACGACGACCGTCCTGTTCGACCCCGGAAATTTCTCGCACGGCTTCGAGGGCATCAGCGGGCTGGACGCCATCCTGATCACTCATCAGCATCCCGATCACGCCGATACCGAGCGGCTGCCCGCCCTGCTGGACGCCAACCCGCAGGCCGCGCTGTACGCCGATCCGCAGACAGCCCAACAGCTGGGCGATCCGTGGCGCGCGGTGAACGTCGGCGACGAGTTCACCGTCGGCTCGTTGACGGTCCGGGGCGTCGGCGGCAAGCACGCGGTGATCCACCCGGAGATCCCCGTGATCGACAACATCTCCTATCTGATCGGCGACGGGGAGCACCCGGCCCGGCTGATGCATCCCGGCGACGCGCTGTTCACACCCGGCGAGCCGGTGGATGTGCTCGCCACTCCCGCGGCCGCACCGTGGATGAGAATCTCTGAGGCCGTTGACTTTTTGCGTGCCGTCGCACCGGCCCGCGCGGTCCCGATCCATCAGGCGATCATCGAGCCCAACGCTCGCGGCATCTACTACGGCAGGCTGTCGGAGATGACCGACACCGACTTCCAGGTTCTCGAGGCCGAGAACGGCACCCAATTCTGACCAGCGGCTCAGCCGCGGCCTTCTAGGCGGTATCGCGCGCGGCGGCTCTGCCCGCGGCGCGGCCGGAGAACACGCAGCCGCCGAGAAATGTGCCCTCGAGCGAGCGGTAGCCGTGCACACCGCCGCCGCCGAACCCGGCCGCCTCACCTGCCGCGTAGAGTCCCGTGAACACGCCGCCGTCGTCGCGAAGCACTCGTGAGTCGAGGTCGGTCTCCAACCCGCCCAACGATTTTCGCGTGAGAATGTGCAGTTTCACCGCGATCAGCGGGCCTGCCTTCGGATCGGTCAGCCGGTGCGGGGCGACGACGCGGGTGAAGCGGTCGCCGAGATAGCCGCGAGCGGCCCTGATCGCCGTCACCTGGCTGTCCTTGGTGAACCGGTTGGCAACCTCTCGGTCGCGCGCGGTCACCTCCGCTTCGACGGTGGCGTAGTCCAGGGGCGTGACGTCGGGAACGGTGTTCATCGCGGACACCAACTCGCGCAACGTGGTTGCGCTGACGAAGTCGACTCCCTTGTCGACGAATGCCTGCACCGGCGCGGGCGCGCCGGGCCGAACCCGGGCCAGCACATCGGAGATGCTGCGCCCGGTCAGGTCGGGGTTTTGTTCTTGACCCGACAGCGCGAACTCCTTGGCGATGATGCGGGCGTTGAGCACGAACCAGGTGTAGTCGGCGCCGGTGCGGGCGATGTGCTCCAGCGTTCCGAGGGTGTCGAAGCCGGGGTACAGCGGCGCGGGCAACCGTTTCCCGGTTGCGTCGAGCCACAGCGACGACGGTGCGGGCAGAATTCGGATGCCGTGGTCGGGCCAGATGGGGTCGTAGTTCGTGATGCCCTCGGTGTAGTGCCACATCCGGTCGCTGTTGATGACGTGCGCACCCGCCGACTCGGTGATGCCGATCATTCGGCCGTCGACGTGCGCGGGCACACCGCTGAGCAGCTGCTCGGGTACCCGACCCATCCGCTTCGGCCAGTTCTGCCGAACCAAATCGTGGTTGCCGCCGATACCGCCGCTTGCGACTATCACCGCCTGTGCTCGGAACTCGAACTCCCCGATGGTGTTTCGTGTCGTCGCGACCCCGCGCGCCGCGTCCGTCGGCTCCAGCACCGCACCGCGCACGCCGACGACCGAACCGTCGGAGACGATCAACTCGTCGACGCGGTGGCGATGGGCGAAGGTGACATTGGCTTTATCTGTGAGTCGGCGTGTGAAGACCTCGACGATCGCTGGGCCCGTCCCCCAGGTGACATGGAAGCGCGGCACCGAGTTGCCGTGGCCGCGTGCGTCGTAGCCGCCGCGCTCGGCCCAGCCGACCAGCGGGAAGGTGCGCAGCCCGCGCTCCCGCAGCCAGCTGCGCTTCTCGCCGGCCGCGAAGTCGACGTAGGCCTGTGCCCATTGCCGCGGCCAGTGGTCCTCCGGCCGGTCGAATCCGGCCGCGCCGAGCCAGTCCTGCAGCGCCAACTCGTGGCTGTCGCGGATGCCCAGCCTGCGCTGTTCAGGGCTGTCGACGAAGAACAGGCCGCCGAACGACCAGAACGCCTGACCGCCGATGTTGGCGGCGTTCTCCTGGTCGACGATCAGGACCCGACGGCCCCGCTCGGCCAGTTCACAGGCGGCGACGAGACCAGCGAGCCCCGCTCCGACGACGATGACATCAGCATCTGCCATGGCCGCCAATGTAGCGGTCGGTCATGCGGCGCCGGTCAGCGCCGGATAGGGCCGCCAGTCGTAGATCGCGGGCGCGCACTGATGCATCAGTGCCAGGTCGATCGCGTCGAGCATGGCCTGACGAGGTCCCGGGGATCGCAGATGCCGCGCCGCCACGCCAACCCGGACGATGCCTGACCGGCGCGCCGTGCGGTCGGCCGACATCACCAATGTGCGACACCACCAGGGCTCGGAGAGAAAGCCCTCACCGATCCCAAGCACCCTGGCGCGCACCACCGTCCTTCGCGCCAGGTCGGTGATGCCGCTCAGGCCGGCAAGCAAGCGAAACCCGTTACGCGGCAACGCGTCTACCGTTCCCTGCGATACCGTCCAGCCCGGTGCGGCGAACAGCCGGGTGCGCAGCCCGAGGTGCTCGAGCACCCTGTCGGCACCCATCAGCCGAAGGTTCGCCTCGTGTGCGGGCAGGGTAGCGAATTCGCCGCGCCGTTTCTTCGTCGCCGCCTCGTCGAAGCCGTGCAGAACGATGGCGTCGCCCCGGTGTCGCCGACCGGCCAACCACTCGACGGTCTGTGCGTCGTTGTCGAGCCGGTAGCCACCCTTGAGCCGGGGCGCGACGAGGAACGATGCCGGTACAGCCCGCTGGTCCAGCCGTGTGCAGAACGCCGCAACGTCGGGCAGCGTCTGCTCGCTGATACCGGAGATCGAGACGATCAGTTGTCCAGCCACGCCGGCATTGTCGCAACGACAGGTGTCGCAACGGTTTACGACACTCTTCCAGCAGTTGACTATTGCGCTATCGCGGCAGGATCGCCTCGATGGCCTCGACGACGTCCTTGGCGTCCGGCTCGGTACGCGGGCGGAACCGCCTGACCACCTCACCACCGGGCGCGACCAGGAACTTCTCGAAGTTCCACTGCACGTCGCCCGACTCTCCTTCGGCGTCGGTGGCCTTCGTCAGCTCAGCGAACAGTGGGTGACGGCCCGGGCCGTTGACATCGATCTTGGCCAGCAGCGGGAACGTGACGCCGTAGGTGCCCGAGCAGAACGTCTGGATCTCCTCGGCGCTGCCCGGCTCCTGGCCCATGAACTGGTTGCACGGCACGCCGATCACGGTCAGCCCCCGGTCGCCGTAATCCTGCGCAAGCTTCTCCAGCGCGGTGTATTGCGGCGTCAGACCGCATTTCGACGCGACGTTGACGATGAGTGCTGCGCCGCCAGCCAGCTCGGCGAGCGTCGTCGTGTTGCCGTCCAGTGTGGTGAGTGCGATGTCGGCGAGCCGCGTGTCCGTCATGGCCCGCAACATTACCGGCTAAGTCTGTCGTGTCACTTCAGTCCCGTACAGCATTCCCGCGACCCGGTGCACGGTGGCTATCGGATCGGTGTCATTGTCGATGGCCTTGTTGAGCCACAGCAGCGAAAAGCCGTGCACCAGAGACCATGCCGCAAGCTGAGCCGCCTGCGGATCGTCGTTCGCACGCGGATCGTCGAGGGTACGAACGCCCGCGGCCAGCTCGGCTCCGGCAGCCGTCTCGGCGACGACCAGTCCCTGGTCGGCCGGGTCGTAGAGCGATTTGTCGAACATCACGGCGTAGTGGCCGGGGTGGTCGATGGCGAAGCGGACATACGCCAGCGCCGCGTCGAGGAAGTCGGGCCGTGCGCCCGCGAGCGCGTCGGCGAGCATGCGGAATCCCTCGGTCGCCAGCGCGGTGAACAGGCCGCGGCGGTCGCTGAAGTGATGGGCAGGTGCGGCGTGTGAGACGCCCGCGGCACGGGCCAGTTCCCGCAGCGACAAGGCCGCCGCGCCACGCTCGGCGACCAGCACGGCGGCCTCGCCGAGGATGGTGGCCTTCAGATCGCCGTGGTGGTAGGTGTCCTTGCTGCTCACAGTATTATCGTAGCGGACAATCTTGACACTGGCTAGATTGCTGCTTACCCTGAATCTTGTCACTGTCTAGATTGGAGGCTGGAAATGGCACCTCTTATCGCTCTCGTGCTGGGAACGCTCGCCGCTCGGCTGGCCGGTTGGCTTGGCGCCGACTACGTCGGCAGCTGGCCCGCAGCCGTGGCCGTCGGGTTGTCGGCGATGTTCCTGGTCACCGGCATCGCGCACTTCGTCAATCCCCTGCGTCGGGATCTGATCGCGATCGTGCCACCGCAGCTACCTGCACTGGGTCCGATTGCTCCTCACGTCCGCGGCCTGCTGGTCACCGCCACCGGCGTGCTGGAAGTGCTCGGCGCCGTCGGTCTGCTGTACCCGGCGACAAGGCCGGTGGCCGCGATCTCACTCGGCGTGATGATGCTGGCGATGTTCCCGGCGAACGTCTACGCGTCACGGATGCCGAGCCCGCCGAAGTCGATGACCACGCAGCTGCCGCTACGGACGGTCGAGCAGATCGTCTTCATAGGCGCCGCCCTCGTGGTTGGCCTTGGCGGCATCCAGTAGCCAGGCGTACTGGAACGCCGCCTCCTTCCAGCGCTCGTAGCGGCCGCTGATGCCACCGTGGCCGGCGCTCATCTCGGTCTTCAACAGGACCGGGTGAGCGTCGGTTTTCGTATGGCGCAGCGCCGCAACCCATTTGGCAGGCTCCACGTAGTACACCCTGGTGTCGTTGAGCGACGTCATCGCCAGAATCGGCGGATAGTCTTTGGCCGTGACGTTCTCGTAGGGCGAATAGGATTTCATGTAGTAGTAGACATCGCTGTCGGCCAGGGGGTTTCCCCACTCATCCCACTCCGTCACGGTGAGCGGAAGCGACGGGTCGAGGATCGTCGTCAGCGGATCGACGAACGGGACCTGCGCGAGGAAACCCGCGAACAACTGCGGCGCCATGTTGGCCACCGCACCGATCAACAGGCCGCCCGCACTGCCGCCGAGCGCGACCAGGTTCTCGGGCCTGGTCACGTCGGAGTTGATGAGATGTGCCGCTACAGCGACGAAGTCGGTGAAGGTGTTCGCCTTCTCCAACAACTTGCCGTGCTCATACCAGGGACGGCCCAGTTCGCCGCCGCCGCGCACATGGGCGATGACGAACACCATGCCCCGGTCGAGCAGCGATAGCCGTGCTATCGAGAACCGTGGGTCCTCGCAGGATTCGTACGCGCCATACCCGTACAGCATTGTCGGGGCGGGGAATTGGAGACCCACTCGATGAATGATCGACACCGGCACCCGCGCGCCGTCCACGGCGACTGCCCAGTCGCGGCGTTCGACATAGTCCTCGGGACGGTAGTCGCCGAGGACCGGCTGTTCGCGCAGCAGCGTGCGCTCGCCGGTGGCCAGGTCGACGTCGTAGATGCGCACCGGGGTGACAAACGACGTCGCGCCGATCCGTAGCTTGGGTGAGTCCCAGTTGGGGTTGCCGGAAAGGCCCGCGGACGTCAACTCTGATTCGAAGGTGAAGTCCTCCGGCCTGCCGTAGGTGCCCTCGGCATAGAGCGGCCACAGCTGGATCCGCGGCAGTGCCTCGCTGCGATAGCTGACCACGATGTGACCGACGAACGCGTCGACGGCGTCGAGGCGGACGTCGTCGCGGTGCTCGATGAGCGTCCGAATGGAGGTCGGGTCGCTCACCGGCGCCTCGACCAGGGTGAAGTTCTCGGCACCGTCGTTGTGCAAGATGAGGAACCGGTCTTCGCCGCCGACGACGGCATGTTCGACGGAGTATTCGACCCGTTCGCGCCGGGGCCAGACCGGAACGAATTCGGCTTCCCCGTCGGTGGCGTCGGCGTAGCGGATCTCCGACGTCACGGAGCTACCCGCGGCGATGATGACGTACTTGTCGCTGCGGGTACGGCCGACCGCGAGCCAGAACCGCTCGTCGGGCTCGTGGTAGACCTTCTCGGCGGGCAGGCCCGCGCCGACCCGGTGTCGCCACACGGTGTCCGGCCGCCACGCGTCGTCGACCGTCGTGTAGTAGACGGTCCGGTTGTCGGCGGCCCAGGTAGCGCCTGCGCCGATGCCGGCGATCTCGTCGTCGTAGAGCTGGCCGGTCCGTAAGTCCTTGAATCGCAGGGTGTATCGCTCGTCACCGCGGACGTCCACCGAGTAGGCCAACGTATGGGCGTCAACGCTTACCGACGCGGCGCCCATCGCGAAGAAGTCGTGTCCTTCCGCCTCCTCGTTCTCGTCCAGCAGCACCTGTTCGCCGCGAATCTCGGTGTGCTCGTCGAACTGCGGAGGTGCCCAGTCGTCGGGATCGGTTATCGGACAACGGCAGTGCACGTTGTACTGCTTGCCCTCGTAACTCCTGGTGTAGTACCACCAGCCGCCGCGGCGGATGGGCACCGACAGGTCGGTCTCCTTGGTGCGGGCCTTGATCTCCTCGAAGATCTTCTGCCGCAGCGGCGCCAGGTGGTCGGTGACCTGTTCGGTGTAGGCGTTCTCCGCCTCCAGATATTCGATCACCGCGGGGTCGGACTTGTCGCGCAGCCATTCGTACGGATCGACGAAGACGTCGCCGTGATGCTCGCGGCGGTGCTCCACCCGTTTCGCGACAGGGGGTGCCGACGGTTTCGTCACGCCTCGGCACCGATCCAGTCGGCGAACTTGAAACCCGAAATACGTTCGTAGGCGTTGATATAGCGTTCGCGGGTGGCATCCACGATGGTGGGTGGCAACGGGGGCGGTGGCTTGTTGCCGCCGCGATCCCAGCCCGATTCGGGACTCAACAGCCAGTTGCGGACGAACTGTTTGTCGAAGCTGGGCTGGACGACGCCCACCTTGTAGGTGTCGACGGCCCAGTACCGCGACGAGTCCGGGGTAAAGACCTCGTCGGCAAGCACCAGGTTGCCGTGCTCGTCGATGCCGAACTCGAATTTGGTGTCGGCGATGATGATTCCCTTCGTCAAGGCGTGGTCGGCGGCGCGGATGTAGGTCTGCAGTGTGAGGTCGCGCAGCTGGTTGGCACGCTCGGCGCCGACCATGTCGATCACATGGGCGAACGAGATGTTCTCGTCGTGCTCACCGAGGTCGGCCTTGGTGGCGGGCGTGAACAGCGGGAAGCCGAACTTGCTGGCCTCCGACAGTCCCGGAGGCAGGGCGATACCGCTGACCTCGCCGGACTTCTGGTAGTCCAGCAACCCGGAACCGGTCAGATATCCGCGCGCCACGCACTCCACCGGGATCATGTCGAGCTTGCGCACCACCAACGCCCGGCCGAGCAGCTCGGCGGGGATGCGCGGGTCGTCGGGCGGCCCCGCGAGGTGGTTGGCCGCCTTGGTGTAGTCGAAGAAGAAGACGCTCATCGCGGTCAGGATGCGGCCCTTGTCGGGGATCTCGTTGTCCAGGATGAAGTCGAATGCCGAGATGCGGTCGCTGGCGACGAACAGCAGGTGGTCGTCGTCAATGTGGTAAAGCTCGCGAACCTTGCCGCTGGCCAGATGCTCGTAGTCAGAAAGAGCTGGGCGCATCGGGTCAGCCTAGCGGTCCATTTGTGTTGGGATCGACGGCATGACATCGAGGTATGTGCCCTACGCCACCACACCCGCCCGGCTCCTCGGGCAGTTGATCAGCGACTTCGTCGTCGGCGTCTGGATCGCCATCTGGGTGGTGATCGGAATGGCGGTGCATTCGGCCGTCGCGACCATCGCCGACTTCGGCGCCGACGTCGAGACCGGGGCCGACGGGATCGCGGGCAATCTCGATCACGCCGGCGACAACGCCGACAACGTCCCGCTGATCGGCGATGCGCTGAGCAGCCCGCTGAGGGCGGCGGGTGGATTCGCCCGTGACATCGCGGGCGCGGGCGCGCAGCTTAACTCGACGGCGACGTGGCTGGCCTGGCTGCTGGCGCTGGCGGTCGCCGCGCCGCCGATCATGGCTATCGCGGGGCCGTGGCTGGTGCTGCGGCTGCGGTTCTTCAGGCGTAAGTGGGTGGCGCTGACGCTGGCGCGCACTCCTGCGGGCGAACAACTGCTCGCGCTGCGGGCGTTGGCGAACCGACCGCTGGCCAAGCTTGCGGCGATCAACGACGACCCCGTCGGTGCCTGGCGGCACGAGGACCCGGCGGCGATCAGTGGCCTCGCCGCGCTGGAGCTGCGATCGGCAGGCGTCGCCCGCCGCGGCACCTAGCCGTATCAGTGATTTCGGCGCGCTGATCGACGCTCAGCGCACGTGAGCGCGCCGAAATCACGATGTATGGAACCTGTGCGCGTCGCCGCGAGTCGATTCTCGATGTGCTCGATGAGGTTTTACGTTCACAGGATGGTGTGCTGACGCTCGCTGACGCCCAACGTGCCGGCCTCAGCCAGGCCGCCGTTGCCCGACGCGTGCGTTCGGGTCGTTGGCAACGTTTCGCGCCCGGCGTCTTTTTCGTCGACGACCGTCCGTTCACCGATGCCGCGCGGCTGCGCGTTGCGGTGTGGAGCTACGGCGGGCAAGCCACGGCGAGTGGGATGGCCGCAGCGTGGTGGCTGGGCCTGACACGGTTTGCACCGGACATTGTCGAGGTGACCGTGCCAAGGAACAGTCACGGCAGATGTCACGACGGCTGCGTGGTCCGTAGGCGTGATCTGAAATCAGCCGACATCGTCGAAGTCCGTGGTTTGAGAATCACGGAGTTGGCTTTGACTGTCATAGAAGCGTCGGTACGACCTCGCCGCAACGTCAAGTTGATGGACGCAGCGCTGCAACGTCGCGTCGACTTGACCGCCTTGTGGCGGGCGCATCTGCGCAACAAGGGTCGGTACGGATCACCCGCCGCACGACTGCTACTGCAAGCCGCTGCCGATGGTGCCCGCTCCCACGCGGAGCGGCTACTCATTCACATACTCAAGGCGGCGAGAATCACTGGGTGGGTGGCGAACTATCCCGTCGCCGGCTACCGCGTCGACGTCGGCTTCCCGAAGCAGAAAGTCGCGCTGGAAGTCGACGGGTTGGCATTCCACACCGATAGCGAGGACTTCCACCACGACCGGATACGCCAGAACGCCATCGCATTGGCTGGCTGGCAGGTGTTGCGCTTCACGTGGTTGGACCTGACCGAGTATCCGGACCGGGTGATCGCCGAGATCCGTAGTGCGATTTCGGCGCGCTGATCGACGCTCAGCGTATGTGAGCGCGCCCAAATCGCAGGGAGGTGAGGAGCCAGGCTGCGAGCGCGATCCAGAAGAACACCAGCGAGCTCGTCGTCAACGGGCGCCAGCCCGTCTCGACGGCCGTCGCGAACGTCGCCGAGGAGTACATGCCCAGCGGGAACACCGCCGCCCACCAATTCCCGCCGCGCATCCGCACCGTCGCAGCGGCGAGCACCGGGATCCACGCACTGGCGACGACCCACGTCACGATCGTCACCGGCCGAACGTCGGTGAAGCCTGCCTTGTGGATGTGATCGCCGGCAAGTGTGGCGATCGCGGCCCCGCCCATCAGAATCCAGGCGTCGGGCGCGAACAGGTCGGGCGCCGACGGTGCGTGCACCGCCCGCCACAGCACCAGGCCCGTCATCGCGCAGTAGAGGCAGATGCCCAACACCAGCAGCCCGATCGCCACGGCCACCAGACCGAGATCCGCTGCAACTATCGCCAGCCCGGCCGTCGCGACGCCGGCCAGTTCCCAGCCGCCGCGCGCGCGGTCGCGAAGGCCGGTCCACCGGTTTGGCCACATCGCCCGAAGCGCGATCGGTAGTAGTAGCAGCCAGCCGAGCAGCCCGACCACCCCGAGCGGCCACCAGGCCAGCCGCGTGCCGACGACCGCGCACGCCGCAACGAAGGTGAGCAGTTGGACGGGCACGTCGAGGTCGTCGAAGTCCGGCCGCAACCGCACGGTCGCCAGCACCGCCAGACCCGCGAGCAAAGCCACCGAGATGACCGCCAGCACATCGCTGAGGCCGTCAAAACCGTGGTCCGCCGCCGCGACTGACACGATGCCGGTGGCCATCACCGCCGCGAATGCGTCGGGTCTCACGCTTCCAGTTCGATGACGAGGTGACGAATACCGGTGTGCCGGTTGCTCCGGGTCCACTCAACCGGCTTGACGACGCGGACCGACGAGAACCGGCCTAGCAGCTCCTCGTAGAGCACCCGTAGCTCCAGCCGGGCCAGGTTGGCACCGAGGCAGTAATGCACACCTTGCCCGAAACCCAAGTGCGGATTGGGTTTACGACAGATGTCGAACACGTCAGGGTTGTCGAACGCCGCGCCGTCCCGATTGGCCGAGCCCTCCCAGATCTGCACCTTCTGCCCGGCCTCGATCCCGCATCCGGCCAGCTCGACGTCGCGTGTGGCGGTGCGTCGCTTCGACGGAGACGGCGACGTCCACCGGACCATCTCTTCGACGGCGGTCGGCAACAACGACGGATCTGCCCGCAACGCCGCGAACTGGCCGGGATGTTCTGCCAGCGCGAGCATTCCGCCGGCGACCGCGTTACGGGTGGTTTCCGCACCTGCGCTGAACAGCAGGCTGAAGAACAGGTACAGCTCGAGTTCCGAAAGGAAGGGCGCCGCGAGCCCTTCGGCGTCCAGCGTCGCGTTCGCGACCACCGACAGCATGTCGTCGGTCGGCTCGGCCCGCTTGGCCGCGATCAGCTCCTGGCCGTAGGCGTACATCCTGGTTCCGGCTTCCTCGGGCGTCATCTGGCCCACCGACGCCTTGCGCGAGCCACCGAAGTCGAACTGCGGCTCGATCGCCTCGAACAGCCAATGCCGTTCCGACTCAGGCACTCCCAACAGAATGCAGATCATCTGCATCGGCAGTTCGGCGGCGATCTCGACCAGGAAGTCGAGCGGCTCCCCTGGTTCGACCTCATCCAGGAGCCGACGGGCGCGGCCGCGCAGGTCGTCCTCGACCCTGCGGATCATCCGAGGTGTCAGCCCGGAGCTGACCAACCGCCTGATCTGTGAATGCCGCGGGTCGTCCATCATGTTCAGCACCTGGCCCGCAACGGCGAGATCCTGCAGCAGGGTGCCGCCAAAAGACCGCGTGCCGCCGGTCACCGACGAATATGTCTCCGGATCACGCAGCACTGCAAGCGTTTCCGCATACGTGGCCACCGACCAGAAGCCCTCGCCGTCCGGCGTGTTGTCGGTCGGTTGATGCCAGTAGACGGGTGCCTCGCGGCGATGCAACTCGAACAGGTCGTGCGGAAAGCCGTTGGCGAAGTTGTTCAGATCGGTGAAGTCGACCTGCGAGAGCGGGCCGGCCAAGGTCACAGGATCGCACCCGAGGTGTACTTCGCCGCCTCGGGATAACGGCTGACCAGTTCGTCCACCGCTGTGGCGACGGCGTCGATCTGACTGCCCGCTGCGCCGGTGAACGCCTGCTTGTCCGCCAGGGCCGCATCCAACGCCGCCCGATCCAGTGGCAATCGCTTGTCGGCGGCCAACCGGTCCAAGAGGTCGGGTTCGGCGCCCTTCTCCCGCATCGCCAACGCGACCGAGACCGCGTTCTCCTTGATGACTTCGTGTGCCGCCTCACGCCCCATGCCCGCGCGCACCGCCGCGATCAAGATGCGGGTTGTCGCCAGGAACGGCAGATAGCGGTCTAGTTCCCGTTGGATCACCGCGGGATACGCACCGAACTCGTCGAGCACTGTCAGGAAAGTCTCGGTCTGCCCGTCGATGGCGAAAAACGCATCGGGCAGTGCGACACGGCGCACCACCGAACAGAACACGTCGCCCTCATTCCATTGCGCGCCAGCAAGTTCGGCGGTCATCGACGCATAGCCGCGCAGTATCACCTGCAGTCCGTTGACGCGCTCGCACGATCGCGTGTTCATCTTGTGCGGCATCGCCGACGAACCGACCTGGCCCGGCGCAAAGCCCTCGGTCACCAGTTCGTGTCCCGCCATCAGCCGAATGGTGTGCGCAAGCGACGACGGTCCAGCACCCACCTGCACCAGCGCCGACAGCACATCGTGGTCCAGGGACCGCGGATAAACCTGTCCGACACTGGTCAGAACATCGGTGAAGCCGAGGAATTCGGCGATGCGGCGCTCCAGATCGACAAGCCGCGAGGTGTCACCGTCGAACAGGTCGAGCATGTCCTGCGCGGTGCCCATCGGCCCCTTGACGCCGCGCAAAGGGTAGCGGTCGATCAGCTCGCGCAGCCGAGACAATGCGATCAGCATCTCCTCTGCCGCGGAGGCGAACCGCTTGCCCAACGTCGTCGCCTGCGCCGCGACATTGTGACTGCGCCCTGCCATCACCAGGTCGCGATAGCTCAGCGCGCGCTCGGCCAGCCGCGCCACCACCGCGACGCCGTGCGAGAACACCAGTTCCAATGACCGGCGGATCTGCAGCTGCTCAACGTTTTCCGTCAGGTCCCGGCTCGTCATGCCCTTGTGCACATGCTGATGGCCCGCCAACGCGTTGAACTCCTCGATCCGCGCCTTGACGTCGTGGCGCAGCACCCGCTCGCGTTCGGCGATCGATGCCAGATCAACGTCCTCGATTACCCGCTCGTAGTCGTCGATCACGCCGTCCGGAACGTTGACGCCCAACTCGGCCTGCGCGCGCAGCACCGCCAGCCACAGTCGGCGCTCACCGACGATCTTGGCCTCGGGCGACCAGATCGCGACCATCTCGTCGCTGGCATACCTGCTGGCCAGCACGTTTGGAATCGCCACAAATACACAGCTTACGGCGGCGAGAATTGGCGCGGTTAAGGCACAGTAGCCCTATGCGCTTCGTTGGGCTCGATCTCGCCTGGGGCGAGAAAAACCAGACCGGTGTCGCGGCCATCGACGCCGACGGTCGGCTTCTGCATGTCGGTGCCGCCCGGGATGACGCCGACATCATCGACGCCATCGCTCCGTTCACGGCCGGCGACTGCCTCGTTGCTTTCGACGCGCCGCTGATCGTCAACAATCAGACCGGACATCGACCCGCCGAGACCGCGTTCAACCGCGATTTCCAGAGGTTCGACGCCGGCGCACGCCCCGTGTTCGCCGAGAAGCCCGAACTCAAGCATCCCCGCGCTGCCCGGCTGGCCGCAGCGCTCGACCTGGACATGGATCCCGCGTCGGCCTCGAACCGAAAGGCGATCGAGGTCTATCCACATCCGGCGACGGTGGTGTTGTTCGGGCTCGACAAGACACTGAAGTACAAGCGTGGATCCTTCGGGGATCGCCAGCGCGACCTGTTGAAGCTGATGACGCTCATCGAAGGGCTCGATGACGCGACACCGCGGCTGCGGGCCAACCGCAGCGTCGGCTGGGTGGAGCTTCGCAAACGGGTGGAGGCCGCGACGAAGCCGGTTCAGCTCGACCGCGACGAGGATCCCGTCGACGCGGTGCTCTGCGCTTACATCGCGCTCTACTGGTATCAACGGCCCGACGACGTCACCGTCTACGGCGACTTCGAAAACGGCTACATCGTGACCCCGAGCCTTCCGCCCGATCTCACGCCTGCTCCACGCAGACGCGTGGTGCCACCCCCCAGTGACGAACTCCACGAACGCCTTTCGCATCTCGAGGAGCTGCTCGCCCAGGCGCAGATCGAAGCCCGGACGATTCGCGAGCGGCTTTACCGGATGTGATGTCAGTCGGGCGCTTCGCCTAGCCGCGTCGGGTCCTTGATGCCGGCGTCCTGAACGCCGAGCCTGCGGTTGATCGCCATCGTGACGAAGAACAGCACGATCCCGATGACGACGAGGATGCCAGCAAGGATGTACTGCTGCGACGGCCGGCCCGACAGCGGCGTCACCAGGTACAGCGAGGTGATACAGCCGATGACCGGAAGAATGGTCGGCGTTTTGAAGTGCCCGCCCACCGCAACCACGTCACGACGCAACACCAGCACCGCGACGTTGACGACGGCGAACACCGCAAGCAGCAGAAGCGATGTCGTCCCACCCAGAACGCTGATCGCCTTCTCGTTGGCGAATGCCGTGACGTAGATGAGCAGGCCGACGGCGATGCAGGTGGTGAAGATGATGGCCACCCACGGGCTTCTGGTCCGCGGATGCACCCTCCCGAGCACCGGCGGCAGCACATGCTGACGGGCCATGCCGTAGATCAGCCTGCTGGCCATCAACATGTTGATCAGCGCCGTGTTGGACACCGCGAACATCGTGATGAACGGGAGGATCTTGTCGATCGGCAGCCCGGGCGCACCGGCCTTGACGACCTCCACCAACGGTGTGTCGCTGGCCTCGAGCTCGCCGATCGGCACCAGCGCCACCGCCACGATCGACACCAGGATGTAAACGATGCCTGCGATGCCGAGGCCGGTCAGCAGCATCTTCGGGAAGATCTTCGACGGATCCTTGGTCTCTTCGGCCATGTTGACCGAGTCCTCGAAACCGACCATCGCGAAGAAGGCCAGCGAGGTGGCCGCGGTCACGGCCATGAAGACGTTCTTGTCCTCGGGGGTGTCGAACGCAACCACACGCGAGAAGTCCACATCCGGGTTGCCGGTGAACGCCCACAGCCCTACCAGAATCACCAGGAGCAGGCCGCTGATCTCGATGATCGTCAGGAACACGTTGAGCTTGACGCTTTCGCCCACCCCACGCAGATTGATCAGAGCGAGCGCGATTATGAAGAACAACGCCAGCGCGACGATTCCGGCAGTCCCCAGACTGAAATCGAAGCCTTTGAAGAAGTTCGAGGCGAAGGTTCGGGCCGCCGTCGTCGCCGAGGTGATACCGGAACACATCACGACGAACGCAATCAGGAACGTCACGAACTGTATGCCAAATGCCTTGTGCGCGTAAAGCGCAGCCCCGGCCGCCTGAGGATATTTGGTGACCAATTCGAGGTAGCTGAACGCGGTGATGGTGGCGATGAGAAACGCGACGAGGAACGGAACCCAGGCGGCCCCACCGACTTCGGCCGCGACGTCACCGGTGAGCGCGTAAACCCCGGTGCCAAGGATGTCACCGACGACGAACAGCAACAGCAGACCAGGGCCCATCACCCGCTTCAGTTCGGGTTGCTGTTCGGCGGTATCGGTCCCGGCCATTGCACCTCCCTGTCAGATGGCTGTGAGTAGGCCCATCATTGACCAGCACCAACCGCACTGCACCCGCAATGGTGCAAACAGGAACGAGACCGTGAGTGGAATCAGCCGGGAGCGGCAGTGAGCAGCGGCGCGGAGATCGGCGACGTGATCGGGGCGAGCACATCGATGACGTCGATCAACGTCGCGCGCGCGGTGCCGCGCGGACCGTCGACGTCATCGACGAGCGCCGCCACCACCGCCCCGTCGACGGCGCACACCAACGCAGACACGAGTTCGGCACGAACCGACCGGCCGCACAGGTCCACGACCTTGACGACCGCATCGGTCCGCTGCTGCAGAATTCGCCGCTGTACCTCGCGTAGAGCGGGCTGACGCGCGCATGCGATGTAGCGCTCGTACCGCGAGATCAACTGCTCGCTCACCTGGCTCTCGGGATCGTCGCCGACGAGCAGATCCACCAACACGTCGACGGTCGCCTCGGCCCCGCGACGGCGACGCGACAACCCGGCAACCCGCTCACGCAGTTGCTGTGCCTCGAGTGCGCCGACGTGCTCGACGGCCTTGACGATCAGGTCGTCGAGGGACGAGAAGTAATAGGTCGTCGCCGCCAAGGGGAGACCGGCCCTGCGCGCCACGGCACGGTGACGCACAGCATCGAACCCGCCTTCGCACAGCAACTCGGCGGCCGCAGTCACCAGTGCGTACTTCCTGCGTACGCCCTTGGGTGTCACCGCCGCCGTCACTCCTTGCATGCTGCCAGCCACACGACGTCGAAATGGCTCTTTCGGCTAAAGCTAAGTCTTTACACAGGAAGTCGGCGCGCCTACCGATTTGGATGCATTGCCCAAACGCCGGCCGCGGGTACGCCAACATCCAATGGCATGATGGCCCGCATGCCAGAGCACCAAGGCAATCAGCACCGAGGCAAGCAATGGAGCCGCCGGGCGATGATGCGACTCGGTGTCAGCGCGGCGGCAGGGGCCGCGGGCGCCTTCGCATTCGGCACACTGCGCGAGTCGGGTCCGTCGATCGCGGGTCCACCGGTGGAGATGACGAGCGCCGGCACCCCGCTCGCACCGTTGGCACCGCCCGCTCCGCTTGAACCGGCGGCAACCGCGGCTCCGACGTACACCAGCGGGTCGTTCGTGTCGGCCGCACGCGGAGGCATCGACACCAACTGGGCGATCGCGCGGCCGCCGGGACAGACCCAGCCGCTCAGACCCGTCATCGCGCTGCACGGTAAGGGCGCCGACGCGGCACAGGTGATGGCCGGCGGTGTGGAGCAGGGCTTGGCTCAGGCGGTCACCGCGGGGCTGCCGCCATTCGCGGTCGTCGCCGTCGACGGCGGCGGGGGCTACTGGCACAAGCGCGCTTCGGGTGAGGACTCCGGCGCAATGGTGCTCGACGAACTGATCCCGATGCTCGCATCGCAGGGCCTTGACACCTCGCGCGTGGCGTTTCTCGGCTGGTCGATGGGCGGTTACGGCGCGTTGTTGCTCGGCGCGCGGCTCGGCCCCGCGCGTACCTCCGCCGTCTGCGCGGTCAGCCCGGCGTTGTGGACATCGTCAGGTGCGGCCGCCCCCGGCGCGTTCGACGGCGCCGACGACTACGCCGCCAACAGTGTGTGGGGTCTTCCGGCTCTCGGGTCCATACCGATTCGAATCGACTGCGGCAACAGTGATCCGTTCTACTCGGCGACGCAGCAGTTCATCAAGCAGCTGCCGAACCCGCCCGCAGGCGGGTTCTCACCCGGTGGACACGACGGTGGGTTCTGGAGTTCGCAGCTGCCTGCGGAATTGGAGTGGATCGCGCCGCTGCTGACGGCGTAATCGACTAGACCTGGATTCGCCCCTCGGCCGCCGCCAGCCCGATATCGCTGCGAAAGTGACTGCCGGGCAACCGGATCGACTTCATCAGGGCGTAGGCGTCGTCGCGGGCGGCAGCCAGGTCGGCGCCGGTGCCGACCACAGAGAGCACCCGCCCTCCCGATGAGACGACGGCCCCATCGTCGCGACGCGTGGTGCCCGCGTGCAGAACCCCGTCCGCTTCGGCGCCGGTGATCACGTCGCCGACCCTGGGACGGCCCGGGTAGTTCTCGGCAGCCAGCACGACGGTCACCGCCGCGCCGTCGCGCCACTGCAATGGCGCCTGCTCCGCCAGGTTGCCGGTGGCCGCGGCACGAAGCAACTGGCCGAGCGGTGAGTCGAGCAGGGCGAGCACCGATTGGGTCTCCGGATCGCCGAAGCGGCAGTTGAATTCGACGACCGAAGGGCCCGTCGATGTGATCGCCAGGCCCGCGTAGAGAAGTCCGGAAAATGGGCTTCCCCGGTCGACCATCTCTGCGGCAACGGGTTTCACGATGTCGTCGACGATCTGGTTGACCACCTCGTCCGGTAGCCATGCCAGCGGAGCGTAGGCGCCCATGCCTCCGGTGTTCGGCCCGGTGTCGCCGTCGCCGACCCTCTTGAAGTCCTGCGCGGCCAGCAGCGGCACCACCGTCTCGCCGTCGACGACACAGAACAGCGACACCTCGGGACCGTCGAGGAATGTCTCGAGAAGAACCGGATGTCCGGCGTCGAGCAGGCCGGCCGCATGCGCTCTCGCGGCGTCCCGGTCGGTCGTCACCACTACGCCCTTGCCCGCGGCGAGGCCGTCGTCCTTGACCACCCACGCCGCTTCGCCACCGTCGGGGCCGAAGCGATCCAACGCGGAGTCGAGGCGGGCCGGGTTGTCGACAATCTCGCTTCGTGCGGTCCGGACGCCTGCAGCCGACATCACGTCCTTGGCGAACGACTTCGAGCCTTCGATGCGGGCCGCGTCCTTCGTCGGCCCGAAGCAGGCGATCCCGGCGGCCCGGACCGCATCGGCCACACCGAGCACCAGGGGCACCTCGGGACCGATCACCACAAGATCTGCGCCGATCTTGCCTGCCAGTGCCACCACCTCGTCGCGCGAAGTGATGTCGACGTCGTACTGATCGGCGATCGCGGCGGTACCGGCGTTGCCGGGCGCGATCGCCAGGGTTTCCACCTCAGGGTCTCTGCGCAGGGCTAGCAGCAGCGCATGTTCGCGGGCACCGGATCCGATCACGAGGACGCGCACGATTGCCAACCCTAACGGCACCATCGCACGACGGGGCGTCATGTCCAATTAGTTCGGCCATACACTTGACTCGGCGGTGTATGGTCGGCATATGGCAACGACTCAGGCATGCCCCTTCGGCTCGAATGATCCCCGGGTCACTTCGTTCCTACCCGCCGAAGGCTTCGACTTCACCAATCCCGACATCCTGGAAAAGGGCATTCCGGTGGCCGAGTTCGCAGAGCTGCGAAAAACGGCGCCGGTGTGGTGGAACGAGCAGCCCGAGTCGATATTCGGTGACGGCGGTTACTGGGTGATCACCCGCCATGAGGACATCAAGGCGATCTCTCGCGACGGCGATCTTTGGTCGACGAACCGCAAGGGCGTCGTCATGCGCATGCCAGAAGGCACCACGCCCGATCAGCTGGAGCTGACAAAGGCGATGCTGATCAACCACGACGCACCCGAACACACCCGCCTACGCAAGCTGGTGTCACGGCTTTTCACGCCAAGGGCGGTCGCCACCCTGGAGGAGAAGCTCGCCACCGCGGCCCGCGAAATCGTCGCCACGGCAAGGGAAAAGGGCAGCGGCGATTTCGTCGACGACATAGCGATGCGCCTGCCGCTGCTCGCGATCGCGGACATGCTCGGAGTGCCAGAAGACGATCGCGAGAAGTTGTTCGGCTGGACGAACTCCATCATGAACACCGAAGATCCCGATTTCGAGTCGGACTACGTCGCTGCCAACGCCGAGCTGATGGGCTATGCGTACACCATGGCCGAGGAGCGGCGCCGCTGTCCGGCCGACGACATCGTGACGAAGTTGGTCCAGGCCGACGTGGACGGCGAATGGATGGACGACGTCGAATTCGCGTTCTTCGTCATCCTGCTCGCAGTGGCGGGCAACGAGACGACTCGCAACGCGATGACGCACGGCATGAACGCGTTTTTCGAGAACCCGCAGCAGTGGGAACTGTTCAAGCGGGAGCGCCCCGAAACAGCCGCCGATGAAATCGTCCGGTGGGCCACGCCGGTGCACTGCTTCCAGCGCACCGCACAGGCGGACACCGAATTGGGCGGGGTGACCATCCGCGAGGGACAGCGGGCCGGCCTGTTCTACAGCTCGGCCAACTACGACGACGCCGTTTTCGAGCGGCCGTTCGAGTTCAACATCTCGCGCGACCCCAACCCGCATCTCGGTTTCGGCGGAAACGGCGCGCACTTCTGCATCGGTGCCAACCTGGCCCGCATGGAGATCAAGCTGATCTTCAACGAGATTGCCGACCAAATACCTGATATTTCGAAACTGGAAGAGCCGCAACGGCTTCGGTCAGGGTGGCTCAACGGCGTCAAGCGGCTCTCGGTGTCCTACTAGGGTTAGCAGGAGTATTCCGGCGTGCGTACCCACGGCTGGTCTGGCTCGGCACCCGCCAGCGACGACGAAGCCATCGCGCGAATCCTGGAGGCCGCGAGCAAGGCAATCGACGCCCGCGGCGCGGACTTCTCCATCGCGGACGTGGCCCGCACGCTCGGCGTCACCCGCCAGACGGTCTACCGGTACTTTCCGAGCACCGACGCCCTGCTGGTGGCGGCGGCCGTGCACGCCGCCGACGACTTCCAGAAGCGTCTGGAAACCCACCTGCGCGGCATCACCGACCCCGTCGAAGCCGTCGCCGAGGCCATCGCGACGGCACTCGAATGGCTGCCAAAGGACAAACATCTCGGCCTGCTCATCGTCCCCGGCCGGCCGAACCCTCACATCGAGTCGGTGACGGGCGACATCGCCCTTGACTTCGGTCACTCGATGGTGCGCCGGTTCGACGTCGACTGGCCAGGCCTCGGATTAAGCGACGACGATCTCAACGACCTTGCCGAGCACCTGCTGCGGATCATCCAGTCGTTCGTCACCGATCCCGGCCGTCCGCCCCGAACCGGTGAGGATCTGCGGCGCTACCTACGGCGATGGGTCGGCTCAGCGGTGGGCGGCGTTCGTCGTTAGCACTTCGCGCTGGGATCCGCCGTTTGGAAATTCTTGACCAGACCGACCCACAGGCTGTCCTTGGCGTCGACGGCGCCCTGGACGTCTGGTACGCCCTCGGCCGGCGTGTCGACGACCTCTGCCGCGGTGGCCACGTCCACCTGCCGACGGTCGAAGTCGATCAGTCCGCGAAGGTGGTCGCGCAGGGTGTTCGCCTGTCCCTCATAGGTTCCCGGCGGCCAGGAGATTGCGTCGACACTCTTGATGTAGCGCTCGAGCGCGGCTATCTCGATCGCATTGGCTGCCTTGGCCGCGTCCAGGTCCTTGGCTGCCATAGCTGCTTCCCACTTCGCATGAACCGGCGCGTTGTCGTTGTAGAACGCGGCTTGTGCCGCCTCCAATAGATCTGCCGCGTATCCGGCCTGTTGCACAGGATGGCCGAGCGCCTCGCGAAGGTGATCGCCTTCCACCACCATCGCCGAGTCGTCGGACCAAACTCTGTTCCTCAGCGTGTTCAGCCGGACCTCGTCCCCACCGTCGTACTGTCCCAACTCGTTCAAGCCGGCCAACTGGTCGGAATTCAGCTCGCGCATCCTCTTGACGATGGGTTTCGCAGCAGGGGGGAAGGCGATCTCACCCAGCCGGGAGTCAAAAGTCGCCAACACATCGCGGTACTGGAAAGCCTTGGTCTTCATGATTCCGAAGTTGCCTTTGCGGACCGCTTCGTCCATGTCGCGGCTGGCCGAAGAGCATTCGACTGGCTTCGCAGCCTCCTCGTACTGCTTGAAGACGACGCTGGGATCCACCGACCGGTTCGGGGGACTCGACACGTCGGCGCCACCGCAACTCACGACGCCGACCGCCAGCGCAATACCGACCGCGACTATCCAGGTTTTGCGGTATGCACGTCGCATCCGCGGAGACTAACCCAAACCCGACGCAGCGATAGCTAATCAACCGTTTGACGCCACTGCAGATAAGACGGCATCTGGGGCCTTCTCGGCAATCAGACGACTGTCAGCGGCAGCGACTTCCGCGGAGCGAACACCCACGATGAGCCGCCGCTGACACGCACGACCGAAACCTCGACAAGTTCCTCAGCAGCCGTATCGGTCTCGATCACCCGGGCCGTCCAGTCGACGTCTGTGCCGGTGATCTGCACATCAAGGTGCGGATCGATGGCCGCGACGGCGGCCTGCAGCGGCCTCGTCGATGAAGGCCCGACAAGCGAGATCCACGCACCGTCCTCGTGCGCGGCCGCCCTGCGCACCTCGACAGCGTCCGGTCCGAATTCCGCCGTCACGTATGCGGCCGGATTGAACAGAGGGTGTAACTCCAGCGTGCGCACCGCGCCTTCGACTCCACCCGGCAGCCCGAGTGCGCGGTGAATACGTTCAGCCGCAACGCCCGCGATGCCGGTCAGCTGATTGGTGCAGATTTTGTTCGCGAGCTCGGTGTCGGTACCCGCACGCTTGCCCACCGCGATGATGAACGACAGGTTCAGCAGATGCATCTGCAGACAGACTTCGTCGGCGATCCGCACAAGGGCCGAATGCGAGAACTGTGCGAAGTCGACATCGGACACCAGCTCACCGGAGTAGTCGGACTGCCCTTCGTCACCGGGGTCGATCGGGTCGAGTTCGGTTCGGGCAGCGTGGGTTCGACGCATCACGTCGATGACCGGGTGGTCTTCGATCTCCGGATGCGACTCGTCGATGATCACCGTCCATGCGCAGTGCGGGTGCTGGTCCGGGGATTTCCGCGGCGGGCGATGAATCGGGCGGATCTGGGCCCTGCGGTTGGTCGCGACGGCCGTGGCGTCGAACGTCGGATCCTCGATGTCGTGACACATCCCGCGGACGTAGTCCTCACCCATCGGCTCGACGTCCATGAGCGCACCGCAGTGGTCGAGGTGAAACTCGCCGTGCCAGCGATCATGCACGGTGTACCGGAAGTCCATGAACTGCGGTGGCGCACCGATGTCGAGTTGCAGGCCCTTGAAGATGGTGATGACGTCCTCGCCCTCGTATTTGAGAGCCTTTTGCATGCGCTTGGTATAGATGGGGCTCGCACCCATCCACTCCTCGATCGCGATCTCGAGCATGCCTGGGTGCCCGAAAGGCTTGATGCACCAGCCCATTCCGGACCGATCGATCAACTGGCCGATCAACAGCAGCTCAGGTATCAGAGTCGCGAGCTGATCTCGGGAGAGGCTCGCGAACCTACTTGTCATGAAGGTCCTTGCGCGCGTACATCTGAACGGCCTCGTTGACGTTGTCCTTCTCATCCCTGGCCGCGCCGGTCGCCTCGGCCTTCTTGCGCTTTTGCACCACGCGATGAATCGCCCCATCCAGCTTCGAGCCGAGCGGAAACCCGACGTAATGCGTAAGAAAGATCGAGATTTCTTTCAGCTCGTCGACAGTCAGCTCTCCGTTGGAAAGGATCGCGTTGAGCTGAACTTCCAACAGAGATTCCTGGTTCTGCGCGGTCAGCACGGCGAGCAGCATCAAGCGGCGGTCTCGCATCGACAGACCGTCGCGCGTCCAGATGGTACCGAAGAGGTGGTCGACCGTGAGCGCGAAGAAACGGCCCGGCATGTCGGGCATGTCCCACGCGTAGACCTCCTTCATCTTCTCGAGGCCCTTCTTGCGCAACTCGTCCATCGACTTACTCCTTACCATGAGGCACACCGAGGCCGGGTGCGAGTTCCCGAAGCGCCACTTCGGCCAGAGGGAGGTCCACCCCGGCTTTTTCGCCTAGCGCCAACGCCAACCGAAGATCCTTCTCGCCAAGTCCGCGGGTGTGGATGAACATGTCGTGCAGGAAGTGTTCGGGCTGGAGCGGTTTCGTGTCGTCGCGGTACATGATGGCGCCCGGCCCGCCGCTCTGCTCGTCGCTGTGCCGTACCACCCGGCCGAGCTGCTGCAGGTCGATGCCTGCGGCCTCCGCCAACTTCTGCGCCTCGCATGCCGCCGCAAACCCCGTGAAGGTCAGCATGTTGCGCGCCAGCTTCATTCGCGTGCCGGCACCCGGCTCTCCGGCCCGCACCACCAGCGAAGCCCACCTTTTGAAAACGGGCTTCACTTTCTGGAAGGCGACGTCGTCAGCGCCGACCATCACGGCGAGTTCACCCTTGTCTGCCGCTCCCGCGCCCCCGCTGACCGGAGCATCGACGACGTGAATGCCCTCGGGCTCAAGCTGACGGGACAGCTCTGCCGCTGTGGTGTCGCTGATCGTCGAGTGGATTGCTATCACGGTGCCTGGCTTCGCGTAACGGGCCAGACCCTGCTCACCGGCGACCACATCGCGCACCTGCTCGTCGTTGAGAACGGTCACGCTGATGACGTCGGCGACGGCGACGTCGGCCAGACTGTCGGCGAGGGTGGCGCCCGATTCCGCCAACGGCGTCATGGCGTCGAGACGCACGTCGTACACCACAAGGCCGCCCGGCCAATCGACGAGCCGTTTCGCCATCGGCGCACCTTGGTTACCCAGCCCGACGTAACCCAACTTCAGCTGTTCGCTCATGACCGGATGATCTGGCCGCCGTCGACGTTGAAGATCTGACCTGTGATCCACTTCGCCTGGTCGGAAAGCAGGAACAGACACATGCCGACGAGATCGTCGACTTCGCCCATGCGGGACAGCGGAATTCGCTTCACGATGTCCTCGACCATCTCCTGCGGGGTCGTGGTCCGGTTGGCCTCGGTGTTGATCGGGCCAGGAGCGATCGCGTTGACGCGGATGTTCTGACCGCCTAGTTCGGTGGCCAGCTGCTGGGTCAGGCCGTTGATGCCGACCTTGGCCAGCCCGTAGAAGTTCGAGTACAACCACGCTGCGGTCGACGACTGGCTGACGATCGCGCCGCCGCCGCGCCTGGCCATCTTGCGATACACCGCCCGCGTGCACACCAGCGCACCGTCGAGGTTCACGCTCATGAATTTCTTGTAGTAGTCCCAGTCGACGGTGATGAGGAAATCGAGCTTCATGCCGCCGAAGATCGCGGCGTTGTTGACGAGGTAGTCGATGCCGCCGAACTCGGAAAGTGTCTGCGCGGCCATCTCCTTGGCCGAGTCGGGATCAGATACGTCGACCCGCACCGCGATCGCGTTCCCGCCTTCGCCCAAGATTGCGTCGGCGACCTTCTGCGCGCCCTCGGTGTTGATGTCGGCGACGACGACGGCCGCACCCTCGCGGGCGAGCGCCTCGGCATACGCCTGGCCGATGCCGCCACCGGCACCGGTGACAATCGCCACCTTCTCCTTGAACTGATCACCATAAAGACCCACGCACAGGCCCTCCGCTCTTTCTAGTTGACTCCGGTAGCGATGGCCTTGGTTTCCAGGTACTCCTCGAAACCGGCGAGGCCCATCTCCCGGCCGATACCGGACTGCTTGTAACCGCCGAACGGCATATCGGCCGAATACCAGACGCCACCGTTGATGTTGACGGTGCCGACCCGCATCCGCGCGGCCACACCGGAGGCCCGCTCGGGGTCTGAGCTGAAAACCGTGCCCGACAGCCCGTACGGCGAGTCGTTGGCGATGCGCACCGCGTCGTCGTCGCCGTCATGAGCGATCACCGTGAGTACCGGACCGAAGATCTCTTCGCGGGCCACCTTGGCGTTGTTGTCGAGGCCTGCGATGACGGTCGGCTCGATGAAGAAGCCGGCGTCACGGTCCTCGGGACGTCCGCCGCCACAGGCGAACGCACCGCCTTCGTCGATCGCGGAATCCAGATAGCTCTGCACGCGATCCCGCTGGCGGGCCGAGATCAGCGGTCCGCATACGGTGCCCGCGTCGGTGGGGTCGCCCGGTTTGATGGAGCCCATGGTCGCCGCGGCTGCCTCGACGGCCTCGTCGTACCTGGCACGCGGCACCACGAGGCGGGTGGTGATCGCACAACCCTGGCCGGCGTGCATCGACGCGGTGAACGCCGACATCGCGCATGCGCCGGCGAGATCGGCGTCATCGAGGACGAGGAATGCCGATTTGCCGCCGAGTTCGAGGAAGACCCGCTTCAACGTCGCCGCTCCGTCAACCATCACGGCGCGCCCGGTCGCCGTCGACCCGGTGAACGAAACCATGTCCACCCGTGGGTCTTTGGACAGCAGCGCACCGACGGCATGGTCGCTGGACGTGACGATGTTGACGACGCCGGGCGGTATGTCGGTGTGTTCGGCGATGAGTTGGCCCAGCGCCGCGGCGCACCACGGGGTGTCCGGTGCGGGCTTCAGCACGACGGTGTTGCCTGCGGCGAGCGCCGGTCCGAGTTTGGCGAGGTTGATCTGGTGCGGGAAGTTCCACGGGGTGATGGCGCCGACGACACCGACCGCTTCCTTCGCGATCGTGCGGTGGGTCTTGATGCCCATCGGGGAGGCGATACCCGCATCGGTGGTCCACTGGTAGGACCCGGCGGTGTCGGCGCAGAAGCTCAGGTCGGCGATCGGACCTTCGAGCTGCGCCATGGACGTCAGCATCACCGGCGCTCCCACCTCGGCGATCGTGATCTCGCGCAGTTCTTCGACGTGGTTGGTCAGCACCTCCTGCAACTGCCGGATGCAGCGCACCCGCAGCGCGGTGTCCGTCGACCAGTCGGTTTCGTCGAAAGCGCGACGGGCCGCCTCGATCGCGCGGCCCATATCCTCCTGGCTCGCATCGGCGGCGACGCCAAGCACCTCTTCGGTTGCCGGATTGACCGTCGGGAACGTGCCCGCGCTGCCCGCCACGAGCTTCCCGTCGATGAGCAGCTGACTCTGGCGATCGGCCAGTATCCCCATTCCGACTCCCGTTTGTCGCTGGACAAGTGTCCGAATAATCAACTCGAACGATAGCCGCAGACGGGTGGGAGACGCAAGGTTGACCCGCCTATGCGCAAGAATATCGGCCCGGATAGACGCGGTGTGCTGGCACTTTTGTCGGCGCACTTGCTTGTCGCCGTCTTGGTCCGATAACTTGGACATGTGTCCAGTCATGGGATGGCCACCGTCGCCGACGAGGACGGGGGAACGCCCCGCAACCGTCGGCAGGAAGAGACATTCCGCAAGGTCCTCACCGCAGGTGTGGAGATGCTGCGGGAGTCGTCATACGCCGACCTGACCGTGCGCGCCGTCGCCGCACGCGCCAAGGTCGCGCCCGCGACCGCCTATACCTACTTCTCGTCGAAGAACCATCTGATCGCCGAGGTCTACTTGGATCTGATGCGCCAAGTGCCCTACTTCACCGACGTGAACGACAGCACTTCCGTGCGCGTCGAGCAGGCGCTGCGCGCCATGACTTTGATGATCGCCGACGAACCGGAGGTCGCGGCGGCCTGCACGACTGCCCTGCTGAGCAACGGCGACGCGGCCGTGCGCGCCGTTCGCGACCGCATCGGTGCCGAGATTCACCGGCGCATCCGCTCGGCGATGGGCCCCGACGCCGACGCGCGCACCGTGTCGGCGCTGGAGATGACGTACTTCGGTGCACTGGTGCACGCAGGCAGTGGCTATGTCAGCTATCGCGAAATCGCCGATCGACTGACGTACGTCGTCGGCCTCATCCTTGGAGAAGATCGATGACGGTTCCCACCAGCGAGGCGATCCTCGATCCGTACGACTACGACTTTCACGAGGATCCGTACCCGTACTACAAGCGGCTTCGTGACGACGCCCCGCTCTACCACAACAACGAGCTCGGGTTCTGGGCGCTCTCGCGACACCAGGACGTGCGCGAGGGGTTTCGCAACAGCACGACGCTGTCCAATCGCGACGGCGTCTCCCTCGACCCGATATCCCGCGGTCCGCATGCGAGCAAGACCATGTCCTTTCTCGCGATGGACGACCCCGCACACCTGCGCCTGCGCACATTGGTGTCGAAAGGCTTCACGCCGCGACGAATCCGGGAGCTCGAACCACGGGTCACCGACCTCGCCGTACAACACCTCGACGCCATGTTGGACAGGGCTCACAGCGGCGAAACAGTCGACTTTGTCGCGGAGTTCGCGGGCAAACTGCCGATGGACGTCATCTCCGAGCTGATGGGTGTCCCGTTCGAGGACCGGGACCGCATCCGGGCCATGGCGGACGGCGTCATGCATCGCGAGGACGGGGTCAACGATGTACCTCAGTCCGCCATCGAGGCGTCCATCAACCTGATGGTCTATTACCACGAGATGATCGCCGACCGCCGTAGGAAGCTCACCGACGACCTCACGTCTGCGCTCCTGGAGGCCGAGATCGACGGTGACCGTCTGACCGACGAAGAAGTGCTCGGCTTCCTGTTCCTCATGGTGATCGCCGGCAACGAGACGACCACCAAACTGCTTGCCAACGCGGCGTTCTGGGGCCACCGCAATCCCGACCAGCTGAGCCCGCTGTATGACGACCTCGACAAGATCCCGTTGTGGGTCGAGGAGACATTGCGCTACGACACGTCCAGCCAGCTGCTGGCGCGCGTTGTTGCAGGAGACTTCAACTTGTACGACACCACCATTCCCGATGGCGACATCCTGTTGTTGCTCCCCGGTTCGGCGCACCGCGACGAGCGAGTGTTCCCCAATCCCGACGACTTCGTCATCGGCCGCGAGATCGGTTCAAACCTGCTGAGTTTCGGCAGCGGTGCTCACTTCTGCCTGGGCGCCCACCTCGCCCGCATGGAGGCCCGGGTAGCCCTGGCCGAACTGTTCAAGCGGATCCGCGGGTTCGAAGTCGACGAGTCCAACGCCGTGCGCGTCCACTCCAGCAGTGTCCGCGGGTTCGCCCACCTACCCATGACCGTGGAGGTCTGAGTACATGCCGCGGTTCGAACCCCTCCCCGAACGCAGGCCTGCTCTCGTAGCGGGCGCATCGTCGGGTATCGGCGAAGCCACTGCCATCGAGCTCGCCGCACACGGATTTCCGGTTGCGCTCGGTGCACGTCGTGTCGAGAAACTCACCGAGCTGGTCGGCAAGATCCAGGCCGATGGTGGCGAGGCCGTAGGTTTCCACCTGGACGTCACCGATCCGAATTCGGTCAAATCCTTTGTCTCGCAGTCGGTCGACGCCCTGGGTGACATCGAGGTACTGGTGGCAGGTGCCGGTGACACCTACTTCGGCAAGCTGGCCGACATCACCACCGACGAATTCGACTCACAGCTCCAGATTCACCTCGTCGGGGCGAACCGGCTGGCGGCGGCCGTGCTGCCGGGCATGCTCGAGCGGCGCCGCGGCGACCTCATCTTCGTCGGCTCCGACGTCGCACTGCGGCAGCGGCCACACATGGGCGCGTACGGAGCGGCCAAGGCGGCCCTCGTCGCGATGGTGAACAACCTGCAGATGGAACTCGAAGGCACCGGTGTCCGGGCATCGATCGTGCATCCAGGGCCGACGAAGACCAACATGGGTTGGAGCCTGCCCGCCGATCTGATCGGGCCTGCACTCGAGGACTGGGCCAAGTGGGGACAGGCACGCCACGACTATTTCTTGCGCGCAGCAGATCTCGCGCGCGCGATCACGTTCGTCGCCGAGACACCGCGCGGCGGCTTCATCGCGAACATGGAGCTTCAGCCCGAAGCGCCGTTGGCCGACAACACCGACCGCCAGAAGCTCGCGTTGGGCGACGAGGGGATACGGGAACAATGACAACCGCGATGGTGCCACGCGTATCGGGTGGCGAAGAAGAGCACGGCCACCTCGAAGAGTTCCGGACCGACCCCATCGGGTTGATGAAGCGGATTCGTGACGAATGCGGCGACGTCGGCTGGTTCCAGCTCGTCGACAAGCACGTCATCCTGCTGTCGGGCGCCGAGGCCAACGAGTTCTTCTTCCGTTCGGCAGACACCGATCTCGACCAGGCTGAGGCGTACCCGTTCATGACGCCGATCTTCGGTGAAGGGGTGGTGTTCGACGCCAGCCCCGAGCGGCGTGCCGAGATGCTGCACAACTCGGCGCTGCGCGGTGAGCAGATGAAGGGGCATGCCGCCACCATCGAGGGCGAGGTCAAGAAGATCATCGCCGACTGGGGCGACGAAGGCGAGATCGAGCTGCTGGACTTCTTCTCCGAGCTGACCATCTACACCTCCACTGCGTGTCTCATCGGGCTGAAGTTCCGCGAGCAGCTCGACAGTCGCTTCGCGCACTACTACCACGAATTGGAGCGTGGCACAGACCCGCTCTGCTACGTCGACCCGTACCTGCCGATCGAGAGCTTCCGGCGCCGCGACGAGGCGCGCGTGAAACTCGTTGCGCTGGTGCAGGAGATCATGACCGGGCGCATCGCGAATCCGCCAACGGACAAGAGTGACCGCGACATGCTCGACGTGCTGGTATCCATCAAGGGCGAGGACGGCAATCCGCGCTTCTCCGCCGACGAGGTCACCGGGATGTTCATCTCGCTGATGTTCGCCGGGCACCACACCAGTTCCGGTACTTCGTCATGGACGCTCATCGAGCTGCTCCGCAACCCGGACGTGTACCGCGACATCGTCGCTGAGCTCGAGGATCTGTACGCCGACGGCCAAGAGGTGAGCTTCCATGCGCTGCGCCAGATTCCATTGCTGGACAACGTAGTCAAAGAGACTCTGCGGCTACATCCGCCACTGATCATTCTGATGCGGGTAGCCCAAGGCGAGTTCGAGGTCGAAGGCTTCCCGATTCACAAGGGTGACTACGTCGCCGCCTCCCCTGCGATCTCCAACCGGATAGCCGAGGACTTCCCCGACCCCGATTCCTTCAACCCCGACCGTTACAACAAACCCGAGCAGGCCGACATGGCCAACCGGTGGACATGGATCCCATTCGGCGCGGGCAGGCACCGCTGCGTCGGCGCCGCGTTCGCCACGATGCAGATCAAGGCGATCTTTTCGGTCCTGTTGCGCGAGTACGAGTTCGAGATGGCACAGCCCGCCGACAGCTACCGCAACGACCACTCGAAGATGGTTGTTCAGCTGGCCCGTCCTGCGAAGGTCCGCTATCGCAGGCGCACCTCCTAGGAGCGAATGAGCGTGGGCATCAAGATAGAAGTCGACCTGGATCTGTGCCAGGGCCATGCCATGTGTGAGCTAGAGGCGCCGGACTACTTCAAGGTGCCTAAACGCGGCAAGGTCGAGATCCTCAAGGACACCGCACCGGAAGAGGACAGGGCCGAAGTCGAGCAAGCCGTGTGGGCCTGTCCCACGCAAGCACTGTCTATCACCGATCAGGATTAACGAAAGGGACACGCCAATGCCGTCACTGCCCCGCGAGGACCTTGATAGATGGGTCGACGAATGGCTGGAAGCCAACCGCGTCTGCGAAGAGAAGGGTGACTGGACGCCGCTGGCGAACTTCTACACCGAAGATGCCACCTACGGCTGGAACATCGGCCCCAAGGAAGACGTCATGTGCGTAGGCCGAGACGAGATCCGCGACGTCGCGCTGGGCCTCGAGATGCAGGGCCTGGAGAACTGGAACTACGAGTACCAGAAGGTACTGGTGGACGAGAAGCTCGGCGAGATCGTCGGTTTCTGGAAGCAGATCGTCAACAAGACCGACGGCTCGCGCGACGAGATCTACGGCATCGGCGGCAGCTGGTTCCGGCTCGATGACAACCTCAAGATCGAGTGGCAGCGAGACTTCTTCGACTTCGGTCATGTGTCCAACATGTTCGGAAAGCTGATTCAGTCGGGCGATCTGAGCGCCGGCATGCAGAAGCGGATCGAACGGGCGGTCGCCGGCGAGAAACTGCCTGGTTACTACCCCCTCGGGCAGGCACCCGTCGCCATCTGGTAGCTCCCACCCAAGCGGTTGCTTGGGGGCCGTGTGATGTGGCTAACTAGACCCTCTAGTCTTGTTCAGACGCGCAATCGAAAGCAGGTACAGATGAAGACCAAAGGTGCTCTGATCTGGGAGTTCAACCAGCCGTGGTCGATCGAGGAGATCGAGATCGGCGATCCCGTCAAGGACGAAGTCAAGATCCAGATGGAAGCGTCCGGGATGTGCCATTCCGACCACCACCTGGTGACCGGCGACATTCCGATGGCCGGCTTCCCGGTGCTTGGCGGTCACGAGGGCGCCGGCATCGTCACCGAGGTCGGCCCCGGGGTCGAGGACATCGCTCCGGGCGACCATGTCGTGCTGTCCTTCATCCCGTCCTGCGGCAGGTGTCCATCCTGTCAGGCAGGACTGCGCAACCTGTGCGACCTCGGCGCGGGCCTGCTCGGTGGCCAGGCCGTCTCGGACAACACGCACCGCATTCACGCCAAGGGCCAGCCGGTGTTCCCGATGACACTGCTCGGCACCTTCAGCCCGTACATGGTGGTGCACAAGAGCTCGGTCGTGAAGATCGATCCGTCGATCCCATTCGAGGTGGCGTGCCTCGTCGGCTGCGGCGTGACGACGGGCTACGGCTCGGCCGTCAAGGCGGGTGACATCCGCCCGGGTGACGACGTCCTGGTGATCGGTGTCGGCGGCGTCGGCATGTCGGCGGTGCAGGGTGCCGCGAACGCAGGTGCCCGCAACCTCTTCGTCATCGAGCCCGTCGAGTGGAAGCGCGACGCGGCACTGAAATTCGGCGCGACGCACGCCTATCCGGACACCGACGCCGCCTTCGCGGGTATCGCCGAGGTCACCCACGGCTTGATGGCGCGGCAGGTCATCGTGACGGTCGGCGAGCTCAAGGGTGCCGACGTCGACACCTACGTGAACCTCACCGCCAAGGGCGGCACCACCGTCCTCACCGCCATCGGCAGCCTGCTGGACACCAACGTCAACCTCAATCTGGCGATGCTCACGCTGATGCAGAAGCGTGTGCAGGGCACCATCTTCGGCGGCGGCAACCCGCATTTCGACATCCCTCAACTGCTGTCGATGTACAAGGCGGGCAGGCTCAACCTGGACGACATGATCACCACCCAGTACAAGCTGGAGCAGATCAACGACGGGTACAAAGACATGCTGGAAGGCCGCAACATCCGCGGCGTGATCCGCTACACCGACGCCGACCGGTAAGGCCCAATCATCGTGTCCCAGGGGACGATCGAGCAGACGCCCGCAATGACTGCGTCACAGGCCTCGTGGCGCGCCGTGATGGCAGGTGACAAGGCCGGCTGGCTGGCGCTGATGACCGACGACGTGGTCATCGAAGACCCGATCGGCCCGGCGTACACGAACCCCGACGGCAACGGTGTGGTCGGCAAGGACGGCGTCTCGCAGTGGTGGGAGCGCAGCGTTGGGCTCGCCACCATCACGATCACGTGTGAGGAGACGTTTCCGTCGAGCTCGCCCGACGAGATCGCGCACATCCTGAATCTGCGCTTCACGTTCGGCAACGGGTCGACGAGCTCGGTGCGCGGCATCTTCACCTACAAGGTCAACGACGCCGGGCTGCTGACCAACCTGCGCGGGTACTGGAACATGGACATGATGAGGCCCGTTGAGGGCGAGGGCGATTAGCGCTTCATTGTCCGGCCGCGGTGCCGTCGTCGTCGGCGGATCCCGCGGTATCGGGTTCGAGGTCGCCGCGCTCCTCGCCGCACACGGCGCAGGTGTCGTCGTGAACGGCCGGGACGCCGATGCCGCGACAGAAGCCGCGACACGCATCGACGGTGCGGTCGCCCACCCCGGTTCGCCTGCCGACCCCGCGACGGCCGATGCGTTGATCGACAGGTGCACAAGCGAATTCGGCCGAATCGACATCCTGGTGAACTGTGCGGGCACCGCGGGCCTGGCCAGCGAGTCGATTCTCGAAGTCACCAGTGCACAGTTTCACGACCTACTCGACGGCCATCTCGTCACGACGTTCGAAACCTGCCGTGCGGCGGCGCCGAGAATGGTGCAGGCAGGCGGCGGCACGATCATCAACACCAGCTCGTTCGCGTTTCGCGGCGACTACGGCGGCACCGCCTACCCGGCAGGGAAAGGTGGGGTCAACGGAATGACGCTGGCCATCGCGGGCGACCTCAGGGACTCCGGAGTGCGGGCGAATGTGGTCTGCCCCGGCGCCAAGACCCGGCTGTCGACCGGTAAGGATTACGAGGATCACATCGTCGGGCTGAACCGCAGAGGCCGGTTGGATGCCGCAAGCACACAGGCCGCGCTCGACGCACCTCCGCCGGAGTACGCGGCGCCGATATACGCCTACCTGGCGAGCGACGAGGCCGACGACATCACGGGCAGGATCTTCATCGCCGCGGGCGGATTCGTCGGGGAGTTCGCGCGTCAGAAGACAAGCGTCATCGGCTACCGCGACCATCAGGACTCGCCGCCGTGGTCGGTCGACGAGCTGCACGCCATGATCGCCAGATAAACAGCGCGCGGTTGCGCCACGCGGATTGTCACATGGATTCGCCCGCCAGCAACTTTGATTTTCTGAATACGGCGTGCAGCCGCACAAACGCCCGATTTTGGTTCACAATCAGCTAACTGACATGACTGGAACGAACCAAAGAGGGCAAAAGGAGTCGGCACCCGTGAACCAGCCAGGCGACACCGTCATCAACAGCTCGACTTCGACCCCGGTCACGCTTGTCGTATACCGCGACTTGCGCATCGGCTTGGCGGTGACAATGGCGATGTTTGCAGCGGCGATCATCATCGAAGTGGCAGGGAAACACTGCGTGCAAGGGGCGCTCAGCGAATACTTTTACACGCCCGCGCACAGCATCTTCATCGCAACGCTCATAGGGTTCGGCACGCTGTTCTTCATCTATCGGGGCAGCAGTGACTCCGAGGATGCATTGTTGACTCTGGCCGGGGTCGCGGCGTTGATCGCCGCGCTGGTGCCCCAGGGGCGACCCGAGTTGTGCAGCCCATCCTTCGTGCCGGAGGGCTTCAAGACAGAAGTAATCGTCCGGCCCAATGTCTGGGCCGTCGTGGTGGCACTCATTCTGGGCTGGTCGGTGACGTGGTGGAAAAACCGGTCCAACCATGCCAGCCAAACACGAAGTGCGGGGGGAACACTGGCGCTGTACTTTCTGCGGCTGGTGGTGGTGGTCGGCCTTCTTTGCCTGATCTTCAAGAAGGACTGGTTCCTGATCCATGCACACGGCGCGGCGGGGGTACTGATGCTCTCGGCCTTCATCGCCACCGTGTTCACCACCGCACACCTCGCCAAAAAGGAGGTACGGTCGCCGGACCGGACCGACTACGCGGGTTTCTATACGGCGATCGCCTGGTTGATGGTGGTGACGTTGACTGCCATTGTGGCACTGCATATCACGCGTCCGCATTGGTTCCTTATTCCGTGGATCACTGTTCTCGAAGCGCTGCTGATCCTGGAGTTCCTCGCATACTGGTTGGCTCAAACCGTCGAGCTGTGGGAGACACCTGACCGGGCCGAGCGTCTTTCGGACGCTGACCAAGAACGGCTCGCGCACCAATCCGAGCAGAGTGGTATACCCGGACTGATGACCGAGATGCGGCGAGTCTGGAACGCTCCCGCGGGTGAAAAGCTCATGAACTTCCTGTAGTGCAGCGAATTCAGACCGCGAGGGGCCGGCGGCCGAGCCGGTGCCGGAGGTCGTGAATCGGCAGCGCGCCTGTCGCGAGCGCCAGGCCCACTCGCCAACAACCCAACAGGTCGGCCAGCACCGTCGGCGCGATGTCGACCCACGTCGGCGCGCACCGCCTTTAAGCCGCACTGGGCATCGGAGAAACGGGCGCCGAATGCGGCGCGCAGCAACACGTTGTAACCGCGGGCGACGAACTCACGTTTCGCGCTCCGGACCACCCGCGATGACGGCGCGAACCGCGAGCCGATCGCAAGATCTGAGTGCCCCGAGATCACCGGTGCGACAAGGGGCATCAGCGCTGACAGCTCCGTGGAGAGATCAACGTCCATGTAGGCGACAACGTCGGCGGAGGATTTGGCCCACGCCGTCTGCAGTGCGGCTCCGCGGCCCTTCACGTCGATGTGTATCACCTCGACATCGGCCAGTCCGTCGGCGAGCCGGTGCGCCACCCCGAGGGTGTCATCGGTACTTGCGTTGTCGGCCAACGTGATCCGCGTCGAGTACGGCACGGAGGTGCAGACGTATTCGCTGAGGCGGCGGATACAGCCGGCAAGGCCACGTTTTTCGTTATAGACGGGTATGACGATGTCGAGCACGTGGTCCGACGCGCGTGAATCCGCCGGATCCGTCATATCGACAACCGTCTCCGAGGGAGCTGCCACCCCACTGCCATGCCACTGAGAGCTTGCTGGAATGCTCGCGAGTATGGCTACCGTCTTCACCCAGATCATCAACGGCGACCTGCCTGGCCGGTTCGTATACGAAGACGACGAGATTGTGGCGTTCCTGACGATCCAGCCGATGACGCAGGGACACACGCTCGTCGTTCCGCGCGCCGAGATCGATCAGTGGCAGGACCTCGACTCCGCCGTTTTCGGCAGGGTCATGGAGGTCTCGCAACTGATCGGAAGGGCGGTGTGCAAGGCGTTCGACGCCGAACGCGCGGGCATGATCATCGCCGGGTTGGAAGTTCCGCACCTGCACGTGCACGTCTTCCCCGCCTACAACCTGACCGATTTCGGTTTCGCCAACGTCGACACCGATCCTTCGCGGGAGTCACTCGACGAGGCGCAGGCCAAGATCACGGCCGCGCTGGCCGACCTGTCCTGACCGCTCCTCGCGTGCGCAGTCCTAGCCGACGTGTGCCGCGACGTCGTGTGAGGGGACGTCGGCGATCCGCGGCAGTTTGACGGTGAACCTGCAGCCCCTGCCCGGCGCGGTGGTGACGCTGACGGTGCCGCCGTGGGCGTAGACGAGGGAGTCGACGATCGACAGGCCAAGCCCGGTGCCGCCGCTGGCGCGGTCACGCGAGGAATCGGTGCGGTAGAACCGTTCGAAGATGCGGTGGGCGTCATCGGCGCTCATGCCCGGGCCCTCGTCGGCGACCTCGAGCACGGCGTTGTCGTCGTCCGTGCCCACCCGCACGGTGACGCGGGCGGATTCGGGTGTGTGCTGCAGCGCGTTGGCCACCAGGTTCCCCAGCACCTGGCGCAGGCGAGCCTCGTCGCCAAGTACCTCCGGCGTCCCCGGGCCGTCGATCACCTCCATGGTGACGGGGCGCTTCGGGGCGATCGACCGGGCATCGTGCACGGAGTCGCTGGCCAGCGCCAGTAGATCAACCCGGTGGCGATCCAGAGGCCGCTGCGCGTCGAGTCGGGCCAGCAGAAGAAGATCCTCGACGAGAAGCCCCATGCGGCGCGATTCGCTCTCGATGCGCGACATCAGCATCTCGACATCGCGGGCCGCACCCTGGCGGTACAACTCGGCGAACCCGCGGATCGTGGTCAGCGGTGTGCGTAGTTCATGGCTGGCGTCGGTGATGAAGCGCCGCATCCGTTCTTCGGAGCGGCGGGCGTGTTCGGCCGATGATTCCGACGACGCGACGGCGCGCTGGATCTGCGCAAGCATGCCGTTGAGCGCCAACGACAACCGCCCCACTTCTGTGCGCGGATCACGTTGCGGGATACGACGATCCAGCTGTCCGGCGGCGATGTCTGCGGCTGTCTGCTCGACTTCTGCCAGCGGCCGGAGGCTGCGGTGTACGACCCAGAAGCCGGCCACACCGAGCACCAGCAGCACGGCGGCACCGATGCCGGCCTGCGACCAGATCAACGCACGGACCGTGGACTGAACGTCGGACAGATCGATGGCCACCGTCGTCAACTCGTCATGGGGACCGTGCACCGACATGGCCCGCCACTGGACATGCGAATTGTCTATCGAGCCGACTGTTACCGGTTCCGGACCGACATCGTTGTTCGCGGGTAATTCCGGTTCGGCGGCGCGATCGTTGACGGCCATCCAGATGCGACCGTCGGCGTCGACGCCGCGGACATAGAAGTCCGACGGCGGCCTGGCCGGGTTCGGCCCCTCCAGGGGAGGCGTCGGCATCCGCCGGGGGGCCTGCGCCCAGCTGCGGGACGCGTCGAGCAGCGTCTCATCGACGCGGTTGGTCAGGCTGTGACGCAGGATCGAGGTGACGGCGATGCCGGAAGCCAACAGGCCGAACGCCACTAAAACCAGGGTCGCGGCAACCAGCCCGACCCGCAGCGGCACACCTCGCCCGCCCAGACCCTTCACACCCCTAGTGTTCGCTAAAAACTAGCGCGGTTCCCGCAGAACGTAGCCGACGCCCCGCAGCGTGTGCAGAAGGCGCTTCTCGCCGGTGTCGATCTTGCGTCGCAAGTAGGAGACGTAGGACTCGACGACGTTGACGTCGCCACCGAAGTCGTAGCGCCAGACATGGTCGAGGATCTTCGGCTTGGACAGCACGGTGCCCGCGTTGATGATGAAGTACCGCAGCAGGGTGAACTCCGTCGGCGACAGCGAGACAGGCTCCCCCGCCTTCCATACCTCGTGGGTGTCCTCGTCGAGTTCGATGTCGGCGAACGTCAGCCGGGCACTGCGCGTCTGCTCGACCCCCTTGCCCGTCCGTCGCAGCACGACCCGCAACCGGGCGACCACCTCTTCGAGGCTGAACGGCTTGGTGACGTAGTCGTCACCGCCGAGCGTCAGGCCGGCGATTTTGTCTTGGAGGGTGTCGCGGGCGGTGAGGAACAAAGCGGGGGCGTCGATGCCGTCGGCTCGCAGGCGGCGCAGCACGCCGAAGCCGTCCATTCCGGGCATCATGACATCGAGGATGACCGCGTCGGGTCGCACTTCACGGGCCTTGTCGAGCGCGGCGGGGCCGTTGCAGGCGGTGTAGACCTCGAAACCCTGGAACTTCAGGCTCACCGAGAGAAGCTCGACGATGTTGGTCTCATCGTCGACGACGAGGACTCGGGCCTCCGGGACGTTATCTGGGAGTGCAGCCATGGCCATCGTCCAAATGTCTCCCAACTTCCTGGCAATGAAGCTGCAGGGCGGCTGTCAACTTCCTGTGAATACCAGTGTGCTCTCTTCGGTGGTCCCCAGGGAGCGGATAGCTGGACCCATACACTGAGGCCATGAACCTCGGCAAGAACCTGGTCGATCTCGCGACGGCCCCGGTCCGAGTCGGGCTTGCCGCCGCCGAAACCGGCCTTGACGTGGCCAACGGCGCTCTCGGCTTGGCGCAGCGGACCTTGAATCAGGCGAACTCGACCGCCAGGGGCGGGACGGGCTCGGTCGCCCACCTGCTCGGCATCGACGAGGCGGTCGACCGGGCGAACCGGCTGGCCAGGCTCATGGACCAGGATCAGCCCCTGGGCCGGGCGCTGACTCCAGGCGGGCCCATCGACCGGCTGCTCGCGCCCGGCGGCCTGGTCGACAAGCTCACCATGGAAGGCGGTGTGCTGGACAGGCTGACGCAAGACGACGGCGGCCTGATGCGCGCCATCGAACCGGGCGGCCTCGTCGATCAACTGCTCAACGAGGACGGTCTCGTCGAGCGGTTGCTGGCCGAGGACGGACTGGCCGATCGACTGCTCGCCGAGGGCGGCCTTGTGGACAAGCTGACTGCCAGGAACGGGCCGCTGGAGCAGCTGGCCGACGTGGCCGACACCCTCAACCGCCTTACGCCGGGGCTCGAGGCGCTGGAGCCGACGATCGAGGCGTTGCGCGAGGCCGTCATCGTGCTGAGCCAGGTCGTCAACCCGCTGAGCAATATCGCCGACCGGATCCCGTTTCCCGGCCGTCGGCCACGTGGCAGCCGCTCGTCGTCGCGGTCGGTGACGTCGCAGCGCGTTGTCGACGCCGACGAGTGAAGAGTTCTTGACGCTGACGTAGGCATTTCCCAGAACGGGTATGCGGTTGACCATGACGGTCGTCGGCTTTCACTGTTCGCACGAGCAGATCAGTCCGGCCCAGCTGCTGAAGGACGTCCAGCAGGCCGAACAGGCAGGCTTCACCGCAGGCATGTCCTCTGACCACTTCAGCCCATGGAGTGAACGCCAAGGCGAGTCCGGCTTCGCCTGGTCCTTCCTCGGCGCTGCGCTGGCGACGACGAACATTCCGTTCGGGGTCGTCAACGCGCCAGGTCAGCGCTACCACCCGGCGATCATCGCGCAGGCCATCGCGACGCTGGCGCAGATGTTCCCGGGTCGGTTCTGGGCAGCGCTCGGGTCGGGTGAGGCGTCCAACGAGCGGGTTACTGGAGAAGTATGGCCGCGCAAGGAGATTCGCGACCAACGCCTCATCGAATGCGTCGACGTCATCCGGCGGCTGCTGTCCGGCGAGGAGGTCAGTCACGAGGGTCTTGTGCACGTCAACCGCGCCCGGTTGTGGACGCTGCCCGACACCGTCCCAGACCTCGTCGGTCCGGCCGTCACCCCGCAGACGGCAGCCCGTCACGCCAGCTGGGCGGACGCACTCGTCTCGGTGAACCAGTCCAGGGAGACGCAGCAGTTGGTGCTGGACTCGTACCGGGAGGCCGGCGGCCGCGGACCGGCCCGCCTGCAGATCCACCTCAGCTGGGCCGCCACCGACGACGAAGCGCTGGCGATCGCCCACGACCAGTGGCGAAGCAACGTCTTCGCGCCACCGGCGTGCTGGGACGTCGAGACCGTCGAGACATTCGACGTCATCAGCGAGGATGTGTCGCCCGACCAGGTCCGCAAGTCGGTGAACGTATCCAGCGACCTTGGCAAGCACGCCGCGTGGTTGCAGTCCTACGTCGATCAGGGCTGGGACGAGCTGTATCTGCACTTCGTGGGTCAGAAGCAGGCGCCATTCATCGACGCATTCGGTGAACACGTGCTCCCCCAGCTGTCTCCGACGGCACCCAAGAAGAAAGCCGCGATCGCATGAGACGTGCCGACACCGGAGACCTGTGGTGGAAGAACGCCGTGTTCTACTGCGCGGACATCGAGACGTTCTACGACTGGAACGGCGACGGCACCGGCGATATCCGCGGGATGACCGACCGCATCGAATACCTCTACGACCTCGGCGTGACGTGCCTGTGGTTGATGCCCTTCTACCCGACCGCCCGCAAGGACGACGGCTACGACATCACCGACTTCTTCGGAGTCGACCCCGCGCTCGGAACTCTCGGCGACTTCGTCGAACTGGTGCGTACGGCGAGGGCCAGCGGGATCCGCGTCATCATCGACTTCGTCATGAACCACACGTCGGACCGTCATCCGTGGTTCAAGTCCGCCCGGCGCAGCAAGGACGACCCGTACCGCGACTACTACGTGTGGAGCGCGACCAAGCCCAAGTCGAGCCCACGGGACGTCGTCTTTCCCGATCAGGAGAACAGCCTCTGGGAACGCGACCCCAAGACCAACGAGTGGTACCTGCACCACTTCTACAAACACCAACCCGATCTGAACATCGAGAATCCCAAAGTGCAGGAGGAGATCTCGCGAACGCTCGGGTTCTGGCTCGAGCTGGGGGTGTCTGGCTTCAGGGTCGACGCCGTCCCCTTTCTCTTCGCCAAGGATGCGGTGCCGTCAAGCCCGGACATGTTCAACCCGAACCAGTACCTCGGCGACGTCCGCAACTTCGTCACCCGCCGCGTCGGAGACGCCGTCCTGCTCGGCGAGGTCAATGTCCCGTACAAGGACCAGCTGGCGTTCTTCGGCGGCCCCGACGGCGACGGGCTCAACATGCAGTTCGACTTCATCGGAATGCAGAACATCTACCTGTCGCTCGCCCGCGGCGATGCCCGCCCGATCGCGAAGGCCCTCAAGCAGCGACCGCGCCTCGACGTGACCAGCCAGTGGGCCAACTTCGTACGCAACCACGACGAACTGACGCTCGACAAGCTGAGTGACGATGAGCGCCAGGAGATTTTCGACGCGTTCGGTCCGGACAAGGACATGCAGCTGTACGGTCGCGGACTGCGCCGACGGCTTCCGTCCATGCTGGGCGGCGACGAGCAGCGCATGAAGATGGCCTACTCGCTGGCGTTCTCACTCCCGGGTACCCCCGTCCTGTTCTACGGCGAAGAGATCGGCATGGCCGAAAACCTCGACATCCCAGGAAGATTGGCGGTGCGGACGCCGATGCAGTGGACAGGCGATCCCAACGGGGGCTTCTCGAAAGCGGCCAAACGTCGTCTCTGCCGTCCGCTGCCCGACGGTCTCTACGGTCCGGACCGGGTCAACGCGGCCGACCAGCGACACGACCACCAATCCTTCTGGTGGTTCATGCGCAACCTCATCTATACGTACCGGTCGCAGCCCGAGATCGGATGGTCAACCGTCGATGTGTTGAAGCAGCCCCATCCCGCGGTCCTGGCGCACGTGTGCCGCGAGGAATCCGGTTGGGCGATGGCCGCCCTGCACAACTTCGGTCCGGACAGCGTCATGGTGCCGATCGAGCTGGCAGACGCGCCGCCGAATTCCAAGCTGGTCGACCTCCTCAACGGCCTGTCGGAGCATGAGTTCGACGCCAAGGGCCGGATCGAGGTCAAACTCGAGCCCTACGGCTACCGATGGCTGCGGCTACTGCGACCGCAGGACGACCCGATCATCTGACCCGATAAACTACGGGTTCACAGGCCTCCTTAGCTCAGTGGTAGAGCAACATACTTGTAATATGTAGGTCATCGGTTCAATCCCGATAGGAGGCTCCACCCAGCGTCCGATCCCTGTCGGTGGCCGCTCGTAGCGTCAAACGCATGAGGCAGTGTCGTGGTTGCGGAACCGCACTTTCCAAGCGAAGCCAGAAGATTTACTGCGGCAATGCATGCCAGGGTTCGTTCCGACGCAAGGCCCTGACAAAATTGTGGCTCGAAACCGGTGAGGCGTGGGTCGACGGCCGCCGCGGTCACTACATCCGCGAATACCTCGTCGACGCCCAGTCGGACTGTTGCGCCATCTGCGGTGGGGCCAATTCGTGGCTTGGCCTGCCCCTGGCGTTGGTGTTGGACCATATCGACGGGAACCCGACGAACAACCGTCGGGAGAACCTACGGCTGGTCTGCCCGAACTGCGACTCGCAGCTCGCGACCTACAAGAGCCGAAACCGCGGCAACGGTCGCGCCTTCCGCAGGCAGCGATACGCCAACGGCCAATCGTATTAAAGGCTCCCAGTTACCGTAACCAGCCCTAATATGACGTAACGGCCGGTCGCCGCGACCGCAAGTCCACAGCGCTGCGAGGGGGAATGGATTTGTTCGGGCCACTGCTTGACGGGTTGCGTGTTCAGTATCGGCAGCTATGTCTCCGGCGCGGATGAGCAAGACTCCTCCGGCTCCGGTCGCGATCATCGGAATGGCCTGCCGGCTGCCCGGAGGCATCGACTCTCCAGAACAGCTATGGGAGGCGTTGCTGCGCGGCGACGACCTGGTCACCGAGATCCCGGCCGACCGATGGGACGCCGACGAATACTACGATCCCCAGCCGGGTGCGCCCGGACGGACGGTGTGCAAGTGGGGCGCATTCCTTGATGACGTCGCCGGCTTCGATCCCGAGTTCTTCGGCATCACCGAAAACGAAGCGATCGCGATGGATCCGCAGCACCGCTTGCTGTTGGAAACATCATGGGAGGCAATGGAACACAGCGGACTGACCCCGAAAGCGCTGGCCGGCTCGCGGACCGGCGTGTTCATGGGTCTGATGCATGACGACTACCAGTTCGTGCACGCGGAGGCCAACGTATTGGAGGGGCCTTACGGGTACATGGGCAACAGCTTCGCCATGGGGTCTGGGCGGATTGCCTATGCGTTGGGACTGCACGGTCCGGCGATGACCGTGGACACCGCGTGCTCGTCCGGCCTGTCGGCGGTGCATCTGGCCTGTCGCAGCTTGCGTGACGGCGAAAGCGACATTGCCCTGGCGGGCGGCGCCTCGGTGTCGCTCGAGCCGCGAAAATCCTGTTCCGGTTCTGCCATCGGAATGCTGTCTGCGACCGGGCGCTGCCATGCGTTCGACATCGCCGCCGACGGGTTCGTGGTCGGCGAGGGTTCCGTCGTGCTGCTGCTCAAGCGGCTGGCGGATGCGCTGGCCGACGGCGACCGGATTCTGGCTGTATTGCGCGGCACGGCCGCCAACCAGGACGGCCACACGGTGAATATCGTGACGCCGTCGCGGGCCGCACAGGTCGACGCCTATCGGGCGGCACTGGCAGTGGCGGGTGTGGATGCCCGCACCGTTGGCATGGTGGAGGCTCACGGGCCCGGCACCCCCGTGGGCGATCCCGTCGAATACGCCAGCCTGACAGAGGTGTACGGGCTCGACGGGCCGTGTGCGTTGGCATCGGTGAAGACCAACTTCGGGCACACCCAGTCGGCTGCCGGAGCGCTGGGGCTGATGAAGGCGGTCCTCGCGGTGCAGCACGGTGTGATTCCGCGCAATCTGCACTTCACCCGGCTGCCTGATGCGATGGCCGAAATCGAGACCAACCTCTTTGTGCCGCAAGAGAATACCTCGTGGCCAAGCAACGGTCACCACGGACCTCGACGGGCGGCGGTGTCGTCCTACGGGTTCTCCGGAACGAATGTGCACGCGATCGTTGAGCAGGCTCCCGAGACGACGGCACCTGCCGACGCACAAATCGATCCCGCCATCGACGGACACCTGGTTTTCCCGCTGTCGGCCACGTCGGCCGACGGACTGCGCCAAACCGCGGGGCGGCTGGCTGATTGGGTCGACGCACGCGCGCCGGACCTTTCGCCGTCGGATCTGGCGTACACCCTTGCTCGACGCCGCGCGCACCGGCCGGTGCGCACGGCGGTCCTCGCAGGCAGCCTCGAGGAGCTGACCGAGGGTTTGGCCGATGTCGCACAAAGCGAGTTTCCCTACCAACCCGCAGCCGGGCAGGACGATCGTGGACCGGTATGGCTGTTCTCCGGGCAGGGTTCGCAGTGGGCGGCGATGGGAACCGAGTTGCTTGCCACCGAACCGGTGTTCGCCGCGACCGTCGCCGAGGTGGAACCGCTGATCGCCCGCGAGTCCGGATTCTCTGTTACTGAAGCGATTTCGGCGCCCGAGACGGTGCATGGAATCGATCGGGTCCAGCCCTCACTGTTCACCATGCAGGTCGCGCTGGCTGCCACGATGCGGGCATACGGTGTGCAGCCTGGTGCCGTGATCGGTCACTCGATGGGCGAGGCCGCGGCCGCGGTTGTGGCAGGAGCCCTTTGCCTGGAAGACGGGGTACGCGTGATCTGCCGCCGATCGCGGCTGATGGCCACGATCGCGGGCTCCGGGGCAATGGCGTCGGTGGAACTGCCTGCCGAGCAAGTGCTTCTGGAACTGATGGCTCGCGGTGTAGACGACGTCGAGATCGCAGTCGTGGCCTCGCCGCAGTCCACTGTGATCGGCGGCGCCAAGCAGACGGTATCGGATCTGGTCGCAGCCTGGGAGGCACGCGACGTGATGGCCCGCGAGATCGCCGTCGACGTCGCCTCGCACTCCCCCCAGGTCGATCCGATCCTCGACGAGTTGTCCGAGGAGCTGGCAGATCTCGACCCCAAGACACCGGAGGTGCCCTTCTACTCGGCGACCGCTTTCGACCCGCGCGAGCAGCCCGTGTGCGATGCCTGGTTCTGGTCGGACAACCTGCGTCACATGGTTCGTTTCGCCGCTGCCGTCCAGGCGGCGTTGGAGGACGGCTTCCGTGTCTTCGCGGAGTTGGCTCCGCATCCCCTACTCACTCATGCTGTCGAGCAGACTGCCGCAGGCGTTGGCACGTCGCCGGCCGTACTCGCCGCTATGCGCCGCGAGCAGGAGTTGCCCCACGGGCTGCGCGGCTTCCTCGCGGATCTGCAGAGCGCGGGCGCGGCGATCGACTTCTCGGTGATCTATCCGGGCGGTCGGCTGGTGGATGCACGGCTTCCGGCCTGGAGTCACCGCACACTTATGCTCTCCCGCAGCGGTGAGGAGTCACGGGCACGCGGCGCGCACATAATTGCGGTGCACCCCCTGATGGGCGCGCACGTGCAATTGCACGAGGAGCCGGAGCGTCACGTCTGGCAGGGTGAGGTCGGCACCGCAGCGCACCCCTGGCTTGCCGACCACCGCATCCACAATGTGGGTGTACTTCCGGGAGCGGCCTACTGCGAGATGGCACTAGCCGCGGCTCGCACGGTCCTCGGTGAGGAATTCGAGGTCCGCGACATCCGTTTCGAGGCAACGCTTTTGCTGGACGACGAGACCCCGGTGTCCGCCGCCGCATCGGTGACCTCGCCGGGCGTCGCCGACTTCGCGGTGGAGACCTTCGGTGACGGCGCGCAGACTCGGCGGGCAGCGGCGATGCTGCACGCGGGAACCGATGACGACCGGCCGGCGGCGTACGACATATCCGCCCTACTCGCGGCCCACCCCTGCCCGCTTGATGGGGCCGAGATGCGCAAGCAATTCGACGAACACGGTCTGCACTATGGCCCGGCTTTCGCCGGATTGGCCGCGGTGCACACCGCGAACGACACCGCGGGGACAGTGCTGGCCGAGGTCCGGCTGCCCGGCCCTGTCCGCTCGCAACAGGGCGCCTACGGCGTTCATCCCGCCTTGCTGGATGCCTGTTTCCAGTCGGTTGCGGCTCATCCCGAGGCCCAGGTCGCAGGTAGCGCCGGTCTGCTGCTGCCGCTGCGCGTGCGCCGGATCCGTTCCTACGCTTCCGCCCGCACGGCCCGGTACTGCTTCACGAAAGTGACCAGTGCCGACGGGGCCGGGTTGGCGGCCGATCTCGATGTGCTCGATGAGCACGGGACGGTCCTGCTTTCCGTGCACGGACTGCAACTCGGTATCGGGGCATCCGATAGCGCAAGCCGCGATCGCGTACTGAACGAGCGCCTGCTGACCATCGACTGGGAACGGCGAATGCTGCCCGATGTCGACCAATTCGCACCCCAGACATGCGTGCTGATCAGCACTTCCGCCACTGCAGACGTCGTGGCGACGCGGCTGACCGATGCGTTGAAAGCCGCGGGCGCCGGCTGCGCGACCATGACATGGCCGCAGCATTCCGATCACCAGGCCAACGCCGAACTGCTCGGCTCGCATCTTGTCGGCGGCGAGGCCGACGCAGTGGTCATACTCGCAGGCCCCAGAAACGGCGATCCGGATGAGGAATGCGCCGTGCGCGGCGAGGACTATGTGCGGCACATGGTGCGCATCGCCCGCACGATCACGGAAACCGACGAAAGACCGCCGCGCCTCTACGTCGTGACGCGGCACGCCCAGACCGTCTTGCCGGGCGACGTGACGAACCTCGAGCAGGCCGGGCTCCGCGGCCTGGTGCGAGCGATCAGCACCGAACATCCCCATCTGCGCGCCACCCACATCGACACGGACGAAGACACCGAGGGGGAGCAGCTGGCACGCCAACTCCTGGGCAGGTCCGACGAGGACGAGACGGCTTGGCGGAACGGCCAGTGGCACACGGCGCGCCTGAGCCCCGCACCGCTACGCCCCGAGGAGCGGCGAACCGCCGTGGCGGATCATCCGCATGATGGCGTGCGTTGGCAGATCCGCACGCCCGGTGACCTGGAGACGATGGAACTGGCCGCGTTCGACCGCGTGCCGCCGGGGCGCGGGGAAATCGAGGTCGCGGTAACGGCGTCCAGCCTCAATTTCCCTGACGTGCTCTACGCCTCCGGTCGCTACCCCGGCATCGACGGCGATGCGCCGGAACTCGGTACAGATTTTGCCGGCATCGTGAGCGCCGTTGGTCCCGACGTGACGACTCATCGGGTGGGCGACCGTGTCGGCGGCTATTCCGTGAACGGTTGCTGGGCAACGTACGTGACGTGTGACGCCCGCCTTGCCGTAACGCTGCCGCCAGGCCTCACCGACGGCCAGGCGGCCGCGGTGAGCACCGCTCACGCCATCGCCTGGTATGGCCTCCACGATCAGGCACGGATCGCGACCGGTGACCGGGTGTTGATTCACTCCGCTACCGGAGGTGTGGGGCAGGCGGCGATCGCGATCGCCCGCGCCGCGGGCGCCGAGATCTTCGCAACAGCGGGCAGCGAGTCGCGGCGAGTGCTGTTGCGCAACAGAGGGATCGAGCATGTCTACGACTCCCGTACCGCGCAGTTCGCCGAGCAGATCCGCCGCGACACCGACGGGTACGGCGTCGACATCGTGCTCAACTCACTGACCGGCGCCGCACAGCGCGCCGGGCTGGAGGTGCTGTCCATCGGCGGACGATTCGTGGAGATCGGCAGACGCGACGTCTACGCCAACACCCGGTTAGAGCTCTTCCCGTTTCATCGCAACCTCACGTTTCACTACGTCGATTTGCACCTGATGTCGCAGAGTCACCCGAAGCGGGTCGGCGACCTGCTGCGCACGGTGTACCGGCTGGTCGCAGACGGCGAGCTGCCCATGCCGGAAGCCGTTCACCACCCGCTTGGCGATGCGGTCACGGCTGTCCGGGTGATGGGCGCGGCAGAACACAGGGGCAAGCTCGTACTCGACGTGCCCCAGTCCGGACACACCCCCGTCGTGCTACCGCCCGAGCTGGTGCGCACGTTCCGGGGCGACGGTTCCTACATCGTCTCCGGGGGTTTGGGTGGCATCGGTCTCTTCCTCGCCGAGAAGATGGCCGCGGCCGGTTGTGGCCGTATCGTGCTCAGCTCCCGCTCGGCGCCCAGCTCCAAGGCGATGGAGACCATCGAGCTCATCCGGGCGATGGGCGCCGACATCGAGGTGGAATGCGGCGACATCGCCGAAGTCGGGACGGCGTTGCGTCTGGTGGACGTGGCGACAGCGACCGGACTTCCGTTGCGCGGGGTGCTGCATGCCGCTGCGGTGTTCGAGAACGCGATGCTGGCCACCATGACCGACGAGCTCATCGAGCGCAACTGGCTTCCAAAAGTCAACGGCGCGTGGAACTTACATCAAGCCACCGTCACCGCGCCGCTGGATTGGTTCTGCCTGTTTTCGTCGGCGGTAGGCCTGGTGGGGTCGCCGGGGCAAGGGGCGTACGCCGCCGCCAACAGCTGGCTGGACGCGTTCGCGCGGTGGCGCCGCACCCACGGCCTGCCCGCCACGACGATCGGGTGGGCGCTGTGGGCCGAGGTCGGTCGCGCCGCCGAAATCCGGGCCGAGATCGGGGAAGAGTTGGCGCTCGGACAGGACGGCGAAGGCACAGCAATCGCGCACTGGCGTGACACCGCATTCACCTCCGACGAGGGCGCCCACGCCTTCCAGACATTGCTGTGCCACGACCGCGAGTATTCCGGCTATGCAACGATGACGGGAACGCCGTGGTTCGCCGCCTACGCGCAGCGCAGTCGGTTCGCTGAGATGTTCCGGTCCAAGCGGCAAAGCTCTACGTACACAAGCCAAGTGCTCGGTGAGCTGTACGCGCTACCATCCGCGGAGTGGCCGGGTCGCCTCCGACGCCTGGTCTCCGACGCGGTCAGCTTGATCCTGCGTCGCACCATCGATCCGGATCACCCCCTATCCGAGTATGGCCTTGACTCCATGGGCAACCTCGAGCTGCGCACCCGCATCGAGGCCGAGACGGGTATCCGCGCCACCACCAACGACGTCACCACCATCGGGGGACTGGCCGGCTTGCTCTGCGAGAAGCTGGCTGCACACCCGCCCGCTCACCAGCTGTCGGACTGAGGGGGAAGGGTGTTCGAAGCCGCAGGGTCAGCGCAGGCGCTATTCGTGGGGACAGTCCGTGACTGGGTGCCGGAGCAGGGGAAGGTCGTGGCCTGGGAGGCGTCGCCTGCCTCGCTCGCCAAAGCACGGCAGGCTCCGATAAGTGATGTCCCGCTCAGCGCGATGCAGGAAGCCCATCTTCGCGGCTTTGTCCGCTACGCGGCCCAGGGGCGCGATTATGCACGGCTGGTGATCGGCTCCGGCGACGAACCAGGTCGGTGTGACATTCGAGCGATGGGCTACGTGATCAACTCACACCTTCGTCGGCACAAGACGTATCACAGTTGGTTCGAGCACACGAATACGCGCGGCTTCGTTCGACACACCATCGGCGATTCCGCCGACATCGATTTCATCCCGGTGCGACATCAGGAGATGACGCCGGCTGAGTGGCAACGGTTTGTGCTGTCCACACCTGATCCGCTGCAGTGGGATTGCTTCCGCTTCGGCATCATTCAGGGGGCGGACCACTTCACATTCTTTTCGATCGTCGATCACCTGCACTGCGACCCGACGATCATTTCCGGGCTGTTCACCGAGGTCATCATGAACTACCGCGCACTTGTCCGGGGCGGCGCACTCGTTGCGTTGCCACCTCCGGCCAGTCATGACGATTTCTGCTTGCGCGAGAAGCGCCACCTTGCCGCATTGTCGGTGGAATCCCCCGACGTCCGCAGGTGGATCGACTTCGCCGACCAAAACGGCGGAACCCTGCCGGATTTCCCACTGCCGCTTGGTGATTTGTCGGCATCCACCGGTGGCGACCTCGTGGTCGAACGGTTGATGGACAAGGAACAGACAGCCGTGTTTGAATCTCGCTGCACAGAGGCGGGCGCCCGGGTCAGCGGTGGCTTGTTCGCCTGTGCGGCTCTTGCACAATACGAGTTGACCGGTGCCACTACATATTACGGACTCGCACCGATCGACAAGCGCAGGTCGCTTGCGGAATTCTCAACCATGGGATGGTTCACCGGCGTGGTTCCGTTCACCGTGCCTGTCAACCCGAGTTCGTTCGAAGAGACTGCCCACGCGGCGCAGGTCTCCTTCGATTCGAACCTGGACCTCGCGAATGTGTCGTTCAACGACGTGTTGAAATTGGCGCCTCGACTCAGGCCATGGGGACAGAACTGCACCATGGTCAATTACATGGATGCGGGCCTGCCGCCGTTTTCCGCCACCGTCACATCTGAGATGAAAGACGCGAACGTGAGGATCTATTGCGACCCAAGGGATCCTGCGCACCTCTATATTTCAGTGATTCGTCTGTTCGACGAGTTGTCGATTTGGGTCAACTTTCAGAACAATTCGATCGCCAGGGACTCCGTGCTCCGATATCTGAGTGCGATGAAGTCTGTGTTCGGGCGGGTCACTGGTGGGCGGCACGCGGGGCCACCGATTCACATACCCGGTTAAGGGTGAGTTTCGCCGATGAAGGTTGTCTTGGCCGCGCATGGAACTCGCGGCGACGTCGAGCCCAGCGCCACCGTCGGTCTGGAGTTGCAGCGACGAGGACACGAAGTGCGCATGGCCGTTCCACCCAACCTTGTCAGCTTCGTGGAGTCGGTCGGGCTCGTCGCAGTCGGTTACGGGCCGAATTCCGATGAGCAGGTGATCGCGGTGGCGGATTTCGTTCACCGCGCCTTCACACCGCGGGATCCGGTCCGGATGCTGCGCGCGGGCCGAGAGCTTTTCGTCGAAGGCTGGGCAGCGATGAGCAGGACGCTGATGTCAGTGACGGACGGGACCAACCTGCTCGTGACGGGCCAGACATATCACGGCGTCGCCGCCAACATCGCGGAGTATTACGACATCCCGTTGGCGACGATCCACCACATCCCCATACGCGTCAACGGCCAGCTCGCTCTCCCGTCGATACCCTCCACGCCGTACATGGTCCGCTCCACCATGCGGGGGGTGTGGAGGGTGTACTGGCTGATGACGAGGGCCGTTGACGACGCGCAACGCCGTGAACTGGGCCTATCGAAGGCAGCGGCCCCTGCTGCGATACGGATGACTGAACGTGGATCGCTGGAAATCCAGGCCTACGACGAGGTCTGTTTTCCACACCTCGCGGGGGAGTGGAATGGCCGGCGACCGTTCGTCGGGGCGCTGACGATGGAGGCGCCTGCGTGCTCCGACGCCGAGGTCGCCTCGTGGATCGAAGCGGGAACGCCACCCGTTTACTTCGGATTCGGCAGCACACCGATCCAATCCCACAACGACACGATCGCGATGATCACGATGGCCTGTGCCGAACTGGGCGTTCGGGGACTGATTTACACCGGCCCGAGCGGCCCGGTCGGCATCTCACCGTCCGAATACGTGAAATTCGTTGGTCCGTTGAACTACAGAACCGTCCTTCCCCGGTGCCGCGCGGTGGTACATCACGGTGGGGCGGGCACCACGGCGGCCTGCCTGCGAGCCGGAGTCCCCATGGTGGTCCTTTGGGACGTGGCCGATCAGCCGATCTGGGCGGCGCAGGTCACTCGAATGGGAGTCGGTCGTGCCCAACGCCTGTCGACCATCACAGGGAAATCGTTGGTGGCGCACCTCCGCCACGTGTTCGCGCCGCATTACGCCATCCGAGCCCGCGAAATCGCCCCCAGGATGACCGCGCCTGCCGAAAGCGTCACCGCGGCCGCTGATCTCCTGGAACGGGCCGCTCGCGGGCAGCGCTCTGACTGATACGTAACCTCTCCACGTTCGATTCGATGAGTCGGTAAGGGTAGGAAGTGCGCTGCTCGATGACGCCCCGCAAGTGCGGGATGGATACATGCCATCGATCAGCTTGGCGCGCCAGGACCGTCTTCAGGAAGGGAAATCGGAAGTCCTCGATGAGGTTGTCCCAGTGGTAGAGCGTGCCGTTGTTCTGGCCGACGAGCCGGCCGAGCCAGGGATGGGCCTGCGAGCCATAGGCAGCTTCGATGCTGGCGGCAGAGACGAACGGCTTGACGGTGAGCCCTGCTTGACGCGCGCGCCTGGACAAGCCCACCTCGTATCGCATTATGACGGTGCCTTTGTGGACGACATATCTGAAGTCATCCCAGAAATTGTTGAGGAAGGGACGGGTGTGCACGTTGAGATCCCATGCCAGAAGGAAAGACTGGAGGTGCGGCACCATCTGGCTGTTTTCGATTGCACCGTACATATCGGCTTCGTGGAAAGACCCCCACATCTCCTCGATGGGGAAGAGTGGACCGAAGACACTGTCGTTGGCGACCACGAAGCGGTCGAATTCATCGAGCGACCACCCTCGCTGTCTGAGGATCCACCACGCGAGGTGCCACGAGCCGAAATCGTGGGAAAGGGTGCGGCGGGTGTAGATGCCCGCGCAAAGAGAGCGGATGGGGGCTACCGATTCCGGTGTGAGAGTCGGAGAGCCGGACACGAAAATGATGGCCGCACCGAGCCCGTGCAGCGCCTTCAGGTAATAGACGACATGAGGATCGATGACACCTTCGGGATCGAAGTGTGCGAACAGGACCAGCGTGCGGCAAGCCTGCGGAGGCTTGCGCGGAAGCTCACGGTGCGTTTCGCAGAGGAAGCGAAAAGTGTTGCGGTCCAGCCGGTGGCGCATTGCAGCCAAGGAGCGCTCGGCCTCGGTGCGCAGCATGTTCAACCGTCCAGCCGGGCGAACCCATTCTGTCGGTACCGCTCGACACAAGCCGCTCTTCTGACCTTGCCGCTGGTCGTGATGGGGATCGAGCCAGGTTCTACCACAACGAGATCTGCTACGCCGAGGCCATGCACGTTGGATATCGCCGAGCTGACTTTCCGTTTGAGGACGTCGAAGTTGTCCATCGGATCTTGGTTGGCGGCTGCGCGGTTCTTGCACTCGATGATCGCGACGAGTTTCTCGGTGCCGTCGTCCGCAACGGTGATCGCCGCGCAGCGTCCCGGCGCGACGCTCTGAATCGTTGCCTCGAGGTCGTCGGGTGAATGGTTGCGCCCGTAGACGATCAAGAGATCCTTGATGCGACCGATGACGAATAGCTCTCCGTCGGAGATGAATCCCAGATCGCCAGTTCGCAGCCACTGCGTTTCGGGGAGTCCTGGCGACGGAGCGACCAGCGTTGCGCCGAATGTCTGCTCGGTCTCTCGGGGTTTGCGCCAATATCCGGTCGCAATGTTGTCTCCATGCACCCAGATTTCACCGGTCGTCCCTGCCGGACACTCGATTCCGGTCTCGGGATCGACGATGCACACTTTCGGTGATCGCGGCACACCGTAACTGACCAACGCTGTGCCGCCGCCGGCCGTCGACAGTTTCGCCTTTCCTGCGGTGAGTTCTTCGGATTCGAAGTGAACGACGCGCGGCGGTTGACCCGCCTCACGGGTCGCGACGTAGGCCGTTGCTTCGGCCATCCCGTACCCCGCCCGTACCACAGTGCTTCGGAGGTTGAAGCGGGCGAAGCGTTCCGCAAAGCGTCGCAGGGTCGGGGGTTGTACCCGCTCGCCGGCATTGAGCAGGAAGAGCACGTCTGCCAGATCGAAACCAGCCATGTCGTCGTCGGACGTCTTTCGGGCTGCCAGGTCGAAGGCGAAGTTGGGTGCTGCCGACGTCGCATGAGTGTTGCTGGCCAGCAACTGCATCCATCGGGCCGGCCGCTGCAGAAACGCGATTGGACTCGTGAGCACGGTGTGAAAGCCCGTCAGTATCGGAAAGACCACGCCGAGATGCAGCCCCATGTCGTGATAGAACGGCACCCAGGACACCACTGTCGTGTCCGGCGGGGCGACACCGCCGTGGTCGGCGAAGAAGTCGGCATTCATGTGCTCGAAATTGGCGATGACATTCTCGTGCGAAACCATGACACCGGCGGGGTCGCGGGTGGATCCGGAGGTGTATTGCACGTACTCGGTCCCTGGCGACATGTCGCCGCGCGCCGTCGGCGCCACTTTCGAATCGAGGTCGAGCAGATCAACCTCGATGATCGTTGGAGGGGACTCACCGGACGTCGACTCGACGTATCGAGCGATGTCGTCCACGACACCCGATGTCGTGAGGACCACAGACGGCGCCGCGTCGTGCATCACCGAGTTGATACGTTCCTCACCGCCGACACCCAGCGGAACCGCGACGAGTCCGGACTGCAATGCGCCGAGAAACGCTGCGATGTAGTCAAGTCCTTGCGGCGCGAGTATCACCGCGCGGTCGCCGGGTGACCCGTGCAGTCTGAGCTCCTGCGCGATGTTGACCACTCGCCGATGGAGCCGCGACCACGTCAAACTCTCGGCAACGCCCGCCCAATCCTTTTCGTAATCGATGAATGTGAATGCCGTCCGGTCGGGCTGCAGACTGGCGCGCTCCCGCAGCAGGGCCGGAATGGGCCACCTAGCCATGGCGGTCAGGCTACCCAAGGTGACCCAACGGCGCTGGCCGATTTCTGAATCGCTCAGGCGCGCAAGGGATCAGTATCAGTGACCGCGTCTGTGAAGTCGTGGTTCGTGTCATAATGCCGTGGTGGCGCTCAACCGTACGCCTACCGAACGCCTCATCGACCGACTGAACCGCAACCCAATCTTGCTGAAGATTCTGGATTTGCGCTTCACACTCGGTTACCGCTTGCTCAGCAGCCTGCTTACAAGAGATGACGTGTTGTTCCTCAATTACGGATATGAGGAAGATCCGCCGATGGCCCTGCAGCTGGCTTCGTCCGATGAGCCCGACCGATTTCCCATCCAGCTTTACCACCGCACGGCGACGCAGGTGGATCTCGCCGGCAAAGAAATACTGGAGGTCAGTTGCGGTCATGGCGGCGGCGCTTCCTACCTGATGCGGACGCTGCACCCGAAGTCGTACACGGGCCTGGACCTGAACACCGTCGGCATCGAGTTCTGCCGAAGGAGACACACGCTATCGGGTCTGAGCTTCGTTCACGGCAACGCCGAGAACCTGCCCTTCAACGATCAGTGCTTTGACGCCGTGATCAATGTCGAAGCCGCGATCAACTATCGAGACGTCCCACGTTTCTTTGCCGAAGTACAGCGGGTGCTCCGCCTTGGAGGACGTTTCCTATACGCCGATATTCGCTACGACGACGAAATCGCTACCTGGGAGGCAGACCTTGCCGATATCCCAATGCGGCTGCTTTCTGAACAGGTCATCAACGCCGAGGTCATGCGGGGGCTCGAGAACAGCAGGCTGCTCGACCAGATCTCCCGCCGTCTCCCGCGCGTCGGGTTCGTGCGAGGCCTAGTCAGTGACTACGCAGGCGGGCCCGGTTCCTTGATCTACCGCCGCTTACAGAGCGGCGAAGCCTCGTACCGCTTATTCTGTTTTGGCAAAGACTGAGCGGGATGACGCGCGTCGACGAATGGACCGTTGCGGTAGCACCTCGACCACCGCGACCCGGGCGATGAACACGTTGGCGCATAGTCCCTCGTAAAGTGGTCGACGGCCTATTCTTTGGAGAACCCCTCAAAATGGGTGGGGCGGGTATTGGCGGAGGTCGGATGGCGGCCGGAGCGGCGTGCTGGGCGTGCGGCGCCGGATTGTTCGAGAACGCGCGGTTCTGTCACGCGTGTGGGTCACCAGCCACCCCGTCGACCTCGCACGCGGAATACAAGCAGGTGTCGGTGCTGTTCGCCGACGTGGTGCATTCGATGGGCATCGCGGCTGCCGTTGGCGCGGAGCGGTTACGGGACATCATGGCCGAACTCGTCGACCGCTGCGCCACCGTGGTGAATCGCTACGGGGGCACGGTGGACAAGTTCACCGGCGACGGGATCATGGCAGTTTTCGGCGCACCTGTAGCGATGGAGGACCACGCTTTCCGCGCCTGCCTGACGGCCATGGGTATTCAGGAGGAGATCAAGCGACTTGCCGTCGACATTCGAGAACGCGACGGTGTGGAGCTCGAGTTGCGGGTGGGCCTGAATTCCGGTCAGGTGATCGCGGGTGAAATCGGCTCGGACCCATTCGGGTACACCGCCGTCGGCGAGCAAGTCGGGATGGCGCAGCGAATGGAATCCGTCGCACCGCCTGGCGGTGTGATGCTCAGCGAATCCACCGCCCGGCTCGTTGAGCACATCGCCCTGCTGGCCGATGCCGAGGGGGTACGTTTCAAGGGCGGCGTTGGTCCAGTGCCGGCACGTCGTCTACTCGGTCTGACCGACGGGCCACAACGAAGCACCGCGCTGCAGGGGCCACTGGTCGGGCGCGAACTCGAAGTCGGCACCATCACAAACCTTTTCGAACGATCGCTCGCCGGTCGAGGATCTGTGGTGTGTGTTGCCGGGGCTGCCGGCATCGGCAAGACGCGGCTCGCGGACGAGGCCATCGCGATGGCCCGGGGTCGTGGTGTCGAGGTATTTTCCGCTTTCTGCGAGTCACACACCAGCGACGTCCCTTTCGTAGTGATAAAGCGACTGTTGCGTGATGTTGCCCGCATAACCCAACTCGACGACGAGGCGGCGCGCGAACAGGTGGGCACCATGCTCAGCGAGGCCTCCCTCGACGATTTGCTCCTGATATACGACCTGATGGGCATCCGAGACCCCGATACACCGCCCCCGACTATTCATCCCGACGCGCGGCGACGGCGATTAGCCGCAATGTTCAACTCCGTGTCACTGGCCCGCACCCAGCCGGTCCTCTACATCGTCGAGGACGTGCATTGGATCGATGAGGTCAGCGAGTCGATGTTGGCCGAGTTCCTCGCCGTCATACCTCATACGCCGTCGCTGATGCTGATCACCTACCGCCCCTACTACCGCGGCGTATTGGCTAATGTGCAAGGCGCGCAAACGATCTCGCTGACTCCGTTGGCTGATTCAGAAACCGCAGAGTTGCTCGACGAGTTACTGGGAACCGATCCGTCGATCGCTGGCATCAAAACGCTGATTGCCCAACGAGCGAGCGGGAACCCATTTTTCGCACAGGAAATGGTGCGCGAGCTGACCGAGCGCGCAGTACTCGAAGGTGATCGTGGCGGTTTCACTTGCAACGTTGATCTGGCCGAGGTCACCGTTCCCGCCACCCTTCAGGCAACCATCGCCGCGCGCATCGACCGTCTCGATCCCGACTCCAAGAGGACGCTGAACGCAGCAGCGGTGATCGGCTTGCGTTTCACACCCGACTTGCTGACCGCTGTGGGCAATGTTGCCGTCGTCGATGCACTTGTGGGGGCGGCGCTGATCTACCAGGTCCGGTTCACCCCCGACGCTGAGTTCGCCTTCAGCCACCCATTGATCCGCGCCGTGGCATACGAGTCGCAGCTGAGATCCGATCGCGCCCGGATGCACTCTCGTCTCGCCGCGGCGATCGAGGCCCGTGATCCGGAAGCGGCCGATCAGAACGCAGCGCTGATCGCCGAACATCTCGAAGCCGCGGGCGACCTGCGGGGAGCCTATACATGGCATATGCGGGCGGCTACATGGGCGAGGTACCGGGACATCACCGCGGCGCGTCTGAGTTGGGAAAGTGCCAGGAAGCTTGCCGATGCGCTGCCTGGAAGTGATCCGAACCGGGCGGCGATGCGCATTTTTCCTCGCTCCATGCTGTGCGCCATCGCCTGGCGCGTGCATGTCGACGACGTCGAAGACCGCTTCGATGAATTACGGAAGTTGTGTAGCGCTGTCGGGGACAAGGCGTCGCTTGCCATCGCGATGGGTGGCCTGGTGGTGGGACACACCGTCCAGGACCGGGTGCCCGAAGCGTCACGGCTGGCGTCCGAGGCTGTCTCCCTCATCGAGTCCGTCGGCGATCCGAGCTTGACGGTCGGGCTGTCGTTCATGCCGATGCGCGCCAAGGCGGCGGTTGGCGAGTGGTCCGAGGTGCTCCGCCTGGCGCAGCAGGTGATCGACTTGGCTGACGGTGACCCAGCGAAGGGCAACTTCGTCTTCGGGTCTCCCCTTGCGCTCGCTTTCGCCCAGCGAGGTCTCGCTAAGTGGGCGCTCGGGCAATCCGGATGGCGAGACGACCTGCGGCACGGCGTTTCCGTGGCGCACAGCGCCGATTCGCTGTCCTACGTCACGGTCGTCAGCTACATGTACACCGCAGGAATACCGGCCGGTACGCTGCGGCCCGACGATATCGCGGTGGGCGAGATCGAGGATGCGCTCGCGATCGCCGAACGATCCGGCGACAACCTGCAGTTGGGCTTCGTCTGGCTGAATCTCGGTCTTGCGCTGGTGCACCGCCGCAGCGATGCCGAACGAGACCGCGGACGGAAGCTGCTGGCCGAGGTCCGCGACGTGTTCGTGACCGGTGGGCACTTCTTGTGCGACATACCGTTCATCGACACGTACATCGCGCGTGAGACGGCTCGTAGCGGAGAACGAGACCAGGCCATAACGACAATGCGCGACGCCGTGTATCACCTGGTCAGTGGTGGACAGTTGTTGTGCTGGGGCGTGCTCGCAACAGGCGTTTTCGTGGAGACACTGCTCGACCGCGGGACCGAAGCAGACATGGCTGAAGCCGAGGCGGCGATCGAGGCGCTGGCGGCTCCACCGCCCGAAGGGGATCTGACCATGCGTGAGGTCTGGCTGCAGCGCATGCGGGCGTTACTGGCACAGGCACGAGGTGATGTCGCGAGCTATGAGCAATTCAGGGACCGCTACCGCGATATGGCGAGAACGCTCGGTTTGGAAGGTCATATCGATTGGGCCGAGGCGATGCCGTAAGTACTGACGTATGCCGCTTCGCCGAATTCAGAGGTGGGTACACACAAGTGTCCATGTCGTTCGTTCGGGAAGGCAGCACAACGATGGTTCGTCAAGAAGGCAGCCGGTGGGATGTCGGCACCAAAGACAACGTGATCACGCTCGAGCGGTTCGGCGAGGACGACGAGCGGGTGTCCGAGGACGTGCTGGAAGTCAAGGAAGCCCGCGATCTGGCTGCCCTTCTGACCAAGCACGCTGACAAGATCGAGTCGTCCGACAAAGACGACTCGAGCGACGACGACGATTCCGACGACGATTCGAGCGACAAGGACGATTCGGACGACGATTAGGCCCTAAGTAGCCGCGCCGGGCGCGGACGAGATTGCAGTAGCGCGCTACTGCGCACCGGGCAGCCGGCGCGAGCGACGATCAGCAGCGTGACACCGGTACTGCAGCTCGATGGCGTCGGCAAGACCTACCGCAGGGGCACCAAGCAGTTGCATGTGCTCGTCGACTTCGACTTCACCCTGGATGCGGGTGAATTCGTGGTCGTGACCAATTGCCGAGATTCGGCTGCACGTTGGCCAGCTGTTCGGCGGTCGCGGTGCACACCGACCTCACCAGATCCGCGTCGGAGACAACGATGACCGGCCGAAGAACGGAACGTTGATCTCGAAGATGCGGCCGTGCCGACGGATCCATCTCTGCATCGCCTTGCGTCGAAAGAAGGCGAACCCGACACCTTGGACGAGTTTCGGACTGCGCACCACCGGCGGGCTCAACTGATCGGCGTCGATGTTGCGCACGGATCGGCCACGGCCGCAATCGTCACTCGCCCCCGGCGCGACGATCAGGTAGTCGGCTACTGCAATCACGCCGGCGCCGGCTCGGTATGTACCTAAGACGACGCTCGGCCCGTCACCGTAGCGGTGACGGGCCGAGCAACTCAGCTTCAGCTACTTCTTGAAAGCGTCTTTGATCTTCTCGCCTGCATCCTTGAGGTTCGACTTCGCCTGGTCGACTTTGCCCTCGTTCTCGGTGCTCTTGTCGCCAGTCGCCTTGCCGGTCGCCTCTTTGGCCTTGCCGCCCAAGTCGTCGATCTTGTTGCTGGCTTTGTCTCCTAAGCCCATGATGCGTTCCCTTCGATGGTCCGCGCGCGGCCCGGAAGTCGGGCCTTGCAAGGGATACCTTCCAGCGGCCGATCTCAAACCCACAGTGGCTGTGACCTGGCTCAACAACCGCCACCAGTGTGACGTCTGCGACGACCTAGGGGCTGGAGCTGATGGTCGACCGCGGTACCGGCTGCGGCCCCTCGGCCTGCTGCTCCTCGGCCAACCCGATGCAGGCTCCACTGTCGTGGCCGGTGCACGGGACACCGTCGATCTCAGGGATGTCGGGGTTGGCCGCGTTCGTGGTGAAGCCGCCGTCGGGCGAGTTGGGCACCAGCATGGGAACGCAGGACGTGGTGTAGACGTCTTCCTCCTCGCCGCTGGTACACGCCGCGAGCGGAGTGGATACCACTGCAATCGGCGTCGTCACCGCCAGCAGTGGAGTACAGAAAACCGCCAGCGCCAGCACCGCGGCGGGAAACAGCCGTCGAGCGGGGACCGAGTAGTTCGCCATGGGCACAAGTCCTCATTTCAGTATCGCCAAGCACCTGGCACTTGCTGTGAGCATTCTGCCTTGTAAGGCGCCGCTGGGTCAGCGTTGTACGGCCGCAGGCCGACGAGCGGACATTTCCGGTTGCGGGCTCGGCCTGTTCTGGGGAGGATGAGAATGCTGGTTGGGCATCGCAAGCCGTGGTACGCAGTGGTTTTGAACGAGGCGGTGTCGGATACGCACCGTGCGCGGTGCGCGACGAGGACCCGCCAGGTGTCAGAAAGAGCACTGTAGAGGCGGTGGCCTGAGTTGATTGTCGTCAGTCGTTTGTTCGCAGCAACTGGACTCATCGCGTCCGCCCTGATGAGTCCGCTCATCGCAATCCCAACCGCGTCGGCCGCGCCGTGCCCCGACGTCGAGTTGGTGTTCGCGCGCGGCACCTTCGAACCGCCTGGTGTCGGTGGAACCGGAGAGGCGTTCGTCGACTCGCTGCGCGAGAAGCTGGGAAGCAAGTCCCTCGACGTCTATCCGGTGGCATACCCGGCGTCGCTGGATTTCCAGACGGCCGCTGACGGCGTCATCGACGCGAGCAACAAAGTCCAGGCGGTAGCCGCGGAATGCCCCGACACCAAGATCGTGCTCGGCGGCTTCTCGCAGGGAGCGGCGGTGGCCGGGTACCTCACGGCAGACTCAGTACCGGCGGGCTTCGCGATGCCCGCCGGCCTCACCGGGCCGATGCCTGCCGCGGTGGCCGACCGCGTCGCCGCGGTGGCGCTGTTCGGTAAGCCGTCGAGCGGATTTCTACAGATGGTCGCCAACACCGCACCGCCGATCACGGTCGGACATCTCTATGCGGCCAAGACAACGGATCTGTGTATCCCCGAGGACCCGATCTGCTCACCCGGCGGCGGCGACAGCAACGCACACAACCTCTACCCGGCCGACGGCCTGACAGACCAGGCCGCGGACTTCGTCGCGCAGAAGGTCTCGGCGAGCACGCCCAAGACTGAAGAAACCGCTAGGTAGGGTTGCCGCGCTCGTCGCAGGGCGCCGCAACGCCATTGTCGATGCGCATGAGCGTGCGGGACATCTCGGTCGGCTTGATGCTGCCGTTCCCACCTGTGTACGGGTTGTCGAGGAATACGACGAGGAGTAGGCCCGCACTCACGAGTGCGGCAACGAAGGCGATCGGGATCGCCTGCATGATGGCGCCCTCGCGACGGTCGGCCTGGGCGACCATGTAGGCGAGGGTGGCCGTGGCCCCGATCGCCAGCGCTAACCACAGCGGCAACGGCAGGAACGGAGACGACTCGGCGAGCCGTTCGCGCCGACCATCGCGGCGCTGCGCCACCACGTCGAACCACTGTGCGTACGCCGCTTCCTGTCGGGCTTCGTGGGGAGTGGCAGCCGCGAAGTCGTCGTGCAGCGTGTCGACCCACGACTCCACCAAGGCGCTGGAATTGCCCTCTTGCATTGCAGGCCACTCGTCATAAACCACGGCACGGCCGTAGCACACCAGACCTCCGCGCAGGCGTTCGCTGGTGGGAGGTCCGAAAATGCCTGCGACAGCACTGAGTTCGGTGACCGCGACAGCCTCGACGCTGGCGCCCTCCCTGGCATGTTGATAGCTCTGCAGCGAAAACAGGATCACGAACGCGAGCATCACCGCGAACATCGTTCCGATGACCGACAACGTGCCTGCGCTCCGCGGTGAGTCGGTGAACCAGCCACCCTCGGGCGCGCGACGGCGTGCCAGCAGCTTGGCGGCGACCGCCGTCACCACTACGACCACGATGATGATGGGCGCCAGCCAGGTCAGCACGGCCACTTACTTTAGGTCAGCGGCACGCGCCCAGAGTTGCCTTTGGCCGAGTACTACAGGAAGTGACGGGTCGATTTGCCGACCAGGTAACCCGGCGGGAACGACTTCTCGATCACCTGACACTGATTGTTTTGCAGGCACTCAAGCTCCATGACGACGCCGCCGCCGGGGATCGGCCTAGCCTCGAGGACCTTGTAGTGCTGACACCCGCCATCGGCGTCATAGATCGGATCACCGCAACGAACACTTTCGATCGGCACTCGGTGTGCGTCATCGGGAGATAAGGACATATCCACGAGGGTAGGCCCAGGGCCCGACGTCATGGAAGGGTTCGCCAGCAAAGGTTTACCCCCGGCTTGGCGGCAATAGCTCCGCGGTGCTCGTGTCGCGTGTCGATTTGACGTGTCACTGAACCAGCGAAAAGTTCTCAGCCCCTATGGAATTGGCCGGACACGGGGTCGGCAGGTGCTCGGCAGGCGCATACTCGGTTGATGGCCAAGCACACACCGTTTTGCGTACCAGGAACGTGGGAAGCGGTGGCGGCGGCGAACGGCAACCCCGGCGGAATCACTCCCGGCGCCGAGATCGGCATGCTGCGCGGCGTCACCGATTTGTTGAACCGCAGCGTGTTCGACATCGTCTACGTGAACTACCCGGCGAGCTTCGGTCCGATAGCCGGCGGCGGAGAGGATGTGCTTGCGGCTCTGGGCAACCCGTCCTATCTGAAGTCGCGCGATATGGGGGTCGCCGAGGTGAAGCGGCTGATCGGCGAACACCAGGGCTCGTTCGGCCTACTGGGTTACAGCCAGGGTGGAGCCGTGGTCTCACTGGTCGGGCGTGAACTGGTCTCCGGATCGCTGACGGCTCGGCAACGCGACTGCCGGTGGCTGCACGCGATCGCCTCCCCTCACCGCGGCAGGGGTCGCACCTTCCATCTCGGCAACCAGTTGGCGTACGAGGGCATTTCTGGTGACAACATCGTCAACTCCGGCACCATCGACTGGTTCGACTACTGCCTGCCAGGCGACATCTACGGCAATGCCGATATCCGCGGCACCTATCTGAAGCAGGGATACGATCTGGTGACCCCGCTGTCGCTGATGGACCCGTTCGCGGTGATCGCCCAGATCGCGGCGAACCTCGTGGGGTGGTTGGAGTCCGGCGAGCTGGGACCTCTGAGCATCTTCCGGGCCGTCAAGGCCGGCTTCGATCTCGGTATCTTCCTGCGTGACTATCCGCATGACAAATACGGCGTATGGGACATCATTCCCGGATGGACGGCGCTGCGGCACTCTGCCAACCACCTGAACTTCTGGGGCCGCGCCTCCCGACCAGCATCAATGTCTAGTCGGCTGAGATGAGGATCGGTTTCATCGGGCTGGGCAACATGGGCTCGGCCATGGCCGCCAACCTCATCAGAGCTGGCCACGACGTCACCGTCTACAACCGGTCACGGGCGAAGGTCGACGCGCTTGTCGCCGAGGGCGCGACGCCGGCGAACTCGGTCGCCGAGGCGTGTGCCGGGGACATCGTGATGTCGATGCTCGCCAACGACGACGCCGTCGCCGGGGTGACCTTCGGTGAGGCGGGCATCGTGGCCTCCCTGGCCGACGGCGCGATACACGTGTCCTCGTCGACTGTCAGCGTGTCGCTGTCGGAGCAGATGACCACCGCGCACGCGCAGGCCGGCCAGCGGTTCGTCGCTGCACCGGTGTTCGGCAGGCCTGAGGCGGCGCAGAGGGCCAACCTATTCGTCGTTGCCGCGGGTGAACCCGCCACCCTTCAAGCGGTCTCGGCGGTGTTCGACGCCATCAGCCAGCACGCGTTCGTGGTATCCGACGAGCCGAAGACCGCCAATCTGGTGAAGCTGAGCGGCAACTTCCTGATCACGTCGGTGATCGAGTCGCTGGGCGAGGCGATGGCGCTGGTCGGCAAGGCTGGCGTCGACAAGCACGAGTACCTCGACATCCTCACCTCGACGCTGTTCGGCGCCCCGATCTACAAGACGTACGGGGCACTGATCGCAGGCGAGCAGTTCGAGCCCGCGGGATTCGCCGCGTCTTTGGGGCAGAAGGACATTCGTCTCGTGTTGGCGGCCGCCGAAGAGCTACAGGTACCCATGCCGGTGGCGAGCCTGATCCGTGATCGCTTCCTGACGCTGCTGGCCCGCGGCGGCGCTGACCTCGACTGGTCAGCCATAGGGGCATTGGCCGCTTGGGAGGCCGGAGCAGCTGACCCGACCGACGGCTAGCCGGATACGACGCCGCGAAGGCCATCCGCCCCGAAGATTGGCTCGAGCATTGAGGAGTAATCCGGGCCCCGCCGCACCAGCACGCCGCCGTCGACGTTGATGACCTGACCCGTGATGTAGCTGGCCGCGTCACTGAGCAGAAAAAGGGCAGTGTTGGCGATGTCGGTGACCTCGCCGGGCCGCGGAAGCGGTGTGCAGGCCGCATAGTCGGCGCTCAGCTCGGGCGAATCCAGCACCGGTGCAACGAGTTCGGTCCTGATGAGGCCGGGTCGAATGCAATTGACCCGCACCCACGACGGCCCGAGTTCGTCGGCTGCCAGCTGCATCAGGTGATCGATGCCCGCCTTGGACACTCCATAGGCGCCGAACCACCGGTGGGTGTTGCTGGCGGCGATCGACGAGATCCCGATGAAGGATCCGCCGCCGCCCCGCACCATTTCGCGAGCAGCGTGCTTGAGGACATACATGGTGCCGTTGATGTTCAGGTCGACGGTGCGCCGCCACGCCTCGGAGTCGATCTGGGTGACGGGGCCGATCGTCTCACTGCCGCCTGCGCAGTGCACGACCCCGTGCAGCGTGCCGGTCCAGGCGGTGGCCGCCTCGACGACGCGGTTCACCTCGTCCTCGTTGGTCACGTCAGCGGGTTCGTAGAGCACGTCGCCGCCGTCGGCAGCCACGGCCTTGATCTCGTCGGCTGCGGCCGACAACTTGTCGGCATTGCGGCCGACGATCATCACCTTCGCGCCTGCCGCCGCGGCCGCGGCGGCGACACCCTTGCCGATGCCGCTGCCACCGCCGGTGACCATGACTGTCTTCTCCGCCAGCGAGAGCTGCACCGTTACCCCTTCGACGAACTGAAACAAGTTCCAGTTATCCAACCACGCACCTCAAGGGGTGTCACGACGCGACGGCGTCGGCGCACCGAGCGTGCGCCAATCCGGAACGTCTGGCGGTAGGCCGACGGGATATCTGTTCTCGTTGGCCGCCGCCCAGTGCGCGTGACCGAGCTCGTGGATGTGAAAAGCGTGCCGCAGCGCCTCGGTGAAGCCCATCGCATCGCTGGCCGCGTTGACCGAGTCCTTCACCAGAAGGGCTGCCATCGTGGGCCGCTCGGCGATGCGCCGCGCGAAGTCCAGCGTCTTGTCCTCGAGTTCTGCGCGGGGAAAGACCTTTGACACCATGCCGAGCCGATACGCCTCATCGGCATCGATCGAATCCCCGGTCAGCAGAAGCTCTTTGGCCTTACGGGCACCGAATTCCCATGGGTGCGCGTAGTACTCGACGCCCGGCATGCCCATCCGGACCGCGACGACGTCGCTGAACTTCGCGTCGTCGGCGGCGACGATCAAGTCGCACGCCCAGATCAGCATCAAGCCCGCCGAGATGGCGTTCCCCTGCACCTGGGCGATGGTGATCTTGCGCAGGTCCCGCCACCGTCGCGTGTTCTCGAAGAAGTAGTGCCATTCCTGCAGATACGTTCTCTCGGCGATGCCGCTGCGGGTCGAACCGTGCGAGCGGAACGTCGGATGCTGGTCGGGCCCGGGCTTGCGCTCGAGCAGGGCCGCTTCTGATCCCAGGTCGTGGCCTGCGGAGAAATTCTTCCCCCGCCCGGCGAGGATCACCACCCGCACGGTGTCGTCGGACTCGGCCCTGCCGAACGCCTCATCCAATTGCACGAGCAGCGTGCGGGATTGCGCATTCTGGGCGTCGGCCCGATTCAGCCAGATGCGCGCGATGCGCCCCTCATCGAGGGTCTCATACGTCACCTGCGCGGCCGATTCCTGCGGAACCGACTCGGTATTGGTCAGGTCCGGACTGGCCACCGTGCACACCTCGTTACGTTAAAAGCGTCAGATGTAAACCACCCTACTTCTCCGGCCGCACCCGCTCGCCGCCGGGATGCGCGCCACGTCGACCCGTCATCGCCAAGTTCTGTCCAGCTGCGCCACAGCAACCCAACAGTCAGCTCACAGAGATGTCGCCCAGGCTCCCCGGTTAATGGATATCAGCAGGTGTCATGCGTTTGCCGAGGGTACGCTTGCGCTAGCAGATGCCAACTCCTGCTACAACTTCGGAGGTGGCATAGGCAGGGAACCGGACGACTGCGATCAGCTCGCTGACAGCAACCCTCCCCTTCCTGGACGACACAGTCAGCAAACTAGAGAAAGCGTGACGATGGCGACCTTCCACCTTCCAACTCGACGACTGATCCTTGCGGGGGGATTCGCTGTCGCGATCGCTGCTGCTCCGGCGGTCGCAATGTTCGCCGTTCCGACGAACGCCGGCTCGGCACCGTCGGTTTCGGCATGCGCAGGCGGTGAAACCGAAGACCAGTTCACCAACATCTGCGTGCCCGACATCGTGCCCAACTCGCCGGAATTCAACAGCACCTCCCCGGTTGGCGGCCTCCCGGAGGTCGGTGGCATCCCGTGCACCGGACACAACTCCGGTGAGTGCATCGGGCTCGGCGAAGAGGAGAACGCCGCAGGCCCCATCGCCGTCCCGCATTCGTCGGTCAGCTCAAGCCCGTAAGCAGCCGATCTGGTAGGGCCGGACGTCACTTCTGCGTCCGGCCTTTCCTTTTGCGTCCTGTTTCTGTGGTTGGCCTGGGGAAATCGGGTGGCCAGATTGGCAGGAAACTTTGCGAACTCATGCAGATTGCACGCAGTTTCCATACAATCTCCCCGACGATAACCGTCAGGAGATCTACAGAAAGCGTGACGATGGCGACCATGAAGTTTTCAGCACGACGACTGATCATTGCCGGTGGATTCGCCGTCGCGGTCGCGGCAGCACCGGCGATCGCCTTCGTCGCGACGCCTGCGCCCTCGGCCGGCTCGTTGGCCTGTGCCGGTGGCGAAGAGCCGGATCTCTACACCTCGCTCTGCGTTCCGCACCTGGTGCCCAATGCCGGCCAGCCGTATTCCGCGATCGGCGCCAACCCCGACCTTCCCGCGGTGAACCTGCCCGGCGGCGGCGGGTCCATTCCCTGCACAGGCCATAACTCCGGACAGTGCATCGGCCTGTCAGAGGAGCAGCAGGCACCCGTGGTGACACCGGAGTCGACTATTGGCAGCAGTCCGACGGTCACCGGTTTCGAAGACAACGCCGGGTAGGGCCGGAAGGGCACTCACTCAGAGGTACACCTATATGCTGGTGTGATGGCTACAAAATCTGATCCCGCCGAGCTCGGCGACGTCGAACCGCTAGCCGACAGCACCGCCAGCCAGGCCAGGCGCGTTGTCGCGGCCTATGCGACCGATGCCGACGAATGTCGGGTGTTTCTGTCGATGCTCGGTATTGGACCGGCGAAACTCGAGGCGTAGGTGAGTCCGGGGAGCAGCCAGGACGGCGGCCCCGGCAATTCCGACTTCGTCGTGGTGGCCAATCGGCTGCCGATCGACATGGAGCGGTTGCCCGACGGCACGACGCAGTGGAAGCGCAGTCCAGGCGGGCTGGTGACTGCGCTGGAGCCGTTACTGCGCCGGCGCAAGGGCGCGTGGGTCGGCTGGCCGGGTATCCCGGACAGCGACCAAGATCCGATCGACGAGGAGGATCTCCGACTCTGGCCGGTCCGGTTGTCGGCCGAGGACGTCGCGCTCTACTACGAGGGCTTCTCCAACGCCGCGCTGTGGCCGCTGTACCACGACGTCATCGTCAAGCCGATCTACCACCGCGAGTGGTGGGACCGCTACGTGGAGGTGAACCGACGGTTCGCCGAAGCCACCTCGCGCGCGGCCGCGGACGGCGCGACGGTGTGGGTGCAGGACTATCAGCTGCAGCTGGTCCCGAAGATGCTGCGGACGCTGCGCCCGGACCTCACCATCGGATTCTTCCTGCATATTCCGTTTCCGCCGGTCGAACTTTTCATGCAGATGCCGTGGCGCACGGAGATCATCGAAGGGCTTCTCGGCGCCGACCTGGTCGGCTTCCATCTACCAGGCGGCGCACAGAACTTTCTGATTCTGGCCCGACGCCTGTTGGGCGCCAACACTTCCCGTGCGTCGATCGGTGTCCGGTCCCGCTTCGGTGAGGTGCAAACCGGTTCCCGCACAGTCAAGGTCGGTGCGTTTCCCATCTCGATCGACTCGGGTGCGCTCGACACCAAAGCCAAGGACAGAGACGTCCGCCGGCGCGCCCGTGAGATCCGCAACGAGCTCGGCAATCCGCGCAAGGTACTGCTCGGTGTCGACCGACTCGACTACACCAAAGGTATCGACGTCCGGCTGAGGGCCTTCTCGGAGCTGCTGAAAGAAGACCGGATCAAACGCGACGACACCGTACTCGTGCAGCTCGCAACGCCCAGCCGCGAGCGCGTCGAAAGCTATATCGAGATGCGTGAGGACATCGAACGACAGGTCGGCCACATCAACGGAGAGTTCGCTGAGGTCGGACACCCGCTCGTGCACTACATCCACCGGCCGGTTCCGCGCGAGGAGTTGATCGCCTTCTTCAAGGCGGCCGACGTCATGCTGGTCACGCCGCTGCGGGATGGCATGAACCTGGTGGCCAAGGAGTACGTCGCTTGCCGCAGTGATCTCGGCGGCGCTTTGGTGCTGAGCGAATTCACCGGAGCCGCAGCAGAACTCCGCCAGGCATACCTGGTTAACCCGCATCACCTCGACGGTGTCAAGGACGCGATCTCCGATGCGCTGAATCAGGAGCCGGAAGAGGGCAGACGCCGGATGCGCGCGCTCCGCAGGCAGGTTCTCGTCCATGATGTCGACCGCTGGGCGCGTTCGTTCCTCGACGCGCTGGCGTCGACGCGGACGGATGAGGGCGTCAGATCGGGGTGATGTAGTTGATCAGCCACTGGCCGTCGACCTTGACGTAGTCCACCTTCAGTCGACTGCCGTCATAGACCGGCTTCTTGGACTTGTCGGTCACGGTGCGGTTCAGATACACCATGACAGAGCCCGAATTCCGCTGCGCGGCCAGCACTCCCACGCCAACCGTATTGGCTTGGCTGACAAGCTGCCGCTCCCGCGCCTGCGGGATGATGTCTTTGTTCGCGCGGTCCTTGAACTCTTGGCGGTAGCTCGGTGTGAGCAGCGGGTAGATGTCGTTGAGGCTCCGCTCGACCGTCTGATAGTCGTATCCGAAAACCTTGGGGATCTGATCTTTGGCTTTGTCGGCCAGAACTACGCGCGCATCGTTCTCACCCTGGATCTCGACGCCGGTCCAGTAGTACCAGCCCCCGACACCGGCCAGCGCGACGAAGCCGCACGCCAGCAGGATCGACAGCGCGCCGATCAGTTTCCCGGCCCTCGATGACATCAGTTGCCCCCGTCGGGGTACTTGAGGTCGTAGAAGGACATGTGTCCGTTGTCGTCCTCGGCAACAGTGACCCGAAGGCGATACGGCTTGGACGGTGCGTTGTTTCCGTCCAGGTCGGTGACGGTCACCCGCACCGCCACCAACACGTCGGCCCGATCGGCGACCTTATCGAGCTTCTCCAGCGCGGCGCCGTTGACGACAGCCTCGGCGCTGGCGTTGGTGTCACGGAACAGCAGCTTCAGATTCTCGGTGTTCTGGCCCTGGCTCATCATGTCGCGCAGGGGTCCGCTGGTGTTGTTGACGAACCGGTCGACGTCCTCGTCGATGGACTGCTGTGTGTAGCTGAACATGTTGACGACGAACTGCGATGCGGTGTCGACGAAGAGCTGGTTTTGCGCCTCCTGGGCTTCCTCGGCGTGTTGGTGCCTTGCCGTCACGAAGACCGCCGACCCGAGTGCAGCCAGCGCCACGACGAGCGCCACCAGCGCCACCAGTGCCACCCGCGCGCGGTGGGGTTGCCTGCGCGGCGGTCGACCGGTCGGCCTGGACAGCCGCACCTTGATCGGCTTGGGGGCCTCGACAGGAACGCCTGTGGACGTGGCGGCGGCACCGCTGGTCGGACCGGCGGCCCTCGACGCACGACGCCGTCCCGCCGGCTTCGGCGACTGTTGCGTCGAAGCCGATTCCTCGCTCATCTACGCCTGCCTCGGAGCCATCATCAGATCAACCCAGTTTTCCGCGGGCGCCAGTTTGTCAGCTCCACCCGCGAATACGCCAGTTCCCCCGGCCGGGTCGACGAATGTCCCGCTCTTGTCGTATGAGGCGAAGCTCTGCCCCGACGCCTGCGGTGGCGCCTCTGCTGGCAGCGGCGGGGCGTCGGCGGGCGGCGAGTCCGCGGGCGGTTGCCCCGGCAGCGGCATTGGCTCACCGGCAGGCGGAGGCGGCGGCCGCCCGTACGGGGGCACCGCCTGGTCCGGCGGCGCGTAGAACGGAAACGGCGACGGCAGCGGACCGGGCTCGTTCGGCGGAACCGGCAGCGGGTACGGGCCGTGCGGTGCCGGACCCGGTCCCGGTGCCACGCCCGGCGGCAACTGCACCACCGGCGGACCCGGGTCGGGGTCCACCTGCGGCGGGATGAATGGAAACTTGTTCTGCGGCAGGATCATCCGAGGATCGTCGATCGGTTCGCTGCCGTACGGGACGGGGGGGCCGCGCCACGGATTGCTGCCAATCGGCACATAGCCTTTGGGGTCCCGGCAAAGCTGGATGGTGGGCGCCCGCTTGCCGGGGAACTCCTGGCAGGGATAGTTGCGCGCGCCGCGGACCACGGAGGGGTCGTTCTGCGCGGTCTTGCAGTACAGGTCGGGTGGAATGTCGCGCAGCGTGGTGTCGGCGGGAGACCGGATCAGCGAGGGCGGAATGAATCCGGTTGTGCAGGGCGGCGGGTCCTGCAGATGGATCTTGAAGTCGAGCTTGCCGCCCTCGTCGGCGGGTACGCCACCGGCGACGGTGCCGAGCGCAGCCATCAGCGCGGGGAAGATGACCAGCGCCTGCTCGAGCGACTTGCTGTAGATCACGCCGATCCGGCCGAAGTTCGCGAGGTTTGCGGCGAGCACGGGAAAGGACGGCCGGATACCGCTGAACGTCTCGTTCGCCGCCTGGGTCGCGCCGGGAACCGTCTGCAGCGTCGACCTCAACTGAGGGTCGGCATCGGCGACGTGCTCGGTGAGCCGGGCCAGACCCTCCGACAGCGACTTGATGTCATCGCCGCCGCGGATCTGCGCGTCCAGGAACGGGCCGGCCTGATCGATCAACTGATTGACCTGCCCGTAGTTCGCGTTCGCCTCGTCGACCAACATCCGCGACGACTCGATCATCCGCGCAAGCTCAGGACCGGATCCGTTGAATGCGTTGAACGATTCGCGCAGCAGATCCTTTATTCGGGTATCACCGACGCTGGCGACCAGCCTGTCGGCCTCGTCCAGCAGACCGGAGATGTCCTGACCGATCGCCGTGCGGTCTTGACCGATGCTCGCGCCGTTGCGCAGCTTCGCCGAGGATGGTTTGTCCGGCGGCACCAGGTCGATGTACTGCTCGCCGACGGCGGACACGCTCTTCACCGTCGCGGTGACGTTGTCGGGCACCGGGGTGCCGCTGTTCAGCCGCATGTGCGCGACGACGCCGTCGTTCGTCAGCCCGACCGACTCCACCCGGCCGACTGTCACGCCGCGGTAGGTGACGTTGGCGTTCTGGTAAATGCCTCCGCCCGCAACGAAATTCGCATCGACCTTGTAAGCGCCGATACCGACCGCCGAGGGCACATGAAGATAGGAGATCGAGATGGCGCCCACGGTGAGCACCGTGACGATCGCGAAGATCGTCAGCTGCAGCTTGGTCAGTCGGTCCAGCATCAGGGCCCCTCATGCTGGGTCGCGGTACCCGGCGGGATCTTGAATGGATCCGCCGCCTGGCCCGACAGATTGGCGAGAGCACCGGTCAGGAAGTCGGGGGGATTGATGATCTCGCTCATGTGGGCCATGTTGGTGTCCAGCCCCCACGACGTGGTGAACACCGACTCTCCGAGACGACGCAACGTCAGGTCAAAGGTGGTGTACACGTTCAGGTAGTCGCCGCGCACCGCTCTGCGCAGGTATTTGTAATGGAACGGGAAGGTTGGAAGGAACTCGAGGTCCTTGATCAGATAGTCGACGTTGTCGTTCAGCGACTTGATGACCGGATAGAGATCCTTGAAATCCGCGGCGAAGTCGTCCTTCGTCTTCTGCAGGATGTTGCTGGCGACTCCGGCGAAACGCTGCAGCGCACCGAACGCGTCAACGATGTTGCCGCGGTTCTTGTTCAGCACGTCCAGCGCGGCGGGCAACGTGTCAAGGGTGCGGCCGAGACTGTCCTTGCTGCGTGCCAGGATCCCGGAGAACCGGTTCAGGCCTTCTGCGGCCGCGATGATGTCACCGGTCTGCTGATCGAGCGAGCTCGTCAGCTCTGCCAGTCGCGGCACCAGATCAGTGAAGGTGCCCTCGCGGCCTGCGACCGCGTTATATGCCTCATCGGTGATGTCTTGCAGTGCACCGAGATTGCCCTTGTTCACCACGACACCCAACGACGACAGCACTTCCTCCGTCGTCGGGTAGCGGCCGGTACGGCCCAGCGGAATCTGCGAGCCCTCCTTGAGCCGGCCGACTCCTTTTCCGTCCGCCGGTGACGCGAGCTCGATGTGCTGGGAGCCCAGCAATGACGTCTGCGCAACCTTGGCCGTCGCGTTCTCCGGCAGGTTGACGTTCTCGTCCAGCGACAGCTGCACTGCCGCGTAGAACGTGCCGTCCTGACGCTGCATCGCCTCGATGCCCGACACACTGCCGACCGTGACGTCGTCGACCATCACCGGCGAATTCTGGGGCAGCGTCGCGACGTCGGGAAGGGCAACGGTGATCTTGTACGAGCCCGAGCCGTGCCCCGACGTACCCGGCATGTCGAGCGAGTTCAGCCCGCCGAACGAACAGCCGGCGAGCAGCGTGGCACCCGCAGAGATCGCGACCGTCCGCTGGACGGCACGAGATGTCAAGGCCTGCAGAGGTTTGCGCATCACCCACCTCCCTCGGCCGGTAGCGGGCCCGCGGGCGGCGGCGCAGCCGGTGCATTCGGGTCGGCTGATCCCGGCGCGGGTGCCGGAGCTGCTTCGGGACCGCCTGCGTGTGATGTCGACTGTTCCGGCGGCACCATCAGCGAACTCAGGTCGGTTGCGGCCGACGGCTTCGGCCCGCTCACTCCTGGTGCGGACTGCCACTGCAAATAGGGCACCGGCGTCTCCGCCTTCGCCTCGGTTTGCGGTGTGTCGTAGATGATCTGGCCCTTGTATGCGGTGATGCTGTTGATCGGGTGGAACAGCAGAGGCGGGAAGTTCATCGTGATGCGACGCAGCACAGGTCCCATACGTTGCCTGCACAATTCGGCGCGCTTGTAGTTGTCGGTCGATGTACCGGCGTCGAACACACCGCCGCAGATGAACTGCACCGGGTTGCCGAAGTTCGGCAAGGTGAGCAGGCCGCCGACGGTGCCCTGCGCCGGGTTGTAGATGTTGTAGAAGTTCGCAAGACCGTTCGGCGTGATATGCAGGATCTGTTCGATATCGTCGCTGTGCTCGGTCAGAATGCTGGTGAAATCGGTCAGCTTGTTCACCTGACCGATCAACGCGTCGTTGCTCTCGTTGAGGAACCCCTTCACGTCGCCGAGGGCCTGGTTGAGAGTGCCGAGTGTGTTGTCGAGATCCGTTGTACTGTCGGCCAACACCTGCGATACCGAAGCGACGTGACCAGTGAACTGGACTATCTGTTCGTTGCTGTTCGACAGCGCGTTGATGAGCACCTGCAGATTACGGATGGTGCCGAACAGATCGGTGCGCGAATCGCCAAGCCTGCCCGCCGTCTGCGACAGCTCCCGCAGCGCCTCCCGGAACGAGTCGCCGTTCCCGTCGAAGGTGTCAGCGGCCTGGTTCACAAACGAACTCAGCGGGCCCTGCATGCCTCCCTGCTGTGGTCCGAGTTCCCGGCTCAGCGCCGACAACTGCTCCTTGACCTCGTCCCATTCCACCGGAACCGCGGTGCGGTCAAGCCCGATGCTCGCGCCGTCGGACAGCGACGGCCCGCCGGTGTAGGCGGGTGCGAGCTGAATGAAACGAGCCGACACCAGGTTCGGCGAGATGACGAGCGCCTTCGCGTCGGCGGGCACCTTCACCCCGTCGTGCAGGGTCATGGTGACCTTCACGTCGCTCGCGCGCGGTTCGATCGAGTCGATCTTGCCAACCGGCACACCGACGATGCGGACATCGTCGCCCGGATAGAGACCCACCGTCGATGTGAAATAGCCGACGACCTTGTCGCCGGTCCGCGAGGGCCACACCAGGTAGACGCCGACGGCCAGCACAGCGACCAGCACGGCGGCCAGGGCTATCCGCAGCCAGCGGCTGCGGTCCGGTGACGGATTCGCGTAGGTCATGGTGACTTCGGCCTGATGATCAGTCGTTCGGAGATGTAGCCCTTGAGCATGTCGGAAAGGCTGTCGGGCAGCTTGCCCGGCTGGAAGTACGTGTCGAACAGGACTTCTGCGATCGGTGCGGGCGGCAGGCCATAAAGGTTGATCTGGAAGCCGGGTCCCGAGCCGACGACCTCACCCAGCGCGGTCGCATACGGCGGCAGTCGCTTGAGCGCTTCGCCGATGTGCTCGCGGCGCTCGAGAAGGTTGTCGAGTACCAGGTTCAGCTTCTCCAGTGCTGGCTTGAACTCCTTGCGGTTGTCGGCCACGAACCCCGAAAGTTGTTCGGACACATCGTCGATACCTGCGATAAGGTTACTCAGCGCCTGCCTGCGCTCGTCGAGTGCCGCGAAAAGCAGGTTGCCGTCCAGAACCAACTGGTTCACCTGGCCGGCGCGCTGAGCCAACGTGTCCGAGACCTTCTTGGCGTGGGTCAGAAGCTGCTCCAGCGCCTCGTCACGCTTGTTGATGCTGCGCGACAGCGCGGTGACGCCGTCGAGCGCATTGCGCAGTTGCGGCGTCGAATCGCGAAGAGAGTCGGTGAGCGTCTGCAGCGCCTGTTCGAAGCGCGGCTTGTCCAGCTCGCTGGCGTTCTGGCCAAGGTCCTGCAGCGCAGTGTTGAGGGTGTACGGGGTAGTGGTGCGGCCCACCGGGATAACGGTCGACCGGCCTCCGCCGCGAGGGGTGACCGCCAGCGACTTCTCCCCGAGCACGGTGTCTGTCTTGATGGCGACCAGCGACTGATCGCCGACCTTGACGTCACGGTTCACTGTGAAGGTCACCTTCGCCGCATCGCCCGCGAGTTCCACTCCGGTGACCTTGCCCACGTTGATACCAGACACGTTGACGTCGCTGCCCGGCGAGATACCGCCCGCGTCGGTGAAATAGGCCTCGAACGGCTTGCCTTGCGGCCAGAACGGCAAGCTGGTGTAGCCAAACGACACCAGCACAAGACACGCGACCAGGATGATGCCGAATACGCCTGTGCGGAGCGGATTTCCCTCGTCGGGCCTAGCCATTCTCCGAGCACCTCCCCTTGGACGGATCCGGTGGCCCACCGAACGGGACCAGGATGTCGCTGCCCGCGGGCCCGTTGATCTTCAGCCGCGTCGAACAATAGAAGATGTTGAAGAACGACCCGTATGCACCGAGTGCGTTGAGTCGCAGGTAGTTTTCGGCGAGCGGCTCGACGACCTTGTTGATGTCAGCTTTGCGCACGTCCATCCGGTCCGCCATCGGCCGGACGTTCTCGATCACACCCTGCAACGGGCGACGGGACTTCGCCAACATGTCGGTCAGGTCGTTTTCGGCGGACGCCAGCGGCGGGATGGCGCCTGCGATGGGATCGCGATTCTCGGCCAGGCCGGTGAGCAACTTCTGGAGCTGATCCACGCTGGCGTCGAACTGGGCGCCCTTCTCGTCGACGGTGCCCAGCACGGTGTTGAGGTTGGTGATCACGTCGCCGATGAGCTGGTCGCGCGCCGCGAGGTTCTGGGTGAATGCGCCGGTGGTCGCCAAGAGGTTGGACAGCGCGCCGCCTTGGCCCTGCAACAACTCCATGACGGCGCTGCTGACCTCGTTGATCTTGGCGCCGTCGAGGCCCTTGAGGACCGGCTTGAGGCCGCCGAGGAGCGCATCGAGGTCGAGCGCGGGCTGGGTGTTCTCCCTCGGGATGGTGCTTCCCGGCGGGATCTTGCGCAGATCGCCCGGCCCGGCCGTGATCTCGAGGTAGCGGTCGCCGACGAGGTTCTCGTAGCGGACGGCCGCGCGGGTTGATGAGTAGAGCTGATAGCGCTTGTCGACCTCGAAGGCGACGTCGACGGTGTTGTCCGGATTGAGCTTGATGTCGCCGACCGATCCCACCGGAACGCCTGCGATGCGCACATCCTGTCCGGCCTTCAGCCGGGATGCGTCGGTGAATGTCGCGTGGTACTTGGTCTCCGATGCGAACCGGAACTCCCCGAACACCACCACCAGCATCGCCGCGACCACGAGCATCGCTACGGTGAAGATGCCGACGTTGAGCAGGGTCCGATCACGCTTCATCAGTAGTCGTCCCTTTCCGCGAACGCGCCATTGAACAGGAACTGCGCGGTCGAGGGCGCATCGAACTGCAATTCGGTGTTCGGTTGGTAGGGGATGTACGCATTGTCTGTGACCAGGAACGGCGACTTGTACCAGGAACCGCCGAGCTGTTTGCTCGGAATGTTCGGCAGGCCACGGCAATTGGGCCCGCCGGAGGCGTTCACGATCGGCAGGCTTTCCGGGTAGGTGTACGCCGGCGAACCGGGCAGGAAGTTGGACGACACGAACAGCCCCGGCCGGGTGCCGCCGATGATCGGGGCGAAGAAGTCCACGGCCTGGCCCGTGCCCACCAGGATGCAGCCGAATTCGGGCGAGTAGTCGCCCGCCACCTTCAGCGGCGCACGCAACCGGTTGACGGCGGCGATGTAGTCGTTCTCCGCCGGTTCGAGCGTCGCGGTCCCGTTGTTGGCTAGGCCAGTCGCCGCGAGCAGCGTCGCGTTGAGGTTGTCCTGCTCATCGACGATGGTGTCACTGATCGCGGGCGCATTGTCGAGGATCCGGGCCAGATCCGGTCCGGCATCCCCGTAGATGTTCGCCACCACAGCGGTCTGTTGAAGATCCTGCTGAAGCGTCGGAAGCTTTGGGTTCAATTGCTGCAGATAGTAGTTCAGCCCGGAAAGCAGGGCGCCGAGGTCGTCGCCGTGACCACGGAGGCCTTCGGCGAGTGCGCTCAGCGTCCCGTTCAGGTGCACCGGGTCGATCTTGTGCAGCACATCGGTCAACGTCTGGAAGAGCGTGTTGACCTCGAGCTGGACCGCGGCGGCCTGCACCTGCGCACCCGACCGCAGCGGGGTGCCCGAGGGCTTCTCCGGCGGCACGAACTCCACCGACTTGGCGCCGAAAACCGTTGTGCTGGCGATGCGAACCACCGCGTTGGACGGGATGAACCGAAGCTCTTCGCTCTTGATCGCGAGCGTCAACTTCGCTTGGTCGCCCGCGTAATCGATCGAGTCGACCTCGCCGATCTGGATGCCGCGGTACTTGACCTTGGCGTCGCGATCCATGACGAGCCCAGCTCTCGGCGAGGTCACGGTGACCGTGTCCGTCGACGTGAACGCGGCGGTGTAGGACAGGTAGGTGAATACGACGGCGGCGGCGAGCAGAGTCGCGAGAATCGCGGCTGCGATCCGCACATGGCTGCGCTTGGCGTCTCCGTCAGACATCGTCCCCACCTATCCGGAGAGGTTGAAGTTACCGGACGCGCCGTAGACGGCGAGTGAGATGAACAGGGTGATGGTGACGACCACGATCAGCGACGTGCGGACGGCCTGACCGACCGCGATCCCGACGCCGACCGGACCGCCGGATGCGTTGTAGCCGTAGTAGGTGTGCACCAGCATCACCGCTATCGACATGACGATGGCTTGTAGGAACGACCACAACAGGTCGGTGGGCACCAGGAACGTATTGAAGTAGTGGTCATACAGGCCGGCGGACTGGTTGTTGATGAAGACGGTGGTGAATCGCGCCGCGAAGAACGCCGCCAACACCGACAGCGAGTAGAGCGGAATGATCGCGACCATTCCGGCCATCAACCGAGTGGAGACCAGGTACGACACCGAATGCACGGCCATCGCTTCCACGGCGTCGATCTCCTCGGCGACCCGCATCGCACCGAGCTGTGCGGTGGTGCCTGCGCCGATCGTGGCGGCCAGCGCGATGCCCGCGATGACAGGCGCGACGATGCGCACGTTCAAGAAGGCCGACAGGAATCCGGTCAAGGCCTCGATTCCGATGTTTCCGAGCGACGAGTAGCCCTGCACGGCGATGACACCGCCGGAGGCCAGCGTCAGGAACGCCGCCACACCGACCGTGCCGCCGATCATCACCAGAGCGCCGGTGCCCATCGTCATCTCGGCGATGTTGCGGATGGTCTCCTTGCGGTAGCGCGTCAGCGCGTTGGGGATGTAACGGAATGTCTCGCCGTAAAACAGCGCCTGCTCTCCGACGGTGTCGACAGCCCGTGAGAACCCGCCGAAGAACCGGCGGAACCGCAGTGTGACGTCGTAGCTCATGCCTGTCTCTTCTTCACCCGAGCGCTCATCAGCGAACCAACACCCGGACGCCGATCGCGGTCATGATGACGTTGATCACGAACAGACAGATGAAGGCGTAGACGACGGTTTCGTTGACGGCCGTGCCGACACCCTTGGGCCCGCCCTGCACGGTCAGGCCTCGGTAGCAGCCGACCAACCCGGCGACGACACCGAACAGCAAAGCCTTCACCTCCGCGAGCACCAGCTCGCCGAGGCCGGTGAGAACGGTCAGGCCGTTGATGAAGGCACCCGGATTGACGCCCTGCAGGAAGACGGAGAAGACGTAGCCGCCTGCCAGCCCGATCGCGCACACGAGACCGTTCAGCAGCAGGGCAACGACGGTCGACGCCAGCACACGCGGTACGACCAGGCGCTGGATGGGGTCGATGCCCAGCACCCGCATCGCGTCGATTTCCTCGCGGATGGTGCGGGCGCCGAGGTCGGCGCAGATCGCGGTCGCACCCGCGCCTGCCACCACCAAAACCGTCACGACGGGACCGAGCTGGGTAATGGTGCCGAACGCCGTGCCCGCGCCTGACAGGTCGGCAGCACCGATCTCACGCAGAAGGATGTTGAGGGTGAAGGCGACCAGAACGGTGAACGGAATGGCGACGAGCAGCGTCGGGATCAGCGAGACCCGGGCGATCATCCATGTCTGCTCGAGAAATTCGCGGAACTGAAATGGCCGGCGAAAGATCTTGACGAACGTGTCGATGGACATCTCCACGAACCCGCCCACGGCCCGCGCCGGGACCGCAAGCTGTTCGATCAACCTCGGCTCCGTTCTCGGGGGCGGGGGTTTTCCTGAAATGTTCCACCAGGGCGAAGCTTCCCAAACCGCTTGCCGTGGCGACGTTTCCACCCCTGCGTCGCTCGCAACTCTTAGTGAGCCGGATCATACTAACTAGAACGTGTTCGCAGTGTCAAAGGCGACGAATTGAGACAATAATGCAGCCTATGTCCAGGTCAGACGAGGTGTGATCCAGGTCATCATGGAACGTGTTCTAGCTGTCTCTCGGCCGTGGGTCACCAGGTATCCCCTAGGGATTTCCCATCAGGTTCATAGCTGAGAATCCCTGTTCGAGGGCACGGCCAGCAAAGAACTCGCGCAGCGTCCCGCTCAGCTCTTCAGGCGCCCACGCGGAGCTGTCTGCGGTGAATTGCTGTTCCACGGTCGGTGGGGCCACCAAGGTGACCGTCGGACCGTACACGATGAACACCTGGCCGCTGACGCCGTCGGACGCGGGCGATGCGAGGAACCGCACCAGCGAGACGACGTGCTCCGGTGACAGGCTGTCGATCTCGCCTGCCGGAACGTCCGGTGCATCACCGAACACATCTGCGGTCATCGCGGTTCGTGCGCGCGGGGCGATGGCGTTCGCCCGTACCCCGTAGCGCTCGAGCGCTCTGGCGGCCGTCAGCGTCAGCTGGATGATGCCGGCCTTGGCCGCGCCGTAGTTGGCCTGGCCGACGGGTCCGGTGAGACCCGCCTCCGACGACGTGTTGATGATTCGGCCGTAGACCGAGCCGTCACCTTCCTTGGCCTTGGCGCGCCAATACGTTGCCGCGTTGCGGGTCAACAGAAAGTGCCCGCGCAGGTGCACGGCGATGACGGCGTCCCAGTCCTCGTCAGACATGTTGAACAGCATCTTGTCTCGGGTGATGCCCGCATTGTTGACGACGATGTCGAGCCCACCGAGGCTTTCGGCGGTGGCGACGAGCTCGTCTGCGGTTGCCCGCACACTGATGTCCCCCTCGACCGCGACCGCCTTCGAGCCGGCCGCAGCGATCTCGTCGAAGACGTCGGACTTGTCCAGGGCCGCCGCCATGTCGTTGACGACGACGGTCGCACCCGAGCGGGCGAGACCGATCGCCTCCGCCCGGCCAAGGCCCGCTGCCGCTCCGGTCACCACCGCGACTCGGCCGGAAAGATCGGTCAGGTCGTCTTCTTGTGCGCTCACTTAATGAATACCTCTAGTCCTTGCGAAGCAATGCGGCGCGCGGGCATTCTGCGATCGACTGCTCGGCCAGGTCCTCCTGGTCGGCGGCCACCGGATCCTGCTTCACCACCGCGTAATCCTCGTCGTCCAGATCGAATAGGTCAGGTGCGATTCCCACGCAGACGGCGTTACCTTCACACCGATCACGATCAACTTCAACTCGCACGACAACCTCCTAGCGTGGCGCTCCGACGGGCTGTTCCCGGGGAGCAACCAGAATACGACCAGGTCGACAAACTGCTGACGGGAACTGTCGCTGGACCCCAAGACTAGAACGTGTTACAACCGGGGTGGCAGATTGGGTCTGCTTCTTTAAGATTTTGCGACGTTAAGGACGAGGCGATGCGGATCGGCTACACCCCTGAGCAAGAGGAGTTGCGCCGCGAGCTGCGTGCCTACTTCACCAAGCTGATGACCCCCGAGCGCGCCGAGGCGCTCAGTTCCAGCGACGGGGAAATGGGCCGCGGCAGCGTCTACCGCGACACCGTCGCCCAGATGGGCAAGGACGGCTGGCTGACCCTGTCGTGGCCCAAGGAGTTCGGCGGTCAGGAGCGCCCGCCGATGGACGGGCTGATCTTCAACGACGAGGCGTCGATCGCCAACGTGCCGGTTCCGTTCCTGACCATCAATAGCGTGGCGCCGACGATCATGGCCTACGGCACCGACGAGCAAAAGAAGTTCTTCCTACCCAAGATCGCGGCGGGCGAGCTGCACTTCTCGATCGGCTATTCGGAACCCGGCGCGGGCACCGACCTGGCCGCGCTGCGCACCACGGCCGTGCGCGACGGCGATGACTATGTCATCAACGGCCAGAAGATGTGGACCAGCCTGATCGCCTACGCCGACTACGTCTGGCTTGCGGTGCGGACCAACCCAGAAGCCAAGAAGCACCGGGGCATCTCGATGCTTATCGTGCCGACCACCGCAGAGGGCTTCTCCTGGACGCCCGTGCACACGATGTCAGGAGTCGACACCAGCGCGACCTACTACCAGGACGTCCGGGTGCCCGCCACCAGCCTGGTCGGTGAGGAGAACGCGGGATGGAAGCTGGTCACCAACCAGCTCAATCACGAACGGGTGGCGCTGGTTTCGGCGCAGCCGATCTTCTCGGCACTCGACGGGGTCCGCGAGTGGGCGCAGAACACCAAGGACGCCCACGGCAGGCGGCTGATCGACTCCGAGTGGGTGCAGCTCAACCTCGCCCGCGTGCACGCCAAGGCCGAGGTGCTCAAGCTGATCAACTGGGAACTGGCCTCTACCGAGGACGCAGCCCCCTCGCCCGCAGATGCGTCGGCCGCGAAGGTGTACGGCACCGAGTTGGCCACCGAGGCCTACCGGCTGCTGATGGAGGTGCTCGGCACCGCCGCGACGGTGCGCACGAATTCTCCCGGCGCGCTGTTGCGCGGCCGGATCGAGCGGATGCACCGGTCCTGCCTGATCCTGACGTTCGGCGGCGGCACCAACGAGATTCAGCGCGACATCATCGGCATGGTCGCGCTCGGCCTGCCGCGAGTGAACCGTTAAGGAAAGCAGAGACACCACATGGACTTTTCACGACCTGAAGCAGCCGAGGATCTCGGCGGCCTGGCACGCACCATCACCGACTCGCTGTGCACGCCGGAGCGCCAGCGCGAGCTGGACGGGCTAAACGAGCGCTTCGACGACGTCCTGTGGGCCAAGCTGCGGGACGCAGACATCCTGTCGACTACGGCACCGGAGTCGTTGGGCGGCGGCGGTTTCGGAGTACTCGAGCAGGTCGCGGTGCTCGTCGCGCTTGGCAGGCAGATGGCTGCGGTGCCCTACCTCGAGTCGGCGGTACTCGCTGCGGGCGCACTGGCGAAGTTCGGCAGCAAGGAACTCCAGCAGGCGTGGGCAGTGCCCGCCGTCGCCGGCGACAAGATTGTCTCCGTAGCTCTCGATGGCGACATGGGTGAGGGTCCCGTCCAGGGAACTGCCAACGGCGACGGCTATCGGCTCACCGGCACCCGCACCCAGGTGTTCTACGGGCCGCTCGCCGACGCCTTCCTGGTTCCCGCCGAGACCGATGCGGGCACCAAGGTCTTTCTGGTGGCTAAAGATGATTCGGGAGTGACGGTCACCTCACTGAAGACCACCGGGCACGGCAGTGTCGGGCTCCTTGAATGCCACGGCGTCGAACTCGGCGCCGACAGGGTGGTCGGGGATGGCGAGGTCGTCTCGTGGTTGACCACACATGCCACCCTGGGCCGCAGTGCATTTCAGCTCGGCGTGGTCGAGCGGGCCCTGGAGCTGACCGCGCAGTACGCGCGTGAACGCGAGCAGTTCGACCGGCCGATCGGCAGCTTCCAGGCGGTGTCGTCCCGGTTGGCTGACGGCTACATCGACGTCAAGGCACTACGCCTGACCGTGACTCAGGCGGCATGGCGACTGTCGGAGGGTCTTCCCGCGGAGCTTGATGTGAACACGGCGGCGTTTTGGGCAGCCGAGGCCGGCCACCGCGTCGCGCACACCACGGTGCACGTGCACGGAGGCGTCGGCATCGACACCGATCACCCCGTCCACCGCTACTTCCTGGCGGCCAAGGAGACCGAGTTCGCCGTCGGCGGCGCCACCGGGCAGCTGCTGCGCATCGGTCGGGAACTGGCTGACACACCGGCTTGAATCTTCGCCGGACGCAAGGAGCAATGAACCCGTTGTCGGGAAGCGCTCTTCCCACCGTATCGTCGCTGATCGCGCCGCTGGCCGACGTCGATGATCGCGGTGTGCATTTCGAGGAGTCGTTCACCTCGTGGCGCGACCACATCAAGCACGCCGCTGCGGTGGCTGCCGCCCTGCGCGCACGGATGGACCCGGAGCGCCCGCCGCATGTGGGCGTTCTGTTGCAGAACACACCCTTCTTCTCGGCGTTGCTCATCGCCGCAGGCCTGACGGGGATCGTGCCGGTGGGCCTCAACCCCATTCGTCGCGGCGCGGCACTGCAGCGCGACATCCGCCACGCGGATTGCCAAGTCGTACTTGCTGATTCGGCGTCGGCGGCGGTGGTGGGCGGTATCGACCACATCGATGTCGACTCGCCCGCCTGGGCGGCCGAGGTCGCGGCGCATCATGACGCGGCGGTGACGGTGCGCACGGCCGATCCCGCCGATACGTTCATGCTGATCTACACCTCGGGCACCAGCGGTGACCCCAAGGCGGTGATCTGCAGCCACGGCAAGGTCGCGATCGCCGGTGTGATGATGACGCAGCGATTCGGCCTTGGCGCCGACGACATCTGCTATGTGTCGATGCCACTTTTCCATTCGAACGCGGTACTGGTCGGCTGGGCGGTGTCGCTGGCGTGCCAGGGCTCGATGGTGTTGCGGCGAAAGTTTTCTGCGTCGCAGTTCCTGCCCGACGTCAGGCGCTACGGGGCGACCTACGCCAACTACGTCGGCAAGCCGCTGTCCTACGTGCTCGCGACGCCGGCGCGTCCCGACGACGGAGACAACCCGCTGCGTGCGGTTTACGGAAACGAGGGCGCGCCTGCCGACGTCGACCGGTTTGCGGACCGGTTCAACACCCTGGTCGTCGACGGATTCGGCTCAACCGAGGGCGGGGTGGCGATCGGCCGGACCCCGGACACTCCGCCGGGCGCGTTAGGTCCGCTGCCGGAGGGGACCGAGATCATCGACGTGGACACCGGCGAGCCGTGTCCGCCCGGTGTCACCGGTGAGATCGTGAACGCCGCCGGGGCCGGACGTTTCGAGGGCTACTACAACGACCCTGGCGCCGACGCCGAACGTATGCGTGGCGGGGTTTATCACAGCGGCGACCTCGGATACCGCGATGAGAACGACTATGTGTACTTCGCGGGCAGGCTGGGCGACTGGATGCGCGTCGACGGCGAGAACCTGGGTGCCGCGCCGATCGAGCGGGTACTGCTGAGGCATCCCGACGTGATCGAGGTGGCCGTGTACGGAATCCCGGCGCCCGATGTGGGAGACCAGATCATGGCCGCTCTGCTGCTGGCGGATGACGCCGACTTCGACGTCGATGCGTTCCGCGAGTTCCTGGCCGAGCAGACCGACCTGGGGCCCAAGCAATGGCCGGCGTTCGTGCGGGTCGCCGCCGAGCTTCCGCGCACCGAGTCGTTCAAGGTCATCAAGCGTCAGCTGGCCGCAGAAGGCCTTACCACCAATGACGTGGTCTGGCCGATTCGGCGCTAACCTTGGTGAGGTGGGCTACCGCGACTTCCCACCTCCACCGCACCTGCGCGAGCTCGTCGAACGCGCGTGGGTGGTAGACGGACCACCCGAGCCGGTCCGCGTCCTCCCCGATGGCTGTATGGACCTCATCCGGATGTCGGACCGGATCGTCGTCGCCGGTCCGGACACCACCGCCTTCGTCACCGCCAGGGGGCGAGAGAACTTCGTGGGCTTGCGATTTCGGCCGGGAGCCCTACCCCGGTTGCTCGGCGTTCCGGCAGACGAGCTGCGCAACGAACGCGTCCCGCTGACCGACATCGGTGTCGAATGCGCACCGGACGGCTCGCTTGTCGAGCTGGCTACTGCACTCGCCTCCGATGATCCGGCGAAGCAGACGGCCCCATGGTCGCTTCGCCAGCTGAGCCAGATCACCAAAAGTCTCGACAACGGCGCCCCCGTAAGCGAAGTGGCACACCGCGCGGGCTGGTCGAACCGGACGCTGCAACGTCAATGCAGGGCGGTGTACGGCTACGGACCCGCGACGCTACGCCGCATACTTCGGTTCCGTCGCGCGGTCCGACTCCTCGACAGCGGGATGCCCATCGCCGACGCGGCGACCACGTCCGGCTACGCCGACCAACCTCATCTACACCGCGAAGTCCGTGACCTCACCGGTATGTCGCTTGCGGCGCTGCGTCAGGGCAGCGGGCAGAAGAGGTCGACCGACGTGCCGTCGGGATCGGTGACGGTCGCGTAGCGCTGGCCCCACGGAGCGTCGAAAGGCTTCAGCGCACCGGGATGCCCTGCAGCGGTGATCTTCTCGAAGAGCGCATCGACGTGAGCCGGTTCACTGACTGCGAACGCGACAGCGACCCGGCCCTGCTGTGTCGGCGGTGTCCACCCCGGGTGCATCCCCGCAATGATCTCTTCGTCGTCGAAAGCCAACGCGTTGCCGCCCGGAAGGTCGACCTCCACATGAGGGCCGTCCGGTTGGGGAACGTCGAGCCCTAAGAGCCGGTAGAAATCGAGCGCGCTGGCCAGGTTCTTGGTCGCGATCTCCAGCACGGTCGATGTGATGCGAATGTCCATAAGGGTCAGGTTAGGCCGGCGGACCGATCGCGTCGTGAACAATTCGGACGCCATTCGCGAACGGCCGCCATCGGGTTGTCGAGGTCCACGGTCGCCAGACCGGCAAAACTGTTGGGATACTGGGCGACCCACGCGGCAACCTCGTCGTTGGACACCAAATCGAGCCCGTTGGGCCCGCGCCATGCCGACAGCAGTCCGAAGTCCACCCCGGCGGCGTCCATCGATGCAACCGTGGCCTCGATCGGCACCCGGAGTCCTTCTGCGGCATCGCGCCGCCGGTCCAGCGCCGCAGCGACGCGAGCATGTCGTGGCCGAGGAAGCGAACGGTGGGGTGCTGCATCCAGACGTCGATGGTCATATGACCCGACTGTAGACGCGCTAATCCCCCCGGATGTCGTCGAGTTTGCGGGTCGCGTCCTCGAAGCCCTGAACCAACTCGGCGATGATGTCGGCGACCGGCCGGATCTCGTTCATTGTTCCGACGATCTGACCGACGGGCATCGCGACAGCGCTCGGATCGGCCGACTCGCTCATCCGCTGGTGCGCCTCGCTGACGAGGATGTTCTGCAGCGGCATCGGCAACGGCTCGGGCGCGTCCTGCGCATCCCAGGCATCCGTCCACCGGCTCTTCAGCAGACGCGCGGGCTTGCCGGTGTAGATGCGCCGCCGCACGGTGTCACTGGATGTCGCGCCGAGCAGCGCCTGCTGGATCACCGACGTGCCTGCATCGGTGCGAACGCCGAGGTCATACTCGGCCGACGTCAGGAACGCCGACCCCATCCACACACCCTGCGCGCCGAGCGCGAGCGCGGCCGCGACCTGCCGCCCGGTCCCGATGCCGCCCGCGGCAAGCACCGGAGCCCGGCCAGCAAGGGCGTCAACGATTTCCGGCCACAGCACCATCGAGCCGATCTCGCCGGTATGGCCGCCCGCCTCATGCCCCTGTGCGACAACGATGTCCACGCCGTTGTCGACGTGACGCTGCGCATGTTTGGCGCTGCCCGCCAGCGCGGCAACCGGGACACCGGCCCCGTGCACCTGGTCGATGACGTCTTTGGGCGGTGAGCCCAGCGCGTTGGCGATCAACTTGATCGGATGCTTGAGCGCGACCTCGACGTGCGACCGGGCAACCGAATGCAGCCAGCCGAGCACCCCTGCGGAACGCTCTTCGTCGTCGGGCAGCGGAGGCACCCCGAGGTCGGCGAGCGTTTTGTCGACGAACTCGCGATGCGCCTGGGGGATCAGCTTGTTGATATCGGCGGACGTGCCCTCGGTCGGGATTTTGGCGGGCATCACGATGTCGACACCGTAGGGCCGGCCTTCCGTGTTCTCGTCCATCCAGTTCAGGACACCCTCGAGTTCGTCGGGGTCGTTGAACCGGACGCAGCCGAGCACGCCGAGACCGCCCGCCTTGCTGACCGCGGCCGCCACCTTCTCCGACGGGGTGAAGACGAAGATCGGGTAGGTGATGCCGAAGCGGTCACACAGATCGGTGTGCATCTACGTGCTCGCCCCCGCATGTTTGGCGTGGACGTCGTCGGCAGGACGCTCTTCGGTGGTGTCCTTGGCCCAGCGGTAGTCGGGCTTGCCCGCAGGGGTGCGGTGGATCTCGTCGACCCACCAGACCTTTCGCGGCACTTTGTAACCCGCGATCTCCTGACGCACGAACGTGTCCAGCTCGGCGAGGGTCGGGTTGGTGCCGGGACGGCGGTGTACGACCGCGGCGACACAGTTGCCGTAGCGCTCGTCCGGCACGCCGACCACCAGCGCGTCGAACACGTCGGGGTGGCCCTTGAGTGCGGCCTCGACTTCCTCGGGGTAGATTTTCTCGCCGCCGCTGTTGATCGACTGCGACCCGCGGCCGAGCATCGTGACGCTGCCGTCCGCGTCGACCTCGGCGTAGTCGCCGGGGATCGCATAGCGAACGCCGTTGAAGGTCTTGAATGTCTCGGCTGTCTTCTTCTCGTCCTTGTAATAGCCGACCGGGATGTTGCCCTTCTTGGCGATCAGTCCGCGCACGCCGGAGCCGGGCTTGACCTCGTTGCCGTCCTCGTCGAGAACGACTGTGCGCTGGTCGATTGTCACCCGCGGCCCGCCGGTGTGCGACTGACCCTTGGCCACGATGCTGGTGCCCCCGAAACCAGTTTCGGAAGACCCGATGGAATCGGTGATGATCCGCTCCGGCAGCAGTTCGAGAAACTTCTCCTTGATGCTCGTGGAGAACAACGCGGCCGTGCTCGCCAACAGGAACAAGCTCGAAAGGTCGGGTTCGTGGCCGACATCGTGCAACGTCGTCAAGGCGTCGAGTAGCGGACGCGCCATCGCGTCTCCGGTGAAGAACAGCAGGTTCACCTTGTGCTTCTCGATTGTCCGCCACACCTCGTCGGCGTCGAATTCCGGTGCCAGCACGGTTGTCTGGCCGGAGAACACCGACATCCAGGTCGCCGACTGGGTAGCGCCGTGAATCATCGGCGGTATCGGGTACCGGATCATCGGCGCATTCGCAGCGGCGGCCTTGGCGAGGTCGTGCTCGCCGGAGACGAACTCGCCCGTCGCGAAATCGGTGCCGCCGAACAACACCCGATAGATGTCTTCATGGCGCCACATCACGCCTTTGGGGAAGCCGGTGGTGCCGCCGGTGTAGAGCAGGTAGATGTCGTCGGCGCTGCGCTCGCCGAAATCGCGCTCGGGTGAGCCCTTCTCGAGTGCCGCGTAGAACTCGACACCGCCGTAGCGCTGATAGTCATCGTCGCTGCCGTCTTCGACCGACAGGATCGTCGTGACATTCGGCGTCTCGGGCAACACATTGGCGACCCGGTCGGCGTAGCGGCGTTCATGCACCAACGCGACCATGTCGGAGTTCTCGAACAGATACTTCAACTCGCCCTCGACATAGCGGAAGTTGACGTTGACCAGGATAGCGCCCGCCTTGACGATGCCGAGCATCGCGATGACGATCTCGATGCGGTTGCGGCAGTACAGGCCGACTTTGTCGTCCTTCTTCACACCCTGATCGATCAGGTAGTGCGCGAGGCGGTTGGCCTTCTCTTCCAGCTGCGCGTAGGTCAGCTGATCGTCGCCGCAGATCAGGGCGACGCGGTCTGGCACGGCATCGATGGCGTGCTCGGCGAGGTCTGCAATGTTCAGGGCCACGGACACCAAACTAGAACGTGTTACATTTCGTGACAAGTCTGTGGCATCGATGCAGGAAGGCGGACATCCGTGAGCGATCCCGACAAGGGCCCCGACGCCCTCATTGAGCAGCGCGGACACACGCTGATCCTGACGCTCAACCGCCCGGAGGCACGTAACGCGCTTTCCACCGAGATGCTCTCGATCATGGTCGAGGCCTGGGACCGCGTCGACAACGATCCCGAAATCAGAAGCTGCATCCTGACCGGGGCGGGCGGCTACTTCTGCGCGGGCATGGACCTCAAGGCTGCGACGGCCAAGCCGCCGGGCGACTCGTTCAAAGACGGTAGCTACGACCCGTCGCGCATCGACGCGCTGCTGAAGGGCCGCCGGCTGACCAAGCCACTGATCGCGGCCGTGGAGGGACCCGCCATCGCGGGCGGCACCGAGATCCTGCAGGGCACCGATATCCGCATCGCCGGCGAAAGCGCAAAGTTCGGCATCTCCGAGGCCAAGTGGAGCCTGTACCCGATGGGCGGCTCCGCGGTCCGGTTGGTCCGCCAGATTCCCTACACCGTGGCATGCGATCTGCTGCTGACCGGACGGCACATCACCGCGACCGAGGCCAAGGAGATGGGGCTGGTCGGATACGTCGTCCCCGACGGTTCGGCACTGGAGAAGGCCATGGAGATCGCCGAGGTGATCAACAACAACGGTCCGCTCGCGGTGCAGGCGATCCTGAAGACGATCCACGAGACCGAGGGCATGCACGAGAACGACGCCTTCAAGATCGACACCAAGATCGGCATCGGCGTATTCATCTCGGACGACGCCAAGGAAGGCCCGTTGGCCTTCAAGGAGAAGCGCGCGCCCAATTTCCAGATGAAATGACTTCCGAAACACGCCGCTTCGCGGCCCGGAATTAAACGCTTGTTGAAATCGTTTCGACTGGTATATCTAGTCGAGAGGCCATCATGAATGACCTGGAACAGGCGATCAACGAGCGGCATTCAACCCGCATGTTTCTCCGGGACAAGGTCGTGCCGCCCGAGTTGATTCAGGAGGCACTGACGCTCGCGATGCGGGCGCCCTCGAATTCCAACATCCAGCCGTGGCAGCTGGTGCTCGCAACGGGCCCGGGCCGCGACCGGCTCGTCGAAGCCCTGCTCGAAGTGGCGGCGGTCGAGTCACCGGCTGTGCCGGTGCTGCCGGAGTCCTTCGCACACATGCGTCGCGACCTCGGGGCGCTGGTGTACGGGTCGATGGGCATTCCCCGTCACGACGCCGAGGCCCGACGCATTGCGGTGCTGCGCAACTGGGAGTTCTTCAGGGCGCCGGTTGCCGGAATCGTATGCATGCACCGCGATCTCGACTACGTCGACGCACTGGGCGTCGGCATGTTCATCCAGACCCTGCTGCTGGCATTGACGGCTCGAGGACTCGGGACGTGTGTGCAGGTGTCGATCGCCGGCTACCCGGAGGTCGTTCGCGAGCAGTTGAACATCAGCGACGACATGCGCATCCTGTGCGGCCTTGCCGTCGGCTACCCGGACCCCACCTTTCCGGGCAATGCAATACACGTGCCACGCAATCCCATCGAGTCGAACGTGGTGTTCGTCGACCGGTGACCCGGGTGCGCAGCTTGGGCGCTAGATGTTGAGGGGCTTTGTCGGGCTGAACTTGACCGGCATCTGTTCCAGGCCGCTGACGAAGTTGGCCGGACGAAGCGGCAGGTCCGCGTCGGACGCCAGCTGCAGGTCCGGCAACCGCTTGAGCAGCCGCTCCTGCATCAATGAAAGCTCAAGGCGGGCAAGCTGGTTCCCCAAACAGAAGTGGGTGCCGAAGCCGAACGCCAGATGGTTGTTGGGATAGCGGGTGATGTCGAACCGTTCGGGATCGGAGAACACCGTCTCGTCGAAGTTGGCGGACTCGAAGAGCAGGATCATTTTCTCGCCCTCCTTGAGTCGGGTGCCATGGAACTCGGTGTCGGCGGTGATGGTGCGGGCCATGTTTTTCACCGGGGCGGTCCAGCGCAGCATCTCCTCGATCGCGTTGGCCAGCAGGCCCAGGTCGTTGATGAGACGCTGATGCTGATCGGGGTGGCGCAACAGCTGTCGGGTTCCGCCCGACAGCGTGTGGCGGGTGGTCTCGTCGCCGCCGATCAACAGGAGCAGCACCTCGGTGACGATCTGGTGGTCCTCTAGCTTCTCCCCTTCGACCTCGGCGTGCACCAGGACGCTGACGAGATCGTCGGTCGGTTCGGCCTTGCGCTCGGTGATCATGCCCATCATGTACTCGCTGTACGCCGCGAACGCATCCATCGTGATCTGCATCTTCTCGGGATCCGCGGTGCTGCTCAACGCGCCGACGAGGTCGTCGGACCAACGCAGGAACATCTCTCGCTCGTCGGGACGGACGCCCAGCATGTCGCCGATGACCGCCATCGGCAGCGGTGCGGCGAGATCCCAGACGAAGTCGCATTCGCCGCGTTCGCAAACCGCGTCGATCAACGTATCGCACAGTGAAATGATGGATCCCTCAAGGTCTTTCACGCGCTTGCGGGTGAAGCCGGAGTTGACGAGCTTGCGCCGCAGCAGGTGCTGCGGGTCGTCCATCTCGATCATCATCTCGACGCCCGGCTGGTCGGGTCGGATGCCGCCCGCGTTGGAGAAGAGCTCGGGACTGCGCTCGGCCTCGATGACGGCCGCATACGAGGCGGCGGCGGCAAGCCCGTTGCGATCCCGGAATACCGGTTCGTTCTCGCGCATCCACTTGTAGACGGATCGGGAGTCGCCGGCGTAGAAGTCGCCGTCGGTCAGGTCAACGTCTGGTCTGGTGTCGGTCATGCCTGCCTCCATCGGTTGATAAGCGAATCTAGACGACCCGTCAACCGGCTCATCTGCGTTACGGTGATTCGGCATGCCCGCCAGCAGGGCCACCGTCGCCGTCGTCGTACTCACAACGGCCGTCGGACTTGCCGGATGCGGTAAGTCGGACGACAAGTCTCCCGCCTTCGGGTCGTCGCAGTCCAGCGCCGCTCCCGCCGCGGCCGGCATCGACGCCTGCAAGCTGATCAGCGCCGAGGACATCACCAAGTTGCTCGGCAACCCGATCGAGGGCAAGCCGCTGGGCGCCAACCCCGAGATGCCCGCCTGCACCTGGGAGAACCGCGACAGCTACGAGTCGGTCACCGCGGAGATCGGCAACCCCGGCACCGCGATCAACGGCACGCTTGCCCCACCCGAACCCGGGTTTCCCGAGGTCGGCACACCCGGCCCCGACGGCATGCGCTTCCTCGCCAGCGGCATGGTCGAATTCCCGGCCGGCGGTCGCTCGAACACCGTGCAGGTCGCCGTCCTCGCGCTGATAGGCCAGGACGCTGACAACGCCGCCGTCGACCTGGCGCACAAGATCGGCGCCCAGCTGCCGCCGTAGCCGAACTACAGTGTCGTGCATGCCTGAGTCCCAGCACACCGTCGCCGGCACCGTGCTCACCATGCCGATCAGGGTCCGCAAGGCCGATGTGCACAGCGCCATGTTCGCCGTCGATGCGGACGCGGCGCAGCGTCTCATCGACTACAGCGGGCTGCGCGTCTTCGAGCTCCGGCCGGGCCGCGCTGCGATCAATCTTCTTCTGACCCGGTTCGTCGACTGCGATCTCGGGCAGTACAACGAGTTCTCGTTCTGCGCGATGGTGCAGCCACCGGGAAGCGACGTTCGCGGGCTGCGGGGATTCGGCACGGCAGGCACCTTCGTGCACCGCATGACGGTCGACGGGGCCTTCACGCTGGAGGCGGGCAGACAGATCTGGGGATACCCGAAGGTGATGGCGGACTTCACCGTTCGAGACGGCAATCCGTTCGCGTTCGATGTCAGCGTCGATGGATCGCTTGTCGCCGAGATGGAGATCGGCCGAGGGCTGCCCGTGCCGATGCCGTCGAAACCGCAATCGCTGCTCACCTACACCAGCCTGGACGGCAGGACCCGCGAGACCGCCGCCGAACAGCTGTCGTCGGGATTCCGCGCCCGCATCCGAGGCGCCTCCATCAAGCTGGGCGATCACCCGATCGCCACGGAGCTGGAATCGCTCGGGCTACCCAAGAAGGCGTTCGCCTGCATGTCGATCGCCAACGCGGACATGACGTTCGGCGACGCAACCGACGTCGGCTAGATCAAGGTGGCGAGCTCGCGGATCTGATCTGCGTCGCGGCCGGTCACCAGCATCATGGTGACACCGGCGGCCTCCCACGCCTTGATCTGCTCGCGCACGTGATCGAGGTCACCGACGATTGCGGCGTCGTCGACCAACTCGTCGGGGATCACCGATGCCGCTTCGTCCTTGCGGTCGGTGCGGAACAACGCCGTCACGTCGTCGACCACGTCGGCGTAGCCCATCCTGCGATACACGTCGGCGTGGAAGTTGGTGTCCTCGGCGCCCATTCCCCCCATGTACAGCGCCAGGTACGGCTTCATCGCGGCGAACGCGGCGGCGCGGTCGTCGGTGATGACGATGTTGGCCGTCGCGCAGATCTCGAAATCCTCGCGGCTGCGCCGAGCGCCGGCACGGGCGAAGCCCTCGTCGAGCCACTCGTTGTAGGTGTCGGCCATCCGCGGGGTGTAGAAGATCGGCAGCCAGCCGTCGCAGATCTCGGCGGCCATCGCCACATTCTTCGGGCCCTCGGCGCCCAGCATGATCGGGATGTCGGCGCGCAGCGGGTGGGTGATCGGCTTCAGCGGTTTACCCAACCCGGTGGTGCCCTCGCCCACCAGCGGCAGCGGGTAGTGCGGGCCGTCGCTCGTCACCGGCTTCTCGCGTGCCCAGACCTGCCGGATGATGTCGACGTATTCGCGGGTGCGGGCCAGCGGCTTGGGGAACTTCTGGCCGTACCACCCCTCCACGACCTGCGGGCCTGACACGCCCAGCCCGAGGATGTGGCGGCCGCCGGAGAGGTGATCCAAGGTCAGCGACGCCATCGCGCATGCGGTAGGGGTGCGCGCGGACAGCTGCACCACAGAGGTGCCCAGCCGCAGCCTGCTGGTCGCCGAACCCCACCAGGCCAACGGCGTGAAGGCGTCGCTGCCCCACGCCTCAGCGGTGAACACGGTGTCAAAGCCCGCCTCCTCGGCCGCGGCGACCAGTTCGGGTGCATTTGCGGGCGGCTGGGCACCCCAATATCCGAGCTGCAATCCGAGCTTCATTTAGACCGCCTTCCGACCCGTCCTTGAAACCATTCTTAGAACCTGTTCTACTCGATGCCGTGACCACCAGCCCAAGCAGCCCGGTGCAGATCGACACGCATCAGCCGCCCCTTTCGGCGCCGCTGAGACTGTCGTTCGACTACACCCGTTCAGTAGGACCCGTCCTCAGCCAGTTCTTCACCGCCCTGCGCGGGCGGCGCATCGTCGGCGTACGCGGTTCGGATGGTCGGGTGCATGTCCCGCCTGCAGAGTATGACCCCGTCACCTACGAGGAGCTGACCGAGATCGTACCGGTGGCCAGCGTCGGAACCGTGGTGTCTTGGTCGTGGCAGCCCGAACCTCTGGAGGGCCAACCGCTCGATCGGCCGTTCGCGTGGGCGCTGGTCAAGCTCGACGGTGCCGACACCCCGCTGCTTCATGCGGTCGACGCAGGCTCGGTCGCCGAGATGAGCACCGGGGCCCGGGTGCACGTGCACTGGGTCGATGAACCCGTCGGCGCGATCACCGACATCGCCTACTTCGCGCTCGGAGACCAGCCCGAAGATGTGCCCGACGCGGCAGACGACGACCGAGACCCGGTGACCATGCTCGTCGTCCCGACCACGATCGAGATCCAGCACACGGCATCCGTTCCCGAGAGCGCGTTCCTTCGCGCGCTCGAGGAGGGCAAGCTGCTCGGCGCGCGAACAGGTAGCGGCGGAAAGGTGTACTTCCCGGCCCGGGAAGCCGACCCCGCGACGGGCCAGCAGCTCGACGAGTACATCGAGTTGCCGGACAAGGGAACCGTGACGACGTTCGCGATCATCAACATCCCGTTCGCCGGCCAGCGCATCAAGCCGCCGTACGTTGCGGCCTACGTGCTGCTCGACGGCGCCGACATCCCGTTCCTGCACCTGGTGACCGAGATCGACGCGGCCGATGTGCGGATGGGAATGCGGGTCGAGGCGGTGTGGAAACCCCGCGAGGAGTGGGGGCTCGGCATCGACAACATCGACTACTTCCGGCCGACGGGCGAGCCCGACGCCGACTACGAAACCTATAAGCACCACCAGTGAGGATTCTTCTTCCGTGACTGAAGTAGCTGTTGTCGGCTTTGCGCATGCCCCGCATGTGCGCCGCACCGAAGGCACCACCAACGGCGTCGAGATGCTGATGCCATGCTTCGCCGAGTTGTACGCCGACCTCGGCATCGAGCAGACCGACATCGGGTTTTGGTGCTCTGGATCCTCGGATTACCTTGCCGGGCGGGCGTTCTCGTTCCTTTCTGCGATCGATTCCATCGGCGCCGTCCCACCGATCAACGAATCACACGTCGAGATGGACGCCGCATGGGCGCTCTACGAGGCCTACATCAAGATCCTCACCGGTTCGGTCGACACGGCGCTCGTCTACGGCTTCGGTAAGTCCAGCGCGGGCGTGCTGCGTCGGGTGCTTGCGATGCAGACCGACCCGTACACGGTGGCACCGCTGGTGCCCGATGCCGTGTCGACGGCCGGCCTCCAGGCCAGGTTCGGCCTGGACTCCGGCAAGTGGACCGCCGAGCAGATGGCGCAGGTGGCGCTGGACTCCTTCGCGGTTGCCGAGCGCACCGATTCGGAAAAGCCCGCCAAAAGCATCGACGAACTGCTCGCCCGGCCCTATTTCGCAGATCCGTTGCGTCGCCACGACATTGCGCCGATCACCGACGGCGCATCGGCGATCGTGCTGGCCGCCGGCGACCGGGCTAGGGAACTGCGGGAGAACCCGGCCTGGATCACCGGCATCGAGCACCGCATCGAGACGCCGGTCCTCGGCGCCCGCGACCTGACCACGTCACCGTCCACAGCGGCGTCCGCCTCGGCCGCGACGGGTGCCGACAGCGGTTCCATCGACGTCGCCGAACTCTATGCACCGTTCACCCATCAGCAGCTGATTCTCACCGAGGCCATCGGGCTTGGTGCTTCAACGAAGATCAACCCGTCCGGTGGCGCGCTGGCCGCCAACCCGATGTTTTCGACGGGCCTCGAGCGCATCGGCTTCGCGGCCCGGCACATCTTCGACGGCTCCGCGCAGCGAGTGTTGGCGCACGCCACCAGCGGGGCGGCGCTGCAACAGAATCTGGTCGCGGTCATGGAGGGGAAGTAGATGGCAGGCAAACTGGCAGCCGTCCTGGGCACCGGGCAGACGAAGTACGTCGCCAAGCGCAAAGACGTCTCGATGAACGGCCTGGTTCGCGAGGCCATTGACAAGGCGCTGGCCGACTCCGGATCGACATTCGCCGACATCGACGCCGTGGTCGTCGGCAAGGCACCCGACTTCTTCGAGGGCGTGATGATGCCCGAGCTGTTCATGGCCGACGCGGTGGGCGCCACCGGTAAGCCGCTGATCCGGGTGCACACCGCGGGCTCGGTCGGTGGGTCGACCGCGGTTGTCGCCGCGAGCTTGGTGCAGTCCGGCAAGTACAAGCGCGTGCTGACGATGGCGTGGGAGAAGCAGTCGGAATCCAATGCGATGTGGGCACTGTCGATTCCGGTGCCGTTCACCAAGCCGGTCGGTGCGGGCGCGGGTGGTTACTTCGCCCCGCACGTGCGCAGCTACATCCGGCGCTCGGGCGCGCCGACGCATATCGGCGCGATGGTGGCGGTCAAGGACCGGCTCAACGGTGCGAAGAACCCGCTTGCCCATCTGCATCAGCCGGACATCACCCTGGAGAAGGTGATGGGGTCCCAGATGCTGTGGGACCCGATCCGTTTCGACGAGACCTGCCCGTCATCTGACGGCGCCTGCGCGTTGGTGATCGGCAACGAGGAGATCGCGGATCGCCGCGTCGCCGACGGTCACCCCGTCGCGTGGGTGCACGCCACCGCACTGCGCACCGAGCCGCTGGCGTACTCGGGTCGCGATCAGGTGAACCCTCAGGCCGGCCGCGACGCTTCGGCCGCCTTATGGCGCGATGCGGGTATCACGTCACCGATCGACGAGATCGACGTCGCCGAGGTCTATGTGCCGTTCTCGTGGTTCGAACCGATGTGGCTGGAGAACCTCGGGTTCGCCCAGGAGGGCGAGGGCTGGAAGCTGACCGAGGCCGGCGAGACGGCGATTGGTGGCCGTATCCCGTTCAACCCGTCCGGCGGCGTGCTGTCGTCGAATCCCATCGGCGCATCGGGCATGATCCGGTTCGCCGAGGCGGCCATCCAGGTGATGGGCAAGGCGGGCGAGCATCAGGTGGCAGGAGCCCGCAAGGCCCTCGGCCATGCCTACGGCGGCGGCTCGCAGTATTACTCGATGTGGGTGGTTTCCTCCGACAAGCCGGTCGATAAACCGTGAGCAAAATGCAATACACCTGCGCGGTGCCGATGTGCCCGGTCGACCAGCTTGTCGCGTTGTCGAAGACGGTCGAGGAGGCCGGATTCGACAACATCGCGCTGCCCGACTCGATCTTCTACATGGAGAAGCAGGCGGCCGACTATCCATACACACCCGACGGCTCGCGGATGTGGGACGAGAACACCCCGTGGGTCGACCCGCTGATCGCTGCGGGCGCGATGGGCGCCGTCACCTCGACGCTGCGGTTCTACACCAACGTGATGAAGCTCGGGTCCCGCAATCCCCTGCTGATGGCTCGCCAGGTCGGGTCGGTGGCGAACCTGACCAACAACCGCTTCGGATTCGGGATCGGAATCGGTTGGGCGCCCGAAGAGTTCGAGTGGTGCGGCCAGCCCTACGCCAAGCGCGGCAAACGGGTCGACGAGATGATCGAGGTGATCAAGCTCGTCCTCGGCGGCGGCATGGTCGAGTTCCACGGCGAGTTCTATGACTTCGACCGGCTGCAGATGAGCCCCGCCCCGACCGAGCCGGTGCCCTTCTATGTCGGCGGCCACACCGACGTGGCATTGAAGCGGGCGGCGCGGGTCGGCGACGGCTGGACCAGCGCGATGCTGACCGGAGCCGAGCTGGCCGACATCATCGGCAAGATCAAGAAGCTGCTCGCCGAAAACGGCCGGGCCGACGAGCCGTTCGAGTACCAGGCCGTCTGCATCGACAAGTTCGGTGTCGACGGCCACCGCGAACTGGCGGAGGCGGGAGTCACCGACAACATCGTCATGCCGTGGGTATTCGACGGCCTGGGCTTCGATGCGCCGCTGGCGGCGAAGCAGGATTCGGTGAAGCGGTTCGCCGACACCTACATTCACTCGGGTTGGCAGGACTGATGACCGACTCTCCCGTCCACCTGGCGGGCAAGCGGTCGCGCGAGGCGGCGGTGGCCCGTGACAAGGAAGCCTGGCTGGCGGTGTTCGCCGACGACGCCGTCGTCGAGGATCCGATCGGACCATCGCATTTCGACCCGGAAGGCAAGGGGCACAGGGGCAAAGAGGCAATTGCCAAGTTCTATGACATGGCGATCGCCCCGAGCGAGCTGACCTTCAACTTCACCAAGACTTATCAGTGCGGCGACGACGAAGCCAACGTCGGCAACATCGTCATCCGGTCAGGCGGGTACGAGGTCGTCGCCGAGGGCGTTTTCACCTACCGGGTGAACGACGAGGGCCAGATGGTCGCGCTGCGCGCGTACTGGGAACTCGACGCCGCCACCAAGAGCGCCCGAAAGATCTAGGGCGTTCCCGGCTCGGTGATCTCGCGCAATCCCTCGGCATAGCGCCGGGCCAGGTCCCGATACGCCTTGGGGTTGGAGTCCACCCACATCTGCGCGCCGGTGCCCGCAACGGGTCCCCTGACCTTGGCCGGCGAACCCGCCGCGACGACCTCGTCGGGGATCTTCGTGCCGCCGACCACCAGTGAATGAGCCGCGATCAAGCTGCGGGAACCGATCACCGCGCCGTCGAGCACCGTCGAATGGTTGGCGATCACCGCCTCGGCGCCGATGTGCACGCCGTGGATGACACAGCCGTGGGCGACCGTCGCCCCTGGTCCGATGTCGACCGGAATGCCTGGTGGGGCGTGTAGCACGCAGCAGTCCTGCACGTTGGCGCCTTCGCGGACGATGATGGGGGCGAAGTCGCCGCGGAGTACGGCGTTGAACCACACCGAGGCGCCCGCTTCGACGCGAACGTCGCCGACCAGCGTCGCAGTGGGTGCGATGAACGCTCCCGGATCGACCGTCGGCGAGCGGCCTTCGAACGTGAACAGCGGCATCGTCTAGATATACCGCAGGTAGATGCCGTTTACCTTGCGCGGTCACCGGGAAAAACTGTAACGTGTTCTAGTTAGAGAGCAAGGACGGGAGGCGCGACGTGACGGCTGATACGGCTCACAGCGGCATTCGCGAAATCGACACCGGTGCGCTGCCGGACCGGTACGCACGCGGTTGGCACTGCCTGGGCCCGGTGAAGGACTACCTGGACGGCAAGCCGCACGGCATCGAGATCTTCGGCACCATGTTGGTGGTCTTCGCCGACTCGCAAGGCGAGTTGAAGGTGCTTGACGGCTACTGCAGGCACATGGGCGGCAACCTGTCCCAAGGCACCATCAAGGGCGACGAGGTGGCCTGCCCGTTCCACGACTGGCGTTGGGGTGGCGATGGCAAGTGCAAGCTGGTGCCGTACGCCAAGCGCACACCGCGACTGGCCCGCACCCGCGCCTGGACCACCGACGTGCGCGGCGGACTGCTGTTCGTCTGGCACGACCACGAGGGCAACCCCCCGCAAGAAGAGGTCCGGATCCCCGAGATCCCCGAGTTCGCCGACGACGGGTGGACCGACTGGAAGTGGAACTCGATCCTGATCGAGGGCGCCAACTGCCGCGAGATCATCGACAACGTCACCGACATGGCGCACTTCTTCTACATCCACTTCGGTCTGCCGACGTACTTCAAGAACGTTTTCGAGGGCCACATCGCCTCGCAGTACCTGCACAACGTCGGTCGGCCGGACGTGAACGACCTCGGCACCTCCTACGGCGAGGCGCATCTGGACTCCGAAGCCTCGTACTTCGGCCCGTCGTTCATGATCAACTGGCTGCACAACAACTACGGGGGCTTCAAGGCCGAGTCGATCCTGATCAATTGCCACTACCCGGTCAGCCAGGATTCGTTCGTGCTGCAGTGGGGCGTCATCGTCGAAAAGCCCAAGGGGCTCGACGAGAAGACCACCGAGAAGCTTGCGACGACGTTCACCGAGGGCGTCAGCAAGGGCTTCCTGCAGGACGTCGAAATCTGGAAGCACAAGACCCGCATCGACAATCCCCTGCTGGTCGAGGAGGACGGCGCCGTGTACCAGATGCGCCGCTGGTACCAGCAGTTCTACGTCGACGTCGCCGACGTGTCACCGGATATGACGGACCGCTTCGAGATCGAGATCGACACCACCGCCGCCAACGAGAAGTGGAACGTCGAGGTGGAAGAGAACCTCAAGGTGCAGGCCGAAGAGGAAGAAAAGGCCGAGCAGCCGTCATCATGAGCCCGCGGGACAGACAGCAGACGCCGGACCCAGGCCGGACTGTCGGCCCCGCCGACGTCGACGATCTGGCCCGGGCGATGCTGGCCCTGCACGGCGCGCACGACGACGACCATGCTCACGGCGCCGACGTCGAGTCGAGCGGGTCATGGTCGAAGGCACCGGATTTCGCGTCGGACCCGGATCGTGCGGCCGCCGTTCGCAGGGCGACGCAACGGGACAGGGAGCGCTACCTGAACTCCGGTCTGGTGTCCGTCGACTGCCGGTTCTGCCACGTGTCGGTCAGCGTCAAGAAGCTGGGTCCCGCGCACACGTCGGTCCAGTGGAACTCCGAAGCGGCCCAGCGTTGTGCGTACTTCACCGAGGTACGGCAGTCCGGCGGTGAGCCCGCGCGCGCCCGCTCCTGCCCGAAGCTGGCCGACAGCATCAAACACGCTGTGGCCGAGGGTGTCCTGGAGGAGAAATCCAGCGCCCCGCCGCCAGGCGACGGCTAGTTACAGCCCTTTGAAGCGCTCCTTGACCGCGTCGGCCGTCAGCCCGTAGTCCTCGAGCGAGTAGGTGTGCTTGGGCGCACGCGGACCCTGCTTGCTCTCTTCGTCGCTCGCGTGCATGGCCGCCCTGGCCTCATCGGTCATTTCGATGCCGAAATGCCGGTAGATCGCCTCGACGGTGCGGACCGGTTCAGAAATGAGATCGAAGTAGTCCATGTCATAGAACTGCGCTGAATCATGTTTGGCCCGTTCAGCGGTGAACAACTCGAGGCCGCGTGACCACGTCTCCATCGCGTCCTGCCCGATCAACTCTCCACTGAAGCTGTTCGACCACCCTTCGGTGGTGTGTTGGGCGAGCGAGCACATCGACGCCATGATCGTCTCCACCGGCCGATGGCACTGCACCACCAACGCGTCGGGGTAAGCGGCCATCAACGCGTCGAGCGCGAACAGATGACTCGGGTTCTTCAACACCCATTGCTTCTCGGGCTCGTTGAGCCCGATCAGCGCAAGGTTCTTGCGATGTCGCTCATAGGGTTTGATCCAGTCCCGCCCAGCCAGCCACCGCGAGTACGTCGGCAGGTGTGCCAGCGTCTCGTAAGAGACCGAGTGCAGCGACTGGCGCAGCAGCTGCCAGCACTCTTCGACCTCGTCGGCGGTCATGAAGTGCAGGCCGGTGTAGTCGGGATTCTCGTTGTGCGCTTGGGTGAATCGGGCATCGAGTTCGCGGAAAACCGGGTTTTCCGACCAGGTTTCGCGCGGGGGCCGTGGCTGTGGGAACTCGGCGAGCCACAACTCGAGACCCTGGTGTCGCGGGTCAGCGCTCATCAGTCGGTGCAGAACCGTTGTTCCGGTGCGCGGCAGACCGGTGACAAAGATCGGCCGCTCGATACGCACGTCTGCGTGTTGCGGGTACTGCTTCCACGCCGCCTCGGCCAGTAGCCGCGCGACCAGCGCATTGCGGACGAAGAAGCGGTTCATCTTGCTGCCCATCTCGGTGAGATCGGCGTCGCGTCGGTAGGACTCGAGCAGAACGCCGAGCGCCTCGCGATAGTCATCGTCGTCGGAGCCGAAGTCGTCAAGCCCGCAGGCCTTGGTCGCCGAGGCGAGCAAGTCCTCTACGGTGCCGGGATCGGTGCGAGGAGCCGTCATGCCTTGTACTCCCCGCAGTTCACGTCCAGCGCCTGGCCGGTGATGCCGCTGGACAGATCGCTCGCCATGAACAGGATCGCGGAGGCCACCTCGTCCTCCGTCGGCAGCCGCTTCAGGTCGCTGTTGACCGCCGCCGCCTTGTAGATGTCGTCGACGGTCGTGCCGTACTTGCCGGCCTGGTGCTCGAAATAGCCCTTCAGCGTTCCGCCCCAGATGTAGCCGGGCAGAACCGAGTTCACCCTGATTCCCTGTTCGCCGAGCTCGGTGGCCAGAGACTGGGACATCGCCAGCAGGGCCGACTTGGCCATCTTGTAGGCGCCGTACTTGGCCTGCGAGTGCCGTACGACCATCGAGTTCACGTTGACGATCGATCCGTTGGCCTCTGCGAGTGCCGGGGTGAAGCCCTGGATCATCCGCAGTGCACCGAATGCGGTCAGCTCGATCGCGTCGCGCATGTGGTCGAAGCTGGTGTTGGCCAATGGCCTCATCGAGGGCACCCGAAAGGCATTGTTGATCAACACGTCTACCTTGCCGTATGCCTTGAGTGTCTCGTCGACAAGGTTGCTGACCTGCGCGTCCTCGGTGATATCGGTGCCCACCGTCACGGCGCGGCGCCCGATGTCGGTGACCTGCTTGGCGACATCCTCGAGGCGTTCGACGGTCCGCGCCGCCAGCACCAAGTCGGCGCCGGCTTCCGCGCATCGCCGCGCGAGCGTGGTGCCCAGTGCCGGACCGACACCGCTGATGACCACCACTTTGTCTTTGAGCATCATGCAACCATCCTGTCGCCGATCTGTTTCTGACGCAGGGCGATTCGCGCGCGCCAATCTTCATCGGAGATCTTGTTGGACTCGACGTACGGCAACGCGCCCGCCACCTTGTCGATGTCGAGCAGTTCAACGGTCGGGCCGTCGGCCTCGGTGAGTTCGCGCGACAGCCGCTGCCAGCGGAACTGCAGGTAGCCCTTGCGGTGGCCGAGCGTCTCCACCCAGTTGGTCACGCCCGGATTCGCATCGGCTATCACCATCCGGATCTTGCCGTCCGGATCCGCTTGTGCCTGAGTGCCATTCAGTGACGTCTGGTGGTTGATGTAGTCCAGCGAGATATACCAGAGGCTGCCGAGCTGAAATCCGAGATATGGCGCGTCGGTGACCGGCAGCGTGATGAGCAGGGCCTGATCGGGGTTCAGATCGAAGTGCCCGACCGACGAGTACTGAGTGGCCAACCCTCCCGGGGTGAGGCGCGGTGCGACCATCGTGTTCACCGGCAGAGTGTTGTAGAACCACTGCGGGAATTGCAGCCACGTCTTCACCCGTTGCACGAGTTGCTTTCCGGCGACCGCGTACCGCTTCTCGATCAGCTGGCGGGTCAAGGGGGGCGGCGCGGTGCCCGCGGTGTCGGTCCTGGCGATGCTGACGTAGCCACGCTGCGCGGACCAGTCGTTGTACACCTCGCGCACCAGCAACTGCGACGGACTGTTCGGCGTCACTCGCCACTCAAAGGTGCCGTCGGGTGCGATGTCGAGTTCGCGGTCGTCGAACGCCGCCTGACTGACGGGCACGTTGTCATCGGTGTACTCGCCGCCCAGCATCTGAAAGCTCAGATCGGTTGTGGTGCCGCGAGTGCCGGTGACGACGTATTCGTGGCCGGGTTGAACGCGGGTGCCGAAGTAGAGGGTGTCCGGGTTGTCGAGTCCCATCTTGGTGAACGGGCCGGTGCCGGACTGCATGAACGGATGGTCGCGGTCGTAGTGGAAGGCCAGGTGGGTGCAGCCGGCGATGCAGCCCGCCAGGTACTGCAGGCCTTCGGTCAAGTCGGCCTCGGATTCGATGAACGGAGCGGCAGCGACCAAGCGCTCGGCCTCGGCGATCGCCTCGGCAAGTGGCTGTGAGTACACCCCTAGAAACTAGAACGTGTTCTCATTTCCGTCAACGTCGCACCGCTAAATCGTTCGATATTTGGAACGCGCAGGTACATTTTTGACATGGTAGTGGCAGAGTCATCCGGTCGGGCGTCCCCGCCCACCGAGCGCGTGGTCGCCGTCCTCGATTTCCTGGCCCGCCATCCACACGGCCGGTTCGGGGTTTCTGAACTCGCCCGCCGCCTCGGCCTGAGCAAGCCGACCTGTCTGGGCATCGTCACGACGCTGACCGACTGCGCCTACTTGGTGCGTGACTCCGGGGACAAGACCTACCGACTGGGTCCGGCGCTGATCGCGCTCGGTCACACCGCACAGGAATCGCTGAGGGTGGACCCGGCCGCGAGGGCGGAGTTACGCAGGCTGTCGGCGACATCCGGCACCACCGCCGCGCTGTCCGCGGTGATCGACGACCGCATCACCGTGCTGGAACTCGTCGGTCCGCCGGGCGCCGACGTCGGTGTTCGGGTCGGGCAGAGCTATCCGTTCGCCCCGCCGGTCGGCCTGATGTTCGTGCTGTGGGACGACGTCGCGCTGCGCGACTGGCTGGCCAGGGAGCCCACGATCCCGCTGCGCACCGACGGCGAGCGAATGGACCGCGTCGTCGACGAATGCCGCAGGGCGGGCTACCTCGTCGAGCGTCTGACGGCGGGCGGACGGCGGCTCTACGCGCTGATGTCGGGTATGTCGAACAGCCTTCCCGACGAACTGCAGGCCTTACTCGGCGAGCTGATCGCCGACATCGGCGAGCGAGTTCATCTACGAAGTGAGAACCCGTCCAAGGGACAGCGCCGTCCCATCCGATTCGATATCAGCGTCATTTCGGCGCCGGTTTTCGACCACCATCAGCGCCAGGTGATGGTGGTGTCGTTGCAGATCGGCCGGGCCTTGACCGACGCGGAGATCGTCAAGCGCGCCCGCGCGCTCACGGCCACAGCCGACATCCTCACCAGCCGGCTCGGCGGGACCAAGCCGGTGTTCGATAGCTAGAGGTCTGCTAGCACCGTCAATGCGTCGGTCGGCGAGACCTGCATACCGCAGCGGTCCTTGAACGCAGCGAGAGGTGCCTGGATCGCGCGAATCTGGTCTGCCTGATCAGGGTGTGCGTCGGTGTAGTCCTCGAACTGACCGACCGCAATGAACGCAGGCTGACGCGTCGCGTCGATCAGCGCCTGGTTGGCGTCGGGATGAGCCGCGAAATATGTCGACAGCTGAGTCGTCACCGTGCTGATGGTCGATGCCAGGGTGGCGGCGTTGCAGTCATCGGTCGCAGCGGGCGCAGGCGCACTGTCTTCCGGGTCGGCGCTTGCCGCCGGAACGCCCAGCGTCGCGCAGGCCGCGCCTGCTGCAAGGGCTCCGAATACGGTCCGCCGGACACGTGTCACCGCTGAGGTCATGAGATTGCTCCTTCTGCCGAGTGAACGCCCGTTGTCAGGCGGTCGCACACCCAGGCCTATCTCCCGAATGCAGGCACCGCTAAACAGCCGCGGCGAAAAAGGTGGTTAGCCGCGCTAGCGGGTGACCGCGCTAGCTGAGGCTGGCCACCGCAAACGGCAGCACCACCGGCGCGCCGGCCTGCCGCAACACACGGGCCGACATCGTCAGCGTCCAGCCGGTGTCGGTGAAGTCGTCGACCAGCAACAGCGGACCGTCAACGGGCGGCAGCGCCGGTGCCTCCCACGACCCGTCCAGCGCAGCAACCCGGTAGGCCGAGTTGGCAGCCGTCGCGGGGCGGCGTCGAGGGTGATATCGCAGCGTGCCCAGATGCTGAAGCCGACCCAATTCGGCGAGCCGGCGCGCTAATGATGCGACAAACTGAGGGTGGCGTTCGGAATCGAGTGCCATGACCGCAGCGGGCCGCGTCTCCCACTCCCACGCCGCCAGCACGTCCACCGCCGCACGCACCACGTCATCCGGCACCTCACCGTCGGGCTCGTCAAGGACCGCACGCAGGCGCGCACCCCAGCCCAGATCCGTCAGCCTGCCGATGACCCGGCCCGCTGCGGGACCGTCGGAGATGCGGCCGCTCAAGTCGATTCCGAGGTTCTGCAGTCCCGACGGCCACTGCTTACGCGGCGTGATCTCGACTCCGGGTCGCATCAGCCGGGCCCGGGTTTGCGCGGCAGCCACGTCGTCGACGTGGGCGTCGTACCGAGCGCCGGTGCAGTTGTCGCATCGGCCGCAGCGCTCGCCGTCGACCAACTCCGGATCGTTGAGTTGTGTGCGCAGATACGTCATTCGGCAGTCGGTCGTTTCGACGTAGTCGAGCATCGCCTGTTGCTCGCGGGTACGCGCTTCGTCCAGCCTGCGGTAGCGCTCTTCGTCGTAGACCCAGTCCTGACCGGTGCCGATCCAGCCGCCTTTGACGCGCCGGACCGCACCGTCGACGTCGAGGACCTTGAGCACCATCTCCAGTCGCGTGCGGCCCATGTCGACCAGCGTCTCCAGGGCCGGCGTCGACTGGGCTCGGTCGGGCGCCAGCGCTCGAATCACGTTGCGCACCATGCCTTCGGAGGGAAATGCCACCGATGCGAAGAAGCGCCAGACGTCACGGTCCTCCTTTCCGGGCAGCAGCACCACCTCGGCGCGTTCGGTGGACCGGCCCGCGCGACCGACCTGCTGGTAGTAGGCGATCGGTGACGGCGGAGCGCCGAGGTGAACGACGAATCCGAGGTCGGGTTTGTCGAAACCCATTCCGAGGGCGGATGTCGCGACCAGCGCCTTGACGCGGTTCGCGAGGAGGTCGAGTTCGAGTTGCTCGCGCTCGGCCGCCTCGGTGGCGCCGGAGTAGGCCGCCACCGTGTGGCCGAGTTCGCGCAGCATGCTCGCGACGTCGTTGGCCTGCGCCACGGTCAGGGTGTAGACGATGCCCGAGCCCGGCAATGATTCGATGTTGGCGACCAGCCAGGCCGCGCGTGCGGTGGCGTTACCGGCGTCGACCACCGACAGCCGCAGCGACTGACGGTCCAGTCCGCCGCGCAGCACGACGGTTTCGCGGCCGCCGACACCCAGTTGGCTCCTGATGTCGGCGACGACGCGGTCGTTGGCGGTGGCGGTGGTCGCCAGCACCGGGATGCCGTCGCCGAGTTCGGCGATCAACGTACGGATGCGCCGGTAGTCGGGTCGGAAGTCGTGGCCCCAGTCGGACACGCAATGCGCCTCGTCGATGACCACGAGCCCGGCGTCACGGGCCAGCGCGGGCAACACCTCGTCCCGAAAATCCGGATTGTTGAGCCGTTCCGGGCTGACGAGTAGGACGTCGAGATCGCCCGCAGCCACCGCGCGGTGCACATCCTGCCAATCGGTGATGTTGCTCGAGTTGATGGTGGCCGCCCGCACACCGGCCCGCTGCGCGGCAGCCACCTGGTTGCGCATCAGCGCCAGCAGTGGCGACACGATCACCGTCGGGCCACGCCCTCCCGTGCGCAGCAGCTTGGCGGCGATGAAGTAGACCGCTGACTTGCCCCATCCGGTGCGCTGCACGACGAGCGCCTGCCTGCGGTCGACGACCAGGGCTTCGATGGCCCGCCATTGGTCGTCGCGCAGAACGGCGTCCGGACCGGCCAGCTGTTCGAGTAGTGCCTGGGCACTCTCACGGGTTGCGCTCAGGCCGGCTGACCCGCGTCCTGTTCGCGCTTGATCTCCAGCGCGATGTCGATGAGCTGGTCCTCCTGGCCGCCGATGAGCTTGCGCTGACCCGCGCGGTGCAGCAGCTTGTGCGCGGGCACACCGTAGCGTTCGGACTGCCGGATGGCGTGCTTGAGGAAGCTCGAGTAGACCCCGGAGTAGCCCATGATCAGCGCGTTGCGGTCGAGCAGGCATTCGGCGGGCATCGCGGGCGCGACGACCTCCTCGGCGGCGTCGGCGATGTCGAAGAAGTCGATGCCGGTCTTGACGCCGATCTTGTCGAATACCCCGATCAGCGCCTCGACGGGCGCGTTGCCTGCGCCCGCGCCGAACCGGCGGCAGGACCCGTCGATCTGCTTGGCGCCTGCCCGCACCGCCTCGATGCTGTTGGCGACGCCGAGGCCGAGGTTCTCGTGGCCATGAAAACCAACTTGAGCATCCGATCCCAATTCGGCCACCAGAGCCGAGACGCGGTCGGCCACGCCCTCGAGGACGAGTGCACCCGCGGAGTCGACGACGTACACGCATTGGCAGCCGGCGTCGGCCATGATGCGGGCCTGGGCGGCCAGCTTCTCCGGGGGGATGGTGTGGCTCATCATCAGGAAGCCGACGGTCTCGAGGCCGAGTTCGCGGGCCAGCCCGAAGTGCTGGATCGACACGTCGGCCTCGGTGCAGTGGGTCGCGATCCGGCAGATCGAGCCGCCGTTGTTCTGCGCCTCCTTGATGTCCTCCTTCGTGCCGACACCGGGCAGCATCAGGAACGCGATCTTGGATTCCTTGGCGGTCTCCGCCGCCAGCTTGATGAGCTCCTGTTCGGGCGTCTTGGAGAAGCCGTAGTTGAAGCTCGACCCGCCGAGGCCGTCGCCGTGAGTGACCTCGATGACCGGAACACCCGCGGCGTCCAGCGCCGCGACGATCGCGCCCACCTCGTCCTTGGTGAACTGATGGCGCTTGTGGTGTGAGCCGTCGCGCAGCGACGTGTCCGTCATCCGGATGTCCCACATGGGGTTGAAATAGATGTCGTCAGTACTCATGCTTGGCCTCCTCCCGCGGTGGCAGACAGGCTCTCTTTGGCGATCTCTTCGCCGACCTTGGTCGCCGCCGCGGTCATGATGTCCAGATTTCCAGCGTAGGGCGGCAGATAGTCGCCCGCACCCTCCACTTCGACGAACGTGGTGACGACGTGGTTTCCACCGTTGACCATGGACGGTTCGTCGAATTGCGGCTCGTTGAGCAGCCGGTAGCCGGGGACGTAGGTCTGCACCTCGGCGACGACGTCGCGGATCGACTGTGCGATCGCGTCGTGGTCGGCGTCCTCGGGGATCGCACAGAAGATGGTGTCGCGCATGATCATCGGCGGATCGGCGGGGTTGAGGATGATGATCGCCTTGCCGCGTTTCGCGCCACCGATCGTCTCCACTCCCTTGCTGGTGGTCTTGGTGAACTCGTCGATGTTGGCCCGGGTGCCCGGTCCTGCCGAAACCGACGACACGCTCGCCACGATCTCGGCGTACGGCACGTCGACGACGCGGGACACCGCGTAGACCATCGGGATGGTGGCCTGGCCACCGCAGGTGACCATGTTCACGTTCGGCGCTTCGAGGTGTGCACGCAGGTTCGCAGGCGGAATGACTCCGGGCCCGACGGCGGCCGGCGTCAGATCGATGGCGCGGATGCCGGCCTCTGCGTACTTCGGGGCCGCGTCACGGTGCACATACGCGCTGGTGGCTTCGAACAACAGGTCCGGCTTCTCGTGGAGACCGAGCAGCCAGTCGGCACCCTCGGCGCTGGTCTCAAGTCCGAGCTTGCGGGCGCGGGCAAGACCCTCGCTGTCCGGATCGATGCCGACCATCCAGCGGGGCTCCAGCCACTCCGACCGCAGCAGTTTGTACAGCAGGTCGGTGCTGATGTTGCCCGATCCGACGATCGCGACGGATGCCTTCGAAGGCATATGTCCTCTTCTCTTGTTCGATCGTTCTCTATTCGAACGACAGGTGGACCGAACCCAGCCCGTCGAAGTCGGCGACGAAGTCGTCTCCGGGGTTGGCGTCGAACGCCTTGGTGCACGACCCGGGCAGCACGATGTCGCCTGCCTTGAGCCGCACGCCGAAGCTGTCCACCTTGCGGGCCAGCCACGCCACGGCCGTCACGGGGTTTCCCAGCACGGCGTCACTGCGGCCCTTGGCGACCACCTCACCGTTTCGGGTCAACACCGCGTCGATGCTCTGGATGTCGATGTCCTTGGGCGACACCCGCGCTTCGCCAAGCACCCAGCCGGCCGATGACGCGTTGTCGGCGATCGTGTCGCACAGCTTGATCTTCCAGTCCCTGATACGAGTATCGATCAGTTCGATGGCGGGAGCGAATGCGGCGGTGGCGGCCAGCACGTCGTCCTCGGTGCAACCCTCCCCCGGCAGATCGTCGGCCAATACGAAGCCGACCTCGACCTCGACCCGCGGGTAGAGATATCTGCCCGCGGGCACCGGCCGGTCCTCGAAGACAGCCATCTCGTCGAGCAGGTGCCCGTAGTCGGGCTCGTCGACGCCCATCATCTCCTGCATCGCCTTGCTTGACAGCCCCACCTTGTGACCGATCACCGTGGCGCCCTCCGCGACGCGCTGGCGGATGTTGATCAGCTGAATTTCGTAGGCGTCGACGACGTCGATATCGGGGTTGGCCGTGGTCAGCGGGGCGATCGGGACGCGGCTGCGCTCGGCCTCCGCCAGGTCGGCAGCGAGCACGTCACGCACGTCGACACTGAGCATTCTGGCTACTTCCCCTCGTAGTCCGCTCGCATTGATCCGACCGGGCCAGTTGTTCTGCGGCGGGGCAATTCTATAACGTGTTCTACATGACAGGACAGGAGTACGACGTCGTCGTGGTCGGCAGCGGCGCCGCCGGCATGGTCGCTGCCCTCACCGCCGCCCATCAGGGCCTTTCAACATTAGTCGTAGAAAAGGCCGCACACTACGGCGGATCCACTGCCCGATCGGGTG
>NZ_JAVHWK010000111.1:0-13665 GCF_032159775.1 Mycobacterium sp.
CCGCAAGGGCGAGCGCGTGGTGCAGGTTGGTGCCCTGCTCGTAGACGCCCTCCAGACCGGTCAATTCTGCGGGCGAGACTGTCCGCGCGTATCGGCCGAAGGCGATGATCTGCAACGCATCCGAGCGGAACCGGGTGCTCACCAAATGGCTAAGCGCCAGCGCCGTGCGCTTCATCGGCAACCAGCGGTTCTCCATCACCATCGAGAACGAGGTGTCCACCAGCAGGGCCACCGCCGCCTGCGCACGCGTCTCGGTCTCCGACACCTCGACGTCCTCGACGGTGATCCGCAGCGGCGGCACGGCCGCACCCGTGCCCGCTTGCCGCAGAACGGTATTGGTCAATGTGCGGGTGACGTTCCACGGTTCGGTGTCGCCGAACTGCCACGCCCGCGTCGCGCCCGTCAGCTCGCCCGCTGCGCCCGCCCTGCGCGTCTCACGCTCGCCGCCCCGTCCCGAAAGCTGCTGCGCCACATCACGCAGCGCTGTCTGCCCGAGCTGGCGCATGGCCTTCGGCGACAGCCGCCACTGCCCGTCGGATCCCCGGTCCAGGAAGCCCTGGTTGACCAGCGCCTTCTCCAGCTCGGACAGTGTCTGCGCATCGACAGCAGCTTCCGGGCCGAGCTGGCGGGCCAACGCCTCGAGGTCCACGTCGTCCATCGTCGCGCCGGCATAGCTCTGCGACAGCGCCTCGGCCAGCTGTTCCAGCTCGGCGATGTCCGACATTGCCTGCGCGCCCTCGCCCATGCCGAGCGGATTGTCGCCCGAGAAGCGCGACGAGCCGTTCCAGTCCTCACCCGGCCTGGCCGCCTGCAGATGCCCGTCGAGCCGGTTGAGCGCATTCATCAACGACGGCGAACCGAATGCCTGCTGCGCCAACGCATCCAGCTCGGCGCGCTGGTCGGGCGACAGGCTGTTGCGGAACCGCTGTGCCGCCGCCGCACGCTGAGCCAGCGAGTCGAGCAGCTCATCGACATTCTGCGGGTTCTCCGGGAAGAACTCGCCGTGCTTCTTCATGAAGTCGTCGAAGTCCTGCTGGCTGTCTTCGCCACGGGCATGCTTGTCCAACAGGTCATTCAGATCGTCGAGCATGTCGTTGACGCGCTGACGATCCTCGTCGGTGGCGTTCTCCAGCGACTGCTTCATGCCTGCGAATCGCTGGTCGAGCATCTCGCGGCCGAGCAGGTCCTTGATCTGGTCGTACTTCTCGCGGGCCTCTTCGCTGCGCCACTCGTAGTCGGACAACTCCTGCACGGCCTTGGCCGGCGACGGCGGCAGCGACTCGATCCGCATCTCCTGGAAACGGGCGTCGTCGTCCAGCGCGCGCGCTAGTTCCTTGCGCTCGGCCAGCACCGCCTCGTCGAGCAGCTTCTTGATTTCCTGCAGGGTGCCGTCAAGGTTGTTGCGCTGCAACAGCTCCCGGCGACGACGGTTGGCCTCGGCGGCCAGCTTGTCGGCACCGCGCATGTTCTGGGTGCCGCGCCGCAACAGTTCCTGCATCGCGCGACGCGGCGACGAGCCCTCCATCACGTCCTGCCCGATCGCCTCGAGGGCTTCGCGCAGGTCGACCGGCGGCGCCAGCGGATCAGGGCCGCCGGTATAGCCGGAGTAACGGGACGATCGCCCACCCCGTCGATGCAGGCCCCTAGCCATAGACGGTTTCGCCCTCTCCGGACACCTTGTCGATCCGTTTCGCGAGATACAAAGCCTCCAGCGCCAATTCGACGGCAGCGGCGCGCTCGCCGTCGGATGTCGCGCCGAGCTTCTTCTGCACCTGGGCTATCGCGGGCACCTCCGGCACCGCGGCCAGCACGTCGCGGGCCGACACCCGCTCGCCCGTCGTCACCGCCGTGCCGCCTTCGATCGCCACTACCAGCGGACCGACGTCGATGCCGCCCAGCAGCCGCTGCGCGGTGTCGGCCGTCGCACGCCGCAGCAGATGCTCGAGCACCGCCTGCTCGCGGCCTTCCTCGCCGGACTCGAACTCCAGCTTGCCGCGCAGCACGTCGATCACCGTGCCGAGATCGACCACGCGCGCCACCGGATCCTGCTCGCCGAGAATCGCCGAACGGTGCCGTGCCGCCGCCGCGACCGTCTCCGCAGCCGCGATCGCGAAGCGCGCCGACACACCCGAGCGCTGGTCGATCGAGCTCGACTCACGCAGCAGCCGGGCGAAGCGGGCCAGGATCTGCAGCAGGTACTCCGGCACCTCCGCGGCCAGATTCGCCTCCTGCGTGATCACGCCGACCTCGGCCGCCAGCGCCAGCGGGTAGTGCGTGCGGATCTCGGCGCCGAACCGGTCCTTCAGCGGGGTGATGATGCGCCCGCGGTTCGTGTAGTCCTCCGGGTTCGCGCTCGCGACGACTACCACGTCGAGCGGCAGCCGCAGCGTGTAGCCGCGCACCTGGATGTCGCGCTCCTCCATCACGTTCAGCATCGACACCTGGATGCGCTCGGCGAGGTCTGGCAGCTCGTTGATTGCGAAGATGCCGCGGTGCGCCCGCGGGATCAACCCGTAGGCGATGGTCTCCGGGTCACCCAAACTGCGGCCCTCGGCCACCTTGATCGGGTCGATGTCGCCGACCAGGTCGGCCACGCTGGTGTCCGGGGTGGCCAGCTTCTCGAAATAGCGCTCGCCGCGATGCCGCCATTCGATGGGCAGGTCATCGCCCGACTCGGCCGCCCGCCGGATCGACTCCGGCGTGATCGGCGTGTACGGGTGCTCGCTGAGCTCGGAGCCCGCGATCACCGGCGTCCACTCGTCCAGCAGACCGGACAGCGAGCGCAGCAGTCGCGTCTTGCCCTGGCCGCGCTCGCCGAGCAGCACGACGTCGTGGCCGGCGATCAGGGCCCGCTCAAGCTGTGGAAGGACGGTGTCCTCGAAGCCCAGGATGCCGGGCCACGGGTCGCGACCCTCGGCCAGCGCGGCCAGCAGGTTCTCGCGGATCTCGTCCTTCACACCCCGCTCGCGATGGCCGGAGGCACGCAGCTCGCCGACGGTCCGGGGCAGATTATTAGATGGGGTCACTACTCCACGCTACGACTGCTCGGGATCTGCGGCAGCGGCTACGCCTTACGCGAACATGACGGCGCCCCGCGGCAGTGTCCGCTGTCACTCCGGGTCATGCTCCTTCGGCGGCGCGGGGGAACGCGTGATCGGTGCGTTCAACCGCTCGAGTTCGGTGTGCGCAAAGGCGGCGATATCCTCCATCACCTCCCGGCGCACAGCGGCACGCGCCGCGACGTCGCGGAGCCCGGTTGCGCAGCGATATGTGACCAGCTTGTCGAGAACAGGGTTCAGTTCGTCGCCTGGCGGGATGGCGACGACACGGCTGCCTACGCCGACGAAACCGCCGCCGTCGACCCACGGGAGCGTCAGATTCCCGCCGACCTTGAGCTCGTCGTGAATCTCCCGGCCCGGCTTGTACTCGAAGGTGACTGTCGCGATTCGGTCCGCCGTGTCGATGTCGTCCACGGTGAATTGAACGTATTCAAGGTCCGGCAGCGGCCTCCACTGCGTGCCCTTCATGTATTCGTCCTGACCGAGAGAGGGCCCGGCCTCCAGATAAGAGTGGTTCTCCTCGAAGGTGTGCACGAGCAGTCCAGGCTCCTGACCGGCCGCATCCCAGCCGTGCAGGTCCCGGAATTCGATGATGAACCCGTCGTCGACTTCGATTGCCAGATATCCGGGAAGTTCGCGGGCGTGCAACGGCCGAAGCTGCACGGTTCGCTTCGCGAACGGCGGGGTCGATCGCAACGAGAGCACGCGGGATCGGTCCAACCAGCCGAGCCTCTGCATGTTGGCGGCATTCAGGCCAGGTCCCCAGCTGCCGTACGGGCCGCCCTGGATGTAGTAGCACGTGCCGGCCGACATGGTGTCCCACAGGTCCCGGTAGTCCTGGTCGGGAAACAAGCGTTCCCGCGAGTGGTCGAGCCCGTAGACATGGAGCATCTCCTGCGCCACCACAAACGGCTGGCAGCTGAGCTCATCGCACACCGCACCCCAACCGCCAAGCTCCCCGAACAGATCTGTCGGGGCATTCATGACAATGACCGCGCCGAAGAACTTTGTCACGTCGATCCCGGCGGCGGCAGCCGTCGCGCGTGCCGAGGTCACCAGGCCGGTGCGGTTGATCTGCCCCTTTGGCGCCGTGACGACATTGCCCGCGTAGTCAGAAACGCTTGTACGGCAACGTGATCCAGTCGAAGACCTCGGATCCGCTGACATCCACGCGGCCGTGTGACATCAGATCGAAGAACTCGATGATGTTGCGCGTGCCCGCGCCTGCGGTGGTGAACATGTCGTTCAGGTAGGTACCCGACAGTGGTTCGTTGTCGGTGCCATTCCACTTGCACCTCAGAATCGCCCACGGTGTCTGCTGTGCCATGGCTGCCCCCCGACGAACTGAATTCATCCATGCTGGCTCTGCAGCGCGGATTTCGCAGGGAAATTCAGCGGTCGGACGGCGGGAGCATCTGGAAGCCGGTCAGGATCGTCTCGGCGTCGCGCTGATACGCCGGGTTGCCCGGGTCGGTGCTCTGCACCGTCATCGTCATCGCATACGTGTCGTTCTCGGTGTGCATCACCGCGGTGAGCATGCTCTCCGGATGCGGGGGCAGCATGCCCATCTGCGGGGCGTTGTAGACGACGGTCTCGGCGGGCAGCTCACACAGAGTGGCCTGGCGCACGATCATGTCGGTGGCGCCGATGCCGGACTTCAGCGCGTCCTGTTGCGCATCGAACACCGCGCGCGGCTCGGAGTTACCCGGATGGCTCTCCAGCGTGACGACCGCCGTCGGCGCGAAGCCGTCCTTGGCCATGGCCCCGTTGCGCATCGAGAACCGGACGAGTTCGGAGTCCATCAGCGTCACCCGCTCCCAGCCTTCCGGCTGCGGAATCTTCATCACGGGCTCTTCGTCGGTGTGATCGGGGATCGAGGTCATCGGCGCGTCGACCTTCGTGCAGTCCGACGCGGATGCCGGCGCCTTGCCCATGTCGGGTGCGGCGACCACGCGGGCGTCGTCGACCACGCGGGTGCAGGCGCCGGCCAACATGATCGCGGTGACCCCGAAGACCACCGTCGCCGCACGTGCCGCGATCGCCATGGCGGCAACTTATCAGTGGGCGAAGTGGCGCGCCCCGGTCACGTAGAGCGTCACACCGGCCTTGGCCGCCGCCTCGGTGACCAGCTCGTCGCGCATCGAGCCGCCGGGATGCACGATGGCCTTGACCCCGGCGGTGGTCAGCGTCTCCAGACCGTCGGGAAAAGGGAAGAACGCGTCGGACGCGCCCACCGCGCCGCGTACCCGGTCGCCGCCGCGTTCCACCGCCAGCCGGGCGGCGTCGACGCGGTTCACCTGACCCATGCCGACACCGACGGTGGCCCCGTTGGCGGCGACGACGATTGCGTTCGACTTCACCGCGCGGCAGGACCGCCACGCGAAGACCAGGTCGGCGAGCGTGGCCGGATCAGCGGGCTCACCCGTCGCCAGGGTCCACTTCGCCGGGTCGTCGCCCGGCGCGTCGAGCGCATCGCGCTGCTGCAACAGCAGGCCACCGCTGATCGGCCGCATGTCGATGGCGCCGACCAACGGCTCCGAAGCCACCAGCACGCGGATGTTCTTCTTGCGCGCAAGCACTTCCACCGCGCCGTCCTCGTAGGCCGGCGCGATGATCACCTCGGTGAAGATGTCGGCGACCGTCTCGGCCATCTCCACGCTGACGGCGGTGTTGGTCGCGATGACGCCGCCGAACGCGCTCAGCGGATCGCACTCGTGGGCCTTGCGGTGCGCGTCGGCGACCGACTCCGACGAGATCGCTATGCCGCACGGGTTCGCGTGCTTGATGATCGCCACACAGATCTGCTCGTGGTCGAAGGCGGCCCGCCACGCGGCGTCTGCGTCGGTGAAGTTGTTGTAGGACATCTCTTTTCCGTGCAGCTGCTCGGCCTGTGCCAAGCCCGGCCACGCGGCGTCGTCGCTGTAGAGGGCCGCCTGCTGATGCGGGTTCTCCCCGTAGCGCAGCACACCGGTGCGGCGCCACGTTCCGCCGTACCAGGCGGGCAGCTTCTGCGCGGGCTCCTCGGGAGCCAGCACCTCCCCCATCCAGCTGGCGACGGCGACGTCGTATTCAGCGGTATGGCGGAATGCCAAGGACGCCAGTATCTTCCGCTCCGCGAGCGTGAAACCGCCGGCACGGACCGCCGCCAACACCCCGTCGTAGCCGAGCGGATCCACCACCACGGCCACACTGGGGTGGTTCTTCGCGGACGCCCGCACCATCGACGGGCCGCCGATGTCGATCTGCTCGACGCACTCGTCGACGTCGGCACCCGAGGCGACCGTCTCGGTGAACGGGTACAGGTTCGCCACAACGAGGTCGAACGCCTCGATGCCGAGCTCCTCGAGCGCGGAGGCGTGCTCGGGTTTCCGAAGGTCGGCAAGCAGCCCCGCGTGCACGCGCGGATGCAGCGTCTTGACCCGGCCGTCGAGCACCTCGGGGAACCCGGTGAGCTCCTCCACCGGCGTCACCGGAACACCAGCGCCGGCAATGGTTTTGGCGGTCGACCCGGTCGAGACGATGGCGACGCCCGCGTCGTGAAGGCCCTTGGCCAGTTCGGGAAGGCCGGTCTTGTCGTAGACGCTGATCAACGCCCGTCGAATCGGCTTGCGCCCGCCACTGGTGGCGCTGGGCGCCACCATCCCGCCGCTGTCCGTCATCCGATTTTCGCCTTTCTCCCAGTCCACGTCACTCCGCCCGTTGCCAGCGCGGCCAGGACATCCACCAACAGTCTGCGTTCGACGACCTTGATCCGCTCATGCAGGGTGGCCTCGTCGTCGTCGTCGAGCACCTCGACGGCTTGCTGGGCCAGCAGCGGCCCGGTATCGGTGCCCGCGTCCACCAGGTGCACGCTGCAGCCGGTCACCTTGACGCCGTACGCCAGCGCGTCGGGCACGGCGTGTGCGCCGGGGAACGCAGGCAACAGCGCGGGATGCGTGTTGAGAATCCGGCCCATGAAGCGCGAAAGGAACTGAGGCCCAAGGATTTTCATGAAGCCAGCCGACACGATCAGGTCGGGACCGTGCTCGGCCGTCGCGTCGGTGATCGCAGTGTCCCACGCCTCGCGGTCGGGGTAGTCGCCCAGCCGCACCCGGTAACTCGGCAGCGACGCGGCCGAGGCCACCTCGACGGCGCGGCAGTCACGGTCCACACCGACGGCGACGATGCGGGCCGGGTAGTCGCCGACAGCGGACTCGAGCAGGGATTCCAGCAGCGAACCGGTGCCGGAGGCCAGCACCACCACCCGCGCCGGTGCGCTCGGCGGCACACGGAGGGGTTGCTGCACGCGACGAGCCTAATCGTCGGCCGGGCGGCCCTTGTCGCCAGTGCGGCCCTGCGTGGCGTCGTCGTCGTCGATGTACTCCAGGTCCTCCGGATCGGGCAGGTGATCGTCGAATCCGGGAGGCAGGGTGCGGATCACCGGCGTCGGCTCGAAGTCGACGGGGTCCTCGTCGACCAGCTCGTCCGCCAGCGGCTCGAAGGCGGGTTCCAGGTCGGATTCAGCGTCCGGTTCGGCGTCGAAGGCCGGCTCGAACTCGGCTTCTTGCTCCGGTTCTGATTCTGGGTACGGTTCGGGCTCGTCATCCGGCTCGACGTCCTCGACCGGCACCGGACGGGGCGTGGCGGTTCTCGGGGCGCGGACGATGCCGCCCGCCATCGCGATGGTCAGCCCTCCGATCGCCACGAACCACAGGAACACCGCGGGCCCGAACGTGGCCTGGTCCACCCCCACGTGGCCGAAGTTGCCCAGCTCGCCGCCGCCCGCGTACCCCAGCAGCGCCATCGTCACCGCCGCGAGTGCGGACGCGATGATGAGCTTGCCCAGCGCGGGCAACAGCGGCAGCGGCCGTCGTCCGCACTGCTGGCCGACCACCACGGCCGACGCGGCCCCGACGATCAGCAGCGCCACCCAGATCGGGCCGAGCGGCGGCGTCGGCACCGCCGCGAGCACCGGAAGCGCGGGTATGTCGCCGCCGAACACGGTGAACGAACTGAACGTCGCCAATCCGACGTGCGCGCTGGACCCCACCGCGACGGCGGACGTGCCGACGATGACGTTGGGCGCATAGAGCGCCGACAACAGCGAAAGGCTCAGCTGGCCGAAGACCGAGTCGGTGATCGCGAACAGCTCATGCATCGTCGACCAGTGCACCACCAGCGACAGCGACGTAACCAGGCCGGACAACCCGAACAGCGCCAACACCCCGGCCCTCGCGGGCCGTCCCGCGTCGGCCACCCACCTCGGCAGCCCGGCCAGGGTCACCAGGCGCCTGCCCGCGCGGGAGCTGACACCGATCGCGGCGCCGATCGCGTGTACGGCCAGCACCCCTGAGAACGCCCGCAGCGCATTGGGCGTCTGAAGCTGGGTCAGCACCGACGAGGCGTCGTGGATGACGGCCAGCGAGATGGCGGCGATCAGCAACGGTCCGCCCAGCGCGGACGCGACGATCCACCGGATGACGAACCAGGACCCCTGCGGCGGGGTGGCGGCGGCGGTGCTGCGCGCGGTGCCCCACACCATCGCCAGCACCGGCAGCAGCGGCATCACGCCCAGCTCACGGCCACCGATCGACACCGGTACCTGGTGCACGCCCAGCCACATGCTGGCGATCGCGCCCGACGCGCCGGTCATGTCGCTGTTGGCGATGAGCAGCTGCAGCAGCACCACTGCAGCGATGATGACCAGCGCCACCGCCGAGGGGCCGAAGGCAACACGGAACAGGTCGCGAGCCTGGCGACTGCCGACCGACCTGTTCTCCACCACTAGCGGTATAGCAGTTCTTTGCTCGCGAGCGCGGGATTCACGCTCGCGCGGCCGGAGATTATGACGGCGAGTTGTCGGACTGACTCGACGAAGGCGACGAGGACGACGACTGCGGCTGCCCGGGGCTCTGGCCGGCCGGCGCGGACTGCGTCGCCTGCGGCTGGCCGTACGTCGGGAAACCGGTCGGCGGGGTCGGCGGGCCGCTCTGCTGACCGATACCGGCATAGCCACCGCCGGATGGCTGGCCGCCCGAGTAGCCGCCGCCGTACTGACCCGGGTATGGCGGACGCTGCTGCTGTCCACCCTGGAGCGGCGCGTGCTGGCCGTAGTACTGGTTCGGGCCGCCGTACTGGCCGTACTGCGGCTGGTCGTACTTCGGCTGCTTGGGCTTGGGCACCGGCGCCTTGATGATGCCCGAGTCGAGCAGCAGGGCGCCGATACCGAGCGCGGCCTGGACCAATGTCAGGAAAATCACCACATACAGCGCCCAGCCCAGGCTGACGCCGTCCGGCGTCTGGATGACCTCGGCGATCACGAGCAGGAACGCCAGCACGGCGACTGCCGCAATGATGCCGACCGGCGCCTTCTGGTTGGGCAGCAGGCTGGCCGCCGCGATCAGCGCCGAGAGCAGCGCAGCGACGACGGCGAGGCCGAGTCCGAGCGACGTGCCGGTGGCGCTGCCCAGCTGCGGGAAGTCGGTGCTCTCGATCTTGAACTGGGGACCGAAGCTGAACAGGTACACCAGCAGACCGAGTACGCCGATGGCGGCGAGGAGGATGAACGGCAGCTTGCTCGGCCCGGCGGCGGTCGCGGCGGGGCTCTGCGCCGAGGGCTGCTCGGGCTTGCCGAACTGCTGGGTCGGGGCGCTGAACTGAGTTGTCGGCTGCTGACCGGGCGGATATCCGGAGCTGCTGGGCGGGTAGGTCATGACCTCTCCTGCTTTTGTTCGAGCGCCGCTGCGCGCGGCACTGCGTGGGAACGCCGATCACGATTCGTGAATGCGGACACCTATGTGCGTTTCCACACCACGCTAGCGCACCGAGCTTTATGCAGAGACAAGCACAGGAGCGTCGGCCCCCTTCTCCTCTGCGTTCTCGATTTCGCGGACGAGCGGAAGCACCCGCGATCCGAAGTACTCGATCTCCTCCTGAAAGTGCAGAAAGCCACCGAGGATCAGGTCGATGCCCCGTTTGCGATACGCCGCAATACGTTCCGCGATCTGCTCGGGCGTGCCGATCAGTTGTGTGCGGAACCCGTCGTTGTACTGCACCAAGTCCTCGAACGTCGAATCGGCCCACATTCCGCGTTTGTCGGCGGTCGAGTTGCCAGCTTGTTGTACGGCGCCTTTGAACCCCTCCACAGCAGGCCGGTTGGCCTTGTCGACGATTTCGCGGAGAGTGTCACGTGCTTCGGCCTCGGTGTCGCGGGCGATGATGAAGCCGTTCAGCCCGAACTTCACCTCGCGGCCTGCCTCGCGCGCGTGGTCACGCACGTCGACGATCTGCTCGGTCACCCCATCGAAGTCCTTGCCGTTAGAGAAGTACCAGTCGGAGTAGAGGCCGCCGTTGCGCCGCGCCGCCGTCGAGTTGCCGCCCTGGAATATCTCGGGGTTGGGGCGCTGCAGGGTGTTGAGCGGCTTGGGCTTCAGGGTGAAGTCGTGGATGCGGTAGAAGTCGCCCCGGAAATCGACGTCGTCCTCGGTCCAGATCTTGCGCAGAACCTGCAGGAACTCGGCGCTGCGGCGGTATCGCTCGTCGTGCTCGAGCCACGGCTCGCCGAGGTGGGTGAACTCGTCCTTGAACCAGCCCGAGACGACGTTGACGGCGAACCGCCCGTTGCTCAGCTGGTCGGCGGTGGCGCCCAGCTTGGCCAGCACGGCGGGCTGCCAGAGGCCTGGATGAACGGCGGCGATCACCTTGAGCCGCTGAGTTGCCAGCAGAAGCGCCAGGCTGAAGCTCGTCGACTCGTGCTGGTATTCGGCGCCGTAGCTGGCCTCGTAGCGCACCTGGGACAGCGCGTAGTCGAAGCCGTTGTTCTCCGCGGTCTGGGCGAGCTTGACGTTGTAGTCGTAACCCCAGTCGGTCCGCTGCTCGATGTCGCTGGTGACCAGCCCACCGCTGACGTTGGGTACCCAGTACGCGAATTGGACGTGGTCGGCGATCCGTTCGGTCGTCATGGTCTGTCATGACAACAGCGCGGTGGGCATACGTCGTGGGTAACGCTCTGCCTGACGGAAAGTCAGACCTCGACGATCGGCGTGGCGGGGATTCCGTTGAAGCGCGACGACGTGACCGACGTGTAGGCACCCATCATCGGGCTGACCACCACGTCGCCGACGTTCAGCGTCGGCATCGGGTAGTCGCACGCGATCACGTCTGCGCTGTCACAGGTGGGGCCCGCCAGCACGACAGGCTCGCTGTCGATGGGGCCGTCGAGGACCTCTCGCAGCGAGAGGATCGGCGGGTGCACGTCCTCGGTCATCACATTGGAGTAGCTGCCGTAAATCCCGTCGTCGAGATAGTGCCAATTGCGGCCGTCGCGCACGGCACTGCCCACCACACCGGTCAGCAACGTCATGGCGTCGGCGGCAAGGATCCGACCGGGCTCGGCCAACAATGTGAACTCGTCGCGCCGGTCACCGAGCGTCTGGTCGACGACGTCTGCGATCATGTCGATCGGCGGCATCGCCTCGCGATAGCTCACCGGAAAGCCGCCGCCAATATCGATGATTTCGGTTGCGACGCCCAGTGTTTCGGTGATGTGGGTGACAAGCTCCAGCGTGCCGCGCAGCGCAGTGCCGTACGCCTGCGGGTTTGACCCCTGGCTTCCGACGTGAAAGCTGAAGCCCGCGAATCGAACCCCGGTAGCCAATACATGCTTGACGACCAGTTCGGCGTCGGCGAGGTCTACACCGAACTTGACGGACAGATCCGATTTCGCCGACGGGTTCGGGAACGCGAGCCGCACAAGGATGTTGATGTCGGCGGGCAGCCCCGCGAACTTCTGGGCTTCGATCGGATTGTCGACGACGAAGGTGCGAACACCGGCCATGTAGGCGTGGTCGATGTCGGTGAGCTTCTTTACCGGGTTGGTGTTGATGCACCGGTCGATGGGAAGGCCAAGCGAGCCAAGGAGTTCGATCTCCGCCCTCGTCGCGACGTCGAAGCCGCAGCCGCTGGCGGCGACCGCCCGCAGCACCGCCGGATGGGGTGACGTCTTCACCGCGTAGTGCAGCCCGAACCCACGCAGCTGCGACTTCAGCAGTCGGCACTGCTCGACGACTCGGTAGGGATCGAGCACAAGAAGGGGTGTGCCGTGCTGCGCGATGAGCGCGCGCCAGCTCTCGGTCTCGGACCTCGCTCGCAGCGTGTCACGCCATTGCGACCGCAGGGACGGATTCACCGCTGACCTCCTCGGTTGTTGTGCGGCGCCCCGCCAGCAGACCGTTGAAGCGCTCGTAGCTGACGATGGCGAGGGCGTAGAACCCGATGTCGGAGAGGAGCTTTCCGAAGATCCAGCCCGCCGCCACATTGCCGAAGATCATCGGCCCGAAGTAATAGGCCAGCGGCCGGATCGCGATGCTGTCGATCAGCTCGGCGGGGCCGAACTCGATGGCGACGCTGCGGAACGCGAACAGGTTGGCGACGACCAGCCGCGTCGCCGTCGGCCGGCCGTTGTACTCCCGGTACGCCCAGCGAACAGCGCTCGTGTAGGCGGCGGCGTAGTAGCCGGCCGATGCGCCGACGGTCGCGATGATCGCGGCGGCGGCCACCGAACCGGTGAGCCAGTATGCGACAGCGGCGCCGCCGAGCTCGCCGACCGTGCCCGCGATCTCACACGGCAGGTAGCGACGGACCCATTCCATGAGTTTGTGTCGGGCGGTGCTCCTGGCCTGCATGCCTTGAAGTGTTCGGCCTGGCGGCAGACCCGTCGCGAGTAAGGCACTACTCCATTCTGTGGCGGGCCGCTACGCCAAAACTATGAGCACGTGCACTGCGCCCACTGCGAGAACAAGCAGTGCGGCCAGCAAGAGCAGCCGCGTGACGAGGCGCAGGCGTGGGTCGGCCTCGGGTATCGCACGCACCGAAAGCCGCCCCGAGCGGTCGAAGTCGATGACCAGCCGATGCCACGGCTCACCGATTTCGGCTGCGCGCCGCTGATGCGAAGCGATGTCCCCCAAGGCCTCCGGCGAGATGTTCAATCGAACCGCTTCGTTCGCCGACTCGGTGTGGACGGTGGCGAACGCCTTCACCGGGGTGAATACCGCGCGCAGGCTGACCCAATCGGACGGCGCACCTGCAGCCATCGCAGCTACCGCCGATTCGACGGCCTTGTCCTGTTCGTTGGGCATTTCAATACACCTTCGCACACTTTCGACCGTGCGATCGCGGCCGAAATGCGCCGCTTCGACACCCCGCCCTTGCCCGCCAGACTGGAACACGTTCTAATTCTGGGTATGGACTACGGGCTTGTTCTGTTCACCAGCGATCGTGGAATCAACCCGGCGGCGGCGGCCAAACTGGCCGACGAACACGGGTTCACGACGTTCTACGTGCCCGAACACACCCATATCCCGATCAAGCGGGAGGCCGCCCACCCCACCACCGGCGACGAGTCGCTGCCCGACGACCGCTATATGCGCACGCTTGACCCGTGGGTGTCGCTGGGCGCGGCATGCGCGGTGACGTCGCGGGTGCGGCTGTCGACGGCCGTCGCACTGCCCGTCGAGCACGACCCGATCACGCTGGCCAAGTCGATCGCCACCCTCGACCACCTCTCCGGTGGCCGAGTCAGCCTCGGCGTCGGATTCGGTTGGAACACCGACGAACTCGCTGACCACAA
>NZ_JAVHWK010000118.1:0-26910 GCF_032159775.1 Mycobacterium sp.
TTCCCGCCACAGCCGGTGATCACCGAGGACAACCTGACGGTCAACATCGACACCGTCGTCTACTTCCAGGTCACCAACCCGCAGGCCGCGGTGTACCAGATCAGCAACTACATCGTCGGCGTCGAGCAGCTGACCACCACCACGCTGCGAAACGTCGTCGGCGGCATGACCCTCGAGCAGACGCTTACGTCCCGCGACAAGATAAACGGGCAGCTGCGCGGCGTGCTCGACGAGGCCACCGGTCGATGGGGGCTGCGGGTCGCGCGAGTCGAGCTGCGCAGCATCGACCCACCGCCGTCGATCCAGGACTCCATGGAGAAGCAGATGCGGGCCGACCGCGAGAAGCGGGCCATGATCCTGACCGCCGAGGGCAGCCGGGAGGCGGCGATCAAGCAGGCCGAGGGCCAGAAGCAGGCCCAGATTCTATCCGCCGAGGGCGCCAAGCAGGCCGCGATCCTGGCCGCCGAGGCCGACCGGCAATCGCGGATGCTGCGGGCCCAGGGTGAGCGTGCGGCTTCCTACCTGCAGGCCCAGGGCCAGGCCAAGGCGATCGAGAAGACGTTCGCCGCGATCAAGGCAGGCCGCCCGACACCGGAGATGCTGGCCTACCAGTATTTGCAGACCCTGCCGCTGATGGCCAAGGGCGAGGCGAACAAGGTCTGGCTGGTGCCGAGCGACTTCGGGTCCGCGCTGGAGGGGTTCACCAGGATGCTGGGTGCGCCGGGCGAGGACGGTGTCTTCCGGTACACACCGTCGCCGGTGGAGGAGAACCTGCCCAAGCCCGAGGACGACTCAGCCGAGGTCGCCGAATGGTTCAACACCCAGACAGATCCCGCGCTCGCTCAGGCTGTCGCTAAGGCCGAGGCGGACGCACGCAAGCCGGTTCCGGGTCTGCTTGCAGCCCCGGAGACTGCCGCGTCGGAGGATCCACTGCCGCCGATGCAGTACCCGCCGCTGTCACAACAGCGGCAGGATGGTCCGCCGCAGATGCCTGGTCGCCACAGCGGGTAGTCGGCCCGCCGGCGTCCGCCGGGTGGTGCTGGGGATAGGTCTGGATCTCGTAGACCAGGCCCGCGACACCGAGGCTCGCGGTGAACAGCGACACCAGGATCAGCAGCGGGCTGATGTGGTTGGTGAGCGCATCGCCGAGGATCACGACCGCGGCGGTGCCGGGCAGCAGGCCCGCCAGTGTCGCCCATGTGTACGGCAGCACCCGCACGGCGGAGGCGCCCGCGGCGTAGTTGAGCACCGAGAACGGGACGGCTGGGATGAGCCGCATCGACATCACCGTCGGCCAGCCGCGCTGGCGCAGCCGGGTGTCGAGGGCCTTGACCCGCGGATGGGGAACCAGCCGGTCGAGTCGCCAGCCGGCGGCGCGGACCAGCAGTAGCGCGGCAATAGCGCTGATCGTGCTGGCGATGACCGCGATCCCGATGCCGACCCAAGGGCCGAAAAGAAGGCCCGAGGCCAGCGTGAACGCGGTCCGGGGAAACGGGAACACCGTGACGACGATGTGGGCGGCCAAAAAGGCCAGTGGGAACCACGGGCCCACCGACGTCGCCCAGTCGCGTAGCGCCGTAGCGCCCGGCCGCGGCACCAGCAACAAGATTGCGACGAGAATCACAATCGTCGCGGCGATGGCGGCCAACTGCCGCGGGGGAACCTGTTTGACCGTCCAGATCACCGCACCGCGCAGCGCTGCGAGGGTGTTGACGACGGACTTCACGTCTACCAAGACTACGGGCCGGCCGGCGATAACTCGCCCCGCGCGGGTCGCGCGTCGGCTGCCCGGCGCACGCTGCGCCGATAGTGATGATTTAGCCTGATGGACGTGCAGGAATCCGGCTTGCGGGAATCGAAACAGCGCTGGCGCTCTGCCGTTGCGGCCGTGTTGGCGAAGTCGACCCGGCGCGATCCGGCCGACCTGCCGCCGGAGCCCGAGACTCTGCTGGATTCGCCGACCTATGAAGGCTTCCCGATCCGGGCTCTGTACACCAGCCTGGACGCCTCGGCGCAGCAGCCGCTTCCCGGCGCCTGGCCGTTCGTCCGCGGCGGCGATGCGAGTCGCGACGTGAAGTCGGGATGGAAGGTCGCCGAAGCGTTTCCCGCGCCTGGCCAGAAAGCCGTCACCGACGGTAACGGCGCGGTGCTGGTGGCGTTGACCGAAGGTGTCAGCGCGCTGGTACTACGGGTGGGCGCACCCGATGGCGTCGAGGCCGCCGACCTGGACCGTCTGCTCGAGGGCGTGTTTCTCGACCTGGTCCCGCTGATACTCGACGTTCGCTCTGATTTCGTCGCGGCGGCGGAGTCCCTGCTGCCGCAACTGACGGACATGGACGACGAGCAACGTGCCCGGCTGTCGATCGACCTTGGCGCCGATCCGCTCAGCGCGCCGTTGAGCAAGCGATCCGGTGCCGACGTCGCCGATGTGGTCACGATCGCCGCGAAGATCGTCGGGTACGCCGGTGGCGTGCGGGCGATCACGGTCGACGGGCCCGCGCTGCACAACCTCGGTGCAAGCGCCGCGTGGGAGCTGGCCGGGTCCGTCGCCGCAGGCGTCGCGTATCTGCGGCTTCTCGGCGAGGCTGGGCTCAGCGTGTCGGATTCGTTGCGGCAGATCAGTTTCCGGCTGGCCGCAGACGACGACCAGTTCATGACCGTCGCCAAACTGCGCGTGCTGCGCCGACTGTGGGCCAGGGTGGCCGAAGTCGTCGGGGAGCCGGACGACGGCGCCGCCCGCGTGCATGCGGTCACGTCGATGCCGATGATGACCCAGCGTGACCCGTGGGTGAACATGCTTCGAACCACCGTCGCCGCGTTCGGCGCGGGCGTGGGCGGTGCGGACACCGTGCTCGTAGAGCCGTTCGATGCGGCGATCCCCGGCGGATTGCCCGGTACTGCAGCCAGTTTCGCGCGCCGCATCGCCCGCAACACGCAACTGCTGCTCTTGGAGGAGTCGCATCTCGGTCGGGTGCTCGACCCGGCAGGCGGTTCATGGTTCGTCGAGGACCTCACCGAGCAACTCGCCGACAAGGCCTGGGAGCACTTCCAGGAGATCGAGGCGCAGGGTGGCTTCGCCGCGGCCCTCGAATTCGTCGCCGCGCAGATCGCGGAGGTTCGTGAGGGGCGCACCGACGACATCAATCACCGCCGCAAGGCGCTCACCGGTGTCAACGAATATCCGGCCCTCGGCGAACCGCCTCTACCGCAACATGATTCGCCGGACGCCGTGGCGCGGTACGCGGCGGGCTTTGAGGCCCTGCGCGACCGCTCCGACGCCTATCTGGAGGCGACCGGGGCTCGGCCCACGGTGCTGTTGCTGCCACTGGGTCCGCTCGCGGAGCACAATATTCGTGCGACGTTCGCCACCAACCTGCTCGCGTCGGGTGGCATCGAGGCGGTCAACCCGGGCACCGTCGACTCCGCAGGAACAGCCGACGCGGTTTCGGGGGCCAACGGCCTTGCGATTGCGGTGATCTGCGGAACGGATGCCCGTTATGGGACCGAGGCGGCAGGTGTCGTCGAGGCCGCACGCAAGGCGGGGGTGTCATGCGTGCTACTGGCCGGGCCGGAGAAGGCCGTCGCCGACGCCGACCCAAAACCCGACGACTATCTGACCGCCAAGATCGACGCGGTGGAGACACTCTCGGGGCTGCTCACCCGATTGGGGGCATGAGGATATGACCGCAACCACCGGAATCGGTAGCTTCGCCGAGGTTCCGCTGCGTAGCGAGCGGACGACCGAACCAGCCACCGACGCCGCGGTCACCGCGCACGTCGCAGCGGCCGCAAAGGCGCACGGCTATACGCCGGAACAACTGGTCTGGCCGACACCGGAGGCCATCGACGTCAAACCGGTCTACATCGCCGCCGACCTGGATGCTGCGGTCTCGGCGGGCTACCCGCTCGACACCTTCCCCGGCGCGCCGCCGTACCTGCGCGGCCCGTATCCGACGATGTACGTCAATCAGCCGTGGACCATCCGGCAGTACGCCGGCTTCTCGACCGCCGCGGAGTCCAACGCGTTCTACCGGCGCAACCTGGCGGCAGGCCAGAAGGGTCTGTCGGTGGCCTTCGACCTCGCCACTCACCGCGGCTACGACTCCGACCACCCCCGCGTCGCGGGAGACGTCGGAATGGCAGGTGTGGCAATCGATTCCATTCTTGATATGCGCCAGCTGTTCGACGGTATCGACCTGTCCACCGTCTCGGTCTCGATGACGATGAACGGTGCGGTGCTTCCGATCCTCGCCCTCTACGTGGTCGCCGCGGAGGAGCAGGGCGTACCGCCGGAGAAGCTGGCCGGAACCATCCAGAACGACATCCTCAAAGAGTTCATGGTCCGCAACACCTACATCTACCCGCCGAAGCCGTCGATGCGCATCATCTCCGACATATTCGGATACACCAGCACGCGGATGCCGAAGTTCAACTCGATCTCCATCTCCGGCTATCACATCCAAGAGGCCGGAGCGACAGCGGATTTGGAGTTGGCCTACACGCTCGCCGACGGCGTCGAGTACATCAAGGCCGGCATGGCCGCGAACCTGTCCATCGATACGTTCGCGCCGCGACTGTCCTTCTTCTGGGGCATCGGGATGAACTTCTTCATGGAGGTGGCCAAGCTTCGCGCCGGGCGTCTGCTGTGGAGTGAACTGGTCGCCCAGTTCGATCCCAAGGACGCCAAATCGCTTTCCCTGCGCACACATTCGCAGACCTCCGGCTGGTCACTGACCGCGCAGGACCCGTTCAACAACGTCGCGCGTACGTGCATCGAGGCGATGGCGGCCACCCAGGGCCATACCCAGTCGCTGCACACCAACGCGCTGGACGAGGCGCTGGCGCTGCCCACCGACTTCTCCGCCCGGATCGCGCGGAATACCCAGCTGCTGCTGCAGCAGGAGTCCGGCACCACCCGGCCGATCGACCCGTGGGGCGGCTCCTACTACGTGGAGTGGCTCACCCACCAGCTTGCCGAGCGGGTCCGCGCGCACATCGAAGAGGTGAACGAGCACGGCGGAATGGCGCAGGCCATCGACGACGGCATTCCGAAGTTGCGCATCGAAGAGGCGGCGGCTCGCACCCAGGCCCGCATCGACTCCGGCCAGCAGCCGGTCATCGGCGTCAACAAGTACCAGGTCGACGAGGACCACGAGATCGAGGTGCTCAAGGTCGAGAACAGCCGGGTGCGCGCCGAGCAGCTCGCCAAGCTGGAGAAGCTGCGCGCGGAGCGTGACCAGGCCGCCGTCGCCGCCGCGCTGGCCGACCTGACAAAAGCGGCCAACGGAGACGCAAACCTGTTGGAGCTCGCCATCAACGCCGCGCGGGCCAACGCCACCGTCGGTGAAATCTCCGACGCGCTGGAGCGGGTCTGGGGACGACACAAGGCCGAGATCCGTACCATCGCCGGGGTCTACCGCGACGAAGTCTCGGGAGGAGGCGGAAACATCGGCGTCTATTCCAGAGCCACCGAGCTGGTCGAGAAGTTCGCCGAGGCCGATGGCCGCCGGCCCCGCATCCTGGTCGCCAAGATGGGTCAGGACGGCCACGACCGCGGGCAGAAGGTCATCGCGACCGCGTTCGCCGACATCGGTTTCGACGTCGACGTCGGCTCGCTGTTCTCCACCCCCGACGAGGTGGCGCGCCAAGCCGCGGACAATGACGTGCACGTGGTGGGGGTGTCCTCCCTGGCCGCCGGTCACCTGACGCTCGTGCCCGCGCTGCGCGACGCGCTGGCCGAAGTCGGCAGGCCCGACATCATGGTCGTGGTGGGCGGTGTGATTCCGCCCGGCGACTTCGACGCGCTGTACGCGGCGGGTGCGACCGCGATCTTCCCGCCGGGAACGGTGATCGCCGACGCCGCGGCCGGCTTGTTGCACAAGCTGGCCGAGCGCTCGGGTTATGACCTCGGCTAGTGGCCGACCGGATCGACGACCTCGCCGCCGCGATCAGAAACCGTGATCGCGCGGCCCTTCCGCGGGCGATCACGCTCGTCGAGTCGACCAGGGCCGATCACCGCGAGCAGGCGCAGCGGCTGCTGATGGAGCTGATGCCACAGGCAGGCAGCGCGATGCATGTCGGCATCACCGGTGTTCCCGGTGTCGGTAAGTCGACGACCATCGAATCGCTCGGCATGCACCTCATCGAGCAGGGGCACCGGGTGGCTGTGCTGGCCGTCGACCCGTCGTCCACCCGCACCGGCGGATCGATCCTGGGGGACAAGACCCGGATGGCGAATCTGGCCGTGCATCCCGGCGCCTACATCAGGCCCTCGCCCACGTCGGGCACCCTGGGCGGCGTCGCACGGGCCACCCGGGAAACCATCGTGCTGCTCGAGGCGGCCGGCTTCGACGTGATCCTGGTGGAGACCGTGGGCGTAGGGCAATCCGAGGTAGCCGTCGCCAACATGGTGGACACGTTCGTCTTCCTCACCCTCGCGCGCACCGGCGACCAGCTGCAAGGAATCAAGAAGGGCGTCCTCGAGCTCGCCGACGTCGTCGTGGTGAACAAGGCCGACGGTGAACACGCCACCGAGGCCAAGTCCGCGGCCCGCGAACTCTCGGGCGCGATTCGGTTGATCTATCCGCGCGAAACACTCTGGCGTCCACCGGTTCTGACAATGAGCGCGCTAGAGGGCACGGGGTTGACCGAGCTGTGGGACACCGTGCTCAAGCACCGCGACGTGCTGACCGAAGCGGGGGAGTTCGAGGCCCGCCGCAATGCCCAGCAGGTGGATTGGACCTGGTCGATGGTCCGCGACACGGTGTTGGACAGGGTGCTCAACAATCGCGGGGTGCGCGGCGTTCGTGCCGAGGTGGAGCGTCAGGTCCGAAACGGCGAACTGACCCCGACACTTGCCGCCCAAACGATCCTCGAGGCGGCCGAAAACTCAGAAGAATAGGGAAACACCGGATATTTAATCGGCCGTCGCCCAATCTAGCTTTGACGCATGACTCAACGTCCTGTGAAATCCCTGTTTGCCGCGTTGGCGGTCGCGGGCGTGCTGCTGGCACCGGCGACCGCGAACGCTCTGCCGCCGCTGCCGGGAGACCTCGACGCGGACGACCTGTCGGACCAGTACGAGAGGGACGTCTCGCACACGAAGCCCGACGACCGCGACACTGATAAGGACGGCCTGAACGACGGCAATGAGGTGCAAAACGTTCATTCGAACCCGCTGAGCAAGGACACGGACGGCGACGGGTTCAGCGACTACGCGGAGTACGTCGACGCCAACGATCGCCTCGACCCGCTTCGGTTCGACCCGAAGGACGCGCCGGCCGTGGATCCCGGTCCCAAGAAGGAGCCCAACCCGGACCGGGGACGTCCCGACACGGACCAGGACGGGCTGTTCAACGACGATGAGACGAACGTTTACGGCACCAACCCGAACAAGGCGGACTCCGACGGCGACGGCCGCGACGACGGCCAAGAGGTGTTCGACAAGACCGATCCGAACAACCCGGGCGACTGATGCCGGACGCGTTTGGTTGCTGTCTGATGGAGGCTTGACAGCGCTGACATGCGATGTAACAACGGATCGGTAACGGCCGGTTTATTAGCCGGGGTTGCAGGTAAATTAGATACATTGTGAAGCACTCTGACAGCGGGGAGCGCAGCGCGGCGCTCCCTCACGGTGTTCAAGGCGCGGCCGACCCGCACTTCGCCTGTGCGGTACGGGCCTTCAGCAAAATGTTTCCCGGCCCCCGCTACGGCGGAGGCGCACTTTCAGTCTTCCTGGACGGCGAGCCTGTCGTGGACGTGTGGACGGGGTGGTCCGACCGCCGGGGCACCACGCATTGGTCCGCCGATACCGGTGCGATGGTTTTCTCGGCGACGAAGGGGATGTCCTCATCCGTCATCCACCGGCTGGCCGACCGCGGCCTGATCGACTACGAAGCCCCGGTTGCCGAGTACTGGCCCGAGTTCGGTGCCAACGGCAAGGCGACCATCACCGTCCGCGAGGTGATGCGCCACCGGGCGGGGCTGTCCCAGCTCAACGGTGCCAGTCGGGCCGACCTGATGGACCACGTCAAGATGGAGGAGCGGCTCGCGGCGGCCCCGGTGAACCGGGTCCTCTACGGCAAGGGCGCCTACCACGCGTTGACGTACGGCTGGCTGATGTCGGGTCTGGCCAGAGCCGTCACCGGTAAGGGCATGCGTCGGTTGATCCGCGAGGAACTGGCCGAGCCGCTCAACACCGACGGTTTGCATTTGGGTCGGCCGCCCGTCGACGCACCGACGAAAGCCGCGCAGATCATCATCCCGCAGGGCGCCGTGAAGAACGCGGTGCTCGGCAGCGTCGTACCCAAGCTTGCCGCGCTGCAATGGTCCGGCGGCCTTGGTGCGCTCTACTTTCCGGAGATGTTCTCGGTGGTGCAGGGCGACATCCCGTTTCTCGATGGTGAAATCCCCGCCGCCAACGGCACCGCGACTGCGCGGGGCCTCGCGAAGATGTACGCCCCGCTGGCATGTGGCGGCAGGGTCGACGGCAGGCAATTCCTTTCGCCGGAACTCACAGCAGGTCTGATCGGTAGGCCCAACCGACGGCCTGACCGAAACATCGTGTTCCCCATGGCATTTCATCTCGGCTACCACTCGATTCCCCTAGGGGGCCTGATGCCGGGCTTCGGCCACGCGGGCCTGGGCGGCTCGCTGGGGTGGGCCGATCCGAGCACCGGAATGTCGTTCGGCTACGTGCACAACCGGCTGCTGACCCCGTTCGTGGTGGCCGATCAGGCGGGCTTCGTCGCAACGGCGGCGTTGATTCGTCGGGGCGCGGCGGCGTCGCGCAAGCGCGGATACCGCCCAGTGCCGGACTTCGGTGCGCCGTTCGTCCCCGAGACCCAGCCCGTCGCCCTGTAGGGACTACGCGCCTTCCATCCGGAATCCGACTTTCAGCGTCACCTGGAAGTGCCCGACGGCGCCGTCGGCGAGATGACCGCGCACCGATGTCACCTCGAACCAGTCCAGGCCCCGAATCGTCTCCGACGCGCGGGAGATCCCGTTTCGAATCGCCGCGTCAATGCTGTCGGGTGAGCTTCCGACGATCTCGATGACGCGGTAGGTGTGATCGCTCATGACGCCCCTCTTTCGAGTTCCTCCGCCTCCTCGACCGCGGCGAGCGGAGATTGCCGAAACGCTAGCTTCTGTTGGTTCTGCAGCATGTCCATCGCCAACCTGGCATAGATCATCTGGCTGGTGATCGCCATCTGACCACGGCTGTGGCCCAGGAAGGTGATGAACCAGGTGATGAGTGTGGTGAAGCGGTTCTTGAAGCCGACCAGATACACCAGGTGCAGTACCAACCACGCCAGCCACGCAATGAAGCCGCCGAATTCCAGCTTGCCGACCTGGGCGACGGCACTGAACCGCGAGATCGTCGCCATGCTGCCCTTGTCGAAGTATCTGAACGGTGCGCGATTCGCCGGGTCGTCACGCCCCGCCAACTCGCGCTTGATCAGCTTGGTGACGTACTTGGCGCCCTGAATCGCGCCCTGCGCCATGCCCGGTACGCCCTGGACCGACATCAGGTCGCCGACGACGAAGACATTCGGATGGCCCTTAACGGACAGATCCGGCTCCATGATCACCCGGCCCGCGCGATCGGTCTCGGTCCCGTCGGACTGCTCGGCGATCACCTTGCCCAGCGGGCTGGCCTGCACACCGGCCGACCACACCTTGCAGGCACATTCGATGCGACGTTCGGCTCCGTCCTTGCCCTTCACCGTGACGCCCTGATAGTCCACGTTGGTCACCAGCGCGTTGAGTTGAACCTCGACGCCCATCTTCTCGAGCCGCCGCTGCGCCTTGAGTCCCAGTTTCTCGCCCATGGGCGGCAGCACCGCGCCGGCGCCCTCGAGGAGTATCACCCGGCACTCGTTGGGCTCGATGGTGCGAAACGCACCGGCCAACGTGCGGTCGGCGAGCTCGGCGATCTGGCCTGCCAGCTCGACGCCGGTGGGTCCCGCGCCGACCACCACGAAGGTCAGCCTGCGCTCGCGCTCAGCGGGATCGGTGGTGACTTCCGCGGCCTCGAACGCCCCGAGTATCCGGCCGCGAAGTTCCAGTGCGTCGTCGATGGTCTTCATGCCGGGGGCGAAGGTCGCGAACTGGTCGTTGCCGAAATAGGACTGCTGTGCGCCGGCGGCGACGATGAGGCTGTCGAACGGCGACACGGTCGTCATCGTCATCAACTTGCTGGTGACGGTCTTGGCCTTCAGGTCGATCGCTTCGACCTCGCCGAGGAGCACCTGGACGTTCTTCTGCCTGCGCAGCACCAGCCGTGTGGTCGGTGCGATCTCACCTTCGGACAGAATGCCGGTCGCCACCTGATAAAGCAGCGGCTGGAACAGGTGAGTGGTGGTCCTCGAGATCAAAGTGACGTCGACGTCGGCTCGTTTCAAAGCCTTTGCCGCAGTCAAGCCTCCGAACCCGGACCCGATGACGACGACGCGGTGACGTCCGGTTCTGTTGGATGGCTCTGTCAGTTCCGCTCCTTGCGTGCGCGCTGGCGGTTCCGCTCCCTGCGTTGTCATCGCGGTTCCTCCCAATTCGACGGCGAGGCAACGATAACCTGAGCGGCCAGGTCAGACCTTGGTGAACCACTTCGTCTTGATGCGCCACGAGTGGGCGGACGCAAGTGCGAACCCGGCGCCGCACAGGCACGCGAACACCCACACCAGGGTGCTGCCTGTCGCCGTCTGCAGGGCTGGGAAGTAGGCGGTGGTGATACGAACGACGCAGGCCAGAATCCCGAAGACAGAAGAAGCCAGATAGAAGTTGGCGATGCGTCGAGACCGCGGGTCCTTGCGCAGCACCAGGGTTGCCCTGATGCCGTAAGCCAGCAGATAGATGAGCGTGCCGCAGAGGAGCAGCCAGTACAGGTTCAGCCAGAAGTCGGTCGGGACGGTGAAGAAGTCGGGTGCATAGATCCGCGCGCCGTTTCCGACGGAGAACGTCACGAGCAGCAGCGGGATGCAGACCGTGGCGGGCCGTTCGACGTACTGCTTGAACGACTTCTGCATGGCGTCGTCGTCGGCCAGCCTGCCGAGCGTGTTGTAGACGATGGCAGAGGCGGCGACGATGTAGCAGTCATGGCCGAGGTAGTCCTCGAGATTCCATTTGCCGGTGAGGGCGTGCAGCCAGTGCCCGACGGTCTCGGACGCAAGCGGCGACATCAAGAGCACGGCCAGACCCTGCAGCGCGATATTGAGGGTGGCTGCGACCTCCCACCGGCACGTCCACGTGACGCGTCGGATCCACAGGCTCCATCCGATGCACGTGATCGTGATCGCTAGGAGTGTTGCGAGGGCCATCCTGGTTGCCTTTGCGCTGAGTTTGTTTCAGCAAATTCTATAGCGGCGGGGCGTCCTGGCGAGGCGTCATTTCAGACAGCTTCAGCGGGCGGACTCGTCGCGTCTGGACGGTTGCCAATGCCACGTTGGCAGACTCGAAGTAGCTCGCCACCTCCTGGTGGCTCATCAACCCGAACCGCACCTGAAGGTCGGGGTAGCTGAGCCCGAACCGATCGGCCACCCGACGTAGTTCCTCGGCGTCCGGGTAGCCCTCTTCCTTGATTCGGCGGTAGTACGTGCTGCTAGACACCCCGAGCGCGTCGTAGATGTTCTTCGCGTCGACTTCCCCGTCAAGAAGGTAATCGAGCAGGGCCTTTAGTTGTCGGCCGTTCTCATCTGTACGTGGCACGGCTTTACTTTAACCTGTTTCTCCCGCAAATGGGCAGTGCTAATCGAATGCTGCAAAGGGTTGCTGTTATTGACGTGGGTGTCACAGTTTTGGGAGAGGTCTCCCAATTTTGGGACAACGCAAGTACTGTTAGCTCCATGTTGATTGCAGAATTTGCCAGCAGCCCGCTTCGGATCGCCGACCACGAAACCATGGATGCTCCCCGAGCCGCCGATCTCACCAAGATCTCGGCGCCGCTGAACAGCACGCTGACCGGCGAACTCGACGGCGCACAGTGGTACCTGGGCCTGACAGGCGAGGAAATCCTTCTTGCGGCCCTCGGCCTAGCGATCGCCCGAACGATCGGTGAGGGTGTGGTGCCTGTTGACGTTGCGGGACACAGCGGATCTGTCCCGCTGTCCTGCACGTCTGCGGGTCTGGCCACGGCCACAGAGGCGCTCGGCGCCGTGCACCGCCACCTTTCGGCGGCTTCGACAGCGCCAAAGCTCGCCGCACAGCCGCCCTCGGAGATCTTCTACTCCTACCTCGGCACCGAGCCCGGGCTGCGCCATCCGCTGGAACTTCGGGCGTATCGGGCCGACGGCCTCGTCCAGCTGGACTGGTGGTACGACACCCGCAGCTTCGACTCCTACACCGTCGAGGAGCTCACCGAGCAGCTCCCACTCGCGCTGATCGAGCTGACGTCGGAGGCCATGCCGCAGCCGCACACCCCGATGGCCGTCGGTCACTGAGCCGCTAGAATCAGCTAGCGGCGCTGATCCGGCCATCACCGGGGAGCCTTCGGAAGAACAGCTCAGGCTCAAAAAAAGTCTGGCCAAGTAGAGCCGAACGGGTTGGCCCGTCACAGCCACAAGTCGAGCGGCGCACGCACGTGCGCAAGCGGGGTGGTACCGCGGCGTTCGCGCACCGGCGCGTCGTCGTCCCCGTGCCATGAACGACCTTTTGGCATGGAGACGACGTAGCACCGTGACCACCTATCCGAAGCCGGCAGGCGGCGCGCCGAACTTTCCGGCGCTCGAATCCGACGTCCTGGACTACTGGGATACCGACGACACCTTTCGGGCCAGCGTTTCGCGCCGCGACGGTGCGCCGGAGTACGTGTTCTACGACGGGCCACCTTTCGCCAACGGGTTGCCGCACTACGGTCATCTGCTGACCGGCTACGTCAAGGACATCGTGCCGCGGTACCGCACCATGCGCGGCTACAAGGTCGACCGCCGCTTCGGTTGGGACACCCACGGGCTGCCCGCGGAGCTGGAGGTGCAGCGCCAGCTCGGCATCACCGACAAATCGCAGATCGACGAGATGGGCATCGGCAAGTTCAACGACGCGTGTCGCGCGTCGGTGCTCAAGTACACGCAGGAATGGCGCGCCTATGTGACGCGCCAGGCGCGCTGGGTGGACTTCGACAACGACTACAAGACTCTGGATCTGACCTTCATGGAGTCGGTGATCTGGGCCTTCAAACAGTTGTGGGACAAGGGCCTTGCCTACGAAGGCTATCGGGTGCTGCCATACTGCTGGAACGACGAGACGCCATTGTCCAGCCACGAACTGCGGATGGATGATGACGTCTATCAGAGCCGTCAGGACCCGGCGATCACGGTCGGATTCCGAATCACCGAAGGCGCCCTGCAGGACGCGTACCTTCTGGTGTGGACGACGACGCCGTGGACGCTGCCCTCCAATCAGGCCGTGGCCGTCAATCGCGACGTCGAGTACGTGCTCGTGGGTGCCGGGGAGCGCCGGTACGTGTTGGCGAAGGCGCGACTTGCCGCATACGCCAGGGAACTCGGCGAGACACCCGAGATCCTGGGCAGCTACCGGGGCGACGAGCTTCTCGGCATGCACTATCTGCCGCCGTTCACGTATTTCATGGACGCGCCCAACAGTTTTCAGGTGTTGTCCGGTGAACACGTCACCACCGAGGACGGCACCGGCATCGTGCACATGTCCCCGGCCTACGGCGAAGCAGACATGGCGACGGTAGCGCCTGCCGGCATCGTCGCCGTCACGCCGGTAAACGCCAAGGGCCGATTCGATTCGACCGTGCCCGACTACGCCGGTCAGCACGTATTCGACGCCAATCCTCAGATCATCCGCGATCTGAAGAATCAGAGCGGCCCAACCGCGGACAACGCCCCGGTGCTGCTGCGACACGAGACCTACGAACACTCCTACCCGCACTGCTGGCGATGCCGGAATCCGTTGATCTACCGGGCGGTTTCGTCCTGGTTCGTCAAGGTCACCGAATTCCGCGACCGCATGGTCGAACTCAACCAGCAGATCACCTGGTACCCCGAGCACGTGAAGGACGGACAGTTCGGCAAGTGGCTGTCCAATGCCCGCGATTGGTCGATCTCTCGGAACCGCTACTGGGGCAGCCCGATCCCGGTGTGGACCTCCGACGATCCGGCTTATCCGCGAATCGATGTGTACGGCAGCCTCGATGAGCTCGAGCGTGACTTCGGCATCCGGCCGGACAACCTGCACAGGCCTTACATCGACGAGCTGACGCGACCCAATCCCGACGACCCCACCGGCAAGTCCACCATGCGGCGCATCCCTGACGTGTTCGACGTCTGGTTCGACTCCGGATCGATGCCCTACGCGCAGGTGCATTACCCGTTCGAGAACGCCGACTGGTTCGAGTCGCATTTCCCTGCGGACTTCATCGTGGAGTACATCGGCCAGACTCGCGGCTGGTTCTACATGATGCACGTGCTGGCCACTGCGCTGTTCGATCGCCCGGCGTTCAAAACATGCGTGTCGCACGGCATCGTGCTCGGCAATGACGGCCAGAAGATGAGCAAGTCGCTGCGCAATTATCCCGACGTGACAGAGGTTTTCGACCGCGACGGCTCGGATGCGATGCGGTGGTTCCTGATGGCGTCACCCATCCTTCGCGGCGGAAACCTGATCGTCACCGAACAGGGCATCCGCGAGGGTGTCCGGCAGGTGCAGCTGCCGATCTGGAACGCCTACACCTTCCTGGCGCTGTATGCGCCGAAGAAGGGCACCTGGCGGACGAACTCCACCCACGTCCTGGATCGCTACATTGTGGCAAAGCTCGCGAAGCTGCGCGACGATCTGACCGCGTCGATGGACGCCTGTGACATCTCGGGAGCGTGCGACGAGCTGAGGCAATTCACCGAGGCGTTGACGAATTGGTATGTACGTCGGTCTCGTTCGCGGTTCTGGGAAGAGGATCCCGACGCCATCGACACGCTGCACACCGTGCTGGAGGTGGCAGGAAGGCTGGCCGCGCCACTGCTCCCGCTGACGACCGAGGTCATCTGGCGCGGGATCACCGGCGAGCGTTCGGTGCACCTCACCGATTGGCCGGAGTCGGGCGACCTGCCGCACGACGCTGACCTGGTCGCTGCGATGGACCAGGTCCGCGAGGTGGCGTCGGCGGCCTCCTCGCTACGCAAGGCAAAGAAGCTGCGGGTGCGGCTGCCGCTGCTGAAACTCACTGTCGCAGTGGAGAACCCGCAGCGCCTTGAGCCGTTTCGGGACCTGCTCGCCGACGAACTCAACGTGAAGGAAGTGGAGCTCACCGACGACATCGCGAGCTACGGGCGATTCGAGCTCACTGTCAACGCCCGCGCGGCGGGCCCGCGCATCGGCAAGGACGTGCAGGCCGCGATCAAGGCGGTCAAGGCCGGCGAGGGTGTGGTCAACGCCGACGGCACGCTGACCGCGGGTACGGCGGTGCTGCTGCCCGAGGAGTTCAGCTCCAGGCTGGTAGCCGCCGACCCCGAGTTCACCGCGGCTCTGCCAGAGGGGTCGGGGCTGGTGGTGCTCGACGGCACCGTCACCCCGGAGCTGGAGGCCGAGGGCTGGGCCAAGGACCGCATCCGAGAGCTTCAGGAACTGCGCAGAACGACGGGCCTCGACGTGTCGGACCGAATCTCGGTGGTGATGTCCGTGCCGGAGCAACGGGCGGCATGGGCGCGCACGCACGCCGAGATGATCGCGCGGGAAATTCTGGCCACCACATTCGAGTTCGGCGAACCCACCGATGCCAGCGACATCGGTGACGGGGTGCGGGTGACGATCGCGAAGGCCTAGCGGCGCAGCACAGCGGTAACGACCTTGGCAAAGTCGGTGAGGACGTCGCGGATGAAGCGGGTCCGGCGGTATCCGATCGCGTCCAGCAGGGGGCCGTGGTCGAGGGCCACGACGACGGTGGCGCCTATCGCCGTCAACCACCAGAACGCGAATGCCAGCGCGCGGGCCACGACCCGCGACCCTGCGAAGCCGGCCCGCAAGCGGTCCTGCTGGAACCGCACGTGCGGGTGCTCGTCGGCCACGATGCGGGCGGCCACCGCACGGACGACACCATCTGGACCCGCCTCGGCCAGCCCGCCGTAGTACGACAGCGCGACCACTTCGGCGACGGTCAACACCATCAATTCCGTCCGCAGTCCCATCAGCCTGCGCAACCGCACGAAGACCGCGTCCGACCAGTGGGTGCGCATCGGCTGACCGTCGAGATACCCGAGCAGGCGCAGCAGCAGCGCGGCGTGCTGTTGTTCTTCGGCCACGAACATTTCGGCGGCGCGCAGATATTCGGTATCACCGGCACGTGCGGCTTTGTGCAGGAGCTGTGCACCGTCGCCGCTCTCGCCCAGCTGGAACCGGCGTACCGATTCGATCAGCGGGTGGCGCACGGAGTCGGGGATATCGCAGCGGTCCTCGAAGGCGATGGCCGCGTCCGCCTTGGCGTGCACGTGCTCGTTTTGCAGAAAATGCGCCACCCATGGACCGAAGATGCCGACGTCGCCGCGCATGCGAGGAGCAGATAAATCGTCGGCCTGTTGCGCCATGTCGCCAGGCTAGCGCCCTAGCATCGGCAGATGTGGCCGCTCGCTGGGTGCTTCACCTCGACATGGACGCGTTCTTCGCGTCGGTCGAGCAGCTCACACGCCCTACGCTGCGTGGCCGTCCGGTGCTCGTCGGAGGGCTGGGCGGACGCGGCGTTGTCGCGGGCGCCAGCTACGAGTCCAGGGTGTACGGCGCACGGTCGGCCATGCCGATGCACCAGGCCCGCCGCCTCGTCGGCGCCACCGCCGTGGTGTTGCCGCCGCGCGGCATTGTCTACGGCGTGGCCAGCCGCCGCGTACTGGACACCGTTAGAGCCGCGGTGCCGGTTCTCGAGCAATTGTCGTTCGACGAGGCGTTCGGCGAGCCCGCCGAACTCGCGGGGGCGTCCGCGGCGGACGTTGAGTCGTTCTGCGAGGCACTGCGGGCCAGGATTCTCGAGGTGACCGGGCTCGTCGCGTCCGTCGGCGCCGGTTCGGGCAAGCAGATCGCGAAAATCGCGTCGGGGCTGGCCAAACCCGACGGCATCCGGGTGGTTCGCCGCGACGAGGAGCGGGTGCTGCTGGACGGTCTGTCCGTTCGACGGCTCTGGGGAATAGGGCCGGTCGCAGAGGAGAAGTTGCACCGTCTCGGCATCGACACCATCGGTTCACTGGCCGCGCTGTCGGACGCCGAAGCCGCCAACATCCTCGGCGGCACCATAGGGCCCGCGCTGCACCAGCTCGCCAGGGGAATCGACGACCGCCCCGTCGCCGAGAACGGGCCCGCCAAACAGATCAGCGCCGAATCCACCTTCCCCGAAGATCTGACGACCCTCGACCAACTGCGTGAGGCGGTGGCTTCCATCGGGGACCATGCCCACACCCGCCTGGTGAAAGACGGTCGCGGAGCGCGCACCGTGACAGTGAAGCTGAAGAAATCCGACATGAGCATCCTGACCCGCTCCGCGACGCTGCCGTACGCGACCACCGACGCCGCGACGCTGATCGCGATCGCGCGTCGGCTCTTGCTCGATCCGATTGAGGTTGGCCCCATTCGCCTTGTCGGCGTGGGGTTTTCGGGCCTATCTGACGTGCGGCAGGAGTCGTTGTTTCCCGACCTCGAGTTGATGGCCGAGGAAGTGTCCGACACCGGATTGCCGCAGACGCTCAGCCAGGCCGCCGAGCGGGCGCCGGCATGGCGGATCGGCGACGACGTCACCCACACCCGTTACGGGCACGGCTGGCTGCAGGGCGCCGGGCACGGGGTGATGACCGTGCGTTTCGAAACCCGCGCCACCGGTCCCGGGCTCGTCCGCACCTTCAGCGACGACACCGCGGACATCCAGCGGGCCAACCCGGTCGACAGCCTCGACTGGCCCGACTACGTCAACGCCCTTGCCGCGGACTCAGCCCCATCGGGCGACGACGTCGTCGACGGGCGAGCCGCTCGCCAGGGCGGCGATCAGTAGCACCCGGGCCTGTGAGGGCCGCAGCCGCGGCACCATCACCGCCCCCGCGTCCGCCAGCTCACGCCCCGGCCCGTAGCCGGCGCCGACCGTTCCGCCGGGCACCCTCGTCGACACCGCAACCGCCACCCCGCCGCTGCAGTGCCGACGCACCGCGTCGATCACCTCGGCGCCCGCATTGCCCGAACCGACTGCCTCGAGCACAAGTCCCGCGGCGCCCGCGGCGACGCACGCGTCCATCGCCGCCCCGTCGGCGCCCGGGTAGACCGCGACGATGTCCACCCTCGGCGCGTCAGCGCTCGACAACTCGCCGAGGAACGGCCGCTCCTTGGCAGCAGCCCCCGGTTCGAAGCGGCCGCCCGTAACAGCGCCGACCGCAACCCCGGCGAAACCGGACAGATCAGATGTCGCGACCTTGTGCAGGCCGAGCGGCTGCCAGACCGTCCCCGCGAGACTCACCAGCACGCCGAGGCCGTCGGCCAGCGGGCTGGCGGCCACGGTCAGCGCGTCACGCAGATTCTGCGGTCCGTCCGCTTTGGGCGCATCGGCGCTGCGCAGTGCGCCGGTGATGACCACAGGCGTGGCGCCGTCGTAGGTCAATTCGAGCCATAACGCCGACTCCTCCATGGTGTCGGTGCCATGCGTGATGACCACGCCCTCGACATCGGCCCGCTTGGCGATCGCAGCGACCGCCGTGCGCATCGAGTCCCAGTGCGCGGGAGTCAACTGCGAGCTGTCCACCGACATCAGGTCCACGACCTCGGCGTCGAGCCCGTCGACCAGGTCTGCGCCGCTGGTCGATGGCCGCTTGACGCCGTCATCACCTGCACGGCTGGCGATCGTCCCGCCGGTGGTGATCACGACCAGACGGCTCACACCCCCATCATTGCAAAATCGCGGTTGGGGAATGATGGGGGAGTGACTGATGAATCGGCCCGTGAGGCCGAGCCGAAGCCGCGACGCCGGATCCGCCTGCTGGTGAGCGTGGCGGCCGTCGTCCTGCTGCTCGACGTCGTCACCAAAGTGCTCGCGGTCAAACTGCTCACGCCGGGTCAGCCGGTCTCGATCATCGGCGACACCGTGACGTGGACGCTGGTGCGCAACTCCGGCGCCGCGTTCTCGATGGCCACCGGCTACACCTGGGTGCTGACCCTGGTCGCCAGCGGTGTGGTGGTCGGCATCATCTGGATGGGCAGGCGGCTCGTTTCGCCATGGTGGGCGATCGGCCTCGGCATGATCCTCGGCGGCGCGATGGGCAACCTGGTCGACAGGTTTTTCCGATCCCCGGGACCCTTGCGGGGCCACGTCGTCGACTTCCTTTCCATCGGTTGGTGGCCGGTGTTCAACGTGGCCGATCCGTCGGTAGTGGGCGGGGCGATCCTGCTGGTTGTGTTGTCGCTGTTCGGATTCGACTTCAACACCGTGGGTCGGCACAAGGCCGGCGAGGAAGCACAGGAGCCATCGGGGGAAGCGGAGTCCGTCGTCCGGCGTGAGGCCGAACCCTCCTGATGGACACCCGCTCGATGCCCGTGCCGGAAGGCCTGGCGGGCATGCGCGTGGATGCCGGCCTGGCCAGGCTGCTCGGCTTGTCCCGCACCGCCGCTGCGGCCCTGGCCGAGGAGGGCGGTGTTGACCTCGACGGTTCCCCGGTCGGCAAGTCCGACCGGCTGATGCCCGGCGCCTGGCTGGAGGTGCGGCTGCCCGAAGCGTCCGCGGCGCCGGAGAACACGCCGGTCGACATCGAGGGCATGACGATTCTGTACTCCGACGACGACATCGTCGCCGTCGACAAACCGGCCGGGGTGGCCGCCCATGCCACCGTCGGCTGGCACGGGCCGACTGTGCTCGGCGGGCTTGCGGCCGCCGGCTTCCGGATCACCACCTCGGGCATCCACGAGCGGCAGGGCATCGTGCACAGGCTCGACGTCGGCACCTCGGGCGTGATGGTCGTGGCGCTGTCCGAGCACGCCTACACCCTGCTCAAGCGAGCCTTCAAACAGCGCTCCGTCGAGAAGCGCTATCACGCGCTTGTGCAGGGACACCCGGATCCGTCCAGCGGCACCATCGACGCGCCCATCGGAAGACACCGCGGACACGACTGGAAATTCGCCGTCACCCAAGGTGGCAGGAACAGCGTCACCCACTACGACACGCTGGAAGCCCACCAAGCGGCCAGCCTGCTCGACATCGAGCTGGAAACCGGTCGCACACACCAGATTCGGGTGCACTTCGCCGCGCTGCACCATCCCTGCGCAGGTGACATCACCTACGGCGCGGACCCGGTGCTCGCGAAAAAGCTTGGCCTGGAACGGCAATGGCTCCATGCCCGAACGCTGGCCTTCGCGCATCCCGGCGACGGCCGCCGTATCGAGATCAGCAGCCCGTACCCCTCCGACCTGCAGCACGCCCTCGACGTCCTGCGCAATCACGAACTGTGAGCGACGAGCGGCGGCGTTCCGGGCTGCTGTTCGGTGCGGGCGCCTACATCTGGTGGGGGCTGTGCCCGGGGTTCTTCCTTCTGCTGCTGCCCGCCACCGCCCCCGAGATACTCGCTCACCGGTTCGTGTGGAGCGCGGTCTTCCTGCTGGGACTGCTCGCCATCGTGCGGCGGCTCGGTGACCTGCGCAGGCTCAGCGCACGCACCTGGTTCCAGCTGCTGGCGGCGTCGGCGCTCATCGCCATCAACTGGGGCACCTACATCTGGGCCGTCACACACGGCCACGTCGTCGACGCCGCACTCGGCTACTTCATTAATCCGCTCGTCACGGTGGCCCTCGGCGTCGTCATCTTTCGCGAGCGACTCAACCGATGGCAGCTGATCGCCCTTCTCCTCGCGGTCGCGGCCGTTGCGATCCTGACCGCCGAAGTGGGCGAGGTGCCCTACGTCGCGTTGATCCTTGCCTTCTCGTTCGGCCTGTACGGGCTGATCAAGAAGGTGGTCGACGCCGATCCTCGCGTCGGCGTGGCGGTCGAGACGCTGTGGGCGCTTCCTGTAGCGATGGGCTACATGATCTGGCTTCAACTCTCCGGCCAGGCGCACTTCGTCAACCAGGGGGTGGGCCACACGGCGCTGCTCCTGTTGGCGGGCCCGGTCACCGCGATTCCACTTCTGCTCTTCGCCGCAGCGGCCCAACGGCTTCCGATGGTGACTCTGGGCCTGCTCTTCTACCTCAACCCCGGCCTGCAGATGGCCTGGGGGGTGCTGGTCGGACACGAGCCGATGCCCGTCGGTCGGTGGCTCGGCTTCGCGCTGATCTGGGTTGGGCTGGCGGTGTTCACCGGCGATGCGCTGCTTCGCGCTCGGCGCAACGCACAACAGTCACCGCCAACAGTCGAAGAAAGTGTGCGATTGCCGGGCCCTCACTCCTCCTAGCAGGTGAACACCCCCCACAACGGGCGGGTGGCCACCGAAAGGAGCACAAGATGGGGGCTCGCGATGTTTTGCGCGGACCGGTCGGTCGAATGTCGATTCGGCAGGGCTCGAGTCGTCATAGCCGTGTCAAGGTCACAATCGAGGACGAGGAGGACGACAACATGCGCTACTGCCTGTTGATGCACTACCAGGAGGGCCCCGATGTCGGGCTCAGCGAGGAAGACATGGCGCCCGCGATGGCCGCGTTCGGTGCGTACGCCGACGATCTGACGGAAGCAGGCGTGCTGATCACCACCGAAGTGCTCGACTCCGTGGACACCACGACGACGGTGACCGCACGCAACGGCGCACCGGAGATTCAGGACGGGCCGTTCGCCGACACCAAGGAGAAACTCGGCGGCATCTTCGTGATCGAGGTCGACAACCTCGACGAGGCAATCAAATGGGCCCAGCGCAATCCGGCCAACGGCTGGGGATCGGTCGAGATCCGTCCGGTGGCGCGGACATACGCCGCCGACCGCGGGTGGTACAACCCGTAGTGGTCCAGCAGCGGGTAGCCGACCTGTTTCGTGATTCCTATGGTCGGCTGCTCGCACTGCTGGCGGCACCCACCCGCGACATCGCCGCAGCCGAGGATGCGTTGGCCGATGCCCTCGAACGTGCGGTTGACCGGTGGCCGAACGACGGCATTCCCGCCAATCCGGAGGCGTGGCTGCTCACCGTCGCTCGCAACCGAATGCGCGACATGTGGAAGTCGCACGCCTACCGGATGACCGAAGCGCTCGCCGAAAACCGTGCCGAGTCAACCGAAGTCGACCAGACATCCGCGATACCCGACCGGCGGCTCGAGCTCATGCTCGTCTGCGCACATCCCGCGATCGCGACGAGCATCCGCACGCCACTGATGCTGCAGACAGTGCTCGGCGTCGACGCGGGCGCCGTCGCCGGGGCCTTCGCGGTCGAACCCGCCGCCATGGCCCAACGCCTGGTGCGAGCCAAGAAGCGCATCCGCGATGCGGGCATTCCGTTCGTGCTGCCCGACCGCGACGACCTGGCCGCACGACTGCCTGCGGTGCTCGAGGCGGTCTACGGCGCATATGCGATCGACTGGCAGCTGACACCGCAGGCCGCGCCGATAGAAACGCTGTCGGCGGAGGCACTGCACCTGGCGCTGGTGCTGACCGACCTGCTGCCCGACCAACCGGAAGTGTTGGGGTTAGCCGCGCTGGTCTGCCTGTCGGAGGCCCGCAAGCCCGCCCGCCGCGACGCTGGCGGCCGATTCGTCCCCCTCGACCAGCAGGACGCGATGCGCTGGGACAGAGCACTGATCGCCCGCGGTGAAGGGTTGCTGCTACGCGCGCACGGGTTGGGTCGGCCAGGCCGGTTCCAGTACGAGGCGGCGATCCAGTCGGCGCACTGCTGCAGGCCGACGAACCCGGAGTCGCTGCGCAAGCTGTACCGCGCGCTGGTGCGGGTGGCGCCGTCGCTGGGCGCCGCGGTCGCGCTCGCGGCGGTCGAGGGACAGATCGACGGCCCGGATGCGGGCTTGCGCGCGTTGGACGCGGTCGCCGATCCGGCGGTCGACCGGTTCCAGCCTGCCTGGTCGACACGAGCGCACCTGCTCGCCGAGGCGGGCCGACCCGAGGCTGCAGCGCACGCGTACCGGGTCGCGATCGAGCTGACAACGGACCAGGGTGTCGCCGACCACCTGCATGAACAGCTAACGTCGCTATCGCGTTGAGACACGCACCGCGACACGCCCGTGCTCGTCGGTGCGCAGCCATACACTGGCGTCCCTATGAACTCAGATCCGTCGACTCCTCGCGCGAGCGCTCGTCGGTCGTCCTTCGTGCACCTGCATAACCACACCGAGTACTCGATGCTGGACGGCGCCGCGAAGATCGCTCCCATGCTGGCCGAGGCCCAGCGGCTGGAGATGCCGGCGATTGGCATGACCGACCACGGAAACATGTTCGGCGCCAGCGAGTTCTACAACTTGGCCACCGAGGCCGGGATCAAGCCGATCATCGGCGTTGAGGCCTACATCGCGCCCGGATCCCGCTTCGACACCCGCCGTGTTCTCTGGGGCGACCCCGGTCAGAAGGGCGACGACGTATCGGGCAGCGGCTCCTACACCCACCTGACGATGGTCGCGGAGAACGCGACAGGTGTGCGCAACCTGTTCAAGCTGTCGTCACTCGCGTCGTTCGAGGGCCAGCTCGGCAAGTGGTCGAGGATGGACGCCGAGATCATCGCGGAGAACGCCGAGGGCATCATCGCCACCACCGGTTGCCCGTCGGGCGAGGTGCAGACCCGGCTCCGGCTCGGCCACGACCGCGAGGCGCTGGAATCCGCGGCGAAATGGCGGGAGATCTTCGGGCCGGACAACTACTTCCTCGAGCTGATGGACCACGGCCTGTCGATCGAGCGACGGGTCCGCGAGGGGCTGCTGGAGGTCGGTCGCAAGCTCGACATCCCGGCCCTGGCCACCAACGACTGCCACTACGTCACCCGCGACGCCGCGCACAATCACGAGGCGCTGTTGTGCGTGCAGACCGGAAAGACGCTGTCGGACCCCAACCGGTTCAAGTTCGACGGCGACGGCTACTACCTGAAATCGGCCGCCGAGATGCGGTCGCTGTGGGACGACGACATTCCCGGCGCCTGCGACTCGACGCTGCTCATCGCCGAACGCGTCCAGTCCTACGCGGACGTGTGGGCGGCGCGCGACCGTATGCCGATCTTCCCGGTGCCCGATGGGCACGATCAGGCGTCATGGCTGCGGCACGAGGTGGACGCGGGCCTGAGGCGGCGGTTCCCGGCCGGTGTGCCGCCCGAGTACGTCGACCGCGCCGCGTTCGAGATCGAGGTCATCTGCGGCAAGGGGTTTCCGTCGTACTTCCTGATCGTCGCCGACCTCGTCGGCTACGCGCGGTCGGTGGACATCCGGGTGGGTCCGGGCCGCGGGTCGGCCGCAGGCTCGTTGGTCGCCTACGCGCTGCGGATCACCGACATCGACCCGATCGAGCACGGCCTGCTGTTCGAGCGCTTCCTCAACCCCGAACGCGCATCGATGCCCGATATCGACATCGACTTCGACGACCGCAGGCGCGGTGAGATGGTGCGCTACGCCGCCGACAAGTGGGGTCACGACCGGGTTGCCCAGGTCATCACCTTCGGCACCATCAAGACGAAGGCCGCACTGAAGGATTCAGCCCGAATCCATTACGGGCAACCGGGATTTGCGATCGCGGACCGCATCACCAAGGCGCTGCCGCCGCCCATCATGGCCAAGGACATCCCGCTGTCGGGCATCACCGATCCGGCCCACGCCCGCTACAAGGAAGCCGCCGAGATCCGCGGCCTGATCGACACCGATCCCGACGTCCGCACCATCTACGAAACCGCCCGCGGTCTCGAGGGCCTGATCCGCAACGCAGGCGTGCACGCCTGCGCGGTGATCATGAGTTCCGAGCCGCTGACCGAGGCGATCCCGCTGTGGAAGCGGGCTCAGGACGGCGCCATCATCACCGGCTGGGACTACCCGTCGTGCGAGGCCATCGGCCTGCTGAAGATGGACTTCCTCGGGCTGCGGAACCTGACGATCATCGGTGACGCGCTAGAGAACATCAACGCCAACCGGGGAATAGAGCTCGACCTGGAGTCGCTGCCGCTCGACGACGGTGCGACCTACGAATTGCTCGGCCGCGGAGACACTCTCGGCGTATTCCAGCTCGACGGTGGTCCGATGCGTGACCTGCTACGCCGCATGCAGCCCACCGGCTTCCAGGATGTCGTCGCCGTGATCGCGCTGTACCGACCCGGGCCGATGGGCATGAACGCCCACAACGACTACGCCGACCGCAAGAACGGCCGCCAGGCCATTCGGCCCATCCACCCCGAGCTCGCCGAGCCGCTCCAGGAGATTCTGTCCGAGACCTACGGCCTGATCGTCTACCAAGAGCAGATCATGCGCATCGCGCAGAAGGTGGCGGGCTACTCGCTCGCCCGAGCAGACATTCTCCGCAAGGCAATGGGGAAGAAGAAGCGCGAGGTACTCGACAAGGAGTACGAGGGCTTCTCGGAAGGCATGAAGGCCAACGGGTTCTCGGCCGCCGCCATCAAGGCGCTGTGGGACACCGTGCTTCCGTTCGCCGACTACGCGTTCAACAAATCGCACGCGGCCGGCTACGGACTGGTGTCGTACTGGACGGCGTACCTGAAGGCCAACTATCCCGCCGAATACATGGCCGGCCTGCTGACGTCGGTGGGCGACGATAAGGACAAGGCAGCGGTGTACCTGGCCGACTGCCGCAAGCTGGGCATCACGGTGCTGCCCCCCGATGTCAACGAGTCCGGTCTGAACTTCGCCTCCGTTGGTGAAGACATCCGCTACGGCCTCGGTGCCGTGCGCAACGTCGGCGCCAACGTCGTAGCCTCGCTGATCAATTCGCGTACCGAGAAGGGGAAGTTCATCGACTTCTCCGACTATCTCAACAAGATCGACATCGGTCCGTGCAACAAGAAGGTCACCGAGTCCCTGATCAAGGCGGGCGGGTTCGATTCGCTCGGCCATCCGCGCAAGGGGCTTTTCCTGGTGCACACCGACGCCGTCGACTCGGTGCTCGGCACCAAGAAGGCCGAGGCGATGGGTCAGTTCGACCTGTTCGGCGGGGCCGACACCGCCACCGACGCGGTGTTCACCATCAAGGTTCCCGACGAGGAGTGGGACGACAAGCACAAGCTGGCGCTGGAACGGGAGATGCTCGGCCTGTATGTGTCCGGCCACCCGCTCAACGGCGTCGCCCATCTGTTGACGGCCCAGGTGGACACCCAGATCCCGGCGATTCTGAACGGCGAAGTCCCCAACGACGCCCAGGTGCGGGTCGGCGGGATCCTGACCGGGGTGAATCGTCGGGTGAACAAGAACGGAATGCCCTGGGCCTCAGCTCAATTGGAAGACCTTACCGGCGGGGTCGAGGTGATGTTCTTCCCGCACACGTACTCGAGCTACGGCGCTGAGGTGGTCGACGACGCCGTGGTCGTGGTCAGCGCGAAGGTCAGAATCCAGGACGACCGGATCTGCCTGATCGCCAACGATCTTGTGGTGCCGGACTTCTCGAACGCCGCGGTCGACCGGCCTGTCGCGGTGAGCCTGCCGACCCGGCAGTGCACCATCGACAAGGTCAATTCCCTCAAGCAGGTGCTTGCCCGTCACCCGGGAACCTCGCAGGTGCATCTGCGGCTGATCAGCGGAGACCGTATCACCACGCTGGAATTGGACCAGGCGCTGCGGGTCACGCCGTCGTCGGCTCTGATGGGCGATCTGAAAGCGCTGCTCGGGCCCGGCTGCTTGGGCTAGAACGCATAGCGCAGGATTCGCGCCTTGCGGCGCGCGGTCTTGCTCATGCCGGATAGTTTGGTCGCCGCCCGGATCCAGCCGGGAATGAGGTCGACTTCTGGAGCGTCGGTCAAGCTGGCCTCTTCGACCAGACGCATCTGCGGATTCCGGCGCTGCGGGTGGTGCGCGTCCTTGAAGCCGGGATAGCCGAATTGG
>NZ_JAVHWK010000061.1:0-4919 GCF_032159775.1 Mycobacterium sp.
CAGGCCAACCGGATCGCCTTGGCGACGATCTCGTTGTTCGCAGTCGCGCGAGTCATGAAGAGTCGCCCTTTAGGCCGGCGTGGGTAGCGCGACGAGATTAGCCACCGCTCGTTCGATACCGCGGGCGATGTCGTCGATGTCGGGGGCGGTGTCGTAGTCGCCGGTGATGCCGAACACCAGCTTGTCGTCGTAGCTCACGATTGCGATTCCCGTCCGAAGCCCGAGGGCGATCGGCGGAATCGGGAACATGCGCAACACCTTTCGTCCCATGACGTACATCTTATTTCGTGGGCCCGGTACGTTGGTCGCCACGGTGACGACGCCTCGTTGGGGCAACCGGGTCGCCGCGCGAATGGCCCACGCCGTTAACGGGAACGGAATGATGCTCGCCGCCGAGATCAGAATCTGTCCCGCCTGTCGCTGTCCGCTGCCTTTTGCGTGTGTCAGTCGGCTGTGCACCGTTCGCAGTTGGTCCGCGGGGTCTGACTCCTCGACCGGGAGGTACGGCAACATTAGTGACACCCGGTTGTCAACCTTGCCGATGTCACCGTTGGCGCGCACCGACACGGGAACCAGCGTGCGCAGGGAATCACGGCGTGGTTTCTCGCCACGGCCGATCAGCAGGTTGCGAAAGGCATCGGTGATTGCTGCCAACGCGACGTCGTTGAGCGTCACATCGAACGCGCGGCACACCAGTGCCACCTCGTCTAGCGACACCTCAGCGGCCGCAAAGCGGCGCAACGCCGTTACAGGGCCCACCAACGACGACGATGCCGGACGCAGCATGCCACCGAGGATCTCGACCGTCCCCCCCAATGCACGCCTGGCGCCGTCCATGAACGCCGTTGAGGTACGCCAGATACTTCCGACCCATTGCCGCGGGTCAGCGCTCAGCTCCGGCAATCGGACTGCGCTTGCCGGTACCTTCGCCGCCCGGATCGCCGTTGCATAGGTGTCGCCATCCCCGCTGTCACTGAGCCCGGCGAGCATGTGCATCGTCGCGATTCCGTCGGCGATGCAATGGTGCAATTTCATGATCATGGCCCACTGGTTGTCTGGCAGGCCCTCCACGATCCAGCACTGCCACAACGGACGCTGCCGATCGAGTCGGTGTTCCATCAAGTCGGCGGTCAGCCGGAATAGTGCCGCGTCGTCACCTGGGTGCGGAAGCGCCACTCGATGAACGTGATGGGAAATATCGAAATTCTCAGCGTCGACCCAGTCCGGTGCTTCGAGATCCAGCGCATGCGTGTGCAGCACCTGACGAAACCGTGGCACGGAAAGCACTCGCTCGGCGAGGTCCGACACAAAGGCGTCGTTGTCAGGAATCGGCCCCTCCAGGACTGACACGGAACCGACCGCGAGGCTGACGTGCCCGTCGGAATCTTCGGCTTCGAGAAAGCCGGCATCTAACATCGACAAACTTTCCATGGGATCACCGTGCTCTCTGCACGTAGAAGGGGGAAGGGGCGAAAGTCCCGATGTTGTAGAACCTCTGACACCCGCGGTGTATGGACAATTGCCATTGATTCAGGGCCTTTGGGCAGTAGTGACATACTCCGAGCCCGCCGCAGAATCTAGCCATGACCACCGATAAAGGACCCATGGTCCGTGATGAGCTTGGAGCTGTTGTGTCGGCTCTATGCGCCAGGTTCCCCGACCGGAGCCGCAATGACGTGGGGCGTGTTGTCGCGGATGTCTATGCCCGACTGGTCGCGAGCGCTACGGTGACCGCGCATTTGATTCCATTGACTCTCAACCGAAGCCGACGGCTGCTGGACAGCACCCCGGTGGAGACAGTCACGGCGGCACCAACGGAATCAACGCTGATGACCGTTGGATCCGCCTAGCGCATCAGGCCGAAAGTGCGGACGGCGTCGGGCGGGAGTCAAACGACACGAGCACAAGTGATCACCGACGCAGCGCCGGGCGTAATGCGCGCAGTACGTCGGGATTCTCGATGGTCGACGGTGGCGGGGTCGTCAAGACTCGCTGGGAAGTCGCGGTACGCGGTACCGGCTCACGGCTCAATCAACCCTTGTGGTCGACGGGTGAACCTCGAAGATATCGGCGAGAGGCTTCCGTGGCGTTGGGACGAACTCCTCATCTGTGACGGATGTCTGGCCGATCCTGATCAGGAGCTGTGGAGTGCCGCGCTGACCGGTCAGGCCGCGGATGATCTCTCGGCTCGGTGCGAGTTCGGTCATGTGGGTGAGCGTGCACGTCGCCAAGCCGGCCACGGTGCAATCAAGAAGGAGTGCGGATAGAGCCTCGCCACAACGCAGCACGTCAAGCCGCGCGTCTTCGTGATGGGTGGACAGGACAACGATCTTGGATCGGTCTACTCGGACGTCGCCGCTCCCGGGATAGTCGTGTGCGGCGGGAAAGCGACGCTTTACATCGACGCGGTCAGATACTGCGGCGGATGTCAACGCTGCCTGCGGCACACCCTCGCCAGTAGCAGCGGACGCGGTCCACCAATTCAACTCGGCAGTATACGAAGGATCGTTCGCTCGGATCGCTTCGGTGAGCCTGGACGCCTGCGCCAAGGATGGCCGCGCATGATCGAGCACGATGTCGAACATCACGTGGTAGGGGATGACGGCCTCGCGTAGCAGGGTTTCTGTCGCCGGCCAGCCGGTAGGGCCGTCAAAGGGGCGCCGGTCCGTTCGGCGCCTACCGATGGCCGCGGCGCGTGCGCGAGCATCCTCGGTTACCTCTGTCGCTCGCCGAAATTCCATTGTTGCGACGTGGTACGGCTCGAGAGCATCGGGGAACCGCTGCACGGAGGTGTGCCAGCCCCCGGCGGTCATCGCTACCGCGAAGTGATCCAATGCCGCGCCGCAACTCAGGTACATCTGACGGCCTTCGGGGTCTGCCGCGATCATCACCCGCGTGAGGTCGGCATAGAGCCGAAGGGCCGAACCTTCTCTAACCCACCGCCACGGCTGGCTGTTGTGAAGCGACGGCGCGCGGCAGGCCAATCCAACCGCATCCATGATCACGGCGAAATCCGGCGTCGAATCGGTCACATACATCACCTCGTTGTCGTTGAATTCGACGCTAGCCGTTCGGGGCGCCATCGGTTGCAGGCCAAAGTCCCCGTAGTGAGGGACTTTCGGCCCAAAGTGCCGACGTTGACCACTGTCGGATCGGGCTGCTGAAGTCCCTCAGATCCGGGTCTTTAGGCCCTCTTCAAGGTGGTCGGGGAACGGCATTCTGAGGGAACGAGTTATTCCTTCAGCGAGGTAAGGCAAATGAGCGCTCATTTCCCCGACGTCGAGACGATCCGGTCGGCGTTGACGCTGGCGGCCCGAGCACCGTCGGTCCATAACTCGCAGCCGTGGCTGTGGCGGGTAGGCGGCCACAGCCTTCACCTCTACGCCAACCGAGATCTTCAGCTGCCCCACACTGACCCGGACGCCCGCGACCTGATGCTCAGCTGCGGCGCGACACTGCACCATTGCCAAGCCGCTTTCGCCGCACTGGGTTGGCAGTCCAAAGTGCACCGCTTTCCGAACCCCAACGATCCGAATCACCTGGCGGTCACCGAGCTTCATCGATTTCCGGCCTCAGAAGTGGATATCGCTCTGGCGGCCGCGATCCCGAGGCGTCGTACCGACCGCAGGCAATACACCTCATGGACTGTCCCGCAGGGTGACATCTCGATGATGGGCGCTCGGGCCGCGCGTGCCGGTGTGATGCTTCGACGGGTCGACGCACTGACCAGCTTGAGGCGCCTCATCGTTGAAGCTGCGCGGTGTCACAACACCGACTTCGAGTACCTGACCGAGCTATCCACCTGGAGTGGACGCTATGCCTCCATTGCGGGCGTCCCGGCCCGCAACACTCCCGAACCTGATGCGGACGCTGCGCTGCCCGCTCGGTCATTCGCCGGCCCGGGACTGGCGAGGGCGCCGGACGGCGCCGCGGCCGACGACAATGCGGTCGTGGTCGCCCTCGGCACCGCCGATGACGACGAGCTTTCGTGGTTGCGCGCCGGTGAGGCTACCAGCCTGGTGCTGCTCACTGCAACGGCATCGGGGCTAGCCAGTTGTCCGATCACCGAGCCGCTCGAGGTTGCGGAAACCCGAACCCAGGTTGCGGAGGACGTATTCGGCGCCGACGGATATCCACAGATGTTACTGCGTGTTGGCTGGGCTCCGGTCAATGCCGACCCGTTGCCTGCCACACCGCGCCGGCCGCTGAGCGACGTCGTCACCTGGCTGGACGGCTCGCGCTTCGACTAGGCGCGAACGTCAATTGCGGTGCAGCGCAGCGGCTTCGATGACATCGATGTCAACTTCGAAGCTGAGCACCGGTCCGTCGCGGTGGTGGGCGATGGGCCAGCCGGTATCGTGGAGTACTCGTCGCATGGCAAAGTTCTCGAAGAGGACATCGGCAACAAAGCGATGCTGCCCGGCCTCTCTCGCGATGTGGCCGAGTGTCTTCAACAGTGCGGTGCCAACTCCCCGCTCGTGTTGTTCGTGTGCGACAACGACCGCGATCTCGCATTCACCTGGTCGGCTCAGCTCGGCATAGTTGGCGACGCCGATCAACTCGCCTGATTCAACGGCCCCGAGCGCCACGATCCCTTCCGCGGGCTTGGTGAGTGACAGTGCCCAATCTCCGATGTAGTTCGGATGCACCGTGAAGAACCGCTGATAGCGCTCCTCGTCGCTGAGGCAGACGGCCAGCGCGACGACGGCGTCATAGTCTTCAGGGCCAAGAATTCGCAGGGTAGCCTCCGTACCGTCGACAAGTGTTGCGGTAGTGAGAAACTCACGTGGAGCAGGCATCAGTGCACCACCATCACCGAGCATCTTCCATCGACATGGTGTCCTCCGTGTCGTCGTTGTACTCGCCCGCTGGTAACTGAACGTACTGCCGACAGCGGGCACACCTTAGGGTCGTTGGTT
>NZ_JAVHWK010000167.1:0-23646 GCF_032159775.1 Mycobacterium sp.
ACACGGTCAACAGCGCCTCGTCCTACGGCACAGTGGTCGGGACGTCACCGTCGGGCCAGACCGTGCCAGGCTCGATCATCACCATTCAGATCAGCAACGGCATCCCGCCACCACCGCCGCCACCGCCCGAGGGTGCGATTCCCGGACTGCCTCCGGTTGCCGGCTCGACGGTGGTCGAGATCCCCGGCTTGCCGCCGATCACTGTCCCGATACTGGGGCCGCCGCCACCGGCGGCGCCACCGCCTCCGTAAAGCACGCACTTGGCAGTAGGCTGCGTTGCATGCCCGCCGCTTCGACCCTGAAGAAAACCGCTGCTGTGGCCGCCGGCTCACTTGTCGCCGGCATCGGCTACGCGTCGATCATCGAGCGGAATGCGTTCGTGACGCGCGAGATCACCATGCCGGTGCTGACCCCAGGGTCGACGCCGCTGCGGGTGCTTCACATCAGCGACATCCACATGCGCCCGAACCAAAAACGCAAGCAGGCCTGGCTGCGAGAGCTGGCCAGCCTGCAGCCGGATCTGGTGGTCAACACGGGCGACAACCTTGCTCACCCGAAAGCGGTGCCCGCCGTCGTGCAGACGCTGGGCGATTTGCTTTCGGTCCCCGGCATTTTCGTGTTCGGCAGCAACGACTACTTCGCGCCGCGACTGAAGAACCCGGCCCACTACCTGACCCAGCCGTCGCATCGCTCGTTTGGCCGGCCACTGCCCTGGCAGGACCTACGGGCCGCATTCACCGAGCGCGGCTGGCTCGACATGACCCACACCCGCCGCGATGTCGAGGTGGCCGGGCTGCGGATCGCCGCGGCAGGCGTCGATGACCCGCACCTCAAGCGGGACCGGTACGAGACCATCGCGGGACGGGCCGACCCGACCGCCAATCTGCGGCTGGGCCTGACGCACTCGCCTGAGCCCCGCGTGCTGGACCGGTTCGCCACCGACGGCTACCAGCTGGTGATGGCCGGCCACACCCACGGCGGCCAGCTCTGTCTGCCCTTCTACGGCGCGATCGTCACCAACTGCGACCTCGACCGGTCGCGGGCCAAAGGGGCGTCGCGCTGGGGTGCCAATACGGCGCTGCACGTCTCGGCGGGCATCGGCACGTCGCCGTTCGCCCCGGTTCGATTCTGCTGCAGGCCCGAGGCCACGCTGTTGACCCTGGTGGCGGCGCCGACCGGCGGGCGTGACGCCGACACGCGGGTGGGGCAATCCCACCCGACTGCCTCGGTCCGGTGACCGACGCGCCCTCGAGCGCGACTCGAAGCCAACCACGCGAGTGGGTGGACAATGCTGTTCGGCTGATCGAGGCCGACTCCCGGCGCAGCGCCGATACCCATCTGCTGCGCTATCCCCTTCCGTCGGCCTGGTGTGACGGCGTCGACGTCGCGCTGTACCTGAAGGATGAATCGACCCACATCACCGGCAGCCTCAAGCATCGACTGGCGCGGTCGCTGTTCCTCTACGCGTTGTGCAACGGATGGATCGGCGAGCACACCACCGTCATCGAGGCGTCATCGGGATCGACGGCGGTGTCCGAGGCCTATTTCGCCGCGCTGCTGGGTCTGCCGTTCATTGCGGTGATGCCCTCGACGACGAGCGCGTCGAAGATCGCCTTGATCGAATCACAGGGTGGCCGTTGCCATTTCGTCGCGGAGTCCTCTCAGATGTACGCCGAGGCAGAACGGTTGGCCGAGGAGACCGGCGGGCACTACCTGGACCAGTTCACCAACGCCGAACGGGCTACCGACTGGCGCGGCAACAACAACATCGCCGAGTCGATCTACGTGCAGATGGGCCAGGAGGCACATCCGATTCCGGAATGGGTCGTGGTGGGCGCAGGCACCGGCGGAACGAGCGCGACCATCGGCCGCTACATCCGCTACCGCCGCTACGCCACCCGGTTGTGTGTCGTCGACCCAGAGAACTCGGCGTTCTTTCCGTCGTATGCGCAGTGTCGCGACGACGTCGTCACCGGAGTGTCGTCGCGAATCGAGGGAATCGGCCGACCGCGCGTCGAACCGTCGTTCCTACCCGACGTGGTCGACCGCATGCTGACGGTTCCCGACAAGGCCTCGATCGCCGCCTCACGTCACGTCAGCGCGGTGCTCGGCCGCCGGGTCGGCCCGTCGACGGGAACCAATCTGTGGGGGGCGTTCTATCTGCTGGCCGAAATGGTCGCCGAGGGGCGCAGTGGGTCTGTGGTCACGCTGATCGCCGACAGTGGCGATCGCTACGCCGACACCTATTTCAGCGACGAGTGGCTGGACAACGCCGGGCTTGACCCCTCGGCAGCCGCCGGAGTGCTCGTGGAGTTCGAGCGATCGGGCCGCTGGCCGTGACCCTCGGACTCGCGGGTGAGGGGACCGTCGGACGTGAGGAACAACCACAGCGCGGCCAGGGCGAAGAAACCGATGTAGATGGAAGCTCCCAATCCAGTCATTTCGCGCCTCGTTTCGACCTTCACACAGCTACTTGCCGTCATTGTGCATAACGACTCCGACAATCAAGATCCATCCCGCGGCGTGGCGTGACCTGGGTCGCTAAATCGTGTGACTTTCCGCGCATCTGCCCCCGGTTGTCGATTTGGCGGCACACCTGACCGGTGCGATACGCTGTCGTGGCTTCACGCGGGGTGTGGCGCAGCTTGGTAGCGTGCTTCGTTCGGGACGAAGAGGTCGTGGGTTCGAATCCCGCCACCCCGACAAGGTGAGTGCAGCGCTGAAAGCCCTAATCGGATCAACCGGTAAGGGCTTTCTCGGCGCTAGCCGGCGGTGTCAGCCGATCTCGGTGCGAAGTCCATCGTGTCGCTGCTGAAGGGTGCTGCTGATCGCGGTGAACAAGTCAGCGGCGTCAACATCGGAGGCGACGCGGAGTTTGACCGTGATCGCGTCATCACCTTTGTCCACCACGATGCTCCCACCGGGCTGCAACGGGTAGCTGTTGGCGCCTCCGGTGACGACGACACTCTGAGCTTGCGACAACTTGTAGCCATGCTCATCGCGCAGCCGCTCCTCAAGCGCCGTGACGATCTCTTCTTCGAGCTCCGTGACGTCGACTGTCGTGGGGGTCTCTACCTTGAGTGCGGTCACCAATCCAGGCTACCCACGATCGCGAACGCATCAGTCGCGTCGCTTACCGACAGCAGTTCGGGTCGAGAACCGTGCAGAGCGCCACCAAGGACTCCCGTCGGGGACGGTGATAGACGTTCATGCCTCGCCGTTCCGACTCGACGAGCCCCGCACGTCGCAGCTGCGACAGGTGGTGGCTGACGGTTGATTCGCCCAACCCGACCGCCGAGGCCAGATCGCAGCTACACAGCTCGCCCTCTTCGGAACTGAACAGAAGTGACACGAGTTTGACGCGCACCGGATCGGCTAACGCCTTGAGCCGCAAGGCAATTTCCAGCGCTGCGTCATCGTCCACCGGGCCGGCCGCCACGGGCGTGCAGCACACCGGGGCGGACATATCGACAGAAGGCAACGTCTTCGGCATGGTTCGATTCTGCCACACCTTATTGACATATATCGAAGAGGTGGCATGATCGGACACGCCCACATAATTCGACATAAGTCGCAGAGGTTGGAGTCGTCATGTCCCGCGCACAACTTGCCCTCAACGTCGATGATCTCGATGAGGCCATCACCTTCTACTCCACGCTGTTCAACACGACGCCCGCAAAGGTCAAACCGGGCTACGCGAATTTCGCCGTCGCCGAGCCGCCACTGAAGCTCGTGCTCATCGAGAACCCCGGTCACGGTGGCACGCTCAACCATCTCGGTGTCGAGGTCGAAAGTAGCGAAGCCGTGCATGCCGAGATTGCGCGGCTGTCCGGCGAAGGCATGTTCACCGACGAAGAGATCGGAAGCACCTGCTGCTTCGCCAAGCAAGACAAGGTGTGGGTCACCGGACCGGCAGGCGAGCGGTGGGAGGTCTACACCGTATTGGCGGACTCGGACACATTCGGTACGACCGAGCCGACTGGTTCTTCCTGTTGCTGACGACCGCCCGCGTCCGCCCGGTGCCCTTACCCCGACGGCTGCTGGCCGAGGCGACCGGAACCGGTCTGCTCGTCGCTGTGGTCGTCGGCTCAGGCATCGCGGCTCAGCAGCTCTCGCCGGGCGATGTCGGGTTGCAACTCCTCGAGAACTCCACCGCCACCGCGTTCGGCCTGGCCGCGCTCATCCTGCTGTGTGGCCCAGTGTCCGGCGCGCACTTCAATCCTGTTGTGTCGGCGGCAGACTGGCTGCTGGGGCGACGAACCGGGACCGGCATCAGCGCCCGGCACGCGGCCTCCTACACCGTCGCTCAGACGCTCGGGGGCATCATCGGTGCGGTCTTGGCCAACGTCATGTTCGACAGGCAACTCGTCGAGATCGCCACCAGGAACCGGATCACCTCCGGTCACCTGGTCGGTGAGGTCGTCGCCACCGCAGGGCTGATCGCGCTCATCTTCGCCCTGGCGCGAAGTGGCCGGGCGGCACTGTCGGCCGCCGCAGTCGCTGCATACATCGGTGCCGCGTACTGGTTCACCAGCTCCACGTCCTTCGCCAACCCGGCCGTCACCGTCGGCCGAATGTTCTCGGACAGTTTCGTCGGAATCGCACCCGGATCGACGCCCGGCTTCATCGCCGCGCAGATCCTCGGCGCGCTCATCGGGGTGGGGCTGGTCGTGGCGCTGTACCCCGGCGAAACAATGCGCCCCAAGCCCGTCGTACTGTTCCTGTGCACGCACAATGCGGGCCGCTCCCAGATGGCCCTCGGATACTTCAACCACCTCGCAGGCGGCCAGGCCGTCGCCCTGTCAGGAGGTTCACAACCCGCCGGCGAGATCAACCCGTCTGCCGTGCAGGCGATGGCCGAGGTCGGTATCGACATCTCTCGCGAGTTCCCGAAACCCTGGACAGACGAGACGGTCCTGGCCGCAGACGTCGTCGTGACCATGGGTTGTGACGATTCGTGTCGGTTCTTTCCTGGCAAGCGCTACGAGGAATGGGACTTGCCCGACCCCGCCGGGCAATCTGTTGATTCGGTGCGCCCGATCCGCGATGAGATCGAACGCCGGGTGCGGGTCCTTCTGGTCGAACTCGGCGTGCCCTGTCCGCCAGCGGCCGGGTGACTACAGAAATTGACGCCCTCGTGGCGAATCGGCAGCCATCCGGTGTCGAGCTGGGTGTCCTTATCTGCGCAAAGGTCGTCGAGCCGCATAAATAGCTGGTTATCTGCGTGAAGCACTGATAGTCATCTACGATTAGCAAGTCGATTTCCATGTAGGACTCGAGCGCGAACTGCTCATACAGCAATCGCCCGACCGGACAGGGGTGCGCGCGGTGTTTCCCGACATCAAGCGGGCGTTGCGGCTGGCCGGGATGCGGCCGATGCCACGGTGGTCTGCGCGCGCAACCGTGGATTTAGCCGACAAACGGATCTTGCTGACCGGTGCCTCTTCGGGAATCGGAGCGGTAGCCGCACAAAAGTTGGCCGCCGAAGGCGCAACGGTCATCTGCGTGGCGCGTCGCCGGGACCTCTTGGCAGGCGTCGTCAACCGCATCACCGCAGCGGGCGGAAACGCCACCTTCATCGTGGCCGACCTCACCGATCTCGACCAGGTCGACGAGGTGGCGCAGGCCGCCGGGCCCGTCGACATCCTGATCAACAATGCGGCACGGTCGATTCGCAGGCCGCTTGCTGACTCACTGGCACGCTGGCATGACATCGAACGGGTCATGCAGCTGAACTATTACGCCCCGCTCCGGCTCATTCGCGGCGTGGCACCAGGCATGATCGAGCGCCGCGATGGACACATCATCAACGTCGCTACCTGGCGTGTGCTACCAGAGTCGTCCCCAATGTTCGCCGCCTACAACGCATCCAAGGCGGCGTTGAGCGCCGTCAGTCGCGTCATCGACACCGAGTGGGGCAACCGGGGCGTGCACTCGACGACGGTGTATTACCCATTGGTGGCGACGCCGATGATTGCGCCCACCCACGCCTACAAGGGTGTGGCAGCCCTCACCGCGGATGAAGCCGCCGACTGGATGGTGACCGCGGCAAAGACACGGCCGATCCGTATCGCGCCGCGCAAGGCGCTGGCGCTTCGGGCCCTCGATGTCCTCGCCCCTCGCAAGCTCAACGGCGTACTCGAACGCGAGACGAACCGCATGAATGCCCGCGCGGCGCAGGCCGCCGAGCACGCACCGGTAGCCAGCATCTGATGATCAGATCCGCAGTCAGCGCAATGCTGGCCCTCATGGTCGTCTTGACCGGATGCCAGAGCCCCCAGCAGACACCGGGAAGACAGGAATATCCCTTGGGTCCGGTGACGATGACAGCAGGAGCCAGCCCCGGCGGCGGATTCGACATCACGATCCGCTCGGTCGTCGAAACCCTGGAGAAAGAACAAATCGTCAAAGTGCCACTGCCGGTTCAGAACCGGCCAGGTGGCAGCGGTGCCGACTTTCTGGCGACCATGGTGGAGCAGTACAAGGGCGCCGACGACCAAATCTCTGTCACGTCCCTGGCCATGATGGTGAACCAACTGCGCGGCAAGTCGAAGTACGGATACGACGACGTCACCATGATCGCCCGCCTGATGACGGAGTACTTCGTTGTCGTCACCGCGCCCGGTGTCCCGTACACGAACCTCGGAGACGTGATGGCGGCGATCAAGGCCGACCCTGCCCGCGTCAAAGTCGCTGCGGCACAAGACGACGAGGCTCCATTCGACCTGCTCGTTTCTGCGGCGGGCGGCGACCCGTCAACCATCAGCTACGCCCCCGTGGAGGGCGGTGGTGACCAGAGGGCGGCGCTTCTCGACGGCGACGTCAGCGTCGCAATCGGTGGAGTCAGCGAGTTCATCGATGCGGTGAAGTCGAGAGAACTCAAGGCGCTCGGTGTACTGGCCGAGAATCGTCTGCCCGGCCTTGACGTTCCGACGGCCAGAGAGCAGGGACTCGACGTCACCCTTGCGAACTGGCGAGGCATCTACGGGCCGCCCGACATGCCGCAGGTCGCCGTCGCGTACTGGCAGAAGGCACTCGACGAGATGGTGAATACGTCCACCTGGAAGCAGATCGCGGAGCGACGCCAGTTCACCACCACCTTCATGATCGGCGATGAGTTCGCGACCTTCCTGGTCAAGACCCAGGCGGATGTGAAGGCTGCACTGGAACAGGCGGCCGAGTGAGCGACGGAGTGGCCACAAGCGCCGAGGTGGGTCACCGACCCGAAAACCTCGGGCTGGCAGCATCTCTCACCACTGCGGCATTCTTCTGCGTTGCACTGGTGGGCACTTTGGCGAAGGTGTCGAGCCAGTACACCTCGACCGGGGTGCTGCTGCTGTCCCAGAACGTGATCTGCTTGCTGTTCATGCTCCCGGTCGCGCTGCGAGGCGGCTGGTCATCGCTACGTACCGGCAGGATCGGCCTTCACATTCTGCGCGCGACGATGGGGACTGCGTGCTGGTACGCCCTCTTCTTCGCGATCACGCAGATTCCGCTGTCCAACGCGACGCTGCTGACCTACAGCGCGCCGCTGTGGATGCCGCTCATCGCCTGGGTCGTCAGCCGCGAACGGGTGTCAAGGCTGACCTGGCTCGGCGCAGGCATCGGCTTCGCCGGGGTGATCCTGGTCCTTCAACCGCAGGGCCGCATGTTCAGCATCGGCGAGCTGTCGGCGCTTGCGGGCGCTGCATTCCTTGCCGTCGCGATGATGTCGGTCCGCTGGCTCGGGGCGACCGAACCGACGACTCGAGTGCTCTTCTACTACTTCCTGCTCTCGACGGTGATGTCGGTCCCCATCGCGCTTCTCGACTGGCGCCCGGTCACGTCGCACGCCTGGGGCTGGTTGCTCGCGCTCGGTTCGGCACAGATGTTCTCGCAGGCCTTCATCGTGGTGGCGTACCGCTACGCCTCGGCGGAGAAGGTCGGGCCCTTCATCTACTCCGTCATCGTGTTCACCGCAGTGATCGACTGGATCGTCTGGGGCCACGCGCCGACGCCGGCCTCGTATCTCGGCATGGCGCTGGTGATCGGAGGGGGACTGGTGGCTATTCGTGCCAAACGCAGTGCGCCGGCGGGTGCAGAAGTGGGAGATCGAGCATGAGTCAGTGGTTGGTGACCAATCTTCCGTCCTGGTTGCTCCTGCTGGGAGTCATCACCGTCGTTGCGGGCGGCGCAGTCCTCATACAAAGAATCGTGCGCAGCAGGTTCACCAACCTCAAGGGTGAGGAGCACAACGACGTCATCCGCTTTGCATTCGGGGTCATCGGCTTCGTGTTCGCGTTCTTCGTCGGCTTCGTCGTATCGGCGATGTGGGGACAGATCGGCGATGCCGACGGTAGGGCCAGGAGCGAAGGAGCGGCAGCTGTGCAGCTCGTCAGGGACGCCTCCTCGTTCGAGCAGGCTGACAATGACCGAATCCGGAAGGCTCTGCTCGAATACGAGCAGGCCGCATTGGTCGAGTGGAGCGAGGCCGCGGACGGCAATTTGTACCCCGCGGCCGACGACGCGTTATCCCGTCTCTATTCGGCATACGACGACGTCCAAGCGCGGACCGACACACAGAAGACGCTGCTCAGCGCCTCTTTCAGCAGCCTCGACACTCTCAGCCAGGCCCGCACGCAGCGGGTACTGCAAGCGCGCACAGACGTCGGACCCCCCTGGTCACTGTGGGCCGTAATCTGGCTCACCAGCAGCCTGCTCATCGGGTGCGCCATCATTTACGGCGTCGAGAAGCCCGCCACCCACTACACGATGGTTGCAATTCTGGGCGTGTTGGTGGCCACCAACATTTTCCTCGTTCTGGAACTCTCACACCCGTTCATCGGCGAGATCGGCACGTCGTCGGAGCCGCTGCAGCAGGTAGTCCGGCTATTGACATGATCGAGATGGCAATTCTCTGGTTTGACCCTCACCGACGATGGGCATCAAAAGCCACGTGACGCTGGCATCGCCCAAGCTCGAACCCGCCCTGCCCGCTGCGGCGGGCCCCCTGTCGTCGACCGTTCTCGACCTGCTGGCCTGCCGTCCGCCACAACGGACGTTCAGCCCTAGCGCACTGCCGGTCGGGGAGGCGGACCCGTACGGGCTCGATCTGCACTTGGCGCTGTATGTCTGCTACGAGATGCACTACCGGGGCTTTGCGGGTGTCGACCCACGCTGGGAGTGGAACCCCGCGCTGCTGGCGCTGCGTTCCCAACTCGAAGACGTCTTCCTGGGAGCGGTCCAGCTCGAGGTCGGCGACATCGCCGCCGACGAGCACGCCGACGCCGAGATGGATGCCCTCTGTGTCGAGCCTGTCGACGGCACAGGCCCGTCGTACTACCTGCGCAACGAGGGCACCTGGGAACAGATGCAGGAATACTTCGTGCACCGCTCGCTCTACCACCTGAAGGAAGGCGATCCGCACGCCTGGGTCATCCCCCGGTTGTCCGGCCAGGCGAAGGCGTCGTTCGTCGCCATCGAATTCGACGAATACGGCGGCGGGCACGGCGACAGGGTTCATCAGCAACTGTTCGCCGACCTGATGGCCGCCGCGGGGCTGGATGAGTCGTACCTCGGATACCTCGACGCCGTCCCCGGCGAATCCCTTGCCGTGGTGAACCTGATGTCGATGTTCGGCTTGCACCGGGACCTTCGCGGTGCTGCCATCGGGCATTTCGCGTCGACCGAGATCACCTCCCCGCCAGGCTCACGCCGGCTCGTCGAAGCGCTGCGGCGGATGGACGCACCGGAAGCATGCGTCCACTTCTACGCCGAGCACGTCGAGGCCGACGCCGTCCACGAGCAGGTGGTGCGCGTCGACGTGGTCGGTGATCTGGTGGCTGCCGAACCGCAGCTCGATCGCGATGTGGTATTCGGAATCAGGGCGAGGGACTTCGTCGAGGAGCGGCTCGCCGCTCACATGATGCGGTGCTGGGCCGAGGGCCGGTCTTCGCTACGCAGGCCGCTGAGCTGACGGTTCGTCGCTTCGCTGACGCCTGCGGTGGCTGGTGTCGCACAGTGGATAGTTCTTCGAACGCCGACACGCGCAGATCGCCACCATGAAGCGGTCGGACTCCACGACACTTCCGTCGGGCATTTCGATACGCACCGGTCCCTGAACCATCACCGGCCCGAACGGCACCACCCGCACGACGCGGGCCTCATCGCTCATGATCGCTCATGCCTTGTCAGCTCTGATCACGACCAGTTCCTCTTCTCGCCTGCCGGGCTCGAGCCTGCCGGTGTCCTCGAGCCACTGCGCCCGCGCCGACAAGACCGGACCGAACGGGATCCATTGATAGGCAAGGATTTCGACATCGAGGCCGGTGCTGGCGAGCGCCGCCAGTGTCTGCCGGGGTACTGCGAACTCGGACTGCACCAGCAGCATCGTGCCGCCGTCAGCGAGGAGGTCCCGCACCGATGCACACAGCGGGTCGAGCACGAGCCTGCCGTCATAGCCGGCATCCCAGGCTCGAGCCGGTCCGATATGCGGCGGCACGTCAGGTTCATCGACGCTCGGGTCGTGCGGAACGTAAGGCGGATTGCAGACCACCAGATCGTAGGGGCCGAACTCCGCGGCTCTCGCCCACGAGCCAAGGTGCACGCCGACCTCGGCGCCGGCTTTCGAGACCTGTTGGCGGGCGAAGTGCGCCGCGCGCGGGCAGATGTCGAAGGCGGTGACCTCGGATGCGCCCTGTTGGGCTGCGGCGATCGCGATCACGCCACTGCCCGTACACAGGTCGGCGACCCGACGCCCTAGCGCCAGGCCGGTTTTGTCCATGACGTCGATCAGCAGTTGGGAGTCTTCCTGCGGCGCGTAGACGCCCTCGGCGACGACTGGTTCATCCCAGTCGTTGTAGGCAGTGGTCAACGTCGACCCTCCGGGTGTGTGTGGACAAATCGGACTTATAAATGCCCGATATCGACGCTGTTAAACCGGGGTTCACAGGTTTGCTCCGCGAACCGCCGGGCAAACAGAGCGCGTGGGAATCTTCGAGATCGCCGCCCTGCCCGTTCGGATGGGCGCCGCAGTGCGCAACCGCAGGCTGTTCCACCCCGACGGTGTCCTCGCCCGCGGCACGATCACGCGGATAGCACCCCCCTCCGAGGGGCTGCCGATGACATCCGGTGACGTCGTCGGTCGGGTGTCGAAGGGTGTGGGCTTGCCGGGTGCGCTTCCGGATATCGCGGGTCTGGCGTGGCGTATGCCCCCGACATCGCAGGCCGCGCCACCGTGGGACGTGCTGTTGGCCTCGACTTTTCGCCAGCGCCTGCTCTTGGCGCCGGTGAGTAACTGGTCGGCTGCCACCTTTTCGAGCCTGATGCCACTGGCACATGGAGGCGGCCGATGGTGGGTGCAGGCACGATTGGCGACCCACATCGGCCAGGTCGGCCTGTCGTTGGAAACGGTCCGCGACCGAATTGCCACCAACGGTATGGAATTCGACATCGAGCAGGCCGCAGGCACAGGCGGGTTCCGGCCGCTCGCCCGGCTGACACTGCACACCCTCGCAGCCGATGTCGGCGATCTGGCGTTCGACCCGACGGTGCACAGCCACCCGGACGTCGCGTTGTCGCCCGGATGGCTGACCGGCTTCCGGCAGGCCGCCTACCGACGCAGTCGCGAGGGGCGCGACGCCGAGTGAGTCAGGCCGTCGGCTCGCCGCCGCCCTCGGCGACATCGGGCGTGTTCTCCCGCGTCGCCATGCCACCTTCGTGCCCTTCGTCCTTCGGGCCGGGCCTGCCGCCCTTGGGCTCGTCGGCGCTTTCGTCGTCGTAGATTCCCTGTCCGCGCGTCATCTCAACCTCCTTCTACCGCGACGCCGTGCGCAGCTTGTCCAGCAGCGGTTCGGCCGCCTCTTTGAAAAACAGCTCCTGAGAGTCGCCGCCGACCTGAACCAAGGCGATGTCGGTGAAGCCTGCCTCCCAGTACTTGCTGACCGCATCGACGATCGCGTCCAGATCCGGACCGCACGGGATGGAATCGGCGACGTCCTCGGGTTTGACGAACTGCGTCGCTCCGTCGAACCCGGCGGTGGTCGGCAGGTCGGCGTTGACCGTCCATCCGCCTGCGAACCAACGGAATTGATCGTGCGCACGGGCTATCGCCGCATCGCGGTCGGGATCCCAGCAGACCGGAATCTGGCCGATCACCCTGACGTCACCCGGCAGCCCGGTCGCCCTGCGCGCCTCGTGCCAGGAGTCCACCAGATCCTTGTTCGGTTCGACGGCGATCAGGTGGTCGGCCAGCGGAGCGAACGTCTCGACCGAGCGGTCGCCTGACACCGCCGCCGCGATCGGAACGCCGGTGTCCGGAACGTCCCAGAGGCGGGCCGAGTCGACCTCGAAGTATTCGCCCTTCCAGTCGACCAGTTCCCCGGTGAACAGCTCGCGCATGATCTGAATCGCTTCTTTGAGCATCTGCTGTCGGCGGTTCACGGTGGGCCAGCCTTTGCCGACGACATGCTCGTTGAGGTTTTCACCGCTGCCGACGCCGAGGGTGAACCTACCGTCGGCCAAGATCTGCAGGGTGGCCGCCTTCTGCGCGACGACGGCGGGGTGGTAGCGGATCGTCGGGCAGGTGACGTAGGTGAACAACTCGACCCGCTCGGTGGCGTGCGCGACGGCGCCGAGGACCGACCACGCGTACGGAGCGTGGCCCTGAGACGAGAGCCACGGGAAGTAGTGGTCGCTCGATACTTCGAAGTCGAAGCCGATACGCTCCGCCGAAACGGCGTAGTCGACAAGCTCTTTGGGTCCGCTCTGTTCGGTCATCAGGGTGTAGCCAAAACGTGTCATGACGTTTGGTTACCCGGGTGCCTTATGGCGAAACGGCTACAGCCGGGCCTTCACGGCGGCCGAGAGCCGAGCCCCGTCCGCCTTACCCGCGGCGATCGCCGTCGCGGCCTTCATCACTTGGCCCATCTGCTTCATACCTGGCGCTTCGCCGTTCTCCTCGGAAACCGCGGCGATTGCCGTTTCGACCACGTCGACCAGTTCCGCCTCGGTCAGCGGCGTCGGCAGATACTCGTCGATGACCCTGGCCTCTGCGTGCTCGTTGGCCGCCAGCTCGCCGCGTCCGTTCTGTGTGTAGATCTCCGCCGACTCGCCACGCTTCTTCGATTCCCGTGCCAGCACCTTGAGCACGTCGTCGTCGGACAGATCACGCGACTGCTTACCGGACGTCTCCTCCGCCTGGATCGCCGACAGCAGCATCCGCAGTGTCGCGGTGCGCAGCTTGTCCTGCGACTTCATCGCGCTGGTGAGATCCGCCCGCAGCCGATTCTTCAGTTCCGCCATGTCATGAGACGTTACCGCCGGGAGCCGGCTCAGCCGGCAACCCATGGCCGAGAGGACCAGGTGCGCACATCCTCTGCGGACCAATGCCCGCTACCACCGGCCCACGTTGTCAATCATCTCGGTGATCGACAGGATGGTGCCCATGAGCAACCCTGGCTACGGGTCGTCCGGCTACCCGCCGCCCGGGTATCAGGGTTATCCGCCGCCCGGATATCAGCCCTACCCACCGCCCGGCTACCAGGGTTACCCGCCGCCGGGCTATCCGCCGCCCGGTTACGGTCCGCTTTACCCGTTGCCGCCCACAATCAAGCCGGGCGTCATCCCGCTTCGGCCGCTGACCCTGACCGACATCCTCAATGGCGCGTTCTCCTATATCCGGACCAACCCCAAGGCGACGCTCGGGCTGACGACGGTCGTGGTGGTGGTCGCCCAGTTGATCGGGCTGGTCCTGCAGATCGGTCCGTTGGCCGCGATGGGCGAACTCGGCGTGCTGCGCGGAGAAGAAGCGTCAACCGGTGCGCTGCTGGGGTCGTCCGCATCCGGCATCGCCAGCACCATCACCACGCTGCTGTCGTCGATCGTGCTCAGCGGCATGCTCACGGTCATCGTAGGGCGGGCGGTGTTCGGCGCAGGCATCACGATCGGCGAGGCTTGGCAGCGCGTCCGTGCGCGACTGCTGCCCCTGTTCGGCTACATGATGTTGTGGCTTCTTGCGGTCGCCGTTCCCGTATTAATCGTGGTGTTCGTCATCGCCATCGTTGTTCAGTTCAGCGGTGCCGTGGCGTTCGTCCTGGCTCTTCCCCTCGGCCTCGGGTTGATCGCCCTGCTTGTCTCTTTGTGGACGGTGCTCAGTTTCGCTCCGCCGCTGATCGTGCTGGAACGCCTCGGCGTCTTTCCGTCGATCACGCGTTCCATCAGGCTGGTCAAAAGCGACTTCTGGCGCGTGCTCGGGATCCGGCTGCTGGCCACCCTTGTCGCCGGGGTCGTCGCGGGAGCGGTGTCCATACCGTTCAGCCTCACCGGCCAACTCATGCTGATGGGTTCGGAATCCACCACGACGACCCTGATCGCACTCGTGCTCGTCGCCGTCGGTGGTGCCGTCGGCCAGATCATCACTGCGCCGTTCAGCGCGGGCGCGGTGGTGCTCCTGTACACCGATCGGCGAATTCGGGCAGAGGCGTTCGACCTGGTGCTGCAGACCGGGGCGGCAATCGCGGCACCAGGTGCGGCGCCGGACTCGACCGACCACCTGTGGTTCACCCGGCAGCCCTGACATGCCCGCGATCGACATCGACCGAGACACCGCCCACGAGGCAGCCCAGCGTGAACTCGCAAAACCCATCTACCCCAAGGCGTCTCTGACCGAACGCTTGTCAGGGTGGCTCGAGGACCTGCTCTATCGCATCGCACAGGAGGGTTCGCGGCTGCCCGGCGGCTGGTTCACCGTCACCCTTCTGCTCATCATGGTGGCCATCGCGATCGTGGTCGCTGTGCGAATCGCGCGTCGCACCATGCGCACCAACAGAGGCGGTGAGCACTCACTGTTCGACTCGCAAGAGTTGACTGCCGCAACACACCGCGCTACCGCCGAACATTATGCGGCGGAGGGCAATTGGGCCGTCGCGATTCGCCATCGTCTTAGAGCCATCGCACGACAACTCGAGGAAGACGGCGTGCTGCACCCCGTACCGGGCAGAACGGCGACCGAGCTTGCAATGGATGCAGGAGCGGCCCTTCCGGTGCTTTGCCCCGAACTGACACAAGCCGCAAGCGCTTTCAACGACGTCACCTATGGCGCGCGGCCAGGCACCGAACCTGCCTACCGGATGATCGCCGACCTCGACCGCCGGCTGCGGTCCGCCGGTGCGACGACGGCGGCCCGGTCAGCGATGCCTTCCCCCACAGACACCTGGACGGCCGTTCGATGACGGACGTCGACTCCGCTATCGCACCCACGGTGCGGCAGCGCTGGCGGGCGGCCCGCTGGGTGATCTCGGCATTGGTACTCATCACAGCTGTCGCCGCGTTGACCACATCTCTGACGGCCGCACGGCCGGGCGGCCGGATGGACCCTGCCGCAACATCTCCCGAGGGCGCTCACGCGCTGATCGCACTGCTGCGCGACCACGGTGTCGACGTGGTGGTGGCAGACGACATCGGTGCGGTCGAACGGGCGGCACAACCGGACACCCTCGTCATCACCGTGCAGACGAACCACCTCGTCGACGACGACGTGCTGCGGCGGCTGGCAGCGCTACCCGGCGACCGGCTCGTCGTCGAGCCGATCTCGCGGACGAGAGACGTTCTCGCGCCCGATGTTCGCCGCGATTCAGCCGGCACCGCCGGTGGCTCTCCGGACTGCGACATGCGGGAGGCCACCGCCGCCGGGGATGTCCAGTTCGGTGCGAGCGATACATTCGAGGCGACCGGCGATGTGGCCGTGACGCGGTGCTACGGCGGCGCGGTTGCCCGTTACATCGACTCGGGCCGCACCGTGACAGTGGTCGGCAGCTCGGACTTCATGGCCAACTCGGGACTGCTGAAACGAGGCAACGCGGCGCTGGCGATGAACCTGGCAGGCGCCAAGCCACGGGTTCTCTGGTACGCGCCCCAACACAGTGAGGGCGAATCATCCGGCGGTGCAACGATCTTCGACCTCATCCCCGATCGCGTGACGTGGGTTGTCGTGCAGCTGTGCCTGGTCGTACTGCTGGTCGCACTGTGGAAGGGCCGCCGAATCGGCCCACTGGTGGCCGAGCGACTGCCGGTCGTGGTGCGCGCATCGGAGACCGTGGAGGGCCGCGCTCGGCTCTACCGGTCGCATCGTGCGGGTGACCGCGCCGCCGACGCGCTGCGCACCGCGACACTGCAGCGCCTCCTGCCCCGCCTAGGGCTCGGACCCACCGCCGCCCCCCCGGCGATCGTCGCTGCCGTCGCCGATCGAATCGGCTGGGAGGCGGAGTTCGTCCGGCATACTCTGTTCGGCCCGGCGCCTGCCACCGACACCGACCTGTTGAACCTCTCCCACGCTCTCGACAACATCGAAAGGCAGGTCGCACAGTCGTGACTCAGCCAGCAGCAGCCGCCACGGCGACATCGGACAGCGCACGGAATGCGTTGTTGATCCTGCGGAACGAGATCGCGAAGGTGGTCGTCGGGCAGGACGCAGTCGTCAGCGGACTGGTGATCGCCCTGCTGTGTCGCGGTCATGTGCTGCTCGAGGGTGTGCCGGGCGTGGCCAAGACACTGCTCGTGCGCACGCTCGCCGCGGCACTGCAGTTGGAGTTCAAACGAGTTCAGTTCACCCCGGACCTGATGCCGGGCGACGTGACCGGCTCGCTGGTCTATGACGCGCGCACCGCCGAGTTCGAATTCCACGCGGGCCCGGTCTTCACCAACCTGCTGCTGGCCGACGAGATCAACCGCACCCCGCCGAAGACCCAGGCCGCGCTGCTGGAGGCGATGGAGGAGCGACAGGTCAGCGTCGAGGGCGAGCCGCGTCCGCTGCCCGATCCCTTCATCGTCGCGGCGACGCAGAACCCCATCGAGTACGAGGGCACCTACCAACTTCCCGAGGCGCAGCTGGACCGGTTCCTGCTCAAGCTCAATGTGCCGTTGCCACCGCGCGACCAGGAGATCGCGATCCTGGACCGGCACGCCCGCGGCTTCGACCCGCGTGACCTGTCCGCGGTGCAAGCAGTGGCGGGTCCCGCCGAACTGGCCGCAGGGCGGGCGGCGGTGCGCGGGGTGCTGGTGGCCGACGAGGTTCTCGGATACATTGTCGATATCGCCGGTGCCACAAGGAATTCGCCGTCCCTTCAGCTGGGCGTTTCACCGCGCGGCGCGACCGCACTGCTGGCGACCGCGCGGTCCTGGGCCTGGCTGTCGGGGCGCAACTACGTGACACCCGACGACGTCAAAGCCATGGCACGCCCGACGCTGCGGCACCGGATCGCACTTCGACCGGAGGCCGAGCTGGAGGGTGCGCACCCTGACGGTGTGCTCGACGGCATCCTTGCTGCCGTTCCGGTGCCGCGGTAGTGGTGCTCACCGGCCGTACCGGGCTGGTGGCGTTGATATGCGTGTTGCCGATCGCGCTCTCACCCTGGCCCGCAACGGCATTCATGGCGCTGCTGGTTATTCTGGTCATTGCGATCGCGGTTGATGTCGCGGCGGCGGGCGGCACCCGCCGGCTCAGGTTCGTCAGGTCCGGGGAAACCGCCGCACGACTGGGTCAGCCGGTCGCCGCCGGGCTGACGATCTACAACGTCGGCCGCAGGCGGTTCCACGGTGAGGTCCGCGACGCCTGGCCGCCGAGCGGACGCGCCGAGCCGCGCACCCACCCGCTGGACGTGGCCGCCGGACAACAGGTGCGCGTGCAGACCTGGCTGCGGCCGGTGCGCCGCGGGGATCAGCAGTCCGCGTTGGTCACGGCCCGCTCGATCGGTCCGCTCGGCCTTGCAGGCAGGCAGGGCTCGCACCGGGTGCCGTGGGAGATACGGATCCTTCCGCCGTTTCTGTCCCGCAAGCACCTGCCGTCGCGACTGGCAAAGCTGCGGGAGCTGGAGGGCATGGTGCCGGTGCTCATTCGGGGACAGGGCACCGAATTCGACTCTCTGCGTGAATATGTCATCGGCGATGACGTCCGGTCCATCGACTGGCGTGCCACCGCGCGCCGCGCCGACGTCGTGGTGCGCACCTGGCGGCCGGAGCGCGATCGCCGTGTGGTCATCGTCTTGGACACGGGCCGCACATCGGCGGGCCGGGTTGGCGTCGATCCCACCAGAGCCGATCCCGGCGGCTGGCCCCGGCTGGACTGGTCGATGGATGCCGCGCTGTTGTTGGCGGCCTTGGCATCCCGGGCCGGTGATCACGTCGACTTCCTCGCCCACGACCGGGTCAGCAGGGCCAGCGTGTTCAACGCATCGCGGACCGAACTCCTCGCGCAGATCGTCAATGCGATGGCTCCGCTGGAACCGGCATTGGTGGAATCAGACGCCACGGCGATGGTGTCCGCCGTGCAGCGTCGGGTGCGTCGACGCGCGCTGGTGGTGCTGATGACCGACCTGAACGCCTCGTCGCTCGACGAGGGCCTGATGACGGTGTTGCCGCAACTGTCCGCCAAGCACCAGGTGTTGCTGGCCGCGGTCGCCGACCCTCGAATCGACCGGCTCGCGGCCGGCCGGGACGACCCCGCACAGGTCTACGACGCCGCTGCTGCAGAGCGCGCGCGCAACGACCGGCGGTTGATCGCGTCGCGGCTTCGTCGCCATGGCGTCGACGTCGTCGATGCGGCGCCGGAGGAATTGGCACCCGCGCTGGCCGACCACTATCTGGCGATGAAGGCCAGCGGTCGGCTGTAAGCCGCTCCGTCAGCCTGTCGGCACGACGTCCGGTGCGTCGCCGATATCGCCGGTCTCGTTGGCCGCGATGGCTTTTCGGCCGAAATGAATGACGTAGGCGAGGAAGCCGGCCTCGGCGAGAACGCCGATCCCGATCCGGACGAATGTCGGCAGCGGTGACGGCGTGACAAGAGCTTCGATCAGCCCGGCGACCAATAGGACTACAACCAGTCCGACCGCGACGGACATCACCGCCCTGCCCCGTTCTGCCAGCACCTGCAGGCGTGGCCGATTACCCGGTGAGATCACCGACCAGCCCAGTTGCATGCCCACCGCGCCCGCCAGGAACACCGCGGTCAACTCGATCAAGCCGTGCGGGGCGAGGAGCCCGAGCATGATGTCGCCCTTGCCCGCGTTGAACATCAAGCCGCCGATCACGCCGAGGTTGGCAGCGTTCTGAAACAGCAGATACGGGATCGGGATGCCGAGCAGCAACGCGAACGCGATGCACCGGGCGGCCACCCAGGCGTTGTTGGTCCACACCTCCAGCGCGAACGAGCCCGCCGGGTGTTCGCTGTAGTAATCGGCGAAGTCGTGGTTCACCAATTGGTCTATCTCACTGGGGGTTCCGACGGTGGCCTGCACTTCCGGATTGCCCGCCACCCACAGGGCGACGATGACGACGACGACGAAGAAGGCCAGCGCCGTGGTGGCCCACCACCGCCAGCAGCGGTAGGCGACGACCGGAAACGACACGGTCCAGAACCGCACGAACTCGCTCCACAGCGGTGCATGGGAACTGGTGACCGCCGACCGGGCCCTGGCAACGAGCGACGACAACCGACCGACCAGCACCGAGTCGCCGGATGCGGTGCGGACCATCGACAAGTGCGTCGACACCCGCTGGTAGAGGTCGACGAGTTCGTCGACCTCCGCGCCGGTCAACCGTCGACGCCGCTTGACGAGCTCCTCGAGCCGCTTCCACGTCGGCCGATGGGCGAGCACGAACGCATCGACATCCACCTGAAGAATCCTAGTAGCGTGGACTTTCATGGTCGGGCAGGCAGAACAGGTGGTGACCGGCGACGCCGTGGTGCTCGACGTTGCTATCGCCCAACTCCCCGTCCGGGCACTGTCGGCGCTGATCGACATCGCGGTGATCTTCGTCGGCTACGTCGCCGGCGTGATGTTGTGGGCCTCGACCCTCGGCGACTTGGACCCCGCCTTGTCCGGCGCGGTGCTGGTCATCTTCACCGTGTTGACCATCGTCGGCTATCCCCTGATATTCGAAAGCGCGACGAGGGGCAGGACGCTGGGCAAGATGGTGCTCGGTCTGCGGGTGGTATCCGACGACGGCGGTCCTGAGCGCTTCCGGCAGGCGCTTTTTCGGGCACTCGCGTCGGTGATCGAGATCTGGACGTTCTTCGGCGGGCCCGCGGTGATCTGCAGCCTGCTGTCTTCGAAGGGCAAACGTATCGGGGACGTGTTCGCAGGCACCGTCGTGATCAGCGAACGGGGGCCGAAGCTTCCACCGCCCCCGGTGATGCCGCCGTCGCTGGCGTGGTGGGCGTCGTCGCTGCAACTGTCGGGGCTGGGCCCCGAGCAGGCCGAGCTGGCCCGCCAATTCCTTTCTCGCGCATCACAGTTGGATCCCCAGATTCGCGAACAGATGGCTCATCGCATCGCTGTTGAGGTGGTCGCGCGGGTTTCCCCGCCACCGCCTCCCGGCGTGCCACCGCAGTACGTGCTCGCCGCAGTGCTGGCGGAGCGGCACCGGCGGGAGTTGGACCGGTTGCGGCCCGCACCCGTGCAGACGCGACCACCACCGCCGTGGGGTGCTCCTGCGCAGTGGACACCACCGGCACAGGCATGGTCGCCGGTGCAGTCACCGCCTGTCGCAGCGCCACCCGACGCAGGCGGCTTCGCCCCGCCGGGGTGAGCGGGTCAGCGATACCGCGCGCCGATCAGCATCAGCACGGGCGCCACGATGGCGGTGACGGTGCGTGCGTGATTCCACGCCGTCCATGTCGTGAGGTACGCCTGCCATTCGCGTGCGGCGTCAGCGGCGTCAGCGAGGGACAGTCCCGCAGGGTAGACGGTGTCGAGATGGTTGTTCAGCGGCACGTTGAACGCCATCGTGATCACGGCGCCGAGCACGCCGAAGATCGCCCCCGCCAACAGCCATCCGCTCCCGGGTTGGCGAATCTGGACGACGGCCACCACCCCGACGGCCGCAGCGAGCAGCGCCGCTCCGAGGTAGGCAAGCAGGAAGGGCGCGTTGGCGTTCGCTTCGACGTTGATCCCGCGCATCGCGGTGATTGCATTGACCGGACCCGTGCGGTCCAGCCCTCGCATCACGAAGGTGGAGAAGACGTACATCATCCCCGCGGCGGCCGCGCTGGCGATCGCGGCGACGGAGGCGAGGGCGACGGCTGGTGTCATGTTCATGACAAGGAGTCAACTGTCAGCGATGCAGACGATCCATCGCTGAGGATCCCGATCACATACGCGTGCGTCTACACGGTGCCGACAGACTGATAGAGCTTGACCGATACCGCCGTCAGCCATCCCCATGTCAGGACGACGGCCGCGGTGAACGACAGAATTGCGACTGCGCCGCCCGCGCCGGACGCCATGAAGACGAAGGTGGCTGCGAACAGGCCGCCGGTTATCCGGGAAAACCACGCCCAGCCGGCCTCGCCGTTTCGGTTGAACCACGATGCGACGACGAAGCACGCCGCGACGAGGCAGGCGAATCCGGCACCCGCGACGGCCAGGTGCACCAGCCCGTGCCATGACGGCTGGCCCATGCCTGCAGGTGTCCCCGGTGGAAAACCGTCGGACGGGTCCGCGCGGAAGATGCCGGCTGCCATCAAGCCGACGCCGAATGCACCGATCAAGCCCGCAGCCCACCGGGACGAGGGCGCTCGGCCGAGGGCGCGGCGGATGCCGACCGCGCCTGCGATCGTCATGGCCCCGGTGATCAGGAACGTCGCAGTCTGGACCCAGCCGAAGTCGCCGTTGGCAAGTTGGCTGGCGGCGTGCCGCGTCGGGTCGAAGCCGTCTCTGGTCGCCTCCTGCGCGGCCACGGCAACGACGTAGACGGGCCCCGCGATGACGCCATATCCGAGCAGCGACTTGGTGATGCGGTCGGCCAACGGCGGGCATGTCGTCGCGGATGTCATGGTAACCCTTTCGCAGCGGAACGGAACTAGACCGTTCAGTACTGTAAGGCGGCTAGACTAGACTGTCCAGTACTAAGCGCAGGCGAAGGGTTCGTTTCGACGATGACGGAGACGACGCTGCCCGGGCGGTCAGCGCGCAAGCGCCAGACGATTCTGACGGCAGGCCAACAGCTGTTCTTGAGCAACGGCTACCAGGGCACGAGCATGGACCAGGTGGCGGCGACGGCGGCGGTATCCAAGCAGACCGTGTACAAGCACTTCGGCGAGAAGCGTGAACTGCTGTTCGCGATCGTCACCGATGCGTTGGACAGCGCAGCCGGTTCCGTTCGTGAGCACATCCTCGCGCTGGCGGACAGCACGGATCTCGACGCAGATCTGACGACTCTCGCCGGCGACTATCTCCGTGTGGTGATGCAGGAACCCGTCGTCCAGCTGCGGCGTCTGGTGATCGGTGAGGCAAACCGGCTCCCCGAGCTCGCGCGGCTCTACTACGAGCATGCACCGTTACGCACACTGGGTCTGCTGGCCGACGCGATCACGGCCCTGCACGACCGCGGCCTCCTGAACGCCCCCGAACCCTCGCTCGCCGCAGAACATTTCGCATTTCTGATCGTGGGCAGGCCGATCGACCAAGCTCTGTTCGACGGCGCGCCAGCCGTTCTGGCCCGCGTCGATGTCGACTCGTACGCACGAGCAGGGGTCGATGTGTTTCTGGCCGCGTACCGGTCGCGTTAGGCTTCCGGCGTCCGGACGCGAGGAGGACCACGAGAATGGACGCCGTCGTCGGACTGCTGGACGGAGTGCGGGCCCGCGGCGCGTTCGTGCTTCGGATGGTGCTGGACCCGCCGTGGTCGATGCGCATCCAGGACGACGCACCGCTGACCCTGATCTGCCAGACAACGGGCAGAGCGGCCATCGTCGGCGACAGCACCGGGACGGTGTGGCTCGAGGCCGGAGACGTCGCGCTCACCCGGGGCACCGAGCACTACCTCTTCGCCGACGACCCGAGCACGCCGCCCACCATCGTCATCCATCCTGGCAACCGCTGCACGACGCGCTCGGGTGACGACCTGAAGTTCGAGATGTCGCTGGGGGTGCGCACGTGGGGCACCAGCGCAGGCGGGGCGGACCGGTCGATCGTCTGTGCGTACGAAGGTCACAGTGAGGTCAGTTCCCGATTGCTCGACGCACTGCCGACCGTGTTGGTGTTGCGGGCACACGAATGGGATACCCCGCTGGTCGATCTGTTAGCCGCCGAAGCGGGCCACGACGGTTCGGGCCAGGAGGCCTACCTCGACAGGCTGCTCGACCTGCTTCTGATCTCAGTGCTGCGCACGTGGTTCGACCGCGCGGAGAACGCGCCGGCGTGGTGGCACGCCGAACAGGATCCGGTGGTCGGGCAGGCCCTGCGGTTGATCTACAACAACCCGGCGCATCCCTGGACCGTTGCCAATCTTGCCGCGGCCGTTGGGTCTTCGCGTGCCGCGTTCGCGCGCCGGTTCACCGAACTGGTCGGCGAGCCGCCGATAGCGTTTGTTACGAGTTGGCGGCTGGCGCAGGCAGCCGACCTGCTGCGGTCGAGTCAGTCGACGATCGCCGCCGTCGCCAAGCAGGTCGGCTACAGCACACCGTTCGCGTTGAGCAGTGCATTCAAGCGCGCGTACGGCGTAAGCCCGAACACACACCGGGCCACGGCCGCATACCCCGCTTGAGCTAGGCGCCGATCCAGTTCCCGTGGAACTGCCTCCGGCACGGTTAGCAACGTTGACTGTTATTAAGATATTAAGTCAATGCAGCGCAGGTGTGTTGACTGTGTTGGTAGCGAATGAGCGTTCGCG
>NZ_JAVHWK010000168.1:0-6713 GCF_032159775.1 Mycobacterium sp.
ATTACACGTCGTAGTACAACGCGATCTCATACGGGTGCGGACGGATCTGGATCGGCAGAATCTCGTTCTCACGCTTGAACGAGATCCACGTCTCGATCAGGTCCTCGGTGAAAACCCCGCCCTCCGTGAGGTATTCGTGATCCTCTTCGAGGCGGTCGATCACTGCCGAGAGCGACGTCGGAGCCTGCGGAATGCTGGCCGCCTCGTCCGGCGGCAGCTCGTAGAGGTCCTTGTCGATCGGTGCCTGCGGCTCCAGCTTCTTCTTGATGCCGTCCAGACCGGCCATCATCATCGCTGCGAACGCGAGGTACGGGTTACCCGAGCTGTCCGGGCAGCGGAACTCGAGGCGCTTGGCCTTCGGGTTGTTGCCCGTGATCGGGATGCGCACACACGCCGAGCGGTTGCGCTGGCTGTACACCAGGTTGATCGGCGCCTCGTAGCCAGGCACCAGACGCTTGTACGAGTTCACCGTCGGGTTGGTGAACGCCAGCAGCGACGGCGCGTGGTGCAGGATGCCGCCGATGTAGTGGCGAGCCGTATCTGACAGCCCGGCGTAGCCGGACTCGTCGTGGAACAGCGGGTTGCCGTCCTTCCACAGCGACTGGTGGGCATGCATGCCCGAGCCGTTGTCGCCGAACAGCGGCTTCGGCATGAACGTCACGGTCTTGCCTGCCTGCCATGCCGTGTTCTTGATGATGTACTTGAACAGCACCAGGTCATCGGCCGCGTGCAGCAGCGTGTTGAACTTGTAGTTGATCTCCGCCTGCCCCGCGGTGCCCACCTCGTGGTGGCCGCGCTCCAGCGTGAAGCCCGCGTTCTGCAGGTTGGTGCACATCTGGTCGCGCAGGTCGACAAAGTGGTCGTAGGGCGCGACGGGGAAGTAGCCGCCCTTCGGGCGAACCTTGTAGCCGCGGTTGGGGCTGCCGTCGGACTCGAACGGCTCACCGGTGTTCCACCAGCCCGCCTCGGAGTCGATCTCGTAGAACGTGCCGTTCATCTGCGAGTCGAAGGCGACCGAGTCGAAGATGTAGAACTCCGCCTCAGCCCCGAAGTACGCGGTGTCGGCGATGCCGGTGCTGGCCAAGTAGTTCTCCGCCTTGCGGGCCACGTTGCGCGGATCGCGCGAGTACGCCTCACGGGTGAACGGGTCGTGCACGAAGAAGTTGAGGTTCAGCGTCTTCGCCTCGCGGAACGGGTCGATACGCGCCGTCGCCGGATCGGGCAGCAGCATCATGTCCGACTCGTGGATGGACTGGAAGCCGCGCACCGACGAGCCGTCGAAGGCCAATCCGTCCTCGAAAACGCTTTCGTCGAACGCCGAGGCCGGGATCGAGAAGTGCTGGACGACACCGGGCAGATCGCAGAACCGGATGTCGACATAGGCGACGTCCTCGTCCTTGATCTGCTTCATGATGTCGTCGGCGGTCTTATCTGCCACTGAAGACTCTCCTTATTTCTGTGTTAACCCGGGGCATGACGCTATGGACACGATGTTGCACGGCAGTCAACCGTATGTTGCGCCGAAGTTACGCAATTCCTCCAGACCTATGCTGGAACCATGCCTTCCAGCTTCGGTTCCTGGCTGTCCGGACCGCCGCCCGTCGGGCCGGAACCGACCGACCAGCGACCTAATGATTATCCAGGTCAGCGGCTGGGTCTACCCCCCAGCGGTCCTCAATCTCTTGCCCGGATGGGCACGCGCATCGGAGCCCTGTCCATCGACTGGCTGATCGGCTACGGGTTGGCGGCTCTGGCCATGACGTTCGGCTGGTTCGGTGTGCAGGCACTATCCACCGCCGTGCTGGTCATCTGGTTCGTGCTGGGTGCGGTTTCGGTGCGGCTTTTCGGGTTCACTCCAGGCCAGTACGCGCTCGGCCTGACCGTGGTGCCCGTCGACAACCGGCTCCATGTCGGCTTCGGGCGCGCGGTGGTCCGCGGTCTGCTGATCGCGTTGGTGATCCCGCCGCTGTTCACCGACACCGATCTGCGCGGCCTGCACGACCGGCTGACCCACACCGCGGTGGTGCGACGCTAGCTAGCGCCTGCGGACGGTCCGCTGCATGCCGCGCATCTTCCCCGCGTTCGGCATCGGGCCCTTGGGCATCGCCGCCGGGCCGACCTTCGAACCGAGCGCGCCCAGCCGCGACTCCAGCGAGTCCATCTGCTTGACGGTGATGTTGGCAGGCAGCTTGTTCAGGTGGCGTTCCAACCTCGCCAGCGGCACCTCGTCGGCGCCGTTGCCGATCACAACGTCGTAGATCGGGACGTCACCGACCAGCCGTGCGGTGCGCTTCTTCTCTTGTGCCAGTAGTGGTTTGACCCGCGCCGCCGAGCCTTCGCCGACGAAGATCACGCCCGGCCTGCCGATGACCCGGTGCACCGCATCCAGATGGCCGGTGGCCGCGACACCCGGGGTGACGCGCCACTTGCCGCGCAGGTTGTCCAGTGCCCACGCCGCCGCGCCCGCCTGGCCCTCGGCCTTGTGATAAACCGATTTCTGTGCCCGCCGGGCGAAGATGATGAACGCCACCAACGCGCCGAGCACCACTCCAAGCGGGATCAGCGTGAACATCGTGATGCCGCCCGCGAACACTCCTGCCACCACCGAGGCCGCCACGATCAGCACGAACGCGCCGATCATGTAGGGCAGTAGGCGGTTGTCCTCCTTGCGCTGGATCTGAAACGCCTGCCACAGCTGACTGCGGCGCTGCTTGGAAGCGGCCTTGCGGGTGGCCTTGGCCTCGGCCTTTGCGGCCTTCACTTCAGCCTTGTTGCGGGTGGTCTTCGCCATTGCTTCAGGATACGGGTGGGTGCGAGACCCTTGAGCCCGCTGCCTGCGAATAGAGGCGACCGGCCCGATACGACGACCGCACCAGCGGGCCCGCCAGCACCCCGGCAAACCCGAGACCCTCCGCGAAGGCCGCGTGCTCGACGAACTCGTCGGGATGAACCCAGCGCTCCACCGGGTGATGACGCGCCGACGGCCGCAGGTACTGCGTGATCGTGACGATGTCGCAGCCCGCCTCGACCAGATCCGTGAGCGCCGTTCGGACCTCGTCCGTCGTCTCGCCCATACCGAGAATCAAGTTGCTCTTGGTGACCAGCCCGTAGTCCCGCGCGGCGGTGATCACCGCCAGGCTGCGGTCGTATCGGAATGCAGGCCGGATCCGCTTGAAAATCCGGGGCACGGTTTCGACGTTGTGCGCCAACACTTCCGGCCGTGACTCGAAGACCTGATCGAGCAGGGCGGGCTCACCGTTGAAGTCGGGGATCAGCAGTTCCACGCCGGTTTCGGGGTTGAGCTTCTTGATGTGGCGCACCGTCTCGGCGTACAGCCACGCGCCGCCGTCGGGCAGATCGTCTCGGGCGACGCCCGTGACGGTCGCGTATCGCAGGCCCATGGTGGCGACACTCTCGGCGACCCGGCGCGGCTCGTCGCGGTCCAGTTCTGCCGGCTTGCCGGTGTCGATCTGGCAGAAGTCGCAGCGACGGGTGCACTGCTCGCCGCCGATCAGGAATGTCGCCTCCCGGTCCTCCCAGCACTCGTAGATGTTGGGGCAACCGGCTTCCTCGCAGACAGTGTGCAGACCCTCACGGCGGACCAAATTCTTCAGCTGCGTGTACTCGGGGCCCGTCTTCATCCGGGTCTTGATCCATGGCGGCTTGCGCTCGATCGGAGTCTGCGCGTTGCGGACTTCGAGACGCAGAAGCTTCCTACCTTCCGGAGCCGCGCTGGCGGCGACATTGGATCCCGGCGCGACTGTCACGAGGTCAACGCTACCCGCAGCCGGCCGTCCAGCGCGTCGCACACGGCGGCCGTGACGCGGTCGGCGACGTCGTCGACGCCGACGTGACGGCCCAGTTCTGCCGTCAGCGAAGTGACCCCGGCGTCGGCGATGCCGCACGGCACGATCGCAGAGAACGCACTCAGGTCGCAGTCGCAGTTCAGCGCGAACCCATGCAGTGTGGTCGCCCGCGATACCCGGACCCCGATCGCGCCGACCTTGCGGGCCGGGCCCCTGTCGTCAGCAGGCACCCACACGCCCGACCGGCCTGCGACGCGCACGGTTTCCAATCCGAGGTCGGCGCACACATGGATCAACGACTCTTCAAGGCGCCGAACGAAATTCACCACGTCAAGTGGTTCGGCCAGGCCGATAATCGGATAGCCGACCAGCTGACCGGGGCCGTGCCAGGTGATCTTGCCGCCCCGATCGGTGTCGATCACGGGAATATCGGAGGCGGACGCACTGGGTCTTTCGCTGGGCAACGTGCGTCGCCCCGCGGTGAAGACCGCCGGGTGCTCGAGCAGCAGCAGCGTGTCGGGTCCGCCCGCGACCCTCGCGTCGGCCAACTCCCGCTGCAACGTCCAGGCGTCCTGATAGTCGACGATGCCCAACGGCCGAACGTCGATCGGTGCTGTCGCCGACCGGATGGAACTCACGATTCGACGGTACTCGTGACGTAGGCCAATGCCTCGCCGACGGTGTTGTGCCGGAACTCGTAGCCCGCGGCCTCCAGCGCCGCGGGAATCGCGCGTTGTCCGCCGAGCAGCCCTTCCTCGGCGAACTCGCCCAGCACTGTCTTGAGCGCAAAGCCCGGAACCAGCAGGGGTGTCGGTCGGTTCAGCGCACGACCCATCGCCGTCGTGAACTCGGAGTTGGTCACCGGGGCAGGCCCGGTGAAGTTCACCGGGCCCGACAGCTCGTCGGCGAAGATCGCGAACAGCAGTGCGCGCACCTGGTCTTCGAGGCTGATCCACGGCATGTACTGGCGGCCGCTGCCGAGCCGGGCGCCGAGGCCCAGCGAGAACAGCGGTCGCAGCCGGCTGAGCATCCCGCCGCGCGGCGACAGCACCAACCCGGTGCGGGCCAACACGACACGCACACCCGCATGCTGCGCAGGCGCCGTCGCCGCCTCCCAGTCGCGGCACAGCTGGGCCAGGAACCCACGCCCCGACGGAGCGGTCTCGTCGGCGATCCGGTTACCGGTGTCGCCGTAGTAACCGACGGCGCTGGCGTTGATCAGCACACCGACGCCCGCATCGGCGACCGCTGCCGACAGCACGTCGGTGGGGTCGATCCGGCTGTCGCGCAGGGTCTGCTTGAAGGCGCCCGACCACCGTTTGGCGCCGACGCTGACGCCGCACATGTTGACCGCGGCGTCCACCCCGCGCAGCGCGTTGGCATCGAACTCGCCGGTGTCCGGATTCCAGAACAACTCGTCGGAGTTCGACGGTGCCCGCCGGACGATGCGCACCACCCGGTGGTCGTTGACCCTCAGTGCGTAGACCAGCGCCGAGCCGATCAGCCCTGAGGACCCCGCAATCGCAACGGTGGCCACGTGTTTCTACAGCCCCAGATCTGCCTCGAACGCGCCCTCTTCGAGCCTGCGCTTGATGGTGGTCAGGAAGCGACCAGCGTCCGCGCCGTCGACGAGCCGGTGGTCATACGTCAGCGGCAGATAGCAGATCGAGCGCACGCCGATCGACTCGTTGCCGGTCTGGTCGACCACCACGCGGGGGCGCTTGACGATCGCACCGGTGCCCAGCATCGCCGCTTGCGGCGGTACCAGGATCGGGGTGTCGAACAGCGCACCCTGGCTGCCGATGTTGGTGATCGTGAAGGTGCCGCCGGACAACTCGTCGGGTTTGAGGTTGCCCGACCGCGCGCGCGCCGCGATGTCGGCGATGGCCCGCGCCAAGCCTCCCAGCGACAGGTCGCCGGCGTTGTGGATCACCGGCGACAGCAGGCCCTGTTCGGTATCCACCGCGAAACCGAGGTGCTCGGCGTCGTAGTAGGTGATCTCCTTGGTGTCCTCGTTGTAGCTGGCGTTCACGTTCGGATGCGCCTTGAGCGCGTCGACGACCGCCACGGCGAAGAACGGCAGGAACGTCAGGTTGACGCCCTCGCGCTCGGCGAAGCTCGCCTTGGCCCGTGCCCGCAGCGCCACGATCTTGGTCAGATCGACCTCGTGGGTCTGCGTCAACTGCGCTGTGGTCTGCAGGGATTCACGCGTCTTCTTGGCCGTGATCTGGCGGATCCGGTTGGCCTTCTGCGTCGTCCCACGCAGGTGCGCGAGCGCGGGGGCGGGAGTCGCAGCGGCCTTGGCGGGCGCCGCGGCCGAGGCCGCAGGAGCTGCCGGTGCCGCGGCGGGTGGGGCCTTCTTGGCCTCCGCTGCCGCCAGCACGTCCTGCTTGCGGATGCGGCCGCCGACGCCGGTGCCCTTGACCGATGCGAGGTCGATGCCGTTCTCCACGGCCAACTTTCGGACCAGCGGGGTGACGTACGGGCTGCCGTCGCTGCCAGCGGAATCCGATGGTGCCTCAGCGGCAGGTGCCGCAGGTTCGGGCTTGGGTTCCGGCTTCGGCTCGGGCTTCGGCTCGGGTTTGGGCTCGGGCTTGGGTTCCGGCTTCGGCTCGGACTTGGGTTCCGGCTTCGGCTCGGACTTGGGTTCGGGTTTCGGTTCCGGCTTGGGCTCGGGCTTCGGTTCGGGCTTGGCCGCCGGGGCCGAGCCCGCCGCGCCGATCTTGGCCAGTTCGCCGCCGACCGCGACGGTGTCGTCCTCATCGGCGGTGATCGACACCAACGTGCCTGCCACCGGTGACGGGATCTCGGTATCGACCTTGTCGGTGGATACCTCGACCAGTGGTTCGTCGACCTCGACGCTGTCGCCGACCTTCTTCAGCCAGCGCGTCACGGTGCCCTCGGTGA
>NZ_JAVHWK010000203.1:0-23539 GCF_032159775.1 Mycobacterium sp.
TGGGCGTGCATCGTTGCCTCGGCTCGCACCTGGCGCGGATGGAGATGCAAGTGCTCTACGAGGAGTGGCACAAGCGAATTCCGGACTATCACATCACGCCGGGCACGACAGCGCGGGTGCACTGGCCTCGCGGAACAGTTGGCCTTGATTCACTCCATCTGACCATCCAGGCCGGTGGTGCCACGTGAGGGTAACCATCGATTCCGGCAAATGTATGGGACACGGCATGTGTTACTCCTTGGCGCCCAGCGTCTTTACTGACGATGAGGAGGGTTACGGCCACGTGGTCGGAGACGGTGAAGTGCCGCCCGCGCACACAGACGAAGCACGCAACGGCGCCGCGAACTGCCCCGAGGGTGCGATCACCGTCGACGGATAGCTCAGCGACCTGCGCGGAGAAGCCGGTGTCGGACACCGCTTTTCGAATAGATCTCGGCGAGGAACTGTTCGACGGCCACTGCGGCGTGCGCAGCACGGGCCGAACCGAAGATGTCGAAGGAATGTTGGGCCATCGGTAGCTCGGCATACACGACGGGCGCAACGCTGACCTCACGCAACCGGCGTGTGAACGCCCGTGCCTGCTCGACAGGTATGAACGAGTCGTTGCGACCGTGCAGCACGAAGAACGGCGGAGCATCGGAACCGGCATGCGTGATCGGTGAGGCAGCCGCATACACCGCCGGAAAATCTTCGCGCGATTGCTTGACGACCAACCGCTCGAGAAACGGCACCATCATCGGGTGCAGTGCGCTGTCGCTGCGGGTGAAGTCATACACGCCGTAGAACGGAACGGCCGCCTGCACGGCGGTGTCCACGTCCTCGAATCCCGGCTGAAGGGTGGCTTCGTTGGCCGTCAGAGCGGCCAGCGCGCTCAGATGCCCACCTGCCGATCCACCGGTGATGGCGACAAAGTCCGGGTCGCCGCCGTAACCGGCCACATGCTCTTTCACCCAGGCAATCGCGCGCTTGACGTCGACGATGTGGTCGGGCCAGGTGCTTCTCGGGCTCAACCGGTAGTTGATCGACACGCAAATCCAACCAAGCTCCGTGAGGTGGCTCATCAGCGGATGTGCCTGCCCGCGTTTGTTGCCCGTCGCCCAGGCGCCACCCGGAACCTGAATCAGCACCGGCGCGCGGCCATTCCTGTCAAGATCTTGCCTGCGCCAAATGTCCAGATGATTGGCCGGGCCGTGATCGCCGTACGGGATGTCCCCGTCATGTGCGTAGTCGCGGTGAATGCGCATCATTCGAACCAGGCCGGGCCGTTTCGCAGTTCCCGCGCGATGCTCGGGCGCTCGCCACAGCCCTTTCGAGTCGAAACGGCGATCGGCGCCCAGAGCCGCGTCCAGTGCCGCTGTCAAAGAATCGTCTGCGCGATGGCCGATCTGGTTGAGGCCAACCAGACCCAACCACGACGCCGCCGACGTCAGAACCGCTATCTGCCTGCCTCGCGGCGACAGCCGGCGCGCAACAAGCGCAAGGGCGGTCGCCTGCACGGCAATCGTCTGTAGCGGCAACTCGGTCACCAACAGGCCTACGACATAGGCCACGACGGACGGATAGCCGTTCTTCGCCAGTGGCCGATAGCCGTTGACGGAGGCCGCAACGCCGAGCAAGGACCAAGCGGCCGCAGCCAGTCGCTTCATCGTGTCACCCGCCTTCGCCTGACCCCAGAAGCATGTAACCATATAACTGTTTTGAGGCACTGGTTGGACCTCGGCGGGGAGACCGATCTAACATTAGTGTCACTTATCGGGAGGCGGTGATCGCGTGGCAGCGGATCGACTGGTGGTGTGCGCCAGCCACAGCCCCGGCAAGGAACGCGACGTCGACAAGGCGTTCGGGCTCGAGTTCCGCTCGGCTCTCGCGCGGGCCGCCGATGACGTGCGCGCTTTCGATCCCGCCGTCGTGATCGTTTTCGGCGGAGATCACCGGCGCGCCTTTCGTCATGTGGTGCCGACCTTCGGCGTGGCGCTGTCCGCTTCGATCATCGCGGAGGGACCTCATCCCGCCGGCGACCTGACCGTCCCGTCGGCCATGGCCCGCAGTTTGTGCGAGCACTTGCTCAGCGAAGACTTCGACGTTGCGGTGTGTCGCGACGTTGAACTGGATCATGCTTTCGCACAGCCGATCCGGGATCTGTTGGGGACATTGGATGCCAAGCCTGTCATTCCGGTCGCGGTGAATTGCGCGACAGCCCCGCTACCTACCGGTCGGCGAGTCGCCGATTTCGGCGCGGCGGTCGGGCGATTTCTCGACTCGATCGATCAGCGTGTGCTGGTGATCGGCACCGGCGGACTATCGCATTCACCACCAAGCCTGGAAGTCGACACCTACCAACTTGACGACGACGAGCGTGCCCGGATCATCAGCGCCGGAATGGCTGATGCGCGCAGCAAGATTCGTCCGGACTGGGATGGCGAGGTGTTGCAGGCGATCTCGACCTGGGACGCGGCAGCGCTGATTCGACTCGTGGATTGCGCGCACACGCGGGCAGGCGCAGGTGCCAACGAGGTCAGGACCTGGGTCGCTGCTGGTGCAGCGGGCGGCGGCAGGCCGGTCAGGCCTCTGGCCTACGAGCCGGTTCCGGAATGGATCACAGGGATGGCTGTCGCCACCTCCGCGAGTCTCGTTTAGCTGGCAACCACGTCGTCTCTGTGCTGGCACCGGCGCTAGGGCGCGTGACCGAAGAACCCGCGCTTGATGAAGCTGATCAAGAGATCAAGGACGCCGTCGTGGTCAATGGGCTCGGGAAGATCCTCAGCGGCCTGCGGCACTCGCGTTACGAGGGCCCGCAGAATCAGCGCGGCCACGACCGGATCGAATGGGTAAGGACCCTGTCGACTCGTCAGCATCTTGGCAGCGCCGATGTCCATAAGGACCTGGCCGTTCTCCCCTATCGCGACGACTGTGGAATCATCGGCGGTCCCTTCGGCCCACGCGTCGATGCAGCCCGAGTAACGGTCGTAAAACTCGACATACGTGGCTACCCAGCTCCGCAGGACAGGCTCGTCGTCGAGCGGGTCGACACGGGCGATCCGTTCCGCGAACGCCCGTCCGGCCTCGTAGATCTCGGCGCCGATAGCGCTGAGCAAATCCTGTTTGTCGCTGAAGTACTTGTAGAACGTGCCGCGTGCGACGTCGGCCGCCTCGACGACGTCATCGACGCTTGTGCTGCGATATCCGCGCGCACGAAACTGGGCTGCCCCCGCGTCGGCCAGCGCGGTGACCGTGCTGATCGCCCGTTTGCTCAGGTTGGCGGTGCGGTCGGTGATCGACAAGCCGCTGATGTCAGGCGTAGGCGGCACCTCGATCGCATCGACATCCGCGGCCTGATCCGTGCTCGCGTGCAGATTCAAGGAGTTCAGCACCGAGGGCGGGGTGTTCGGGAAGAGCGCCAGCTGGAGGAACACCGACAACGTGTCCACCGTCGCCTTGGGAGTTCGGCCATAGGCGCGATCGGTGTGCACGAACAGATTGATTCGGTGCACCAGCGCCGTCATCGTCATCGCGGCGACCTCGGGATCGAGTCCGCTCACGCCTGATGCGGCCAGCCGCTCGGCGATGCGATGGTTGTAACTGCGGACGAAGGACGTGATCTGCGGGCGCACCTTGGTGTCCGACGTCGCGATCGCCGTCCACTGAACGAACATGGTGGAGTACTTCTCGAATACCCAACTCCACTCGCCCAGCCACCAGTTCAGATTGTCGAAGCCGACCTCGTCGGGCCCAAGCGGACCGATCCGTCGGGCCACTCGGAACAGCGCGCTGCCACACTCGTTGAGCAGCTCAAGGAAGATCTCGTCCTTGCCGTGGAAGTACTGGTAAAGCGTCGCGCGCGAGACACCGGCCGCCTTCGAGATGGCGTCGACGGACGTGTCGAAGTAGCCGAGCCGACCGAACAGCTCAAGCGATACCTCGGTGATCCGGCTTCTCGTGCTGGCGCCGCGGGCGCCGATCGCGGGGCTGGACGGGCCGTAACTCGCGCGGCGGACGATCGACGCTTCGGACATGGTCTATTCAGCCTATGACTGATCCGGGCTGCCCGCGTCACGCTCAGGTGCATTTCGCGGGACGAGGAACTCCGCAGTGCCGCTGACTGCCGCGCCGCCCGTCTGCCGAGTAGCGGTCAGTTCGACGGTGAGCCGGTCGAAGCCCGACTCCTCGGACAGCGCGGTAACGGTTCCCGAGCAGGTCAGGACGTCACCCGGCCAGACCTGTTCGCGGAATCTGACTCCGAAACGACGCACGTTGCCCGCGCCGAGCCAGTCGGTCGCGAACCCCGCCAGCAGCGCTGCGGAGAACATGCCCTGGGCGAAGACCGAGGGATAGCCCGCCGAGCGCGCGAGTTCGTCGTCGTAGTGCATAGGGTTCATATCGCCGGACGCCCCGGCGTAGCGGACAAACATCTGCCGGGTCAGCGGCCCGAACTCGCGCGGCGGTGCTGCTGCTCCGACGTGCAGGGCAGTCGTCGACGTCACTGCTCTGCCGCCCTCTCGATCAAAGTGGCCTTCGCCTCGGCAACCAATATTCCTGCGCTATCGCGGTATTCGGTGACCACGGTGGCGAAGCGCATGGTGCCCCCGCGCTTGCCGGGCTTTTCGAACCGATCGACTATTCGTTCGTGCGCGGTGAGGACGTCTCCTGCGCGGGGCAGGTCGCCGTGGAAGGTGTACTCCTGTTCTCCGTGCAGGAGGCGCTTGCGGTCAAAGCCCACGTTCACCCGGACCCCGGCGGGCGCCCAGCGGGCGGCGGTTGTCAGAAACGTCGGCGGGATGATCGCGGCCGGCCCACGATAGGCGGGCTCGTCGGACAACATCGCCTCGGCGAACTCGGCGATCTTGCCCCGCTCCACGACGACTTCCCATGGCTGTCCCGCGCGCCGATCGGTGTCGCTGTCCGGCGATGCAGTCATAGTGACCAATAGTGTCAGAAAAATCCCAGCAGGGAAACCCAGAGACCACTTCGGCACATATGAGCTGCTTGTCCAAAGATGACATTAATGCCAGAATCGGTGCTCATGGTCGAGTTGGCGGCAAGCTACGTAGCGGGCAAGTGGGTGACCGGAACACACTCCGAGACAATCGCCGTCACGTCACCGACCACCGGCGATCTATTGGGCACTGTGGGTGTCGCCGGCCGCGACGAGGTGGACAGCGCCGTGGCGGCCGCGCGCGACGCGCTGCCCGTATGGGGGCGGGTCTCCCCGCGCGACCGCGGCGCCGCGCTGGGTCGGCTGGCCGACGCGCTGACCGCCCGCAAGGGCGAACTTGCCGATCTGGCGACCGCCGAGATCGGATCCCCCCGATCGTGGAGCACCTTCGGACAGGTCATCACCGCGACCGGTGTGCTGCGCGCCTACGCGGCCCTCACTCCTGACTACAGGTTCTCCGTAGAGCGTCCCTCGATGACTGGAGGCACCGTGCACGTACGCCAGGTACCTGTGGGCGTAGTCGGTGCGATCGTGCCGTGGAACACCCCGTTGTTCATCGCCGCCCTCAAGCTCGGCCCCGCACTTGCCGCGGGCTGCACGGCGGTGCTCAAACCCGCGCCTGATGCGCCACTGGAATTCGGCGTGCTGACGGAGGCGATCGAAGAAGCCGGGATCCCCGATGGTGTGGTCAATGTCGTCAACGGCGGCGCCGCGACGGGTGAACTCCTGACCGAACATCCCGGCGTGGACAAGGTCAGCTTCACCGGGTCGACGCCGGTGGGGGCGCGGATCGCCGCGTCGTGCGGATCCCGCATCCGCCGCTGCAGCACCGAACTCGGCGGCAAGTCGGCGGCCATCGTGCTAGGCGACGCGTCGCTGGACGATACGGTGCCCGGACTGGTCGGTGGCGTCATGGGCAACAACGGCCAGCTCTGCGCGGCATTGACGCGGATCCTGTTGCCCCGCAGCCGGTACGACGAGTTCGTGGCCGCGCTGAGCACCGCGGTCGCTGCGCTGACCGTCGGCGATCCCGCCGATCGGTCCACCGATATCGGTCCCGTCATCAATGAGGCGGCGCGCGACAGGGTCGAGGGGTTCCTGTCGCGCGCGCGAGACGACGGCGCCACGGTGCTGACCGGCGGCGAGCGACCCGCACGGCCGGGTTGGTTCATCACCCCTGCCCTTGTCGAAGCCACCAACGACATGGAGATTGCGCGCGAGGAAGTCTTCGGTCCGGTCGCGGTCGTCATCGCCTACGACGACCAGGGCACCGACGACGCGGCCGACGCGGTGCGCATCGCCAACGACTCCCGCTACGGCCTGGTCGGGGCGGTGTGGTCAGCCGACGAGGAGCGCGCAGCGGCGGTCGCTGCACAGCTGCAGGTGGGTACCGTGGCCGTGAACTCGACCGCCGTACTGGACTTCGGCAGCCCGTTCGGCGGCTTCAAGCAATCCGGCATCGGCCGCGAGGGCGGCCCAGAAGGCATTGCCGGCTTCATCGAACATCAGGCCATCATCCGGTGAGGCCGGAAGGGACGAGCGCATGAGCATGCAGACGCAGGCAGCAGTTCTGTGGGAACGCAACACACCGTGGACGATCGAAACCGTCGACCTCGACGCGCCGAAGGCGACCGAGGTTCTGGTAGAACTGCACGCCTCGGGCATGTGCCACTCCGACGACCATCTCGTCACCGGCGATATGCCCATCGCGCTGCCGTGCATCGGCGGCCACGAGGGTGCGGGGGTGGTGAAGGCCGTCGGCGATCACGTTTCGTGGCTGGCGCCCGGCGACCACGTCGTGTTCAGCTTCATTCCGTCGTGCGGCCGCTGCCCGTCGTGTTCGACCGGCCATCAGAGCCTGTGCGATCTCGGCGCAAAGATCTACTCCGGCATGCAGATTCACGATGGCAGTTCCCGCCACCACATCGGGGATCGCGACCTCGCGTTGGCTTGCGGCGTCGGTTCGTTCGCGCACCACACCGTGGTGCACGAGGCAAGCTGCGTGAAGATCCCGGAGCACTATCGGCTCGACCTCGCCTGCTTGCTCGGCTGCGGCTTCATCACCGGATGGGGTTCGTCTGTCTATGCGGCCGAAGTACGACCCGGGGACACCGTGGTGGTGGCAGGCGTCGGCGGCATCGGCGCCGCCGCGGTCCAGGGTGCGCGCCTCGCCGGAGCCCGCACCATCACCGTCATCGATCCGTCGGAGTACAAGCGCGACGAAGCCATGAAGATGGGGGCAACGCACACCGCGGCGGATTGGAAGGAAGCCAAAGACGTTGTCGCCGAAGCCACCTGGAATCGAGGCGCAGACAAGTTCATCTGTGCGATGGGGGTTGGCGACGGCCAGTTGGTCGGCCAGGCTCTGGCGATGACCGCCAAACGGGGCAAGTTGGTCGTCACCAACATCCACCCGATGCTGGAACGGGAGATCCGAGCTAACCTGATGGACCTCACCCTGACCGAGAAACAGATAATCGGAACGCTCTACGGGTCGGGTAACCCACGCGCCGACATACCGAAGATTCTCGAGCTGTACAGCTCGGGCCAGGTGGATCTCGATTCCATGGTGACCCGAACTTACCCGCTGGAGAAGGTCAATGAGGGCTACGCAGACATGCACGCGGGTGCCAACATCCGTGGCGTGCTGCTCTATCCGCCCGCCGAGACGTCACTCGACTGACGCAGAGCTCTACACCGCGAGCGGCGACTTCGGCGCCACGGTCGCGCCACGACCGACGCCGGTCAGGTGGTAGGCCCCCACTGCGTGACCGAAGACGTGAACGAGCCCCCGAGTTTGGCGAGTATCCAGGGCGGCAGACGTTTTGGCATGGGCAGTGGCACCGGGCGGGCACCGCGAGCTTCGAGCAGGGCTTCATATGCGGCAGTGTCGCCACTGAACGGCTGGCCCTCGCCCGCGATGAAACCGTAAAGTTCACAGCCCTCCGGACCCGCCTCCCAAGGTCCGAACACGTCACCCCACTCGAGCATGATGTGCGTGCCTGCGCGTGCGACGACGTCACCGCAACGGATTTCACCGGCCAGGATGAAATTGCTGTGATCGCCGGTATGGCCGTGCTGAGAGGAGATGGCGCCCGGATCCCACTTGTTCCAGAAAGCGAAGTATCGCGGCGACAGCTCGATCCACTTCTCCCATATCGACGCCGTACGGCCATCGGCGAACTCATAGCGCAGCATCTCCTCGGCCGGCACGTCATCGAGATGCTTGATCGACGGCCCACCCCTCACCGGGCACGTCCCTTCACTCGCGGGTACATCGACTGCCTCACTGCACGTTTCACGGCTGGACGGTCTCCCAACCGCCACCCTCGGCGGAGCGGTGTGCGGCGTCGATCACCGCGAGTGACAGCAGACCGTCGGAGAAGGTCGCTGCCGTGGTCGGAGCCCCATCGAATGCCGGCAACCAGTCCTGCAGCATCAGCGCCATCGCCCTGCTCGCATGTCCCGCGAGCCCGCCGGGCAACCGCTCGGGGTGCGCAGGTTCGCGTTCGTCGACCGTCAGCGGGCTCAACCCATCGTCAGTGGCGGCGCCCAAACGATAGGCCGCAGACCGCAAGTCGCCCTCGCCGATGATCGATCCGTCAGAACCGAAAAGCTCGAGGCGGTAGTGATCGGCATGGGCTCCCATTACCGAGAGGCTGAGGATGACGGTCACCCCGGACTCCATCCGCATCAGCAGCGCCGCGGTGTCGTCTGCCGTGACGTTCAGGGTCCCACCGTCGGGCAGTTCGCGGACGGGCTCGCTGGTGCGGACCTCCGCGCACACCGACACAGGGCGACCGAGCAGGCTGCACAGGAAGTCGAGGTCGTGCACCAGCATGCCCGCCAGATATCCACCGCCCTGCTCGCGGTCGTACATCCAGTGAGCCTGCAGCGAACGGCTCGGATGCCAATACGACGCGCTGCGGCTCACTCGGGCCACGTACTGCGTGCCAAGGAAGCCGGAACGGACCCGGTCGGCAACGGCCAACCAGTCCGGATTCCACCGGTTCTCGAAACAGCACGCGGTGGGCACATTCGCTTCGGTGGCCGCGCGCACCATCTCACGTGCCGCGTCCAGATCACCGGCGAGCGGCTTCTCGCACAACACCGGCTTACCGGCCGCCAGCGCAGCCAACGTCATGTCGCGATGAAGGACGGTTGGCGTCGCGACGGAGATGACGTCGAGGTCGTCACGGGTCACGAACGATTGCCAGTCGGTGGACGTCTGTTCGATGCCGAGCTTGGTGGCCGTCCGCTCGAGCCGTTCGGGTGTGCGCGCACAGAGCGCGACGGGCTCAAAGCCCTTGGCCGCCCGGAAACCGGGCACTTGCACGTGCGCACCCCAGCCGACCCCGATGATGCCGACCCGCAACGTCATGTGCCCTCCTCGGTTGACGACATTTGGTGACACTAATGTTAGATAGGTGTCAAGTTCAAGAGTGCAATGCCCCCACAATGAAGAATAGCGGCCTGTAACCCGGCATTGCCTAAAAGTGACATAAGTGCCAGAATCGAGAGTCGTGAGCGCGATCGACCTAGACGAGCAGCAGTTCGCACCCCTGATCGACCTGCAATGGTGGCAGGAACACCCGGCCGACCGGACGGAGCTCTACCGCCGCCTTCGCGCCGCTGGCGGGCCAGTCTTCGTCCGCACCAGCCGACCGGGGTCACCGCGCGTTCGCGGCTTCTGGGCGGTCGGCACACACCGCGACGTCACAGACATCAGCCGCCGCCCCGAGGAATTCAGCTCCGGGCAGGGCACCCAGATCTTCGACCAGACCGCGGAGATGCGCGAGTACCGCGGATCCATCATCGACATGGACGATCCCGAGCACATGCGGTTGCGCAAGATCGTCTCGCGCGGTTTCACCCCGCGCATTTTGTCCGAACTCCGCGGACTGGTGGCGGAGACCACCGCAGAAATCCTCGATGAGATGCCGCGTTCCGGCGTCTGCGACTTCGTCTCCGCGTTCGCCACCCTGCTGCCGCTGCGCATCATCGACAACATGCTTGGGGTGCCGCGTGAGCACGAGCAATTCATCCTGCGCGCCACCAACGTCGTCCTGGGCGCCTCGGATCCCGAGTATGTCCCCGACCAGACCGTCGCGGGCATCGAAGCAGCGGTGACCGCAACCAGCGAACAACTCATCGACCTGCTCAAGGGAATCGCAGAGGATCGCATCGCCACGCCCCGCGATGACGTGATCAGCAAGCTCGTCAACTCCGACGAGGAGAATCTGACCCCGCGGGAACTGGCGAAATTCTTCATACTGCTGATCGGTGCGGGCAACGAGACCACCCGCAACGCGCTCAGCCATGGGCTGCTGATCCTCAGCGCCCACCCCGACCAGCGTGACCGTTTGCTGGAAAACTACGAAGAATTGGCGCCGACCGCGGTCGAGGAAATACTCCGCTTCGCGAGCCCGGTGATCCACATGCGCCGAACCGTGACACGAGACGGCGTCACGCTGACAAACGCGCACGGGGAGGTCACCCACACCTTCAACGCGGGCGAGAAGGTGGTGCTCTGGTATCCCGCCGCGAACCGCGACCCAGCGGTGTTCAAGGATCCCGAGACCTTCGATATCGCCCGGAAACCCAACAACCACATCGCTTTCGGCGGCCCCGGCCCGCACTACTGCCTGGGCGCCCATCTGGCTCGCCTCGAGCTCAACGTGGCCATCCAGATGCTCTATGCGCGCTACCCGGACATCGCGGCGACGGGCGAACCCGTCATGCTGAGATCGAACTTCGTCAACGGCATCAAACACCTCGAGGCCACCTACACACCATGACTACACAGGCAGCAGTCCTGTCCGACGTCGCCGACGGCGTCATGACGATCACCCTGAACCGACCGGAAGTTGCCAATGCAGTCCGGCCCGACGACCGCGACGCGGTCATCGCGTTGTTGGCCGCAGCCGATGCCGACGAGAAGGTGCGCGTGGTTGTCCTGCGCGCCAACGGCAAGTACTTCTGCTCCGGCGCCGACGTCGGCGCGCTGGCCGATCGACGTACCCAAGGTCAGAAGCGAGTGCTGGATCCGACCCGCCGAATCATGAACGGCGCACAGAAGCTGGTCGCCAGCGTCCTCGACTGCAACAAACCCGTGATTGCCGCGGTGCACGGCGCAGCGACAGGGCTCGGAGCGCACGTCGTCTACGCCTCCGACCTGGTCATCGCTACCGAAAACGCCTACTTCGCCGAGTCTTTCGTCAAGCGTGGCCTCGTGGTGGACGGCGGCGGCTGCTATCTCCTACCCCGCCGCATCGGCATGCAGAAGGCAAAGGAAATGGCCTTCTTCGGTGAAAGGCTCTCGGCTGCAGAGGCATTGGCCCTGGGCCTGGTGAATCGGGTGGTGAGTCCCGACGAGCTCGACGCTGCGGTCGCCGACCTCGCCGGTCGGCTGGCGGAGGCGCCGACGTCGGCGATCGCGTTCACCAAGCGGCTGCTCAACGACTCCCCCGACACCGATCGATCCGGCGCATTCGTCGCCGAGGCGATGGCCCAGGAGATCCAGTCCTACGCGCACGACTCCAAAGAGGGCGTGGCGGCCTTCATGGAGAAGCGCCCGACCGAGTTCACCGGGTGGTGACGGTGGCGCGCGCGGACATTCCGACGATCGACGCGGCGAGCGCGCCGTACTGGAACGCGGCGCGCGAAGGCCGCCTGCTGATCGCCAAATGCGAGTCGTGCGGGCGGGTGCACCATTATCCGCGGCCGTTCTGTCCGCACTGCTGGAGCGAGGACGTGCGGCCGGTGCAGGCCAGCGGAAGCGGGACCCTCTATACGTTTTCGACGGTTCACGTCAATGATCTTGCGCCGTTCAAGGAGCGCCTTCCTTACGTTGCGGCGATCGTCGAACTCGACGAGGGGCCGCGGCTGATGACGACGATCGAAGGCGTGGAGCCCGACGGGCTTCGGATCGGAATGACGGTGACAGCCACATTCCGTCCCGTCGATGACACCGATCCCGAAAGCCCCTACCTGACCGTCTTCACCCCTAGCGAGGAGAGTTCATGACCGGCCTACTCGATGGCAGGGTTGCCCTGGTCACCGGAGCTGGCCACGGCATCGGCCGCGGCCACGCGCTCGAACTGGCCAAGCACGGCGCCACCGTGATCATCAACGACCTGGGCACCAGCCTGTCCGGCGAGGGCACCGGCAAGGTGGCCGACGAGGTGGTGGCGATCATCGAAAGCCGCGGCGGGAAAGCGCTTTCCGACTTCAGCGACGTCGGGGACGAGGAGCAGGTCGAACTCGCCGTCGAGCGTGCCTATTCGCAGCTGGGCAGGCTGGATATCGTTGTGAACAACGCAGGCATCGTCCGCGACAAGGCCATCTGGAACATGACCGTCGACGACTTCGACCTGGTGATGCGGGTGCACGTCCGAGGCAGTTGGCTCACCAGCCGCGCAGTTGCCCGCAAATGGCGTGCGGAATCCAAGGAGTCCGGCGGAAAGGTCTACGGCCGCATCATCAACACCACCTCCGGAGCGGGTCTGCACGGCCACTTCGGGCAGACGAACTACAGCGCCGCCAAGGCTGCGATCGTGGGACTGACTCAGACCCTGAGCCTGGAGTTGGCGTCGATCGGTGCCACAGTGAACGCGATCAGTCCGGGCGGCCGCACCCGGATGTCGGCATCCATGCCGGGGGCGGCCGCGGCCATCGAACCCGACGAACGCCCCGAGGACGAGTTCGATCCCAAGGATCCGTCGCTGGGCTCACCGGTGGTGGCATGGCTGGCCAGCCCGGAAGCCGGCCACGTCAGCGGCCAGGTTATCCGCGCCATGGGCGAGCATCTGCAGCTGCTCAAAGGCTGGCATCCGGTCGCATCGGTGTCCAACGGCCAGAAACGCTGGGACGCAGAGAAACTCGGCGCGATCATGGCGACAGACGTGTTCGGCACCCGCAATGCCGGGCTACGGCTGGGAGGCTGACCTACGATGGCAGACGTCAAGGAAGTCGAGCGGGAATTCCGGCGCTACTTCATGACTGGTCCGGTGCTCGAGGACTGGGACGCGTGGGCGCATCTGTTCACCGACGACGCGACCTACTTCGACCACTTCTACGGCACGTTCACCGGTCCCGAGGAAATCACCAAATTCCTCGAGGGAACGATGGGCGCCGCACCCCAGGTCTACAGCCCACTGGTCTGGTACGTCGTCGATGGGACGCGGGTCGCCTACAAGGTGTTCAACCGCGCCGACAATCCGCAACCCGGCGCACCGCCCATCGACTTCCCGTCCTACCAGTTCATCTCCTACGCCGGTGAGGGGAAGTGGCGCTCCGAGGAGGATGTCTGGGTGCTCGCCGAGATGAAGCAGTTCGCGAAGCGCTACGCTGCGGCCGCCAACGAACACCCGCAGACGTTGCAACAGAGACTGCGGCGCGAGGACTGGGGACCGTGGGTGGACTGGGCACGTCCGGGACCCGGACATCGAGCCGACCCGTCATGGCTTGGCAGGGAGGGCTTCACGCCGTTCTCCGGTATTCACGACATCGACTTCGGCGTCCGTTCGCACTGAGGTCAACCGAACAGGTAGAGCCCGGACAGCACAGTCCACAGCCCGAGGCAATACCCCTCGAACACCACGCGCAACGGTATTGGCGCAGTCCGCAGTTCCATGAAGTCCAGCCCGATGAGCCGGACCTTGACCGCCGCAATCGCCAGCACGGCAACCACCATCACCGATCCCGTGCCGTGGTCGGCACCGAGCGCGTAGGACACCACGGTCGCCACGATGAGTATCAGCCACGACAATCCCGCACGCTTGTTCACGCAGGCGAGAGGAGAAAGAGCAGGCATCAGGCCACCAGGTACAGCAACGGGAACAGCACGACCCACAGCAGGTCGACGAGATGCCAGAAACATGCCCCACCCTCGACGACCGCCATTCGGGTCTCGCCGAGTTGGGGGCGCCGGGTCTGATTCAGCAGGAAGGTCAGCACCGCAATGCCAACGCAGACATGAAACAGGTGCACGCCGGTGAGGATGAAGTAGTAGAGATAGAAGTGGTTCGCTCCCACGCCGTGTCCGCCGGACACCAGGGAGCTGTACTCGTACACTTTGAGCGCAGCGAACGCTGCGCCGCAGCCCATTGCCCCCACAACGGCCGAGCGCGCCGTGGGGCGCTCGCCGGACCGTAGCGCTCCGAGCGCGACGACGACGAACAGTGAACTCGTCAGCAGCAGCAGCGTATTGGTGAGCCCAATCCCGAGGTGCAGCGTCCTGCGCGCGACGTCGAAGACGTCGGGCGCCTTGTCCCGCTCGACCATGAAGGTCACGAAGAAAACTCCGAAAACCAACATGTCGCCGAACAGGAAGACCCACGTGCCGGTTTCACCGGGGACCCGTCTCACCGGCGCCTCAACGGACGCGCGCGCGCTCAGCGTCACGACGCCGCGACGGTCAACAACTCTGCCGCCTGCTGCTCCGCCTTGATCGACTTGAGCAGAACCACAGTCACCGCGACCATCCAGACGGAGAACGCCACCAACGGAATCCAGAAGGCGAACACGCCGTTCCAGGCCAGCGGCCCGTCGTTGAAGATCACGACCGCCCCGCCTGGGAGCGCGAGGAGCGCATACCAGGCGTTCAAGTAGCCGAACCAACGCGGAAACGTCCCCGGTTGGGTGTGGTCGATGAACGACGCCGTGGTGAGCACGAGGGCTTGGACCACCAGCGTTCCGACGATGCCGATGAACATCAGCCAGAACACGTCGCTGAGCGCCTGGGTAATCTGCGGATCCCGTTCCTCCGGACGGAAGGCTGCGGCTGCCAACACCATCATCGGGAAGAGGAAGCCTGGCACGAAGATGACCCCGGCGAAGATCTGGGTCACCGAGAGCACCCCCCATTTGCCCTCGGCGCGACGCACCCGCACACAGATCGTGGCCAGCCACGGTAGTGCCACGCAAGCGGCAAGCATGCTGAAGGCGAGGCCTACCCGCACCCGCAGCTTGTTGGTGACGAGGAAATCGGCGATGCTCTGGGCGCTGGCAGTCGGCGACAGCGGCGGAATCAGCCCTGCGATCAGCATGAAGAAGAGGAAGAACATGGCGAGCATGGCGATGCCGCCCCACGCGGCGATGCGCTGAAGTTTGAGATCCATTCTCGGATCGTAGGACTAATCCGCTCAATGTTTAACTGATTCATCCATTTGAGCGGGCGGGGGGAACAGCGCGCCGAGTTTGTCGGGTGTGCTGCCGTGCAGCACCAATTCGTCGGCGCCCGCCTCGCGGTACCGTTCGAACACCTCGTGACAGGACCGCGCCGGTCCGATCGCCGCGGACTCTGCGGTCCACGACACGGGCAACGCCGACGCCACTTCGGCGAGTTCGTCACGGGTGAGCACGGAGTCCGCCGCGCCCCGGATTCCGACGAGCAACGAATGGGATCGCAACTGCGTCAACGGTTCAGGGTCCCACCCGTTGACCGCGGCCAGCCTCTCTCCGAAGCCGGGAATCTGGTAGTAGGTCACCGCCCGCGCCCCAACCACGGCCAACTCATCCTCTGCGGGAAGCTCGCACGCCACTACGACGGTGGCATATACGCGCACGCCGCCCGCCGGCCGGCCCGCCGCGCGTTCAGCGTCGCGCACGCGCTCCACTGATCGCCGGACCGCGGCGGGCGTGAGGAACGGATGTAGCAGTACACCGTCGAAGTGTCGGGCCGCCAACGCGAGGCCCTTGGGGCCGATCGCCGCGAAAACCAGAGGGGGCACCGACTGGTCGGGGACGTCATTGAGCCGCAGCGACGGATATCTGCCCGCCGGCCCGTCGTAGCGCACCTTCTCACCACGACACAGTCGGCGGAAGATGTCGACATGGTCGACGATCGAGGCGTTGGTGGATCGCGGGAGCCCCACTGCCGCCCACATGGCGTCGACCGACCGTCCCACGCCCAGCATGAACCGCCCGCCGGAGAGCGCCTGAGCCGTCATCGCCAGCGATGCCAGCAGTGCGGGATGACGCGACTGCAGATGCGTGATACCCGAGGCGATTTGGACATTCGAGGTGACCTGGCTGACTGCGCCCGCGATCACTCCGAGGTCCTTGGTACCCCATCGCTCGCTGAGCCACACCGTGCGCAGGCCGAATTGCTCCGCCGCCTGCGCCTGGCCGATCACGGCGCCGGGATCGACGACGCGTCCGGGAAGCACGTAGGCGCCGAGGTCGACACCGCTGCGCCGATGGTCCTCCATGCGGCTATTCTGACAGTAGTGTTCAGGTTTTGAAAGGATGCTGATGCCGTACACATCGGCGCGCGGCGACATCGGCGACCGGGTCGGTCAGGTGCTGCACACCTGGCTGCCCCCCAAGGTGACACCCGCGCGGGCGACGACGTTCGAGATCTCCGAGTTCACCGCGCCACCGGCCGGTTACTCGGGCAAGACGGTGTTCTTCACCGCCACCTGGACCGACGGGGCAGGCACGCAGCACGCAGAAGAGCTCGTCTTGCGCACACAGGCCGACGATCACCAGCTGTTCACCGTGCCCGACGCCCCGCGGCAGGCTGAGGTGATGCGACGACTCGGCGCACACGGAATCCGCGTTCCGGAAATCGTCGGCATCGAACGCGACCCCAAGATTCTCGGGTCGGAGTTCTACGTGATGCGACGAGTGCGGGGCCGAACGCCGTCGGACGTGCCGAGCTGGCACAAACGCGGCTGGACGGTCGACCTCTCCTCAGATGAGCGAGGACAATTGTGCGACAACGGCTTACGCGCACTGGTTGACGTGCACCGCCTCGGCGGCACCGACGTGATGCGGTTCGTTTCGGACGGCGACCCGAGCCGCACGGCGATGCAGCGCTATCTCGACAAGCTCGAACGCTGGTACGACTGGTGCCGGCCCGATCTGGTGGTGGGCAAGAACACACTCGCTCGGGCGCTGCAGGTGATCCAAGGCTCCGCGCCGGCCACCGACGCCGAGACGGTGGTCTGGGGCGACGCACGCGTCGGGAATATGTGTTTCGGTGACGACCTGTCAGTCGTCGCGCTGTTCGACTGGGAGACGGCCTGCACCGGGCCGCCGGACATCGACGTCGGCTGGTGGCTGATGTTCGAGCGCTTTCTGTGCGAGGCGCTGGGGTTCACCCGCTTGCCCGGTATCCCCGACGACGACGAATTCGTCAGGCGCTACCTGGAATTCGGCGGCACGTTGACCGGCGACATCGCCTATTACCAACTGGTGGCGGCGTTCGTGCTGTCGTTGATCAACAATCGGCTCGTCCGGCTGCTGGTGCGCGACGGGTTGGACACCACGACGGCTATGAGCTATCCGCGGACGTCGGTCGCGCTGGTCGAGCAGTACCTCGAACTGCTCTGACCGCAACGTGTCAGGGTTCGAATCGACACGTCATTGCGGCGTCTCTCCAGCCGCCGAGTCGATGTCGTCGAGCGCGAGCGGACCGTCGCGAATGACGGACCCCAACAATCCGAGATCGACCCCCGCCTCGCCGGCGGCATCACGGCAGGCCGCGACGTCCTTGCGCAAGAACGGTCCGGCGAGTTCGGTGAACCGTTGCATCCCGCCGATGCGATGAGCGTGTGCCGCCGCATGACTTCCCGCGCTGCAGACCTGCAGGGTGGACAACAGGACGTCCGGCGCGACACCCAGCTGCGCGCCCAACTCGGTAGCGGAAGCCAACAGTTGAGCGTTCGCGGCGAACAGCACATTGTTGATGAGCTTGAGCGCCAAAGCACTGCCCAGTGCGCCTGTCGCCACAACGGGATCGGCGTAAGCGGTCAAAATCGGTGTCACGGTTGCGACGGCGTCGCCCGGTCCGCCGACCAGCACGGTCAAAGTGCCCGCTTCGATGTCGTCCCGGGTACCGCTGACGGGCGCATCGAGAACGACTGTGCCAGAGGAAGAATGGTCCCGCATTTCCTCGAGGGTCGTCACCGTACCGGTGGTGTGGGACACGAACACCGAACCGGGCTTCGCATTGGCGATGAAACCGTTCGGCCCGAGCCCGGTCTCACGTAGCTGCGCATCGGAGAACAGGCATGAGATGAGAACATCGCTGGCCCGTGCCAAGTTGGCCACAGAATCGGCCAACACCGCGCCTTTGTCCTGCAATCGGCGGCGGGCGTCCTTTCGCCGGGCATAGACCAGCACATCGTGGCCGGCCCCGAGCAAGCGCTCGACCATCGGTTCCCCGAGTTGTCCCGCGCCGAGAAATCCGACGATGCCGGACATGTTCGAGCTCCTCAGCTGTTAGTCGGTCGCGCTGTTGGTGTGAATGCGGGCCTGGCGTAGGCCTTCCTGCGGATCGTCGACGTCCACGTCCCACTCGCCGCACGAGCACGTGCAACGGAAGTGACCATTGACGGGCAGTATTGCCTGACCGTCGCAGTCTCCACCTGTATTGGCGATGCTGGTGAGGAATTCCAGCGGCTTCTCGTGCAGCGCACTGTCGTCGGACACGGCGTCACTCCTTACACAGATGTTTGATCGACGCGGAAGATCGGGAGCAGCCAACCGTCGGCGATGGGCGTGAAGTCCACGCGCAGCGACATCCCAATGGAAACCTCGGCGGGTGCGACGTCCACGACGTTGGATACCAGTCGCGCCCCCGGCGCGTCGGGCAGGTCGAGCACCGCGGGCACCAGCACGAGGTCGGGCATGCCAGGGAATCCGTGCACGACCGCGAAGCTGTACACCGTTGCCGCACCGCCGAGTTCGACCCACTTCACAGCCTTTGACTGGCAGTTGGGACAGAACGGTGTTGGCGGCAGGCGGAACGTCTGGCAGTCCGCGCACTGCGGTGCGACGAGGCGACGCTCCTTGGCGGCCTGCCAGAAGGGCTCGGTGTCCTTGTTGACCGCTATCCGGACGTGTTCACCGGGGATGGTCGTGGCCAGCACCGTCGTGGAGGCGCTCATGCTGTCCGCCCCAAGATGAGACCGCTGACAGGCAGGCTCGCGGGACCACCTGTGACCAAGGCCAATTCGGCGTCCTTCACTTGATTGATGGCGGTACCACGCATTTGCTCGACGCCCTCGACGATGTGAGTCATTCCGATGATGTAGGCCTCCGACAGTTGCCCTCCGTGGGTGTTGACCGGGATGCTGCCGCCGTCGAAACGGATGGCCCCGCTTTCGACGAAGGCGCCACCCTCTCCCTTCCCACAGAACCCGTAGTCCTCGAGTTGCATCAGCACCATCGGCGAGAAGTGGTCGTACAGCAGCGCCACGTCGATGTCCGCTGCGCCAATGCCCGCCTGCTCGTAGAGTCGCTTGGCGATGGGTGCGTTGCCCGAGGAGGCGAAGTATTCGTCGGGCATGCCCATCCACGCGAACGCCCTGCCCCAGTCGCGGACGCCGCCGTGCGCCGCGGCGACCACGGGTACCGGCGGGTGCTTGAGATCCCTGGCTCGATCCATGCTGGTGGTGATCACCGCGACGGCGCCGTCGGTTTCCTGGCAGAAGTCATACAGACACAACGGTTCTGCGATCATCCGGGCGTTGAAGTAGTCGTCCAGCGTCAGCGGCTGGCGGTGCATGGCCTTGGGGCGGTTCAACGCGTTGGTCCGCGTCGACAGCGCTACTTCGGCGAACGCTTCACGGCGGGTGCCGTACAAGTGCATGTGACGGCGGGCCAGAACCGACATCAGCTGGCCCGGCCCGGACAGGCCCGACGGCTGCAGAAAAGAGTTGATCGGATCTGGGTCCATTGCCGAGAACACCGACCCCAGTCGCTGCTTTGCTTGCTGCAACGCCATCACCGTGACGACCACAGAGGCGTCGCCCGCAACGATTGCGGCACGCGCCAGCCCGACCGCGCCAGCCGACCCGCCTCCGCCGGACGTCAGCGCCGCGGTGAACCGAATCTCTGGAATACCAAGCGTCTCAACGAAGTCAGCGGTGTCCATCTTCTCGGTGTAGCCCGCGCTGGCACCAGAGTAGTAGGCGAAGCCGTCGATGTCGGTGACGGGGATGCCGGCGTCCTCGCACGCGGCGAGGATGGCTTCCCCGGCCAGCTCGGTGATCGACTTCGGCAGCGAACCGCCGCGCTTGTAGTAGTCGGTGGCGCCGACGCCGACGATGGCGACGTCGCGCAACCCCGATGTATTCGGCACGCGCGTTAGAACTTCTCGGCCGGGATCGGCGGCACGTCCGGGAACAACTCGTAGAACGTGCCCTGGGTGATGCGCAACCTGGTCTCGTCGCTCACCCCGTCGAACAATCCCTTGAGGGTGTCCTGTGTGTGCCCGAAGGTGCCCTCCATGTGCGGGTAGTCGCTGCCGAACATGACGTTCTTGTAGCCCATGTGGTCGAACGCGGCGACAGCGGTCTCGTCGTGCTGGAACGACGCGTACACCTGGTGATAGAGAATCTCCTTGGGGCTGCGGCTGAGCTTGGGGCGCACGGCCATATGGTGCTGGCGGTAACCCTCGAGCAGGCGGTCGCCCAGGAACGGCACCCACGTCGCCCCGCCCTCGGAGATCAGCACCTTGAGGTCGGGATGGCGGTCGAGCGCACCGGAGGCGACCATCTTCATGGCCGCGCGCTGACCGGAGAACGTCGTCTCCGTGTAGTTCATGATCGCGCCGCCCGGTCCGCGGTACACCTGCCCTGCGCCACCCGACGCGCCGCCGACGGTCATGTCGACTGGGTCGGTGCCGATGTGGAACGCGATCACGATGCCGGCCTCCTCGGCGGCCGCCCAGAACGGCTCCCACTCCTTGCGGTGCCAGTCGGGCGCACTCGGGTGGGGGGTGGTCGGCAGGAAGACCGCCTTGAAGCCCTGTCCCGCAGCCCAGTGCAGCTCCTCGATCGCGTCGTCGACGACCAGGGTCGACACCTGCGCGGTCACCACGTAACGCGGCGACACTGCACAGATCTCCTCGAGCGCCCATTCGTTGCTGGCGCGCATGCACGCCTTTAGCAGTTCTGGAGTGCGGAAGGTCGATCCCCACATGCCCAGCGAGGGGAAGATCACCTCGCCCCAAACGCCCTCTTTGTCCAGGTCGCCGAGTCGAGCCTTCGCGTCGCGGATGCCCTGCGGCTTCATGCTCTCCTCGATGAAGGCTGCCATCGCCGACGATGGCAACTTGCGCCGGAAGATCTGCCCGTCGACGGAGACGGTCTCGTACTCCCCGTCGGGATCCTTCTCCGCGCGCGGGGTCAGCTCGGCGAGTCGCTTGGGCAACCGTGACTGCCACAGGTCGTCGGGCTCCAGAAAGTGGGAGTCTCCCGAGTTCGTCCAGATCATGCTCATTGGTCCTCCGTGGCTCCGAGTCGCTGCTCCTGATGATGCCAGCCTGGGACACCGAAGTCCAGGATTTTTAATGCTTCTGCATTATTATGCTGTGAGTGGGCGTTCCCACCGGTAGAACTGTGGCGGACAGGCGGAGAGTGCAATGACCGAACGGGGTGCGGACACCTTCGCCGCCGCGCGGCGTCGTAACGCTTCGGGTGAATCCACCCGGGTGATGCTTATGGAGGTTGCCGAACGGCTGTTCGCCACCCGTGGCATCGAGGCGGTGACGCTGCGCGAGATCCAGCAGGCCGCAGGGCAGTCCAACACGTCGGTGATCAGGTACTACTTCGGATCCCGCGACGGACTCATCCGTGCGCTTGTCTCCTACCGCCAGGCGTCACTCGCAGCCGATCGACGGGCGATGCTCGCGACGATGCGCGAGCAGGGCAAGGAAGCAGACCCGCGCGCAGTGGTGTGGCTGCTGGTGCGGCCGTTGGCCAACAGCATCGCCGGAGGTGAAATGTTTGTGCCGTTCCTTGCCCGGCTGAGCGAGGATCCGCGGGCGCGCACCCACTACTGGCCAGATCATGTCGACGACGAATGGACGCAGGAACAGTTGGAGGAACTCGTCGACGCCGCGCTGCAGGACCTGCCCGAGCGCATCCGGCGCGGTCGGACGTTCCAGCTGTATATCAGCTTGATCAACGTGCTGGCTGCGTCCGCCCGCTCCGGCCACGGACTGAGCGAGGCGCAGCTACACAACTACGTGGACACGTGGGTAGGCATGTTGACCGCACCGGTGTCGTACGAGACTCGAGCATTGATCGCTGCCGACGACTCCTGACCGGTCAGCTGGGGCCGCCGATCACAGCCTTCTTCCGCATATCGGCGATGGCATCGTCGTCGAGTCCGAGCTCTCGTAGCACGGCATCGGTGTGCTGACCGATCGTGCAGCCCGCCTCGGCCCTCGTCCGCGACCTCGAGAATCGGCACAACGGGGCGAGCCGTCGATGCCTGTCGAAGATGGGGCTGACCGCCTCGACTGCGTAGCCGGCCTCGAAGTACGGGTCCGTCTGAAGCACCAATTCGGAATTGGCCTCCACAACCTCGACGCATCCGACGTCCTGCGCGGTCAATTCGCGCTCCCATTCCAACGTGGTTTTGGTGGCGAACACGGGTGTCAGCGCAGCGATCAGATCGTCGTCGTGCGCGGCGCGGGCGTCGGCGTCGGCGAAGCGCTCGTCGGCGTCCAGGTCGACATACGGCGACATGGCCTTGGCCAGTGCGGGCCATTCACGCGGCAGCGGCGCGGCGAGGAAGACGTAGCCGTCGGCCGCGCAGTACATCCGGTACAGCGCATTCATCCCGAAGAACTGGTCGTCGGCGGCCTGGTTCGCCGGCCGCGACGCGTAGCTGGCGTTGTAGGGAATCATCGCCTGCTGAACGGTGCCGAGCATGGTGGTGACCAATCGTGTGAGCGTCCGGCCCCGCCGCTTGGCGTACAACGCGACCAGCAGCGCTGAAGCGACGCCGTGCGCGGCGATGCCGTCGGACTGCACGGCGGGGACGGTTCCACCGGCGTGCAGTTGAACCGCCCTCCGGTGAAGGTCGTCCAGGTCGGCGGGCGGATCGCCCGAATCATGGCTGTCGATCAGCGCGAGGCCGGACGCCGCCCCGACGGACGGGGCGTAGGCCGCGCGGTGTGCGAACGGGCCGTCGAGCCCGTAGCCCGACGTCGTCACGAAGGCCAGATCGGGATTGACCGCGCGCAGCGACGCCTCGTCGATCTTCGCCCGCTCGGCCGCCTTCCCGCGGAAGCACTGGAGCACGATGTCGGCTCGTCGTGCGAGCTCGTGAACCAGATCAAGCCCCTCGGGCTTCGTGAAGTCGATGGCGACGCTTTCCTTGCCTTGCAGCACCTTTCCGCCGCCGGCCTCCGGGAACGCGACCAGGTTTCTGATGTTGTCCCCTTCGAGCGGCTCGACCTTGATGACGCGGGCCCCAAGGTCGGCCAAGAGCGTCGCGCCGTACGGGCCCGCGAACATGCTGCCGAACTCGAGCACCGTCACGTCCTTCAGTGGCGGGTCGGCGGGCGCGACGCCATCGGGAGTGGTCATGGAGTCAAGCGAATCCGCGACGATCAGGGCATCGTTGTGCTCACCGAGCCGTGGGGCTGGTCGCAGCTTCGTCAGCGGCTTGCCCTCGGCGTGAATGAGGGTCGACGGCTGCCGCACCGGGCCGAGCTGGGGGTCGGTCACAGTGACGGACCGTCCCTCGTGGGCGGTTTGGGGGTGGTTCAGCGAATCCTCCGGAGTCCGGAACAGCTCGCCGCTGAGATCGAGGTTCTCCTCCATGGCCTGCTGCCACTCGGCGAGGGTGCGGGCCCCC
>NZ_JAVHWK010000204.1:0-4226 GCF_032159775.1 Mycobacterium sp.
CGCTATGCCGCGGTGCTGGCAGCGCGCGGGGTGGGCAAGGGCGACGTGGTGGGCATCATGCTTCCCAACTCACCCGACCCGGTGCTGCTGATGTTGGCAGCGGTCAAGTGCGGCGCGATCTCCGGGATGCTGAACTACAACCAGCGCGGCGACGTGCTCAATCACAGTCTGGGATTGCTGTCGGCCAAGGTCATCGTCGCCGACTCCGACTTCGTCGACCCGATCAAGGAAAGCGGCGCCGACACCGAAGGGTTGATTGAGCTCGAGGAGTTCAAGAAGCTGGCCGAGACCGCGCCGACGAAGAACCCGGCGACCGCGTCGGCCGTGCTCGCCAAGGACAAGGCGTTCTACATCTTCACCTCGGGCACCACCGGAATGCCCAAGGCCAGCATCATGACGCACTACCGGTGGCTGCGGGCGCTCGCCGGTTTCGGCGGCCTCGGGATGCGGCTCAACAACAACGACACCCTGTACTGCTGCCTGCCGCTCTACCACAACAACGCGCTGACGGTCGCGCTGTCGGCGGTGCTCAGCTCCGGGTCGTCGCTGGCGCTGGGCAAGTCGTTCTCGGCCTCGAAGTTCTGGGACGACGTGATCCGCTACGACGCAACGGCATTCGTCTACATCGGCGAGGTCTGCGCGTATCTGCTCAACCAGCCGGAGAAGGACACCGACCGCAAGCACAAGGTGCGGGTGATCGCGGGCAACGGCCTTCGGCCGTCGATCTGGGACGAGTTCACCAAGCGCTTCGGCATCGACCGGGTCTGCGAGTTCTACGCGGCTAGCGAGGGCAACACCGCGTTCGTCAACGTTCTGAACGTCGACAAGACCACCGGCATCTGCCCGACGCCCGTCGCGTTCGTGGAGTACGACGACGAGACCGGCGACCCCAAGCGCGATGACAAGGGCCGTGTCCGAAAGGTCAAGAACGGCGAACCGGGTCTGCTGCTGTCGAAGGTCAGCAGTTTCCAGCCGTTCGACGGCTACACCGACAAGGAAGAGTCCGAGAAGAAGCTGGTGCGCGACGCCTTCAAGGACGGCGATGTGTGGTTCAACACCGGTGACCTGATGCGCTCGCAGGGCTTCGGGCACGCGGCGTTCACCGACCGGCTCGGCGACACGTTCCGGTGGAAGGGCGAGAACGTCGCCACCACCGAGGTCGAGGCGGCGGTGTCCACCGACCCGCAGATCGAGGAAGCGACAGTCTTCGGCGTCGAGGTGCCCGACGTCGGCGGCAAGGCCGGTATGGCCGCCATCCAGCTCAAAGAAGGCAAGGAGTTCGACGGCAAGGCGCTGGCGAAGGCCGTCTACGAGCACCTGCCCCCCTATGCGGTTCCGCTGTTCGTCCGGGTCGTCAAGGAACTCGCGCACACGTCGACGTTCAAGAGCCAGAAGGTCGACCTCCGCAAAGAGGGCTTCGGCGGCAGTTCCGGCGAGGGTGACGAGGAAGCCAACGACATCGAGGACCCGATCTACGTGCTGTCGGGACCCGACGAGGGCTACGTCGAGTACTACGACGACTACCTCGCCGAGGTGAAGGACGGCAAGAAGCCGAAGTAGTTATTTCGACGCGCGATAGTCCGCCGTGTATGGCCAAGCCCGACTTCGCAATCGGACTGGTCAAAGCGATTAAAGCGCTGGCGAACCCTGCTAGCGTCGAGAGATCGCTATGCGCCGGGTCGGGAGTGTACGAAGATGGTGAAGCTGTTCGCTACCACAGTGATTGTCGCGTTTGGCGGTCTGGTGATGTCGTTGACGTCGGGCGCCGGGAATGCTTCCGCGCAACCCGATATGTCCACGCTGATCAACACGACGTGTACCTATCCACAGGTAGTGGCGGCGCTGAACGCGCAATCGCCCGAACTTTCCAACCAGTTCAACACGCAACCGATGGCGCAGGCCATGCTGCGGACATTCCTCGCATCGCCGGTGGATCAGCGCCAGCAAATGGTCCAGGCGCACAGTGCGCATTGGGGGCAACAGTTCACTGGATCACTCCTGCAGGTCGCCGCCGTCTGCAACAACTACTGAGCGACGTTTCTGCATGGACGTGGCCTCGATGCTGCAGTCGATCCCACCTATTGCCGTGTATCTGCTTGTCGTCGCCGTCGTAGGGATCGAGAGCGTAGGCATTCCGGTTCCGGGGCACACCGTGCTCGTCGGCGCGGCATTGCTGGCCTCGCGTCCCAACCTCGACATCAGCCCGATAGCCGTGGGCGCGGCCGCAACGGCCGGGGCGATCGTCGGAGGCGCCATTGCATACACGGTCGGGCGTCGATTCGGCATGTCGCTCTTCGAGCGGCTCGGCAAACGCTTTCCCAAGCACTTCGGCCCCGGGCATGTCGCGCTCGCCAGGCGGCTGTTCGCCCGCTGGGGCGTGTCTGCGGTGTTCTTTGGGCGTTTCATCCCCTTACTTCGCATCTTGGCCAGCCCTCTCGCCGGTGCGTTGAAGATGCACTACCCGCACTTCATTGCCGCCAACGTCGTGGGGGCGCTGTGCTGGGCGGGGGGCACGACAGCCGCCGTGTATTACGTGGGCTTGGCCGCCGAGCGATGGGTTTCCCGGTTCGGCTGGGTGGCGCTCGTCGTTGCTGTGATTTGTGGCATCGCGATGACACTGCTACTGCGGGAACGTGCCAACCGTCTGATCGTCGGACTCGAGTCAGAATACGACTGGGAAACGCTCAGACACCATTAGATGCGTCTCTGCGTTTTACCCGGCTGGGTAGGACGACAGTTCAAAGTCGGCGCGGTTGATTGCACTAGGCGCGACTGAGCGTGCCGAAATCGCACGCCCGTAGCCTGGAAGTATGCAGACGACCTTCTGCGGCCGTCCGGTGGCAGGCGATCGTGCGCTGATCATGGCCATCGTGAACCGCACGCCGGACTCGTTCTACGACGGCGGCGCCAATTTCACCGATGAGGCCGCCAAGTCCGCGGCCCACGGGGTGATAGCCGACGGCGCCGACGTCGTGGACGTCGGCGGGGTCAAGGCCGGGCCCGGCGAGAACGTCGACGTCGACGAAGAGGTCGCGCGGGTGGTGCCGTTCATCGAGTGGCTCCGCGACAGCTACCCCGACCAGCTGATCAGCGTCGACACCTGGCGTTCGGCGGTCGCGAAGCAGGCCTGCTCGGCAGGGGCGGACCTGATCAACGACACCTGGGGCGGCCATGACCCGGGCCTGGCCGAGGTCGCCGCGGAGTTCGGCGCGGGCCTGGTGTGCTCGCACACCGGCGGCGCGACACCGCGGACCCGCCCGTTCCGGGTGAACTACGGAATCTCCGAGCGAGGCGTCGTCGACGACGTGATCGCCGAGGTGACCACCGCGGCCGAACGGGCGGTGGCCGCCGGGGTGGCGCGAGACGCAGTGTTAATCGATCCGACGCACGATTTCGGCAAAAACACTTACCACGGTCTTAGTTTGTTGCGCCATGTAAAAGACCTTGTAAAAACTGGATGGCCAGTCCTGATGGCGCTGAGCAATAAAGATTTCGTCGGGGAAACTCTCGGTGTGGACCTGACAGAACGCTTGGAAGGCACCCTCGCAGCGACGGCGCTGGCCGCCGCGGAGGGCGCCGCGATGTTCCGAGTGCATGAAGTCGGGCCCACGCGGCGCGTTCTCGAAATGGTCGCGTCGATCCAGGGCGTGCGTTCGCCCACGCGCACGGTTAGGGGACTGGCATGACACTGAGACGGACCCGAGTGAGGATCGCTGGGCCCACGCCCGCAGGGCAGGGGACGAGGGACGAGCGAGGACCGGAGCGAGGGGGAGTCGAACGATGACGCTGTCTCCTGAACTTCCCGGCACTGACGTGGTCGCCGGCCGATGGTTGAACGACCACAGCTTCAGCCGACCCACGTGGACCATCGCCGAGCTGGAGGCGGCCAAGGGGTCGCGCACCATCTCGGTGGTGCTGCCCGCACTCAATGAGGAACAGACCGTCGGCTCGGTCGTCGAGACCATCACCCCACTGCTCGGTGGCCTGGTGGACGAGATCATCGTGCTGGATTCCGGCTCCACCGACGACACCGAGATCCGTGCGCTGGCGGCCGGTGCGCGGGTGATCAGCCGCGAGGTCGCACTCCCCGAGGTCACACCGCAGCCGGGTAAGGGTGAGGTGCTGTGGCGCTCGCTCGCGGTGACCACCGGCGACATCGTCGTGTTCGTCGACTCCGACCTGATCGACCCCGACCCGATGTTCGTGCCGAAACTGCTCGGCCCGCT
>NZ_JAVHWK010000218.1:0-75110 GCF_032159775.1 Mycobacterium sp.
GCTCACGCTTTCCACTCTTACACAGGTCGCAGGCCCCGCTCCGCAGAACTAGGCTCACCTGCGATGAAGCGAATTCTGACCGCGGCAGCGCTCTCGGCCGCCGCGCTCACAGGTGCGCCGTCGGCGCGAAGATGAGTTACGCGCAACTCGTCGATGAGGTGAAACGCGACTACGGCACCGTCGACTACTACCAGGGTGCTTATTTGATCAATCAGGCCGTCAATGAACTATGCCCCGCACAGATCTGGCAGCTGCGGGAGTCGGCGGCAAGTTACACCGTGCCCGCTTGAGCACGAAAACGGCGGCGCCCCAAGGACGCCGCCGTTTCAAGCAGTCTCTGCCGATTAGGGGCAGCTGACCTCGATTTCGAATGGTTTGTTGGCGGGCTGCATCGGGTTGGCCATATCAACGCCGACCGCGGTGCCGGAGATCTTGTAGGTGCTGCCGTCCTTTTCGGCCTTGGCCTCACCCTGGCCCGCGTTCTCCTGGAATCCCAGCGTGACGCCGTTGACGTTGCCGAGGCCGACCGAATGAACGGTTGGGCTGTCGCCTGTGCTGACAACGGCCCCGATACCAGTGGTGGCATCGCCGATTGCGATGTTGACGTTCTCGCCCATCGTGCTGCAGACGACAGTGCCCTGCACGGCCTGGTCCTTGCCATCGATCGTCACAGTGCTCTTGCCCTGCGCTGAGGCAGCCGAAGACGTATCCCCGCTGGTCTCGGACTTCTTCTCCGACGAACAGCCCGACAGACCGGCGACCACAATCGCCGCGCCGCCTATGGCGACCACGAACCCACGCTTCACCAGTGTTCTCCTTTTGTTATCGCGGACCGTCGACATCGGCGGACCGTCCCACAGAGTATGGAGGGCTGCCTACGCGCGGTCTTGATATTGCTCGAAATTTGCCTGTGCACCTGCTGCTGATTGAATACACATCGTGTCAGTGCCGTCTTTCAGCATCGAAGCGGAGCTTCCCGGACGGCTGGGCCGCGCCGGTGTCATCCGAACACCGCACGGAGACATCCACACTCCCGCCTTCATCGCCGTCGGCACTCAGGCCACGGTCAAGGCGGTACTACCCGAAACCATGAAATACCTTGGGGCACAGGCGCTTCTAGCGAATGCCTACCATCTGTATCTGCAACCCGGCGCCGACATCGTCGAGGAGGCAGGCGGACTCGGTGCGTTCATGAACTGGCCGGGACCGACGTTCACCGACAGCGGCGGTTTCCAGGTGCTGTCGCTGGGTGCAGGCTTTCGGAAGGTGCTCGCGATGGACACCGAGCGGGTCACGGCTGACGACATCATCGCCGAGGGCAAGGAGCGGCTGGCCCGCGTCGACGATGACGGCGTCACCTTCACGTCGCACCTGGACGGATCGACACACCGGTTCACCCCCGAGGTGTCGATCGGGATCCAACACCAGATCGGCGCCGACATCATCTTCGCGTTCGACGAACTGACGACCCTGGTGAACACCCGCGGCTATCAGGAGGAGTCGGTGCAGCGCACGCACCGATGGGCGGTGCGGTGCCTTTCTGAACATCGCAGGCTGGCGGCGGCCGAACCGGGCCGCAGCCCGCAGGCGCTGTTCGGCGTGGTGCAGGGGGCGCAATACGAGGACCTTCGGCGGGAAGCCGCCCGCGGGCTGGTGTCGGTGGTCGACGACGACGGCCGCGGGTTCGACGGCTACGGCATCGGCGGTGCGCTCGAGAAGCAGAATCTGGCCACCATCGTCGGCTGGGTCAGCAGCGAGCTGCCCGCCGATAAACCAAGGCACCTGTTGGGGATCAGCGAGCCCGACGACCTTTTCGACGCCGTCGCAGCGGGCGCCGACACATTCGACTGCGTATCGCCGTCACGCGTGGCGCGCAACGCGGCGGTCTATTCGGCGAGCGGCCGGTACAACATCACCGGGGCTCGTTACCGCCGGGATTTCACACCGATCGACGACGAATGCGACTGCTACACGTGCGCGCACTACACCCGCGCCTACATTCACCACCTGTTCAAGGCAAAAGAGATGTTGTCCGCCACTCTGTGCACCATCCACAACGAGCGTTTCATCGTGAGGCTCGTCGACCAGATCCGGATGGCGATCAAAGCAGGGGAATTCGACGAGCTGCGCGACCATGTCCTCGGCCGGTACTACCGGAGCTGACCGCTAGAGTTCGACTTCGGTCAACACGCGTGCGGTCGGCGGTCCGACGAGAGCAGGCGCGGACTCGGGCGACGACCAGATCTGGTTGATCAGAAGTTCGCGGAAATCACTTGCTGCGTCGAGGTTCTCGAAGCTCAAGTTGATCACGACGTAGTTCGGGTCGTCATCGAGCTGGTACGCCTCGGTGCGTATGACGCCGGCCGCCTCACGAGCGGGCGCCGACTTCTTGAATGCCTCTAGCCAGACCGACAATTCGCTGATCTCGTGCTCGATGTGCAGGACGGGCATGGGAACAGTGTGGACTACCGTCGTGGGTATGACTTCCACCTTGCTTGATGCGCGCGTCGCGGCCGCCCTTCACCGGATGTTCGCCGAAGCCGATGCGCAGATGCCACTGCTTGGCGAGATGATGCGCCGAGACGCGGTCCCCGGCGAGTCCAGCGCGCAGGACCGCGCCGACGCGTTGAGCGAGTTCTACCTCCCGGTTACTCCGGAAGCGGGCCGGCTGCTCTACACATTGGTGCGGGCATCCCGTCCGACGACCGTGGTCGAGTTCGGCATGTCGCTGGGCATCTCCGCGATCCACCTGGCGTCTGCGGTGCGCGACAACGGGGCCGGCCGGGTGGTCACTACGGAGCTCAGCGAGAACAAGGTGGCCATCGCCTCAGCCAACTTCGCCGACGCCGGGCTCGACGACGTGATCACCGTGCTGCACGGTGACGCGCTGGAGACCCTGGCGTCGATCGACGAGCCGGTGCAGTTCGTGCTTCTCGACGGATGGAAAGACCTCTACCTGCAGGTGCTGCAGTTGCTCGAGCCGCGACTGGCGCCGGGAGCGCTCATCGTCGCCGACAACACCAGCATGGCGGGCCTTGCGCCCTACCTCGACTACATGCGCGACCCGGCCAACGGCTACGTCAGTGTGCACTTCCCGGTCAGGGATTCCGACAGCATGGAGATCTCCTGTCGGACGTGATCACGGGTCTGCCAGGGTGCACACCTGGCCACGGAGCGCCTACAGCGGGTTGAGGATTCGGTCGAGGAACTGGCGCGTCCGCTCTTCCTTCGGATCGCCGATCACCTCGGCGGGTGGGCCCTTCTCGAGGATCACCCCCTGGTCGGTGAACAGCACCTGATCGGAAACCTGCTTGGCGAACTGGATCTCGTGGGTGACGATGACCAGCGTCCAGCCCTCGATGGCCAGGTCCTTGATCACCGAGAGCACTTCGCCGACCAGTTCGGGGTCCAGCGCGGACGTCGGCTCGTCGAAAAGCACCACTTTTGGTTTGAGCGCCAGTGCGCGGGCGATGCCGACGCGCTGCTGCTGGCCGCCCGACAGCTGGAACGGATACTGGTCCCGCTTTTCGGCGAGGCCGACCTGCTCCAGTAGCTCGGTTGCATCGGCTTCCGCCTCCTCCTTGGGCCGCTTCTGCACAGTCACCGGTCCCTCGGTGACGTTCTGCAGGACCGTCTTATGCGGAAAAAGGTTGTGCGACTGGAAGACAAAGCCGCTCTGCGCGCGGTACTTGCGCAGCTGGTCATTTGACACCGGTTTGGAGAAGTCGACCTCGACGCCATCCGCCCCGCCGACCCGGATCACCCCGGCGTCGGGCTTGTCGAGCGCGTTCAGCGCCCGAAGCAGCGTCGTCTTGCCCGAGCCCGACGGGCCGATGATGGCCGTCGACGTCCCCCGCGGCACGGTGAACGACACACCCTTGAGCACTTCATTGTCGCCGAAGGCCTTGTGCACGCCTTCTGCGGTGATCCTGTCTTCACGGGGCTCAGTCATCGTGCCACGTACCTTTCCAGCCGGCGTTCGACGCGGTTCTGACCGAACGAGAGCGCCAGGCAGACGACCCAGTAGTAAACCGCGGCAGTGAGATATAGAGCGAGGAACTCGAATTTCGGTGCGGCGATGATCTGTGCCTGTCGCAGGAGTTCGGTGACCAGAATCGTCGACGCCAACGACGTGTCCTTCAGCAGTGAGATCAACGTATTGGACAACGGTGGCACGGCGACCCTCGCCGCCTGCGGCAGGATGACCCGCCGCAACGCCCCCACATAGGTCAGGCCGATAGTCTCGGCCGCCTCCCATTGCCCCTTGGGGATGCTCTGAATCGACGACCGTATGACTTCCGCGGCGTAACCGCCGACGTTCAACGAGAAGGCGATGATCGCGGCCGGCCACGGATCGATCTTCACGCCGAGTTCAGGCAGCGCGTAGAACACGATGAACAACTGCACGAGCAGCGGGGTGCCTCGGATGACCGAAATGTAGAACCGGGCGATGTTGGTCAGAATCAGGTTCGTCGACAGCCGGGCCAGTGCAACCGCCAACGCGATCACGATACCGATCACGAACGTGATGATCGTCAGCGGAATTGTCTTGGTGATCGTCGCCTTGGCCAGCGGACCAAGGCTGTGCAGGACGAGCTGCCACGTCGATTGGTTCGCATCGGGCGCCGGCGGTGTGTCCGGGCCGCCAGAAGCATTCGCTTTCAGATATTTCTGCGAGATGTCGGCCAGCGTGCCGTCGGATCGCAGCTCATCGAGCGCCTTGTTCAGGTCGGGCAACAGACCGCTGTCCTTGCGCGCGGCGAAACCCTGCTCGCTCTTCTCGCCGACGTTCCCAGCGATCTTGACGGTCTTGTCGCCGGTCTCGGCGAGGTAGGCGTACACCGCGATGCTGTCGTTGACGACGACGTCCACCCGGCCCTGATTGAGCAACGTGATCGCCTGGGTGAAGCCCTCGACGGCCTCGACCCGGGCACCGGCCTTGCGGGCGACCTCCGACCAGTTGCTCGTCGCATTCTCGGCCGCGACCTTGCCCTTCAGATCGGCGAGCGACTTGATCGAGTTGTCGTCGGCGCGGGTGACGATGACGCCTTCGCCGACCGAATACGGCTCCGACAGGTCGTACTTGGCCTTGCGCTCGTCGTTGATCGTCACCTCGTTGGCGACGATGTCGAAGCGGTTCGCCTCCAGCGCCGCGAACATCGCATCCCACGGAGTCTCGACGAATTCGACTCTGACACCGAGCTTTTCGCCGACCGCCTTCGCGACGTCGATGTCATAGCCGACGAGGTCGCCGGAGGACGAGTCGTGGTAGCTGAACGGGGAGTAGACGCCCTCGGTGCCGACGCGAAGCACACCCGATGACTTGACCTGGTTCTCGCCGGAAGAGCCACCGCATGCCGCGAGTGCCAGCAGCGCAGCGAGCAGCATCAGGGCCAGGACGGGTTTTCTGACGTAGCGCACCGGCGGACGCTAGCAAGTCGCTGAGGATTGCCCAAGGGTTCTGCTCAAGTCACTCGGTATCTCAAGTCACTCGGTATATAGGATCACCGCGCAATGCCACAGGAACTGACCGCCCAACAGGCCGCCACGCGGCTCGACCCCGAAGACACTCTGGGAATGCCCCTGGGGCCCGGTCAGCCGCCCGCGTTCCTGCGTGCGCTCGGCGAGCGCGAGGACTGGACGGATCTTCGCGTCTACGGCGCGCTGCTCGCGGTCGGTACCGAACTGTTCTCGCGTCCCGGCGTGCACTACCTCTCCGGTTTCTACGGTCCACTCGAGAGGGCGTTGCGGGATTCGGGCGCCGACATCGAGTTCACCCCCGCGGATTTCCGCCGCTTCGGTCCTTTGCTTCAGGCCCAGTCCCCGCGGGTGATGACGACGGTCGCAACGCCGCCCGACGCAGACGGTTGGTGCTCGCTGTCGCTGCATGCTGGCGGCACCATCGGTGAACTACACCGTGCGGGCGCCGACCCGAACCGGCTGCTGGTCGTCGAAATCTCCGACGCCTACCCGCGGACGTTCGGGTTTGGCGAAGAACATCGACATGCGCTGCACACCGACGAGATCGACGTACTGGTGCGCTCGACGGACGCGCCCCTTGCCCTGCCGGGAGGCGAGGCGCCGCCGAGCGACGTCGACAAGGCCATCGCCCGGCACACCGTCGATTACATCCCGTCGGGTACGACGCTGCAGACCGGGATCGGTTCGATCCCCAACCAGATCGCGACGGTGCTGGCCGAAGGCGACGGCGGTGACTACGGGCTGCACAGCGAGATGTTCACCGACGGCTGCATGAAGCTGCATCGCGCGGGCAAGGTCACCAACACCGGCAAGAGCCAGTACGACGGTGTCAGCGTGACGACATTCGCGTTCGGGTCACCGGAGCTCTACGAGTGGTTGGACGGCAACTCCGACGTCGTGTTTTTGCCCGTCGAGATCGTCAACGCACCCGACGTGATCGCATCGAACAACGAGATGGTCACGATCAACGGCGCGCTCGCCATCGACATACACGGGCAGGTCGTCGCCGATACGATCTCGGGCGGCCAGTTCAGTGGCATCGGCGGGGCCGAGGACTTTGTGGCGGGCGCCGGCCTCGAACTGTCGGACCGGTCGCTGATCTGTCTGCCGTCGACTTTCGAGAAGGACGGGGTGCTGCAGTCGAGAATCGTGCCGTGGTTCGGTCCCGGAGCGGTGATCACGACGCCTCGGCATCAGGTCGACGTGATCATCACCGAATACGGCGCTGCCGAACTGGAGGGCCGAACCGTACGCGAGCGTGGCCAGGCGCTGGCGGCGATCGCGCACCCGCAGTTCCGGGATGGCCTGCTTGCCGCCGCCTCACGTAGCCGGTGAGTAGATCCACGGTTCGCGCGGCAGCGCGCCGGGGTCGAACTCGTTGAGCATCCCGGTCAGTGTGGTTGCACCGAACCCTAGCGATCCGGCGATCTGCTCGAGCGCACGCGGCATCCCGATCTGGGCCAGTGTGACCGCACCGTCGCGCTTGGCCAACCGCGCGCCGTCGCCGTTGAGGACCAAGGCGACGTGTGCGTACGTCGGCTCGCGATAGCCCATCAGGGTGGCGAGGTACGCCTGGCGAGGCGACGATGCCAGCAGATCGTCGCCGCGTACCACCTGGTCGACGCCCTGTGCCGCGTCGTCGATGACGACCGCGAGGTTGTATGCGGTCACCCCGTCACCCCTGCGGACCACGAAATCGTCGACGATGCCGCTGTATTCACCGTGCAGCAGGTCGCGAACGGTGTGGGTGGTGACGTCAGTGCGCAACCGCAGCGCGGGCGGCCGGCCCGCGGCGTCGCGACGGGTATGGCGCTCGGCGTCGGTCAGGTCGCGGCAGGTGCCAGGATAGGCTCCCAGCGGGGCGTGCGGCGCACGCGGCGCCTGTTGGATATCCTTTCTGCTGCAATAGCATTCGTACAGCAGTCCGCGTTCGGCCAACCCCGCGACGGCGTCGTCGTAGCGCTGTGGATGGTGCGTCTGCCACTGCGCGGGCTCGTCCCACGTGAGCCCGATCGCCGCCAGGTCGTCGAGCTGACGCAGACCGATGTCGGTCTGCGTGCGATCGTCGAGGTCGTCGACCCGCATCAAAAATCGTCTGCTCGTCGAGCGGGCGAACAGCCATGCCAGCACCGCCGTTCGCAGGTTGCCGATGTGCAGGTCGGCCGACGGGCTGGGCGCGAACCGGCCCGCGCCGGTTGGGGTCACGCCCGCAATCTAGCGGATATCAGTCACGCTCCCACGGCGCCGTGTCGCCCATCTTCTTGTAGTACTTGGCCAGATGGTTCTTCACCCGTTCGGCGTCGTCCCTACCAATGTTGATGCCGCCGCGGGCGCCGTCCATGATGGCGCCTGCTGCCATCACAGCGCGCGGTACCGCTTTCAGTTTCCCGTCGACCACATCGGCGATCAGCAACTTGTACGCGGTGAAGTTGTCCTTCTTGTCGCCGTCGTACCAGAGGTGGGCGTCGCGGTATTTCTTGTTCGGCTCGTCTTGCGCGTCCGCCCATTTGCGGACTCGTTTCTCCGCCGCGTCGCCGTCCCATTCGCGGTCACGATCGGCGAGCGGCAGATCCTGAAATGCTGACACGGACATAGGAAGTGCGTGCCCGCAGGGGCGCGCGACTAAACGCCGAGCGCGTCTGTGAAGGCGCTGTAAAACCAGTCGACATCTGCCAACGAGAACACCAGCGGCGGTCGGATTTTCAGCACGTTGCCGTCGTGGCCGCACACCGAGATCAGTACCCGCCTTTCCCGAAGCGCGTTGACGAGTCGACGGGCTTCCGCGCGGTCGGGGACCCTGCTTTCCGGATCGGCGACCACCTCGACGCCGACGTAGAGTCCGGCCCCGCGGACGTCACCCAGCCGGTGATCGTCGATGCTCGCGAGCTTGGCCCGCAACGCGTCACCGACCGTCGCGGCGTTGGCCATCAGGTGCTCCCGCTCAATGACATCGAGCACCGCCGACGCCGCGGCGATCGACACGGGGTTGCCGCCAAAGGTGTTGAAATAGGGCACTGCGCGCGCGAACGGTTCGAGCACGTCGGGCCGCGCCGCCATGGCCGCTATTGGTATGCCGTTCCCCATCGGCTTTCCCGTTGTCACGATGTCGGGGACCAGGCCGTGCCGGTCGAAGCCCCACATCGACGCCCCGGTGCGGGCGAAGCCGGGCTGTACCTCGTCGGCGATGAACACCCCGCCGCGGTCGCGCACCTCGTCGACGGCGCGGCCGAGCACCGCGGTGTCGGCATAGATACCGTCCGACGAGAAGATCGTGTCTACGATCAGGCTGCTCATGCCGTAGCCCGCCGCGATCAGTTCGTCTGCGGCCCGCGCCACGTCGGCGGTGAAGCGCGCCGCGACCTCGTCGGCGTTCACCCGGTAGGTGTCGGGCGGGTCGACGACGCGCACGTTGGGACCGACCATGGTTGCGCCGCCCAGCGACGGCGAGATCGCGGTCGTCGACGCCGTGTTGCCGTGGTATGCGTCGCGGGTTATCACGACGCCCGTTGCGTCAGTGCGCATTTCGGCGACTCGAAGCGCTAGGTCGTTCGCTTCCGAGCCCGTGCACGCGTACATCACCTGGTTCACGGCGTCCGGCATGGACGCCAGCAGTCGTTCGGAGTACTCGACGATGCCGCGGTGCAGGTAGCGGGTGTGCGTGTTCAGCGTCGCCATCTGCCGCGAGACCGCCTCGACGACGTGCGGGTGACAGTGCCCGACGCTCGCCACGTTGTTGTAGGCGTCCAGATATCGGACGCCGTCGGCGTCGAACAGGTGGCTGCCCTGCCCACGCACCAGGTGCACCGGCTGGTCGTAGAACAACCGGTACGCCGGGCCGAGCACCCGTTCGCGGCTGACGATCAGCGGATCCGCCGTGCCTTCCGCCCGGTAGCTGTTGGAGTCCATGATGTTGGAAAAGCTCACGGCCAGTGCCTCCGGCATCGCAGGTTGATGACGCCAGTCTGCTGCATAACAGGGCGTGCCTCACACTATGGGAGTGCCAGGACTGCCTGCCGATCACCAGAGGTATGCGCGCGCCGCCTTGCCGGCGTACGGCCGAGACCCCGACGCGCCGCTGCGGCTGCTCAGCCTGTCCGAGAACGCCACCTACCTGGTGGACGGCGCCGAACCGATCGTGCTGCGGGTACACCGCGCCGACTACCACTCGTGCGAAGCGATCCGGTCGGAACTCGCCTGGATGGCGGCGCTGCGCGAACAGACCGATGTCGTCACGCCACGTCTGATCCCGGCACGGGACGGAAGCGAGGTCGTGACGGCCGTTCACGACGACCTTCCGCTCAACGTCGACGCGGTGACGTTTGTGTCGGGATGTACCGCCGAGGAACGGCCGGAGGCGGTCGGCTTCGACCAACTCGGCCGGATCACCGCAGCCATGCACGACCACGTCGCACAGTGGCAGGCGCCCGACTACTTCACCCGGTTCTCGTGGGACGCCGACACCATGATCGGGCCAGACGGCCGATGGGGTGACTGGCGGCACGCGCCGGGGCTCACCACCGCCGATGCCGCGGTGCTCGAACGCACAGCGACCGAACTGGGGGTCAAGCTGGCCGAGTTCGGTTGCACCCCCGATCGTTTCGGTCTGATTCACGCCGATCTGCGGATGGCCAACCTGATGATCGACCCGCAGGTGGATGGCGGCGCGATCACAGTCATCGACTTCGACGACTGTGGATGGTCTTGGCACCTCGCCGATCTCGGCGCCGTGGTGTCGTTCATCGAAGATACTCCGGAAGCCGAAGCGATGATCGCGGGCTGGCTGGCGGGATACCGCGAAACTCGGGATTTGCCCGTCGAACACCTCGACATGATCCCGTCGTTCGTGATGCTGCGGCGGCTGCAGCTGACGGCATGGGTGGCATCGCACGCGCAGGCCGACAGTGCCATCGCGTTCGCCGACGGTTTTGCCGAAGGGACGGCGCGTTTGGCGCAGCGCTACCTCGGTGACACGGACTGGCTGAAAGACGTCATCTACACGTAGCGGGTCTGCCCCTTGGCGGTTGCTGTCGAGAGCCCGTCCAGCGCCTGGTCGACGTGGTCGGTCCAGCGTGCCGGCTGAATGCGATGTACGGCCGAGTCACCCTGAAAGGCACTGGAAATCACCACATCGGGTGACAGCGTGCGCAGCAGCCGAAGACTGGTGGCCAATGCGTCGGCGTCGCCGATGCCGGGGATGTAGCCGGCCCACCACTCGCCTGAGTCACCGAGGACAAGGGTGTCGCCGGTGAACAGATAGCTGCCCTCGGCACCGTCCGCCACGTAGCAGGTGCTGCCGGGTGAGTGGCCGGGCGTCGGGATGACCTCGATTCCGTCGCCGTCGATGTGACGGCTGCCGAGCGGAACGTCGACGTGCGCGTGCTGGCCGATCTCGAGCAGCTCGGCGGCAGGGGCGTGCAATGACGAGTCGAAGTGGTCGGCGATCTTGGCAAGTATCGGGCCTGCCTCGTCGCGATGGGACAGGTACTGGTCGGAGATGCCGCCGAGTTCGTCGAGTTCGTCGAAGTCGGCATCCGTTGCGGTGGAATAAAACAGCGCGTTGGGGCCGGTCCACAGGAAAGCGTGGGTGGTCAGCCCGGGAAACGGCGAGTCGGTGCGGGTCTGCCAGAGGTCAGTGAGAACTTTTTCCATCAGACCAGCCTGCAACCTCAACATCAGTTGAGGTCAAGCGTCACAAGCCCGGGACGATGTCGCCGAGGGCGAACGTCACCGGCTGCTCCAGTTGCGTGTACGTGCACGAGCGCGGATCGCGGTCGGGCCGCCAGCGATTGAATTGTGCTGTGTGGCGGAACCGTTCGCCTTCCATGTGGTCGTAGCGGACCTCGACGACCCGTTCGGGCCGCAACGGAACGAATGAGAGGTCCTTGCCCGCATTCCAGCGGGAGCCCTCGTTCCTGCGCGGCGTCCGGTCGCCGGACATGTGCGCGGCCCAGTTCCACGGATGTTCGTCGAAGGTGGTGACGAGCGGCTGCAGGTCGATGAGTAACGCTCGCCGCCTGGCCATCGGAAACGCGCCGATAACGCCGACCGACGCAAGTGTGCCGTCGTCCTTGTAGAGCCCGAGCATCAGCGAGCCGATCGCGTCCGCACCGGACTTGTGCAGGCGGTAGCCGGCCACGACGCAGTCCGCCGTGCGCTGATGCTTGATCTTGAACATGATTCGCTTGTCCGGAAGGTAGGGGATCGCCAGCGGTTTGGCCACGACTCCGTCGAGGCCGGCGCCCTCGAACTCGGAGAACCAGCGGTGCGCGAGGGCAGCGTCGGTGGTCGCAGGCGTGACGTGAAACGACGGGCCTGCGCCTGCCAGGGCATCGACCAGGGCGGCGCGCCGCTCGCTGAACGGGCGCTGGGTGTAGTCGTCGTCGCCGAGGGCAAGCAGGTCGAAGGCGATGAACGAGGCAGGGGTCTGCTCGGCCAGCATCCGCACCCGCGACGCGGCGGGGTGCAGCCGCAACTGAAGCGCCTCGAAGTCCAGCCCGCCGTCGGCTGCGATGATGATCTCGCCGTCGACGACGCACCGGTCAGGTAGTTCTGCGGTGGCCGCGGCCACGAGTTCGGGGAAGTAGCGGGTCATCGGGCGCTCGTTGCGGCTGCCCAGCTCGACCTCGTCGCCGTCGCGGAAGCAGATCGACCGGAAGCCGTCCCATTTGGGCTCATAGGAGGCGTCGGGCGGGATCGATGACACCGATTTCGACAGCATCGGCGAGACCGGCGGCATGACGGGCAGCTGCACTCGTCCATTGTCGCCTCGACCGATGACATTGCCCGGGTCCGAGGGTCTACGTGAGTATGGACACCGTGGACCTTCCTGTGCAGCCCCCGATCGAACCGATGCTGGCCAAGGCACAGACCAAGGTGCCCGACGAGGCGGGGGTGTGGTCCTACGAGCCGAAGTGGGACGGCTTCCGGGCGTTGCTGTTCCGCGACGGCGACGACGTCGTCCTACAGTCGCGCAACGGCAAGGACCTCGGCCGGTACTTCCCCGAGCTTCTGGTGGCGCTACGTGGCGAGGTGGCAGGGCGCTGCGTGCTCGACGGCGAAGTCGTCGTCCCCCGCGAGATCGGTGGCCGCATGCGGCTGGACTGGGAATCGCTTTCCCAACGCATCCATCCGGCCGCCAGCCGAATCAAGATGCTCTCCGAGGAGACCCCTGCGCACTTCATCGGATTCGACGCGCTGGCGGTCGGTGACAAAGCGCTGCTCAAGGAGTCGTTTCGGGTCCGTCGTGAGGAACTGTCGGCGGCGGTGCACGAAAAGCAGTGGTGTCACGTCACCCGCACCACCGAGGATCCCGAGCTGGGGGCGCAGTGGCTGAACACCTTCGAGGGCGCGGGTCTCGACGGCGTGATCGCCAAGCGCCTCGACGGGCCGTACCTGCCGGGCAAGCGCGAGATGGTCAAGGTGAAACACGCGCGCGACGCCGACTGCGTGGCCATCGGTTACCGCATCCACAAAAGCGGCGAAGGCATCGGTTCGATTCTGCTGGGGCTCTACCGCGACGACGGCGAACTTCAGATGATCGGCGGCGCAGCATCATTCACCGCGAAAGATCGGATGAAGCTACTGGCTGACCTCGAACCGCTTCGCGAGGGTGACCAGCCTGTCGACGGTGAACCGAGCCGGTGGAACTCGGCTGCCGACAAGCGCTGGATTCCGGTGCGGCCGGAGAAGGTGTGCGAGGTCGCCTATGACCAGATGGAGGGAAACTCGGTGCACGGCAGACGATTCCGGCACGCGGTGAAATTCCGTCGATGGCGCCCCGACCGAGAGCCGCAGAGCTGCACCTTCGACCAGCTCGATGTGCCGGTCAACTACGACCTCTACGACGTACTGGAGTCCTGAAATGGCCACCAAGGCAGAGGAGATCGACGTCGACGGCGTGGCCGTCCGGCTCACCAACCGCGACAAGCCCTACTTTCCGAAGCTCGGCTCGAAGGGGACCAAGGGTGCCCTGTTCGACTATTACCTGTCGGTTGCCGACCGGATGGTGAACCTGCTGCGCGACAGGCCCGTTCACCTGCAACGGTTCCCCGACGGCATCGAAGGCGAGGAGATCTACCAGAAGCGCGTACCGCAGAAACACCCCGAATACCTCGAGACGTGTCTGATCACTTTTCCGTCGGGCCGCACGGCCGACGCGCTCAAGGTGACGCATCCGTCGGCGATAGCGTGGGCGGCGCAGATGGGCACCGTCACACTGCATCCCTGGCAGGTGCGCTGCCCGGACACCGAGCACCCCGATGAGCTCCGCATCGATTTCGACCCGCAGCCCGGCACGGGGTTCGCCGAGGCGCGGACCGTCGCCGTCGACGTGCTCAAGCCGTTGCTCGACGAACTCGGCTTGGTCGGCTATCCGAAGACGTCCGGCGGCCGCGGTGTGCACGTCTTTCTGCGGGTCACCCCGCAATGGGACTTCATCGAGGTGCGCCGGGCAGGCATTGCGCTGGCCCGCGAGATCGAGCGGCGCGCGCCGGACGCCGTCACCACGTCGTGGTGGAAAGAGGAGCGTGGCCAGCGGGTGTTCGTCGACTACAACCAGAACGCGCGCGACCGCACCTTCGCATCGGCGTATTCGGCGCGCAAGACGGCGATCGCGACGGTGTCGACGCCTTTGACGTGGGCCGAACTGGCCGACGCCGATCCCGACGACTTCACCATCCAGACCGTGCCGGACTTCCTGGCAGGCCGCGACGACCCTTGGGCCGACATCGACGCGAACGCTCAGTCGCTGCTACCGCTGCTCGAGATGGTCAAGGCCGACGAGGAGAAGGGCCTCGCGGATCTGCCGTATCCGCCGAGCTACCCGAAGATGCCGGGCGAGCCGCCGCGCGTACAGCCCAGTAAGAAGGTTGCCGCCAATTGGGATGACGACGGAAATGCGGTCAAGGACGCATGAAAGGGCCGCGGCGATTGGTGCCTCGCCGCGGCCGGTTTCACGAGTAATCGCGCGTTAGAACCAGACTTTTCGGCCGCCGACAGGGCGCCCGACCTGTCCGAGGATCAACAGCACAACGCCAATGACGAGCAAGATCCACCCGATCGTCGCGATGATGGCGGGTACGGGCAGCAGATAACCCACAAGAATGAGGATCACACCGAGAACGATCACGGTTAGTTAGTTCCTTCCGTCGCGTCAATATTCGACTCTGGAGTACCTCATTGACCCGCAGTTCAAACCGACGGAGTCGAATTCGTGTCAGTTCATCGAGTGCGAGGGAAACCGAAACCGGGCCAGTCCCTGATCGCGGGCCGTGCCCACCCAGATCTCGCGGCCGACCTGTAGGGCGGCCGTTGCCGCGCCGAACGTGTCGGGTCCGTACTCGATGAGCTGTTCGGTTGCCAGCGTCTCGGGGTCAACGGAGATGATCCTCGAGGGGATACCGAGTCGCGGATTCCTGCTGAAGTGGCCGTCGAGGAATTCCCGCATGCTCGCGCCGTAGGTGCCCGCGGCCAGAAGCCTGCCGGAGGCCGTCCAGGTGAGGTTGTCCACCATGATGCTGACATTCACCGTCGCGGGGTCTGGGTCAGCGGCGCCCCGGCGAACCTTCCTGAGGCAGCGCGAATTCCACCCGCCGATGTAGAGCCACTGCCCGTCGGGTGAAACTGCCACGCCGTTTGCCGTGTTGATCTGCGTGCCGGGCAACGCCGCCCAGCCGCGGTCCGGCGACCATTCCAGCACACCACCCGTGTCGGCACCTGCAATCGCCTGCTCGACACTCACCCCGCTGCTGCCTTCTGGGTCTCCAGTGGTGCTGACTACGAACCCGTCGTCGACGGCGGCGACGTCATTGCCGACGGTGCTGCCCGGAAGTCGCACCCCGCCAATCCATTTCAGGGATGGGCGAGGTGCGTCGAGGTCGACGTCGAATACCTCAATCGACTCGTTGCCGCCGTGGTTCACGACGTACAACTCGGTGCGGCCGTCGGGCCGCAGCTTGACGTCGATGCCGTGCGGTCTGAACTTCAACGGATTGAGATCGGGCTGCTCAACGAACCTCCGGGGGTCGAGGGCAGAAGTTCCGCGGTACGGGAAGATCTCGTTGCAGGCGCCGTCCGCCACGCTCACCGCATAGAGCCGTCCGAGCGGCGCGGTCGGGCCGGTCATTCCCGACGTCAACACCCATTCGCCGCCGGGGGCCACGGCGAGATCCTCAGCATTCACCGGCCCGGAGATGTAGCCGGCCAGCTGATCGTGCATGCAGACAAGAATTACCGCAATTAGTGATGTTTGCTTAAGTATTGGACTACTTCAGTGAATAAGCATCAAAACCGGAGTGGGCTGGGCGGCGCTGGGTCATCGTTGGGTCGTGAGTCGCCTTATCGCAGCGCTGGCCGTTTTCGCGGTCGTCGTCGCAGGGCTCGGGATCACCATCGCGGTGCTCACCTCGAGCAGCAAGGACCAGCCTCCCGCTGCGCCGAGGACCTCGTTGGTACCTCCGCCACCGCGGACTCCGCAGGTGCCGACGCCTGTCGAGTTTCAGCTCAACGTGGTGGTGACGGAGCAGAACTGCGCGGTGCCCGCAGAATGCCTGTACAAATACCGCATCGAGCCGAAATACATTGGACTACACCCGTTGCCGAACAACGAGATCAAGGTCATCTACCAGGTGACCGGAGGGCATCAACCGCAGACCGGCGACTTCACCGTCCAGGGCGACCAGGCGCGGGTACTGCAGGACGTGCCGCTCGAGGGTCCGCCAGGCGCGCGCCTGCAGGCGACAGTCACTAAAATCGTCGGATCGGCGCCGTGAACGCCTGGCTCCTCTTCGTTCTCGTCATCGCTACACAACCGCGGTGCAGGGCCCGATGCCGTCGACTCGGGGAAGTGACCAAAACCGCGAATCGCGTCGAGCATCCCGGTGCCGCGACGCATTGTTAGCGCTATGACGTCGTTGTCGCTCCTTCGCGCTGGAGAGGGGCTGCCACGCAGCGTCCAGGGTGCGGCCGACCCGCGCTTCGCCAACGTCATCCGGATCTTCGACGGGCTGTTCCCCGGCCGCCGGTTCGGCGGCGGGGCCCTGGTCGTGTACATCGACGGCAAGCCCGTCGTCGACGTCTGGACGGGCTTCTCCGATCGGGACGGAACGTCGCCGTGGACCGCCAACACCGGTGCGATGGTGTTCTCGGCGACAAAGGGTGTGGCCGCTACCGTGGTCCACCGGCTCGTCGACCGCGGCCTGCTGGACTACGACACCCCGGTCGCCGAGTACTGGGCCGAGTTCGGCACCAACGGCAAGTCCGACATCACCGTGCGCGACGTGCTGCGACACCGGGCCGGCCTCTCGCACCTGAAAGGGGTGACCAGGCAGGACCTGCTCGACCACCACCTGATGGAGCAGCGGTTGGCCGAAGCGTCCGCCGATCACCTGCGGGGATGGCCCGCATACCACGCGCTGACGTTCGGATGGCTGATATCGGGTATGTGCCGAGCCGTCACGGGGATGGGCATGCGCGACCTCATCCGCGACGAGGTGGCGCGTCCGATCAACACCGACGGGCTGCACCTGGGCCGCCCGCCCGCCGGATCGCCGACGAAGGTGGCACAAATCCTGATACCTCAGAACGCGCGCCCCAATCCGGTGTTCGACTTCGTCGCACCGCGGGTGGCAGGTCTACCGTTCTCGGGTGCGCTCGGCGCGATGTATTTCCCCGGCATCAGATCTCTTGTCCAGGGCGACATTCCGTTCCTCGACGGGGAGGTGCCGGCAGCCAACGGTGTCGTCACCGGCCGCGGCCTCGCCAAGATGTACGCGGCGATCGCCAACGGCGGAGTGATCGACGGCCAACAGTTCCTTTCACCCGAGATGACAGACGGGCTGATCGGCAAGCCGAAAGTGCGGCCCGACCTGAACATGGTGGTGCCGATGCCGTTTCACCTCGGCTACCACGAGTCGCCTATTCCCGGGCTGCTGAAAGGATTCGGCCATATCGGCCTCGGCGGCACCATCGGCTGGGCCGACCCGGCGACCGGCAGCGCATTCGCATTCGTGCACAACAGGTTGCTGACGGCCATGGTGTTCGACATGGGCTCGTTCGCGGGGATCGCGCGTCCGATGCGCAGTGCCATCGTCGCCGCCCGCAGCGCAGGCGCCATGGCGGTGCCCCGCTACGGTGCGACGTTCCGCAGGGCCGATGAGCATAGCGACGCATCGAAGAAGCGGGTAGCAGGTAGACGCCAGGCAGCAGCAAACTCGGCCGCGGATGGGCATAAGGGCCGGGCAGGCGGTCGTTTGCGTCGGGCGTTATAGTGGTCCGCGGACGCCGGAAGATGTGCAATACCAACCTCTTTGGCCGACGGGGCGCACCAAGCGGTTCGGCGCCGTGCACCGCAGGACAAGTTGCCGAGGGGATTAAGCGTGATCAATCTGAAATACGTAGCAGCTGCAATGTTCGTCTCGACTCTTGCCGCGGTCGGCATCGGCGCGGGTGTGGCGAATGCCGTGCCTACCATCGCGGGGCCACAGTACATCTCGGAGAACGGACCCGGCCACGGAGACGGACGTGGACACGGGCACGGCCATGACGACGACTGGTGGTGGCGGGACAACGGACCCACGCACTGGGACCCGATCGACGCCTGTGTCGGTGTCCAGGGCCCGTTCGGCTACGTGCAGGGCAGCGCCTGCATCTAGCGTCGGCTCAGCCGTTGGTCGGGACGACGCCGCGGGCCTGAGGTAGCGGCAGATCGTTGTATGTCGCGATGCCTGGTGCCGCGGCGACCACGGCCGGGATCGAATGGATCGGCGGCATCGCCGTCATGATGTGGCCAAGGACGAAGAAGTCTTCGAGCGTCTTGGCGTTCTCGATCATGTCCTGCGGCGGCAGGAAGCCGACCGTCATGTTGACCGTCGGTCGGCCCTCGATGGTGATCTTCCAGCCGTCGGCATCGAGTTTCCAGTCCGGCTCCAGCGTCTGGCCCTTGCGCCACCGCACGTTGAGGTCGACGACGGTCCTGCCGCCGACCCGGCCCTGCCAGCTGGCGAAGACGCCTGCAACGTGGCCGGCCTTGATGGTCCACGACGCCATTTCCAGGTCCTCGGTGGTCTGGGCGTACTCGGTTTCACACACCACTTCGTCGAGCTCGACGCCGAGTGAGTCGGCGACCAGTCGCACCGCTTCCTCGAAAACCGCCGTGCCGTTGGCGGCCATCGGACCCAGATCGGGGTCGTCGATCGCGGCGCCGAAACCCGCGGGCCGCTCGGTATCGGGTGAGTCGTAGAGGGTGGTGTCGGCGGTTTCGGCGATGATGACCTTGTCCACGCGGTCGCAGGCTGTCGCCGCGACGATCGCCAGCAGGTCGGCGAACCCGGGGCTGACCCCCGAGCCGAACATCGTCGCCCCGCCCTGCCTGCAGGCTTCCTCGATCCGGTCGCGGCCGTCACCGAGGTTGCCGCCGGTGATGAACGACGCGGAGGTCACCACGTTCACTCCCGCCGACAGGATTTTCACGAGCTCGTCGACATTGATCCACATCGGGTTGTAGATGACGCAGTCGGGCTTGAGCGCCAGCAGCGCATCGACGTCGTTGGTGGCCTTGACGCCGAGTGGTTCGATGCCGACCAACTCGCCGACGTCGACCCCGGCCTTGTCCTTCGACCAGGCGTAGCAGCCGACCAGCTCGTAGGTCGGATTCTTCGTGATCGCTTCTACCGAGCTCTTTCCGACGTTGCCCGTCGTCCACTGGACGACGCGGTAAGGGGTGGTGTTTGGCACTCGCTCAGCATAGGGAAGGCGGTGCGGTTCCAGCGGTGGCTTTCGGCCACAAAATTGACGGTTGCGGTCAGGACCCCAGCGTCGCCTTGCCGGTGCGCTGCTGACCGCTGCGGTCGACCCAGGTCAGGTCGATGACATCGCCGGGGTAGTGCCGATCGAGAATCTGAGTCAGCGCGGTCGCCGAATCCAGCGGTGCACCGTCGATTGTGGTGAGCACGTCGCCGTCAACGAGACCGGCCGCCTGAGCTGGACCGCCGCGCAACGCCTCACGGATGACGACGCCGGGCACCTGTGCGGCCTGATCCCCCGCGGCGACACCGACACCCAGCAGCGTGGGCGGTCCGATGTGCACGGTGTCCGACGGCGCCCGCGAACGGATCTGGTCGGCGATACCCAGCGCCTGGTTGATGGGAATCGCGAAGCCCTTACCGCCCGGCGCGAACCGGTAGTTCACGGTGGCTGCCGTGGTCACGCCGACCACCTGGCCCGCACCGTTCACCAACGGGCCACCGGAATCGCCCGCGCGGACGCCGGCCGCGACCTCGATCAAACCGGTCAGCTCGTCGGAGCTGCCGGTCAGCGCGTCCTTGGCCTCGATGGTCCGGCCCAGCTGCGTGATGGTGCCCGCTTCGCGGGTCGGCGGGCCGCCCGGATTGGCGTTGCCGATGGCCACCGCGGGCTCCCCGATGGTGACGGCGGCGGAGTTGCCCAGCGGTGCGACAGGCAGGCCGGAGGCTCCGCGCAGCTGCAGAAGTGCGATGTCGTGTGTGCGGTCGTAGCCGATGAGATCCGCGCCGAACGACTGGCCGGTGCCGACGTTGTGGGCGGTGACGGTGTCGGCACCCTGCACCACGTGGAAGTTCGTCAGCACCTCGCCGTCGGGGTTCAGCAGGAAACCGGTGCCCGCACCGATGGCGTGCTGGTAGTCGATCGTGGTGTCGATCTGCACCACGGCGGGTTCCACGGACGCGATCGCAGTGTCCAAAGGCGCCGCAGAAGCGATCGCCGGGCGGATCGGCGCCACCAGTGTCATCACGGCGGCCAGCGCGATCAGCAGGCGATACAGGTGTAAGCGGGGCATATGGACACTTTCGGCTGGGGACGGTTTCTCATTACATCGTGGCAATGACTGGTTCCCCTGTCGACGCGGGGCTAATCGTCGACGGCGACGCCGCCGCGCGACCGCCTGCGCTTACGCAGGCCGATCTTGCCCCCTGCTCGCCGGTTGCGCAGACCTCCGCTCGCGGACTCCGAGCCGTTGGCGGCGCCGGTGTCATCGGTTTCGGTGTCGGTCTCAGTTTCGGCTGCAGTCACGTCGTTCCCGGCGTTTTCCGCGGTCACCTCGGCCGGCTCGTCGGATTGCTGTTCCTCGACCTCGGCCGGTGCCTCGGTTTCGGACGTTTCGTCGTCGCCGGTGGGAGCCGCGGCTTCCGCGCTGACGGCGTCCGCATCCTCTGCGGCTTTGCGGCGCCCGCGCCGGCCTTTCTTCGCGGCCTTCGGCTTGAGCGGTTTGGGCGGCGGCGGCGGAAGCTCGGCCACGAACGCGAGGTAGAACGCGAAGATGCCGAGCAGCGCGATCGCGGCCGCGGCGCCGTAGATGCCGAAAAGCCAGCGACCCGCGGTGTCCACGTTCAACCAGATCTCGCTGATCGCGGTGCCGATGATCAGCACACCGGCCAGCACGTGCAGCCCGATCGACGAGGTTCGCAGGCTCAGCGCCAGCGCAGGGGTGCCCAACTCGGGCTTGCGGGTGCGAAGAAGTGTGAACACCACCGGCAGCGCCGCAAGGCCGATAACCGCACCCGTGACGATGCGCAGCCCGGTGCCCAGCGTGTGGCTGGTCGTGCCCATCAGCTCCGGCCACCGCGGAAGTACGAAGAAGAAGTACAAGACGCCGGCCGCGATCGAGAACGACGCGTGCCAAGCCACCGCAACTTTGCGGCCCATACTCCTCCTGTCGATTTCTGGACCGGGGAGCGACCAGCTCTCACTGCCCAACTGGTCGCCCCTCGGACCAAGTGCGGAGGATAGGGGATTTGAACCCCTGAGGGCTATTAACCCAACCCGCGTTCCAGGCGAGCGCCATAGGCCACTAGGCGAATCCTCCGCGGGCCATGGTAACCGACCTGCCTAACAGGGCCGTCCAGGCTGGGGGCTACCACGTATTACACTCGCCGTGGACCCCGCGCGGCGTCTATCCTGTGAACTCCCCCAGGGCCGGAAGGCAGCAAGGGTCAATGGGCTCTGTCGGGTGCGCGGGGTCCCCTTATTTCCTCCGACATTGAGGACGCATCGTGTCGTTTCACTCGCTCGGCCGCGAGGAATTGCAAGCGCAGCACCAGTCGCAGAAGAACAACTACGCCGACCTGCAGGCCAAGCAACTCAAACTCGACCTGACCCGCGGCAAGCCGTCACCCGCACAGCTGGACCTGTCCAATGCGCTGCTGGACCTGCCGGGTTCGGGGAAGGACGCGTACCGCGACGGTGAGGGCACCGACACCCGCAACTACGGCGGGCTGCACGGCCTGCCAGAGCTGCGCGCCATCTTCGGCGAGCTGCTCGGCATCCCGGTGCAGAACCTGATCGCCGGCAACAACGCCAGCCTCGAACTGATGCACGACGTGGTGGTCTTCTCGTTGCTGCACGGCGGGGTGGATTCGGCGCGGCCATGGCGCGACGAGCCCACCGTCAAGTTCCTGTGCCCGGTGCCCGGCTATGACCGGCACTTCGCCATCACCGAGAGCCTCGGCGTCGAGATGATCAACGTGCCGATGCTCGAGGACGGTCCCGATGTCGACCTGATCGAGGAGCTCGTCGCCGCCGACCCGACCATCAAGGGAATGTGGTGCGTGCCGGTGTTCTCCAACCCGACCGGCGTCACGTTCTCTTGGGAAAAGGTGCGACGGCTGGTGCAAATGCGAACGGCCGCAAACGATTTCCGGTTGTTCTGGGACAACGCATACGCGGTGCACACCCTGACCCACGACCCGGTGCAGCAGATCGATGTGCTGGGGCTGGCCGCCGCAGCGGGTAACCAGAACCGGCCGCTGGTGTTCGCGTCCACCTCGAAGATCACGTTCGCCGGCTCGGGCATCAGCTTCTTCGGCGGATCGCTTGCCAACATCGCCTGGTATCTGCAGCACGCAGGAAAGAAGTCGATCGGCCCCGACAAGGTCAACCAGCTTCGCCATCTGCGGTTCTTCAAGGACGCCGACGGAGTCAGGCTGCAGATGCAGCGTCATCAGCAGCTGCTCGCCCCCAAGTTCGCGCTGGTGGGCGACATCCTCGGCGACCGGCTCGGTGAGTCGAAGATCGCATCGTGGACAGACCCCAAGGGCGGCTACTTCGTGAACCTCGACGTGTGGCCGGGCACTGCCCGTCGCACCGTTTCGCTTGCGAAGGACGCGGGTATCGCCGTCACCGAGGCCGGCGCGTCATTCCCGTATCGAAAAGACCCGGAGGACAAGAACATTCGGATCGCCCCGACATTTCCGGCGCTGCCCGACCTGCGGGAGGCCATTCACGGGCTTGCCACGTGCGCGTTGCTTGCCGCCACCGAAGCCCTGCTGAAGGACTGAGGTGTCGACCCGTCAGACCGCCTCGGTAGCCTGCTGAGCGTGGCGCTCTACCGCAAGTACCGACCCGCGACCTTCGCCGAGGTGGTCGGCCAGGAGCACGTCACCGAACCGCTTTCCACCGCGCTTACCGCAGGGCGGATCAACCACGCGTATCTGTTCTCCGGCCCTCGCGGCTGCGGTAAGACGTCGTCGGCGCGGATCCTGGCCCGGTCACTCAATTGCGAGCAGGGTCCGACCCCGACGCCGTGCGGGGTGTGCGACTCGTGCGTCGCCCTTGCGCCCAACGGGCCCGGCAGCGTCGACGTCGTCGAACTGGATGCGGCCAGCCACGGTGGCGTCGACGACACCCGCGAGCTGCGCGACCGCGCGTTCTACGCGCCTGCACAGTCGCGGTACCGCATCTTCATCATCGACGAAGCGCACATGGTGACCACGGCGGGCTTCAACGCGCTGCTGAAGATCGTCGAGGAGCCGCCGGACCACCTGATCTTCATCTTCGCGACCACGGAACCGGAGAAGGTGCTGCCGACCATCCGCTCGCGCACCCACCACTACCCCTTCCGGCTGCTTGCGCCGCGCACCATGCGGTCGCTGTTGGAGCGCATCTGCGTGCAGGAAGTCGTCGAGGTCGACGAGACCGTCTACCCACTGGTCATCCGCGCAGGCGGCGGCTCGCCCCGCGACACCCTCTCGGTGCTCGATCAGTTGCTCGCCGGCGCCGACGGCAACCGGGTGCTATACCCGCGGGCGCTTGCCCTGCTGGGCGCCACCGACGTGGCCCTGATCGACGACACCATCGACGCGCTGGCCGCAGGCGACGCCGCCGCCTTGTTCGGTGCGATCGAGGGGGTCATCGACGCGGGCCATGATCCGCGCCGGTTCGCCACCGATCTGCTGGAACGCTTCCGCGATCTGATCGTGCTGCAGGCGGTGCCCGACGCCGCCGCACGAGGGGTGGTCGACGCGCCAGGCGATGTGCTCGAGCGGATGCGCGATCAGGCCGCCCGTCTCGGAGCGGGAACGCTGACGCGCTACGCCGAGGTGGTGCACGCAGGCCTCGGCGAGATGCGTGGGGCGACGGCGCCACGGCTGCTGCTCGAGGTGGTGTGTGCGCGCCTGTTGTTGCCGTCGGCCAGCGACACGGAATCCGCTCTGCTGCAACGGCTCGAGCGCATCGAGACGCGGCTGGACATGTCGATTCCCGTCGACAGTGCCACCGCGGTGTCGGCGCAGCCGACGAAACCGTCGAAGCAGTTCGTTCGCAAGACGAAGGCCGCCGTGCCGCCACCGGAGCCGACGGCGCCGGAGGCCTCCGCGCCCGAACCCGTTGCGCCCGAACCCGTTGCGCCCGAAGCGATCGAGCCGCCGCCTCCGTCACCGCCACCCGCGCAGCCACCCGCCGACCCGGTGGTGGAGGTACCCATTGCCGTTGCCGCAGCCGGTGAACCCGATGCGGCCGCGATACGCAGGCAGTGGTCGACCGTGCTCGACAAGGTGCGGGATCGCAGCCGCTCGCTGGCGGTCATGCTCGCCGGTGCCGTCGTCCGCACCGTTGATGGCGGCACTCTGCTGCTCAACCACGAATCCTCGCCGCTGGCAAAGCGACTCAACGAGTCCCGCAACGCCGAAGTCGTTCAGGAGGCGTTGAAGGACGCCCTCGGTGTGGGGCTGAAGGTGCGCTACGAAGTCGGGACGGCAGGCGAAGTGGCCTCGTCGTCGGCCGCCGCGGTCACCGAGGTCCCCCGCGACGAGGAGGACGACATGCTGGCCGAGGCGGGCAGCGACACCTCCGAGACCGTGCGCCGCGATCCGGAGGAAGCAGCCCTTGAACTGCTGCAGAACGAACTCGGGGCTCGTCGGATCGATAGTCCTTGACGGCATAGCCGAGCAAAGCGGAGTGCTCCGATTGAATTCATGAAACGTATTTGCGCTGTAGATAATAACCAAACTGTTCAAATCTTTGGCTAACACACAGCGCTTGGCCGATCGGGTGTCTGACTGCTGAGATGACCGTTCGACCGTTGTGGCGTATCCCGCTGATCGTGGCGCGGGAGCGACGCCACCCGACTGGCCGCGAGCGGATACCCGAACCGATGGTGATGGACGACGTCGAATCGGTGGCTCAATTTCACGAGGGCGGGGTATCGAACCCCGGCCAGATAGCGGTGTATGACTTCAGTGCCCGGGCACTGGACGCACTACTGCCAGAGAACGCCAGGCTGCTCGACTTGGGGGTCGGTTCTGGGCGGGCTCTGACCGCTTTGCTGCGCAGGAGGCCCGATATCCAGGCCACGGCGGTGGATCTGGCGCCGAACATGCTCGCGACAGCCAGGACGCTTCTCGTCGCCGAGGGCTTGGCCGACCGCGTGGAACTGGTGGAAGCCGATATCACCGCTCTGCCCGATCGGTTGGCCGCTTCGGATTGGGACGGGGTCTCGTGTGTTTGGACGCTGCATCAACTACCCGACTTCGACGTCATGCGAGGAGCGCTGCGTCAGATATCTGCACTGCGGCGAAGCAGTGGGGCCGCGGTGTGGATTTTCGACTTTCAACGCCTGAACGACCCGACTGCGCTCGAGGCGCTCGTCCCCTGTGTGGATCCTTCGATGCCGCCTGTACTGCTCAAGGATGCGCTGGCAAGCGAAGCCGCCGGATTCACGCACGCTGAACTTTCGGCCGAGTTGGCCCGCGCCGGACTGGATGGAATGAGATCCGGCTACGCGCGCCCGCTGCCCTACCTGCAGGCCCATTGGCTGGCAGGAGTGGGCAACAGCGGCCGTCGCTCGCGTGCGCAGGGCAGCGATCTGCGTGGGCGGCCGCGCCGCGACGCGGCACTCTTGCGGTGGGGGTTCACCGCGAAGCCGTTCGGCTAGTACGTCAGGCTGTCCACCACGGCCGCAACGGCAAACCGCCGTCGTTGCCGCCGCCATCCACCTTGACCGCCAGGACCTGGTGCAGCTGAACGACATTGGTCTCGAAACCGAGCCGTGAGCCCGCGATGTAAAGGCCCCACACCTTCGCGGTGGGCAACCCGACCTCCTCGACGGCCTCGTCCCAGTGCTCGAGGAGATTGCGGCTCCAGTCGCGCAGCGTCAATGCGTAGTGGTGGCGCAGGTTCTCCTCGTGCACGACTTCCAGGCCGACGTCCTGCGCCTCGCTGATGATCCGGCCGGAGCCGGTGAGCTCCCCGTCGGGGAACACGTAGCGGTCGATGAAAGCCGCCGCCGAGGGGGTGGTCCGGTTGTCCGGCCGGGTGATGCAGTGGTTGAGCAGTAGTGCGCCCACCCGCATCTTCGACTGCAGGAAGCTGAAATACGCCGGATAGTTCTGCACACCGATGTGCTCGGTGAGTCCGATCGACGAGACGGCGTCGAAGTCGGATTCGGCAACGTCGCGGTAGTCGCTGTGACGGACCTCGGCGAGGTCGGTGAGGCCCTGCTCGGCGATGGCGTTCTGCGCCCACGCCGCCTGCTCCTTGGATAGCGTGACACCGATCGTCTTGACGCCGTGGCTGGCCGCGTAACGGACCATCCCGCCCCATCCACAGCCGACGTCCAGCAGTCTGTCACCCGGCTTGAGCCGAAGCTTCTCGAACACCAGCCGGTACTTGTTCTCCTGCGCCTCTTCCAGCGATGCGTCGGGATGCGGATAGCACGCGCAGGTATAGGTCATCGACGGGCCGAGGACCCATTCGTAGAACGTGTTCGATACGTCGTAGTGGTGATGGATCGCCTCGGCGTCGCGGGTCTTGCTGTGCCGCAGGCCTTCCGCGATGCGGCGCCAGCGAGGCAGCGCCTCCTGCGGAGGCGGCGCGATCGGCTTGAGGTGCTCAATGCCGATGGAGCGCACGATGTTCGCCAGCACGCGGGCGGGCGGCCGCTTGAAGTCCATCTTGTCGGCGAGCGCCCGCAGCAGCTCGTAGGGATCGGCGGGATGCACGCCGAGCGGCGCAACGTCACCGGACACGTACGCGCGGGCCAACCCGAGTTCCCCTGGCGCCGTGGCGAGATAGGTGGTGCCGCGCGGGGTCAGCAGGTCCAACCCGACGGTGGCGTCCTCGGGTCCGGCAGTGCTCCCGTCGTACGCGGTGAACTTCAGGGGGTTCTGCTGACCAGCGGCGAAGATCTCCAGGATCTCGGCGAGTGTCAGCTTTCGCGCAGGCGCATTCGTCTGCTGCTCTTTGTATGTCGTCACCGTCTTTGCACCGCCTTTGCGTATAGGTCGAGGAGACGTGAATCGGGATCGTATGCCTTCTTGACGGTTTTATAGACTTCCCCGCCGTAGAGTTCGTCGAACTCCTCCTGAGAATAAAACGCGTCGGAGTACAGCGATTTGTGTCCGTCCAGGTCGCTGACCTTGCGTTCGATCAGCTTGTTGGTGTGGCCGTCCTCCGGCCCGACGGGGACCGACGACCAGAATCCGACATTGACGTAGGTGTGATGCGGCCGGATCGGGTACAGCGGCCAGTTCCCGTCTTCACGCAGCCGCAGCGGGCACAGCCATATCGGCTCGATCGGCACGTTGGCCAGGAACCAGTCGAGGAACTCGACACACCGCCCGATCGGCACCTCGACGTCCTGCACGACGCGCTCCAAGGGCGGCCGCCCATTACGCTTCTCGATCCGGTCGGCGATGTTGAAGCGCCGGTCGTAGCCGATCAATTTCCAGTAGAAGCTGCTGCGCCGGTAGCGCCGCGGCCAGAAGCGCCTGATGTGCGGGTTCTGCGCGCCGAACGCCCGCGAGCACCAGAACCAGTCGGTGTCCCAGCGCCACAGGTAGTCGTGGATCGTCAGCCGGTCGTGCTTCTCGGTGCCGTCATGCTGGATGGACCGGTAGTAGATGTCCCTGCCGGTGTAGTCGCTGACCGGCCCCGGTGTGGTTGTCTGCACGCCGACGCACAGGTAGCTCTCGTCTGCGCTGAACACGACGCCGTCGAGATAGTGAACCGGGGCGCCGTCGATGCCGCCCGTCTCGATGATCCGGTCCATCGCCGCAACCAGATCGCGCAGCGATCGAAAGCGCAGGTGTCGCAGCGCCACGAACGGCTTGACGGGTTCCAGCTCGATTTTCAGGCGGACCGAATAGCCAAGCGTGCCATATGAATTCGGAAAAGCGCGGAACAGGTCGGCGTTCTGCTCCTGCGATGCGGTGACTACATCGCCGGTGCCGGTGAGGATGTCCATCTCGAGCACCGACTCGTGCGGAAGGCCGTTGCGGAACGACGTCGACTCGATGCCGAGCCCAGTGACCGCGCCGCCCAGGGTGATGGTCTTCAACTGCGGGACGACGAGCGGCGACAATCCGTAAGGCAGCGTCGCGGCGACCAGGTCCTCGTAGGTACACATGCCCGCGACGTCGGCTGTCCTCGCGTCGGGATCCACCGACACCACACCCGTCAGCCCCGAGACGTCCAGGCCCTTCGCGTCGCTCTCGGCGCGGGCGCGGAACAGGTTGGACGTCGGCTTGGCTAGCCGGACGGTGGCCGACTGGGGGATCTCGCGGTAGCTGGCAAGGAGTCGCTGCACGCCTGCGGCGTGCGCAGCACGTGCTTCGGCAGCCGGGACAGACACGCATATACGCTAGTCCGCGGCCGCGGCCGATGCGACCGCACCACGACGAGGGGAGTCATTGGAGATGGGACAGGTCAGCGCCTCCAGCAGCGTCTTGATCGACGCCACACCGGAAAAGGTGTTGGCGGCTGTGGCGGATTACACAACGGTCCGCCCGAGGATCCTGTCGCCGCATTACCACGATTACCAGGTTCTCGAAGGTGGCCAGGGCGCTGGCACCGTCGCGAGCTGGAAGTTGCAGGCGACCAAGTCGCGGGTGCGCGACGTGAAAGCCACCGTCGACGTCGCCGGGCACACCGTGATCGAGAAGGACGCCAACAGTTCGATGGTGACCAACTGGACCGTCGCGCCCGCCGGACCCGGCTCGTCGGTCACCGTCAAGACGTCGTGGCAGGGCGCGGGCGGCATCGGCGGCTTCTTCGAGAAGACGTTTGCACCGCTGGGGCTGAAGAAGATTCAGGCCGAGGTGCTGGACAACCTCAAGAAGGCCGTGGAAGCCGGCTAGCGGGTCTGCACCCCGAGGAAACCCGCGATACCGCGCACGACGGCGTCGGCGTACTTCTGTCTGCCCTCGGGGGTGGTGATCAGGCCCGAGTCCGCGGGGTTCTTCATGTTGCCGAGCTCGATGAGGATCGATGGATACTGCGCCAGGTTGAGGCCTGCGATGTCGGAGCGGGGGTTGAGGCCGCCGGTCCCGACATAGGTCGACGGCACCAGGCCCGAGGCCTGCAACTGGTCGCGCATGGTCTGCGCGAACTGCACCGACGGTCCCGCCTGCACCTGATTGAGCGGTGGCGACGAGTAGAGCACGTGAAATCCGCGGCCGGTGGGCGGGCCGCCGTCGGCGTGGATGCTGACGATGGCGTTGGGCTTGAGCGCGTTGGCCATCGCCGCGCGCTCGTCGACACACGGTCCCAGCCCGGTGTCGTTGCCCCGCGACATCGCCGTGCGCACGCCGAGCGCCGTCAGTGCCTGCCGGATGCGGAGCGTCGTTTCCCAGGTGAAGGAGTGTTCGGGGTAGCCGTCGTTGGTCGAGGTGCCGCTTTCCTGGCAGTTCTTGGTGCCGCCGCGGCCGGTGGGCACCTGGCGGCTGATCGAGCCGTCGTTGGAGCCGTTGTGGCCGGGGTCGAGGAAGACGATCATGCCCGCGATGTTGGCGGGGGCGGCTGATGCTGGGCTGGCAAGCGTCGACGCGGCGACGACTAGGCAAGCAGCCGCAGTCGCGCCGACACGCAGGGTCGCTGACACGTGCACGGCGTCAAGGTAGCGCCCGGGCGTCTAGGCTTGAAAGGCCAAAACGCCGCGTGCCAGCGAGCGCAACCAAGTCGAGACCAATACGCAAGGGGACTGTCATGCAACCCGGAGGCCAGCCCGACATGTCGGCGCTCCTCGCGCAGGCGCAACAGGTGCAGCAGCAGCTGATGGAAGCCCAGGAACAGCTCGCCAACACCGAGGTGCACGGGCAGGCCGGCGGCGGCCTTGTCCAGGTCACCATGAAGGGCAGCGGCGAGGTGGTGGCCGTGTCGATCGACCCGAAGGTCGTCGACCCCGACGATGTCGAGACGCTGCAGGACTTGATCGTCGGCGCGCACGCCGACGCCGCGCGGCAAGTCACCCTGCTCGCCCAGGAGCGGCTCGGACCGCTCGCAGGCGGCATGGGCGATCTGGGCCTACCGGGGCTCTGACTTACCGCAATGTTTGAAGGCCCCGTCCAGGACTTGATCGACGAGCTGGGCAAGCTGCCGGGCATCGGCCCGAAGAGCGCCCAGCGCATCGCCTTCCACCTGCTATCCGTGGAGCCGCCGGACATCGACCGGCTGACCGCGGTGTTGGGGAAGGTCCGCGACGGGGTCAAGTTCTGTGTGGAGTGCGGCAACGTCTCCGACGAAGACCGCTGCCGGATCTGTTCTGACTCACGCCGCGACGCGTCGGTGGTGTGTGTCGTCGAGGAGCCCAAGGACGTGCAGGCCGTTGAACGCACCCGGGAATTCCGCGGCCGGTACCACGTGCTGGGCGGTGCGCTGGATCCGCTGTCGGGTGTCGGTCCCGAGCAGTTGCGTATTCGCGAGCTGCTCAACAGGATTGGTGAACGCGTCGACGGTGTGGACATCACCGAGGTGATCATCGCGACCGACCCGAACACCGAGGGTGAGGCGACGGCGACGTATCTGGTCCGAATGCTGCGCGACATCCCGGGGCTGTCCGTCACGCGTATCGCTTCCGGCCTGCCCATGGGCGGTGACCTGGAATTCGCGGACGAGCTGACCCTCAGTCGCGCGCTCTCGGGGCGCCGCGCACTGACCTGAGCTGAGTCACATCGATCCACGTTTCGCACAGACTTTCTCGAACTTTCCCTGCAAAACGAGGATCGATGTGACTTGTCGGTGCACACGTGCACGATGCCCTTATGTCTGAAGTGTTTATCGGCAGTAAAGAATTGGCCGCCGGCCGGGTAACTCGTCACGAGCTGCGACGTTGGTACAGCCCGGTATATCGCGGTGTCTACGCGCGCAAAGATGCGGACCTGTCTCTGCGGGACCGGGCGATCGCCGCCTGGCTGGCGTCGGGCCGCAAGGGCGTGGTGGCAGGCGTCGCGGCATCAGCTTTGTATGGTGCGCCCTGGGTGGATCCCGATGTGCCGATCGAACTCGTCGGTGTGAAAATGCGCCCACAGCCCGGTCTCGTTTCCCGGGTCGACCGCATCGCCGCTGATGAGATCGCCCGAGCGTCCGGCCTGCCTGTGACGTCCAGAGTGCGCACCGCTTTCGACATGGGGCGACACCTCGAGCGAACGGAGGCGCTCGCCCGCCTTGATGCGCTGATGTGGAATCAGCCGTTCTCCCGTGCGGATGTCCTGGCACTCGGTGATCGGTACCCGCGAGCACCCGGCCTTCGGCGGCTGCTGGAACTGGTCCCGCTCGTCGATGGTGGGGCGGAGTCTCCACGCGAAAGCAGTCTCCGGTTGTGGTTGTTGGACGCCGGATTCGCAAGGCCTGAAACACAGATTCCAGTTCTGTCGGGGAGCACATGTCCGGTCGCATTCCTCGACATGGGCTGGCGCGACTTCAAGGTCGCCGTCGAATACGACGGGGATCACCACCGGAAGAGCCGGCGGCAGTATGTCAAGGACATCGCCAGGCTACGCATGCTCGAATCACTGGGATGGATCGTGATACGGGTCATCGCCGAGGACAAGCCGAGGGATGTCATAGCGAGGGTCGAAGCGGCCCTGATAGCCCGCGGCTGCGATGTCGATATCGACGAACTTGCGCGGTTCACCCGCACATTCGCTGCGTGACGCGCTACACGCGGCGGGGTGCGGCGAGCCGTTCGCGGCGTAGCTGGTCGACCTCGGGCAGGTCCAACGGCGGGAGGTCGCCGACGACGCGCGACAGCAGGTGATCGGCGAGCTGGGGGTTGCGGGCCAGGCACGGGCCGTGCAGATACGTCGCGACGACGCTGCCCTGCACCGCACCGTCCACACCGTCGCCCTCGCGATTACCCGCACCCGAGATGACCCTGGCCAGCGGCTGAGCATCCGCACCCAAAACCGTCCCGCCACGGTGGTTTTCGAAACCGGTCAGCCGGTCGGTCAGCCCGGCGGGCAGCGGTTGGCTGACCACCTCGCCGATGGTCCGCCGCAGCTGCGGCGACGTCGTCAGGTCCAGCAGCCCGACGCCGTCGACACGCTCACCCGCCGACGTCTCATACCAGTGTCCGAGCACCTGGATCGCCGCGCAGATCGCCAGCACTGGAGCGCCCTTGGCCGCCGCCTCCTGCAGGCCGGGGTAGCGGATCAGGTGCCTGGTCGCGAGCCGCTGCGCGTAGTCCTCGGCGCCGCCGAGCGTGTACAGATCCAGCGTCGACGGCACCGGGTCGTCCAGTGTGATATCGATGACCTCGGCGTCAAAACCTCTGCGCTGCAACCGCTGCCGCAACACAACCGAGTTGCCGCCATCGCCGTACGTGCCCATCACGTCGGGAAGCACCAGGCCGATCCGCACCGTCGAGTCAGCCACGGCCGCCCCTGCCCAACGCGCGGTTCAGAGCCAAAAACGCGGTGTAGTTCGCGACCACCTCGACGTGGCCGGGCGGACACGACGCGATGGCCTCGACGGCGTCGTGCACCAACGTGTGCGCGACGCCCGCATAGCCGAGCCGAACGGCCAGATCGGTACCCCGCTCACCCGCCGCGACAACGGGATGGTGGACGAAATGCTCGAAGTTGACGTCCCACAGCCAAGAAAGGTCTTCCCCGTCGGGGACCTGCCCGTTGACCGAGATCACCACCGAGCCCGCGTCGGTGTCAACCATCGACAGCGCCTCCTGCCAGCCCGCCGGGTTCTTGGCCAGCAGCATCCGCACGGTGTGCGCGCCGAGCGTCACGGTCCGGTAGCGCCCCGCGACTTCGTCGACACCCTCGGCCGCCTTCACCGCGGCCGACGGGTCGGCCCCCATCGCCACGGCCGCGGCCACCGCCTGAGTGGCGTTGCCGCGGTTCACCGTTCCCGGCAACGCGAGCTGCATCGGCGCCGAAAATCCGTCGGGGCCGTAGACGGTGGTGTCGTCGTACCACCATTGCGGGCTGGGCCGCTTGAAATCGGTTCCCGTCGAATACCAGTGAGCGCCGTCGCGAACGATGATCTCACCGCTGCGGGGACAGCTCACCGAGTCGTTGGCCCAGCCGCCGCCTGCGGCGACCCAGACGACGTTCGGGCTGTCGTAGGCCGCAGACGTCATCAGCACGTCATCACAATTGGCGATCACGACGGTTTCGGGGTGACGCGCGAGCCCGGCCCTCAGCGTGCGCTCGATGTGATTGATTTCGCCGACCCGGTCGAGCTGATCGCGGGACAGGTTCAACAGCACGATCACCATCGGGTCGACGGCGTCGGCGACGTGCGGAACGTGCATTTCGTCGACTTCCAGCGCCGCCAGCTCGGCGTCGCGCGCGCCCGCCAACGCCGCCACCAGACCCGCATCCATGTTCGCGCCCTCGGCATTTGTGGCGACGGGACCGCACGTGGCGAGGGCGGCGGCCGTCATCCTGGTGGTCGTCGACTTGCCGTTGGTGCCCGTCACGATGGCGGTGCGCCTGCTCCGACCGAGCTGGCGAAGCACCGATTTGTCCAGCGTCATCGCGACGAGTCCGCCGATCATCGCGCCGGCGCCGCGGCCGGTCACCCGCGACGACCAGCGTGCGGCGGACCCGGCCGCCAGCGCGATACGTCCACGAGCGGTAACCATCCCCGGCATTTTAGGTCCCCGACACGCGGCATCACCGGCCGAGCAGCCTAACGAGAGATGTCGGATCGCCGTGCCATCCTGACGGTGTGAGCCACATCTGGGGCCGGCCGGCAGCCGAACCCGGCGCAGGCTGGGCTGTCGTCGACGTCGAGACTTCCGGCTTCCGGCCCGGGCAGGCCCGCATCGTCAGCGTCGCGGCACTGGCCGTCGGCGATGACGGCAACGTCGAGCGCAGCGTCTCCAGCCTGCTGAATCCCGGTGTCGACCCGGGGCCCACGCATGTGCACGGCCTGACGGCCGAGATGCTCGCCGGGCAGCCGTGCTTCGCGGACGTCGCTCCCGACCTGGTCGAGGTGCTGCGCGGACGCACCCTGGTGGCGCACAACGTCGGCTTCGACTACTCGTTCCTGGCCGCCGAGGCCGAACTTGCCGATGTGGAGCTGCCGATCGACACCGTGATGTGCACGGTCGAGCTCGCCCGTCGGCTCGACCTCCGCTGCGACAACATGCGGCTGGAGACGCTGGCCGCGCACTGGGACATCAGCCAGATGAGGCCGCACGACGCGCTCGACGACGCGCTCGTGCTGGCTCAGATCCTCAAGCCGGCCCTGGTTCGGGCGCGTGAGCGCAAGGTCTGGTTGCCGCTGCGGGCTGTCGAGCGGCGACGTTGGCCCAGCGGGTTGGTCACCCATGAGGAGCTTCGACCGCTGAAGATGATCGCGTCGCGGCTGCCGTGCCCGTACCTCAACCCGGGCCGCTTCGTCCGCGGCCGCCCGCTCGTGCAGGGCATGCGCGTCGCGCTGTCCGCGGAGGTGAAACGTACCCACGAGGAGCTTGTCGAGCGCATCCTGCACGCCGGGCTGGCCTACGCCGACGCCGTCGACCCGGAGACGTCGCTGGTGATTTGCAACGAGCCGAAGCCCGAACAGGGCAAGGGCTACCAGGCCAATGAGCTGGGTGTGCCGCTCGTCTCCGACACCGAGTTCTTCGACCACCTCGACGGCGTGATCGGTGGCACCGACATCGAGGAGTTCACCGACCACACCCTGCACGGCGGGCAGTTCGCGCTGTTCTGAGCCAGCTCACCCAACGGGTGGCGTCCCCCACGACTGCCCCGGCGTGAATGTCACCGGCAGCTTGCTCACCCCCGTCATCGTCGGGTTTCCCGCGTACTGCGTCACACCGTCGAGGTCGACGACGTAATCGGGCATGCGGTCGAGAACGCCTTTGACCATCACCTCGAACATGACACGCGCGAGCGGCGCACCGATGCAGCGGTGCGGGCCCAGTCCGAACGCGACGTGGTGGTTAGGCGACCGGTCCAGCAGCACGTCGCGCGGGCACTCGAATTGTTGGTCGTCGTGGTTGGCCGCGATCCAGCTGATGAGGACTCGGTCGTTGCGTCGAAGCTGTTGGCCCGCAAGGACCGTGTCGCGGCTGACGGTGCGGCTGAGCTGTTTGTTGACCGAGAAGTAGCGCAGGAACTCATCCGCCGCGGTGCGGTACAGCGCAGGACGGTCGATGAGCTGCCGTCGCAGATCTGGATGGGTGCCGAGGTGCAGAAGGCTGAGCGCGGTCAGTGACGTCGTCGTGTCGACGCCGCCGCCGATGAGGTTCCAGAGAATGTCGATGAGCTGTTTGTCGTCGAGTCGCCTGCCGTCGAACTCGAACTGGACGAGGAAGCTCGTCAGGTCGTCACCGGGGTCGGCCCGTCGGGCAGCGGTGAACTCGAGCAGGCCGTCGAGCATCGCGGGGACTTCGGCGATGGCTCTGTCGTACTCGTCTCCGCCGGAAGCGGCCATCACGGAATGGAAGAGGTTCGCATACAGCTGCCAGTTGTCGTACGGCAGACCCATCAATTTCATCGTCAGGATCGCCGGAACGGGGCTGGCGAAATCGAGCACCAGATCCATCTGTCCGTCGGCGATCCGCTGATCGAGAAACCAGTGCACAGACTGCTCCATGAACGGTCGCATCCCGTCGACGGCCCCCGATGAGAAGAACGGCATCAGCGCGCGCCGCAACGCCTTGTGGTACGGCCCGTCGACCTCGCCGACGCCCAGCGGCGGCTGGCCCTGCGGCCGTGGCACACCCATTTCGCCTTGGTAGTTCACGCCGTCGGCTGCGTCGGGTTCGTACTTGTGCGCGAAGGTGTCGCCGTCTCGGGCCGCCTGTGTCACCGCGTCATAGCCGGTGACGAACCAGAACCCGCCGTAGCGCTCGTTCCATGCGACCGGACAACGACGACGCAGATCGTCGTTGATCGCGTGCTCATTGCGGTTGTAGTCGTTCGAATGGTGGTCGAGATCGACGATCACGTCTGCGCTGACGTCTGGGCGGCCCATTGCGCTATCTTTGCATCCTTAAGGAGGTTGAGCCATCGACGATTGGCCGGCGGGCGCAACGATCGGCGGGCAGGCGATCCCGGCGATGCCCGACATCGCCCGGATGCGGCGCGAACGGTTCGCTCGGCTGCAGGACCAACTCGACGCGCAAGGTGTCGACGGTCTGGTTCTGCTCGGTTCGAGTTCGGTCGCCTATGCGACGGGTGCCGCCGAGCCGGGCCAGGACGGCGACCGGGCCGCACTGTTCCGCACGGTTGCTGTTGTGGTGAAGGGAGATTCGGCCCCGCACCTTTACACGATGTACGGCGATGGAGTGCCAGGCGACCTGCCGGATGACCATGTGCACGGCCCGCTCTTCCCGGATCTCGACGACGGCATCGAGCTGTTCGCCGCGGCGATCGCCGATCACTTCGCGCCGGGCGCCCGCATCGGCATCGACCACCAAACGCATCCGGTCCTGCGGGCGCTGCCCGATGTCGAGTGCATGGACGCGGCGGATGTGGTGAGTCCGGCCAAGCTGCTCAAGACCCCAGACGAGGTGGCTTGTATCAGAAACGCGCAGCTGCTCAACGAGCTGGCGATGGTCGACGCCAGGGAGTTGCTGCGCCCCGGTACAAGGCAGGTCGACTTGAGCGCGGTGTTCCTGCGCCGGGTGTTCGAGCTCGGCGCGTCAGCGAACGCGATCGACCCGATCTGGCAGGTGATGGCCCCGACGCTCGAACTCGGGCCGTGGACCGTGCACGGCGACATCGCGTATCCGACGGTCACCACCGACCGGTTCCTCCGCGATGGCGACATCATCTGGGTCGACGCGGGCATCACCTGGCAGGGATATGCCTCCGACTACGGCCGGACGTGGATCACCGGTCGCGCCGCGGTGCCGAATGCCAAGCAGCAGGACCAGTTTCACCGGTGGAGGGGCGTCGTCGACGCCGCTTTGGACATTCTGAAGCCCGGCGTGTCAGCGCGGGAACTCGGGAAGGCGGCAATCGAGGCCAACGACGGCGTGCGCCCGTGGATCGACCACTTCTATCTGGCACACGGCATCGGCGTCGACAGCGCAGAAATGCCGCTCATCGGCACCGACCTCGGCGACCACTTCGACGAACGGTTGATCATGCAGCCGGGGATGGTGGCCGTGTTCGAACCGGTCATCTGGGACGAAGGGTGCTCCGGCTATCGATCGGAAGACATTGTGGCGGTGACGGATACGGGCTGGATCAAGTTGAGCGGCTCGACGTACGAGCCCTTCGGGGGCAGCGAGTGAGCCCCCAACCGAGAGACCGCGGACTGCGCGTCGGGACGATGGGCCTCGAGGACGACGCGCGCGTCGACTTCGCGCGGCTTCGGAAAGACCGGCGCGACAAGGTGTTCACCGGTTTGGAACGCCACGGCGTCGATGCGTTGATGCTCGGCGGTGTCGGCAACGTCCGGTACGTATCGGGAGCTCGTCAGCTCGGCCGGTCGGGCGTGCTGCCGTTCGCCCCGGTGGCGGTCGCGGTGAGGCAGACCGCTCGCGTGCATCTGCTGTCGACCTGGGACGAGGGCGTGCCGCCCGAGATCGGCTACGACGACCTCTACCGCATGAGCTGGAACCCGGCCAACCTCGCTGCCGACCTGGCGAGGGTCCCCGGCCTGCGTGAGGCCCGAATCGTCGGCACCGATGGGCTGACACCGAGGTTCAAGGGTTTGATCTCAGCGCTCGTCACCGACGCCGAACTTGTCGACGCCACGCCGGTGATGGCGGCCGCTCGACGGATCAAGACGCCCGACGAGGTCACCTGTCTTGAGGTGGCGTCCGCGATCGCCGAAGCCGGGCTCAGCGCAATGGAGGAGGCGTTGGCGCCTGGCATCACCGAGCGCGAACTGCTCGGTCTTCATGATGAGCGGGTGGCGGGTCTTGGTGCGCCACACCCGCCGTCGGAAAGCGTCTGCTTCGCGACAACTTCGCAGGGGCGGGTGGCATTTCGCCATCTCGCATCCGACCGTCCGATCGGCGACGGTGAGCTCGTCGTGCTTGCTCCTGGAGCGCTGTATGCCGGCTACGAGTCCGGCCTGGCCCGTACCCGAGTGGCTGGTCGCCCGGCCGGGAAGGCGGCGACGGACCTGGCGTCTCGTTGTGCCCGATCGATGGATGCGCTGCTGGCCGCCTGCCGACCGGGTAACACCGGTGCCGACCTTTACCGGGTATGGGAGAACGAAGGCAATGGTGACTGCCCCGTGCCGCTGGCCCACGGTCTGGGCCTGGGTGCCGAGCCGCCCCTCATTGGGTTGGGCCGTGGGCGAGACGCCGCACTGGACGACGGCATGGTGCTCAGCGTCCAATCGTGGATGACGGAAGAAGGTGTCGGCGGCTGCCTCGAGCGTGCCACGGTCGAGCTGGCAGGCAACGGAGCATCGACGCTCACGCGATACACGAGGATGTCATGAGCGAACACCGAACGGTTTTCAACCACATAGGTCTGTGCGTGGCCGACCGCGAGCGGTCGCGCCGGTTCTATGAGGGCCTGCTCGGCTTCACGTTCTGGCGGGACCTCGAGCTGCCCGACGCGGGCACGGCCAAGCTTCTGCAGCTGGATGGCCCCATCGGTGTTCGGGCGACCTATCTGGTCAGCGACGGTGTCGTGCTCGAGCTCATCGATTACTCCAAGCGTGACGTGCATGCCGGGTCGGAGCGGGTGATGGACGAAGTCGGGCTCACCCACATGTCGCTGTCGGTGTCCGACCTGGCAGGGGTGCTGGCGCAGGTGCAGAGTTTCGGCGGATCGGTCGTCGACGAGACCGTCAGCGCACATTTCGCGATGATTCGCGACCCCGACGGGCAGCTGATCGAGCTTCTTCCCGACAGCTGGGTGGACAACCTGCCTCCCCGCCCGTAGCCGTCACCGGCATCAGAAGCGGTTAGCGGCTGGCGCGGTTGATCGCCGACACCACCGCACGCAGCGACGCGGTGGTGATCGATGTGGCTATGCCGACGCCCCAGATCGTTTGGCCGTCGACCGATGCCTCGACGTAGGCGGCGGCCTTGGCTTGCTCACCCGAGGACATCGCGTGCTCGGAGTAGTCGAGCACGCTGACGTCGATCCCGACGCCGGACAGCGCATCGACGAACGCGGCGAGCGGGCCGTTGCCCGATCCACTGATCTCGCGTTCGACGCCGTCGATCTTGACGACGGCGTTGATGGTGTCGATGCCGCCGTCCACCTCTGACCCGTCGACGTGTTGGCGGATGCGCTCCAGCGGCCGCACCGGCGCGAGGTACTCCTCGGCGAAGACGTCCCACATCTCCTTGGACGACACCTCGCCACCCTCACCGTCGGTGATCTTCTGGATCGCCTGTGAGAATTCGATCTGCAGCCGCCGCGGCAACGACAGGCCGTGGTCGGCCTTCATGATGTAGGCGACGCCGCCCTTGCCGGACTGCGAATTCACCCGGATGACAGCCTCATACGTGCGGCCGACGTCCTTCGGGTCGATCGGCAGATACGGCACCTGCCAGAGAATGTCGTCGACGTCGGCGTCGGCCTCGTCGGCGGACACCTTCATCGCGTCCAGGCCCTTGTTGATGGCGTCCTGGTGGCTGCCCGAGAACGCCGTGTACACCAGATCGCCGCCGTACGGGTGGCGTTCGTGCACCGGCAGCTGGTTGCAATACTCAACAGTGCGCCGGATCTCGTCGATGTTGGAGAAGTCGATCTGTGGGTCGACACCGCGGCTGAACAGGTTCAGACCCAGCGTGACGATGCAGACGTTTCCGGTGCGCTCGCCGTTGCCGAACAGGCAGCCCTCGATCCGATCGGCTCCTGCTTGATAGCCCAATTCCGCTGCGGCGACGGCGGTTCCGCGGTCATTGTGCGGGTGCAGGCTCAAGATGATGCTGTCCCGCGGGCTCAGGTTTCGGCTCATCCACTCGATCGAGTCGGCGTAGACGTTTGGCGTGGCCATCTCGACGGTCGCGGGCAGGTTGACGATCAGCGGCCAGTCCGGCGTCGGCTTGATGACGTCGGCGACGGCGTTGCACACCTCGACGGCGTACTCCAGTTCGGTTCCGGTGTAGGACTCGGGGGAGTACTCGAACCGCCACAGCGTGCCTGGACGTTTCGCCGCCTCGTCGACGCACTGACGGGCACCGTCGGTGGCGATGGTCTTGACCGCATCCCGGTCGGCACGGAACACAACGCGCCGCTGCAGGATTGACGTCGAATTGTAGAAGTGCACAATGGCGCGCGGTGCGCCTTCGCACGCCTCGAACGTCCGCTCGATCAACTCGGGCCGGCACTGCGTCAACACCTGGATGGTGACATCGTCGGGAATGGCGCCCTCGGTGATGATTTCGCGGACGAAGTCGAAGTCGGTCTGGCTGGCCGACGGGAAGCCGACCTCGATCTCCTTGTAACCCATGCGGACAAGCAGGTCGAACATGCGCCGCTTGCGGGCCGGGCTCATCGGGTCGATCAGCGCCTGGTTACCGTCGCGCAGATCGACGGCGCACCACAGCGGTGCCGTGTCGACGATCTTGTCGGGCCACGTCCGATCCGGGACCGAGATGAATTCGACCTCTTCGGCGAAGGGCCGGTACCGGCTGGTCGGCATCGATGTGCGCCGCTGGGTGTTCCATGCGGGTTGCCCGTTGTTCGGGGCGCCCGACGGCGTGGTGATGGTGCGTGCCGACGTGAATGCGTCGACGGACCTCTGACTGGAATTCGGGGTGTTCACGATGATTGCTCCGGGAGTGAAAAGGGACTCGACCGGCGCATCGCGACTACCCGCGACGGGAAGCCGGTCTTGGTCAGACCCCGTCGCGGCTGCCGAGAAGGAGCACCCGCTGCACGTCGATCACTGTAACCCACCGGGCTGCCCGACCAAAACCCCAGGTTCTAGACCTGGCTGTCGGGAAAGGCGATGACCGAAAGGAAGCGGATCGGCAACTCGACCAGGTCGACAGGGCCGTGGGCGCCCTCGCCGTCGATCTGTAGCGAGTCGCCCGCCTCCAACCGGTACACCGTCCGGCTGTGGCTGTAGTCCATGACACCCTCGAGCATGAAGATGAACTCGGTGCCCGGATGCTGGAAAAGTGGATAGGTCTTGCTCTTCGCCGACAGCGTGACGTGCAGGCACTCCAGGCGCTTGTGCTCCCCGCGCAGCGAGCCAAGGAGTTCGTACTCGTGGCCCTCCTTGGTGCCGTTGCGCACGATGCGCGCACCGGTGCCCGCCCTGACGAACGCGGCGGGCCGTTCCACGTCTGCGCCGCGGAACAAACTGGTGACGGGCACGTCGAAGCCCTTGGCGAGCAACGCAAGCGTCGACAGGCTGCACGACGTCTGGGCGTTCTCGATCTTGCTCATCATGGCCTTCGAAATTCCTACCCGCGCAGCCATTTCGGCGACGGTGAGGCCGTGCTGGAGCCGCAACTGGCGGACGTTGCGCCCGATCGCGGCCTCGAACTCGAGGTCCTCGACCGGCGCGTCCGGATCGCGGTCGCGGGCGGTGCCGGACTTGTTGCGCAACAGCGGAACGTCGCTCACAAGGCTCCTCTCCCATTCCCTGTCTAGCGCATCTGTCCGGCGCCGACGTACGGATACGGCGTCTTCAGCAGGTCGTTCTCGGCGAAGCGGGACAGCCGGAAGTCGGCCTCGGGGATACGGGAGTCGGCGCTGCGGCCGTCGATGACGAGGTCGGCGACCAGCCTTCCGACCGCAGGGGCGATCTTGAAGCCGTGCCCACTGAAGCCGGCGGCGATGAAGAGGCGGTCGAGCGGACCGGCACCGATGACCGGATTCCAGTCGGGCGTGACGTCGTAGCAGCCCGCATAGCTGGTGCGGATCGCGGCGCCGCCGAAGCCAGGGAACCTGGTGCCCACCTTGTCCACGGTGAGGTCGACGAAAGCCTCGGTCGCGCGGTTGAGGTAGTCGTCCGGGTCGGCCTCCTCGACGTCGGAGAGGTCGCTGTTGCCGAACAGGATGTCGCCGCCGACCTCGGGGCGGACGTACTGCAGCGACACCAGGTCAGAGAACACCGGCACGTCGCCCGTCTGGACGCCGGGGTCGATGGTGACGATCTGCTCGCGCACGACGCGGATGGGTACGTCCACGCCGTACGGCTCGAGAAACGGCTTCGTCCACACACCGGTGGCGATCACGACGGCGCCCGCCGACACCGTGGTGCCGTCCGCAAGGCGGATGCCCGTGACGGCCTCACCGTCGACCACCAGGCCCGTCACCGTGGTTCCCTGGCGGATACGGACTCCCGCCGTGCGCGCCGAGGCCGCGAGGGCCTGCGCGGTCATATACGCGTCGCCGTATCCGCCGCGCGACTCCCAGCCGAACGCCGCGAACGGCGAAAGGTCTGCGAACGGCCACATCTGCGCGACATCGGAGCGGTCGATCTCCTCGGTCTGCACGCCGACCGACCGCTGCGCGGCCAGGCTTTTGCGCATCGACTCGACGTTACGCTCGCCGACGCCGACCACGTAGCCGGTCTGCCGGAACCCGATGTCGCTGCCGAAGATTTCGTCGGCCTTCTCGAACACCTCGAGGCCGACGGTCGCCATCGCGGCCAACGAGCTCACCCCGTAGTGGCAGCGCACGATACCGCTTGACTTGCCCGTCATGCCCGATGCGACCGTATTGCGTTCGGCGACAATCACATCGGTGATGCCTCGTTGGCTCAGTGCCCATGCGGCGGCCGCGCCCTCGATGCCACCGCCGACGATCACCACGTCGGCCGTCTCGCTCATGTGCGCCCCGGAATCCAGTCCGTCCCCGCCAACGGGACGCGCGCCATGGCTGCCGCTTCGATGGTCACCGCGACGAGATCCTCCGGTTCGAGGTGCAGCACATGCGCTTTGCCGCAGGCACGCGCGATGGTCTGTGCCTCCATCGTCAGTACCCGTAGATAGTTGGCGAGCCTGCGGCCACCTTCGAGGGGGTCGAACCGCGCCGCCAGCTCGGGGTCCTGCGTGCTGATCCCCGCCGGGTCGGTGCCGTCCTGGAAGTCGTCGAAGAAGCCCGCGGCGCTGCCCAGCTTCCGGTACTCGGATTCGTGGCGAGGATGGTTGTCGCCCAACGCGATCAAGGCGGCGGTGCCGATCGCGACGGCGTCGGCGCCGAGCGCGATCGCCTTGGCGACATCCGCTCCTGTGCGGATGCCGCCGGACACGATCAACTGCACATCCCTGTGCACATCGAGTTCCTGCAGCGCCCGCACGGCCTCGGGCACGGCGGCCAGCGTCGGAATCCCGACGTGTTCGATGAACACCTCCTGGGTGGCGGCCGTCCCGCCCTGCATGCCGTCGACGACGACGACGTCCGCGCCTGCATGGACGGCGAGTTTCACGTCGTAGTAGGTGCGGGTCGCGCCCACCTTGACGTAGATCGGCTTCTCCCAGTCGGTGATCTCGCGGAGCTCGTTGATCTTGATGGTCAGGTCATCGGGCCCGGTCCAGTCCGGGTGCCTGCACGCCGATCGCTGGTCGATGCCTTCGGGCAGCGTGCGCATCCCCGCGACGCGTGGCGAGATCTTCTGGCCGAGAAGCATGCCGCCGCCGCCCGGTTTGGCGCCCTGGCCCAGCACTACCTCGATCGCATCGGCCTTCCGCAGGTCGTCTGGGTTCATCCCGTAGCGCGACGGAAGGTATTGGTAGACCAGGTATTTGCTCTGCCCGCGCTCCTCCGGCGTCATCCCTCCGTCGCCGGTGGTGGTCGACGTGCCGACCTCGCTGGCGCCTCTGCCGAGCGCCTCCTTGGCCGGCCCGGACAGCGCCCCGAACGACATTCCGGCGATGGTCACGGGAATGTCTAGGTGCAGAGGGTGTTTGGCGTGCCGACTGCCCAGGATGACATCGGTGTCGCAGCGTTCCCGGTAGCCCTCCAACGGGTAGCGCGACATCGACGCGCCCAGGAAAAGCAGGTCGTCGAAGTGCGGAAGAGCCCGTTTGGCGCCCCATCCGCGAATGTCGTAGATGCCGGTCTCGGCCGCTCGGTGGATCGCGGCGATCGTCTGGCGGTCGAAGGTGGCGGACTCGCGTAGCCCGAGGCGGGCTCGGTCGTCGGTGGTGTGGCTCATCAGTAGCTCTCGGCGTTGTCGACGTGGAAGTGATACAACGAGCGCGCCGATCCGTACCGGGTGTAGGCGCTGGTGTCGTCGCCTTCGAAACCGGCCGCCTTCAGAAGGTGTTCGAGCTCTTGATGGTGTTCGCGGGTCATCTCCTTGGCGACGCAGTCTGCGCCGAGCGACGCCACCTCGCCCCGGATGTAGATGCGGGCCTCGTAGATCGAGTCACCCAACGCCTCGCCTGCGTCGCCGCGGATCACCAACCGCCCGGCCTGGGCCATGAATGCGCTCATGTGGCCGACGTTTCCGCCGATCACGATATCGATACCCTTCATCGAGATGCCGCACCGCGCGGCGGCGTTGCCTTCGACAACCAGCACACCGCCGTGGGCGCTGGCGCCGGCCGACTGCGACGCATCGCCCTTCACCCAGACCGAGCCGCTCATCATGTTCTCGGCGACGCCGGTCCCCGCGTTTCCGTTGATGACGATCTCGGCCTGTTGGTTCATCCCGGCGGCGTAGTAGCCGACGTGGCCGTCCACGGTGACCTTCACCGCCGCGTCCATCCCGACCGCGACACTGTGGGCTCCGTCGGGATGGCTGATGACGAACTCACCGGACAGGTCGGGGGCGTGCAGCGCTGAATTCACATCGCGCAGCGGGACGGCGCGCAGGTCGAATGCCCTCACCTGTTCCACGCGTAGATCACCTCCGGCTCGGGCTCCCAGATCGCCGCCTTCCCGACACCGGGAAGCCCTGCGAGCGCGCGGTATTCACTACCAACGGCGACCCAGTCGGCGGTCTCGGCGATGACGGCAGGCTTGCAGGCGATCGCATCGCGAACCACCGCGAACGAGTCCCGGTTGGACACCAGCAGCGTGTAGAAGCCGTCGAACGTCGCGCAGAGTTCTTTGAGCGCGGACTCGACGTCGCGGCCGTCGGCCAGTTGCTTGGCGATGAACCGCGCGCCCACCTCGGTGTCGTTCTCGCTGTCGAACTCGATTCCCGCTGAACGCAGTTGGCGCCGGATGGTGGCGTGGTTGGCGAACGAACCGTTGTGCACCATGCACTGTTCGGGGCCCACCGTGTAGGGGTGGCAGCCCGCGGGCGTGACGGCGGACTCGGTGGCCATTCGGGTATGTCCGACACCCTGCCAGCCCTGCGCCCGGGTGAGGTTCCACGCAGAGGTCAATGTGCGCGGGTGGCCGACACCCTTGAGCACGGCCATGTCCGTGCCGAACCCGGCGATCAGGGCGCGCGGATACGCCGCCTTGACAGCGTCGAGCAGCACCGCCGAGTCCACGTCGGCAGACAGCAGGTACGTGTCGTCGACAGTGACCACGTCGACGTCGTGGCCGAGTCGCCCGCTCACCGCGGAGACGACGGCCTGCGCCTCGTCTGACACGTCGACCACGCTGACGCCGCCGCGACCCGGAGGCGACCAGATCGGGTCGCCGTACACGGCCACTCCCGCCGAGTCGCTGCCGCGATTGCCCATCTCGCACAGCATCCCGCTGAGCAGTTCCCCCAGCCTCGGGTACAGCTCAGGATTGCGTAGATGCAACCCGACGATCCCGCACATGGATTGGCTCCCTTGAAGTTTCTGTTCTCAGAAGGCGGTCAGATAGTTGTCGATCTCCCACGGCGAGACGGCACTGTGGTAGGCGAAGAACTCCTCGCGCTTGACCTTGGCGAAGTACGCCGCGACCCCCTCGCCCGCGGTGTCGAGCACGCCGGTGATCACCGGGTCGGCCTCGAACTCCTCGACCGCGTGCAGCAAGGTGGGCGGCAGCGGCCGTCCCGCCGTGGGTTGCCCGACGGCGCCGGGGTCCGCGCTGCGCTTGATGCCGTCGATGCCCGCACCCAGCGCCGCGGCGATGGCCAGGTACGGGTTCGCCGAGCCGTCTCCGCCGCGCAGCTCGACGCGCGCGGAGTCAGGCACCCGGATGTAGTGGGTTCGGTCGTTGCCGCCGTACGTCGGCGTCCTCGGCGCCCAGGATGCACCGGACGACGTGCTCGTCGCACCGGTTCTTTTGTAGGAGTTGACGGTTGGTGCCACCACTGCCTGCAGGGCGCAGGCGTGGTCGAGAATCCCGCCGACAAACGCGTAGGCGGTTTCGGAGAGTCCGAGCCCGCGCTGGTCGTCAATTGCGGGAAAGACCGGTGTGCCGGCCGAGGTGAGCGACATGTGCAGATGCAGTCCGCTGCCGGTCTTGTCGGCGAACGGTTTGGGCATGAAGGTGGCGACCATGCCGCGCTCGGCCGCGATCACAGACAACAGATAGCGCAGTGTCACAACACGATCCGCGGTGGTGAGGGCGTCGGAGTACTCGAAGTTCTGCTCGAACTGGCCGTTGCCGTCCTCATGGTCGTTGGCGTAGTTGGACCAGCCGAGCTGGTTCATCGCAGCGGAGATCGAGGTGAGGTGGTCGTACATCCGGGTGACGCCGCGGGCGTCGTAGCACGGCTGGGCGGCGTTGTCGGCGGTGTCGGCGACCGAGAGGCCGCCGTCGGCGTTGCGGTGCAGCAGGAAGTACTCCACCTCGGCGCCGACCCACGGCTCGAAGCCCGCGTCGGCGGCCCGCTGGATGAGCGACTTGAGGATCACCCGCGGTGCGTAGGGCCACGGCTGGCCCTCGACGTGCGGGTCGCAGTGCACGATGGCGAGGCCGTCCTTGACGAACGGAATCGGTGTGAACGACCTGACGTCCGGAATGGCCATCAGGTCAGGGTCTTTGGGCTCCTGGCCCATCGCACCGACCGCGTAGCCCGCGAAGCCGACACCGTCGGTCGCGAGCAGATCGACGGCCTCGACAGGTACGAGCTTCGCGCACGGCTTGCCTCGCAGGTCGACGAACAACGCGAGGATGAACTTCGTTCCTGACTGCGCAGCCAGTTCGGCGAGGTCGGGGGACATCGTGAGCGCCTTGTCTCTTGTTAGGAATCGGTGTATCACAATAGGAAACAGCGTGCCGACCAAACCGGCCGGCGCGGGCGAGTGGTGCCGCGCCGGCCGGGGCTTGGGTCAGGCAGACGCTAGTTCGTACGACGCTTCGCGGTGGAAGGCGGCGTCGATGCCCGCCTCTTCCTCCTCGGGCGAGATGCGAATGCCCATCGTCTTCTTGATCGCGAACGCGATGATGCCCGCGACGACGAACGAGTAGACCATCACGGCACCCGCCGCGACGGCCTGCCGCCACAGCTGGTCGAAACCGCCGCCATAGAACAGGCCGTCCACTGCGTTCGGCATGCTCTTGCTGGCGAGGAAGCCGATCAGGATCGTGCCGACGACGCCGCCGACCAGGTGGACGCCGACCACGTCGAGCGAGTCGTCGTAGCCGAACCGTTCCTTGAGTCCGACGGCGTAGATGCAGACGGCGCCCGCGATCGCGCCCAGAATGATCGCTCCGACGGGGGTGACCGCACCGCAGGCGGGTGTGATCGCGACCAGACCGGTGATGGCACCCGAGGCCGCACCGACGCCGGTGACATGGCCGTCCTTGACCTTCTCGACCGCAATCCAGGCCAGGGTGGCTGCGCAGGTGGCGACGAACGTCGTGACCATGACGATGGCGGCGGAGTTACCGGCGGCCAGCGCGGAGCCGCCGTTGAAGGCGTACCAACCGGCCCACAGCAGACCCGCGCCGAGCAGTGTCAGCGGCACATTGTGCGGCTTACGAAGCTTGCCCCAGCCCGCGGACTTGCCAAGCACGATCGCGACGGCAAGCGCGGCAGCGCCGGCGTTGATGTGCACAGCGGTGCCACCCGCGAAGTCGATGGCGTGCAGTTTGTTGGCGATCCAGCCGCCGACGGCATTCTCGGTGACGACACCGTCGAACGCGAAAACCCAGTGTGCGACAGGGAAATACACCAAGACCGCCCAGACGGCTGCGAAGACCATCCACGCGCCGAATTTCATCCGGTCGGCGACCGCACCCGAGATCAGCGCGACGGTGATGGCCGCGAACAGTGCCTGGAACAACGCAAACAGCGTGATCGGCAACCCGCTGATGGTCGTGTTCGACTCCAGTAGATCCTTCATCCCTGCGAATTCGAAGACGTCGCCGACGAATCCGCCGTAGGAGGTGCCGAAAGTCATCGAGAATCCGAACAGCACCCACAGCACGCCGACGATCGCGACGGAGCCGAACGTCATCATCATCATGTTGGTCGAGCTCTTGACGGACACCATGCCGCCGTAGAACAGCGCGAGCCCGGGGATCATCAGCGTGAGGCCGATGATGCAACACAGCATGAATGCTGTGGTTCCTGTATCCACGTCCATATACATCTCCATCAGTGTTTGCGGCCTTCCGTCGGCCGATCACTGGCAGTAACCGATGTTTTAGTTACGTGGACGGGTTCACACTGTTGCGTAGGTGTTAAAAGTCAGCTGCGCACGCGAGGAGCAAAAATCCAAGGCCGGTTAAAGTTGCGGCGATGAAACTCGGTCGGCGGTGGATGTTCACCATCATGGCCGTGGTCGTCGCGGTGGTGGCGTTTGCGTTGTCGCAGTTCGGTGTGTTCGGCCCGTCGGCCGAGGACTGCCGTCCGGTCAAAGACATGCTGGAGTTCAACCGTTCCCAAGGCGAGCAGATCGCGGCCAAGTCCGGTGACTCCGAGGGGATCCCGACCGTGGCCGAGGAGGGCGCGTATCAGGCCTGGGCGGACGGCCTTGCCGAGCGCGCACAGAGTGTGCACGATCCCGACCTCGCGACGGATGCCACCCAGTTGGCCAGCCTGTCCAGCGAGTTCGTCAGCAAGTTCGGTGTCCTGCGCGAGCAGTCGCAGTCCCGAGCGCCCGGAGCGCCCGCGCCGGCGGAGGCCTATCAGATGGAGGCCCTCAACAGCCAGATCACCGAGACGCTTGCCAAGCTCTCCGACGCCTGCCCTACCTGAGGGGCGGTCAGAATCGAAGCGGCGTACCCCAGTCGCCCCCGAAGGCGACGTCCTCGAGCGGCAGGCGGCTCCGGCCCTGCGCGTCGCGCTCGACAATCTCGGGCGGCGCGTTGTCGTAGTCGCCGAGCGAGCCCACCGCAACGACTGCGACGGGACGCACGCCCGCCGGAATCCGGAACAGCTCGCAGGCTCCGTCGGCGTCGAACCCGGCCATGGGGTGAGCGACAAGGCCGCGCGACACCGCCTCGATGGTGAGCTGCGCGATCGCGGCGCCCGCGTCGACCGCCGCGTAGCGGGCGATGCGCTCGTCCTCGCCTTCGTCGATACACACCATGATCAGTGCGCCCGCGGCATGCGAGTATCGGTTGCCGCGCTTCAGAAGCTCGGTGATTTCGCCGAAGGTGTCGTCGCCGCGCAACCCGACGATGAACCGGACGGGCTGCCGGTGCCCCCATGTCGCGGCCCACCGCGCAGCCTCGAGGACGGCGACCAGCGCCTCGGTGTCCAGCACCGCATCGGGGTCGAACATCCGCGGGCTCCACCGTGCGGCGATGACGGGATGGATCGGCACCCGGGTGTCGGCGGGCTTCTTGGCTGGGTTGTGGCCCACAGCCGTGACGCTACCGGCGGACTAAATGAGGTGCGCCAACCCCTTATCCTTGGTGGGATCTCTTCCGAAACCCGAAAGGTCTGACAGTGGCGCTCGTCGTGCAGAAGTACGGCGGATCATCGGTTTCTGACGCCGAACGGATCCGTCGCGTCGCCGAGCGCATCGTCGAGACCAAAAAGCAGGGCAACGACGTCGTCGTGGTGGTTTCGGCCATGGGTGACACCACCGATGACCTGCTCGACCTGGCCAGGCAGGTCTGCCCGGCCCCGCCCGCGCGTGAAATGGACATGCTGCTCACCGCTGGCGAGCGCATCTCGAATGCGCTGGTCGCGATGGCCATCGAGTCGCTCGGCGCGCAGGCCCGGTCCTTCACCGGGTCGCAGGCGGGCGTGATCACCACGGGAACCCACGGCAACGCCAAGATCATCGACGTCACCCCCGGCAGGCTGCGCTCGGCACTGGACGAGGGGCTGATCGTGCTCGTCGCCGGCTTCCAGGGCGTCAGCCAGGACAGCAAGGACGTCACCACGCTGGGCCGGGGCGGCTCGGACACCACGGCAGTCGCGCTGGCCGCCGCGCTCAAGGCGGACGTCTGCGAGATCTACACCGACGTGGACGGCATCTTCACCGCCGACCCGCGCATCGTTCCGAACGCGCGGCACCTGGACACCGTGTCCTTCGAGGAGATGCTCGAGATGGCGGCGGCCGGGGCGAAGGTGCTCATGCTGCGCTGCGTCGAATACGCCCGCCGGTACGACGTTCCGATTCACGTTCGGTCGTCCTACACCGACAAGCCCGGCACGGTAGTCAAAGGATCGATGGAGGACATCCCGATGGAAGACGCCATCCTCACCGGAGTCGCGCACGACCGCAGCGAGGCCAAGGTCACCGTGGTCGGCGTGCCCGACGTTCCCGGCTACGCGGCGAAGGTCTTCCGCGCCGTCGCCGACGCCGACGTGAACATCGACATGGTGCTGCAGAACATCTCCAAGGTGGAGGACGGCAAGACCGACATCACCTTCACCTGCTCACGCGACAGCGGGCCCGGTGCGGTGGAGAAGCTCACCGCGCTGCAGGGCGAGATCGGCTTCAGCAGGGTGCTCTACGACGACCACATCGGCAAGGTGTCGTTGATCGGTGCGGGCATGCGCAGCCACCCCGGCGTCACCGCCACATTCTGCGAGGCGCTGGCCGGGGTCGGAGTGAACATCGACCTGATCTCCACCTCCGAGATCAGGATCTCGGTGCTCGTCAAGGACACCGAACTGGACAAGGCCGTTTCGGCGTTGCACGAGGCGTTCAACCTCGGCGGCGACGAGGAGGCCGTGGTGTACGCGGGTACGGGACGTTAGGCCGGAGACGGGACGGATCATGGTCAACATCGGTGTAGTCGGCGCGACCGGGCAGGTCGGCCAGGTGATGCGAACACTGCTCGACGAGCGCGATTTCCCCGCGACGTCGGTGCGGTTCTTCGCCTCCGCCCGCTCGCAGGGCAAGAAGCTGGAATTCCGCGGGCAGCAGATCGAGGTCGAGGACGCCGAGACCGCCGACCCCAGCGGTCTGGACATCGCGTTGTTCTCCGCGGGCGCGACGATGTCGCGTGTGCAGGCACCGCGGTTCGCCGCCGCGGGCGCGATCGTCATCGACAACTCGTCGGCATTTCGCAAGGACCCCGATGTGCCGCTTGTCGTCAGCGAGGTGAACTTCGACCGGGATGTCGCCGAGCGCGCTCGATCCCTCAAGAAGGGCATCATCGCCAACCCGAACTGCACCACGATGGCCGCGATGCCGGTGTTGAAGCCGCTGCACGACGAGGCTCAGCTGGTCCGCATGATCGCGTCGACGTACCAAGCGGTCTCCGGCAGCGGATTGGCCGGCGTCCAGGAACTTTTCGAGCAGGCCCGCGCCGTCGTCGACGACAGCGAGAAGCTGGTGCACGACGGTGGCGCGCTGGAGTTCCCGCCGCCGGCCAAGTACGTCGCACCGATCGCGTTCAACGTCGTCCCGCTGGCCGGATCGCTCGTCGACGACGACTCCGGTGAGACCGACGAGGATCAGAAGCTGCGCAATGAGAGCCGCAAGATCCTCGGCATCCCTGACCTGTTGGTGAGCGGCACCTGTGTGCGGGTACCGGTGTACACCGGCCACTCGTTGTCGATCAACGCCGAGTTCGCCGAGCCGCTGTCCCCCGAACGGGCGCGAGAGATCCTCGGCGGCGCCGCAGGCGTGAAGCTGGTGGATGTGCCGACGCCGCTGGCGGCGGCCGGTGTCGACGAATCGCTCGTCGGTCGGATCCGCCGGGATGAAGGTGTGCCCGAGGGTCGAGGCCTTGCACTGTTCGTGTCCGGCGATAACCTGCGAAAAGGCGCTGCGCTGAACACAATTCAGATAGCCGAGCTGCTGGCTACCGAGTTGTGAGTCCCGTTCGCCGAAACTCACGTTTGGGCGGAAGAGTTCGAGTTGTTCTCGCCATTACGTCGATTTCGGCGCTCGCCATACCCGTAGCGCACGCCGACCCGCCGTCGCCGATCCCGGAGCCTGTGCTGCCGCCGCTCGCGTCGGGTCAGGTGCTGCGCATCGGGCCGACCGCGGGAACGGGTACGCCGACAAGCGATTACGGCATCGGCGCCACCGACTTGTGCGAGTTCATGGAGTTCCCCAGCGGCATCCTGCAGGTGTGCGGAGACAGCTTCGCTGGGCAGGGCGTCGGCTTCGGCGGCTGGTACTCGCCGATCGCGCTGCACGTGGAAACGGACTCGATCGATGATCCCAGCGGGGTGCGATACGACGGCGTCACCGGCACCGACAAACCTCTGCTGGCGGACCGAACGCAACCGGGGGAATCGCAGCTGCCTGCTGGCGTCGTGCAGATCAACCGCGAGAACTACATGATGGTGACGACCGCCAAGGATCTGCGTCCGCAGTCGTCTCGACTGGTGAAAGCCGACCCCGCGCAAGGAAATTGGCCGACGCTACCCGGTTCGCGGCGTGACGCCGGATTCGAGGGCGGCAGGCAGAGCCAGATCAGCGGCTACTACGACCCGATCCCGACGGCGGACTCGCCCACCGGCTGGGTATACATCGTGGCCAACAACTTCGACCGCACCGGACCCGTCGTCCTCTACCGCGCGAAGCGGGAGACATTCACCGACCGAACGAGCTGGCAGGGCTGGTCGTTGGCCGGCTGGAACAAACCCTCGACTCCGCTGTGGCCGGACAGGGTCGGTGAGATGAGCATTCGCCAGATCGACGGCAAGACCGTGCTGTCGTATTTCAACGCCAGCAACGGGAACATGGAGGTGCGGGTCGCTGACAACCCCACCGCCCTTGGCGCCGCGCCGGTCACCACCGTCGTGTTCGCGAGCGAATGGCCGACTCCCGCAGAGGAGTTGCCGCCGCCCGAAGTCAACCGGCTTGCTCAGCCTTACGGCGGCTATATCTCGCCGGGATCCACGCTGGACGAGGTGCGCGTCTTCATCAGCCAGTGGAACACCCTGCCGCGCGCCCAGTCGCCCTACCGCGTCATCCAATTCGCGGTGAATCCATTGAAGCCATGGTCGGACTGAGGGCGGGCAGGCGCTTGCCGCCTCATTCACAGCTGATTCATATGTAAATCAAAACGGCCGCATCACAAATGGTTGCATGCTCGAAACCATGAGCGAACAATCAACCACACCTGAACCGGCGACGGCACCCGTCGCAACCACCGCGCCGCCGCAATCCGCCTACGTCGAACGCGAACCGCGCCGCTCGAGGCTCACCGCGGTCGCCGCATGGGTCGGCATCGTCGCAGGCGTCGTCTTCGTCGTCGCGGTCATCTTCTTCAGCGGCTTCATCCTCGGTGCGCATTCCGGTGGCCACCGCGGTCACGAAGGCGGCGGCGGTCGCGACTTCGCCATGACCCACCGCGGCGGACCGCCGCCGATGTTCGAAATGGGCCCGATGGGGCCGCCTCGGTTCGAGCGGCCACCCTTCGGCCCGGGTGGGCCAGGGGGACCCGGCTCGCAGCAGGAGCAACCCCCGTCGCCACCGACGTCCGCACCTGCCCGCCCCTGACGGAGGTTTCGTATCAGGCCGTCAGGGGGGACACTCGACGAAGCGCAGCCCGCTTCACCACTTCATCGAGGAGATGACACCTGATGGCCGAAAAGTTCACGACGACCGACGCCGGTGCACCGGCGCCGAGCGTGGAACACTCGCTGACCGTAGGGCCCGATGGCCCGATCCTGTTGCAGGATCACTACCTCATCGAGCAGATGGCCAACTTCAACCGGGAGCGGATTCCGGAACGTCAGCCTCACGCGAAGGGCGGCGGCGCGTTCGGCCAATTCGAGGTGACCCAGGACGTCAGTAGGTACACCCGGGCCGCCTTCCTGCAGCCCGGGGCCAAGACCGAGATGGTGGCCAGGTTCTCGACGGTCGCCGGCGAGCGCGGCAGCCCAGACACGTGGCGGGACCCGCGCGGCTTCGCGCTGAAGTTCTACACCAGCGAAGGCAACTTCGACATGGTCGGCAACAACACCCCGGTGTTCTTCGTCCGCGACCCGATGAAGTTCCAGAACTTCATTCGGAGCCAGAAACGGATGGCCGCCAACAACCTTCGCGACCACCACATGCAGTGGGACTTCTGGACGCTGTCACCTGAGTCGGCGCACCAGGTGACCTGGCTGATGGGTGATCGCGGCATCCCCAAGACATGGCGCCAGATGAACGGCTACTCCAGCCACACCTACAGCTGGCTCAACGCCGACGGCGAACTGTTCTGGGTGAAATACCATTTCAAGACCGACCAGGGCGTCGACTTCCTGACCCAGGAGGACGCCGATCGACTTGCGGGTGAGGACGGCGACTACCACCAGCGTGACCTGTTCACCTCGATCGAAGAGGGCAACTTCCCCAGCTGGACGCTGCACGTGCAGATCATGCCGTTCGAGGACGCCAAGACGTACCGGTACAACCCGTTCGACCTGACCAAGGTCTGGCCGCACGGCGACTACCCGCTGCATGAGGTCGGCAAGATGACGCTGAACCGCAACGTCGAGGACTACCACGCCCAGATCGAACAGGCCGCGTTCGAGCCGAACAACATCGTGCCGGGCACCGGCCTGTCCCCGGACAAGATGCTGCTGGCGCGCGGGTTCTCCTACTCCGACGCGCACCGCGCCCGGCTCGGGGTGAACTACAAGCAGATCCCGGTCAACGAGCCGCACGTCGAGGTGAACGCCTACTCCAAGGACGGGGCGATGCGGATCCGCCACGCCACCGATCCGGTGTACACGCCGAATTCCATGGGCGGCCCCGAGGTGGACGCCAAGCGGGCCGCCGAGGTGCATTGGGCATCCGACGGCGACATGGTCCGCACGGCCTACGCTCTGCGCCAGGATGACGACGACTGGGGCCAGGCGGGCACGATGGTGCGCGAGGTGCTCGACGACGACGCGCGGGACCGGTTGGCGCACAACATCATCGGTCATGTTTCCGACGGTGTGCGTGAACCCGTGCTCTCTCGGGTTTTCGAGTACTGGCGCAATGTCGATCCAGATCTCGCCAAGTTGGTGGAGGAAGGCGTTCGCGCTAACGGCGACTAGGTCACCGGGCGTCTTGCCGTCTTGCGGCGGACTGGCATGATCGAGCCCATGAGCATCGAAGTCGTTTTCACCGCAGAGTCAACCGCAACCGGGGGTGGCCGCGACGGCCACGTGAAGTCGACGACCGGCAGGATCGACCTGGATACCCGTCCGCCGAAGGAGATGGGCGGCAACGGCGAGGGCAGCAACCCCGAAGAGTTGTTCTCCGCCGGCTACGCCGCCTGCTTCCTCGGTGCACTGCGCCTGGTGGCACGCAACGAGAAGGTCGACATCGACGACGCCTCCGGAATCACCGCCCAGGTCGGTTTCGGCAAGGACTCCGAGGGCGGCTTCGGCATCAACGCTCACCTGATCGGCTACCTGCCAGGGCTCGAGCAGAGTGCCGCAGAGGAATTGATGGAGAAGGCGCACGGCGTGTGTCCCTATTCCAAGGCCACCCACGGCAACATCGACGTCAAGCTGTCGGCGAAGGTCTAGCCCGTGATGCCCCGGCGGCCGCGCCGCGGCCGGGGGAGAGTCCTGGCCGCCCTGCTCGGCGTCGGCCTGGCGCTCGGTTTGGCGGTCGCCGCGCCCGCCGGCGCCCGGCCATCCGATCCCGGCGTGGTGAACTACGCCGTGCTGGCGAAGGGGTCGGTCGGCAACATCGTCGGTGCTCCGATCCGGTTCGAGTCGACGTTCACCGATCCGTTCCAGTCGTTCTGGGTCGACAACCCGGCCTGCAACAACTGGGCCGATATCGGCCTTCCCGATGTGTATGCCGATCCCGACCTGGCGTCGTTCAACGGGGCGTCGGCGCAGGAGTCGGCGACCGATATGACGCACTTCGTCAAGCAGGCCGTCGGTGTGTTCGCCACCAACGACGCCGCAAACCGGGCCTTCCACCGTGTCGTCGACCGGACCGTCGGCTGCTCGGGCCAGACCACGCCGATGCATCTGGACAACGGCAGCACACAGGTGTGGTCGTTCACCGCCGGAGCGGCATCGGCCACCGACTCCGACTGGGTCAAACAGGAAGCGGACACCGACCGGCGCTGCTTCACCACGACACGGCTGCGGGAGAACGTTCTGCTACAGGCGAAAGTGTGCCAACCGGGCAACGGCGGACCTGCTGTGAACGTCCTGGCAGGCGCGATGCAGAACACACTGGGGCAGTAGCGACCGCCCTCTTGGGTGCCCGTCATCGGCCCGTCATGCGTAAATCGCGGGACTTTGTCAGTTTGATCTGGAAGATGGATGAAGGCGTCGCGTCCGAGACCCCGGAGGGATGGTTGGTATGACCAACACCATCGCGTCCGACCTGGGCGCAACACATCCAGACCCAGCCCCTGACACCGAACTGACCAGCGCGAACACCGCCGCGGCCGAAATTACTGCCAACTGTCTGATCGATGGCCCCGTCGGTCGAGTGGGCTTGGAGATCGAAGCGCACTGCTTCGACATCGCCGATCCACTGCGCCGGCCCGGCTGGGACGAGCTGACCGAGGTCGTCGCGGGCGTTGCCGCTCTTCCCGGCGGGAGCCTGATCACCCTCGAGCCCGGCGGCGCGGTGGAACTGTCCGGACCGCCGATGGACGGTGTGCTGCCCGCGATCCAGGCCATGGCCGACGACCGAGAGGTACTGCGGACTGCGTTCGCTGATGCGGGGTTCGGCCTCGTCCTGCTCGGCGCGGACCCGCTACGGCCCGCGAAACGCGTCAACCCAGGCGATCGCTATCGCGCGATGGAAGAGTTCTTCGCCGCCAGCCAGAGTGGTACTGCCGCGGCGGCGATGATGACATCGACGGCCTCGGTGCAGGTGAACTTGGAGGCGGGACCGCAGGCGGGGTGGGCCCGCCGCATTCACCTGGCTCACGCGCTCGGCCCGACAATGGTGGCGATCGCCGCCAATTCGCCGCTGCTCAGCGGTGAATTCACCGGTTGGTGCAGCTCGCGGCAGTGGGTGTGGAGCCAGCTCGATTCGGCACGGTGCGGGCCAATCCTCGGTCTCACCGGCGAAGATCCGGCAAGCGACTGGGCGCGCTACGCGTTGAAGGCACCCGTGATGCTCGTGCATCCCACCCCGGAGGAGGACGCCGTGCCAATGGCCGACTGGGTGCCGTTCGCGGAATGGGCCGATGGGCGCGTGCTTCTCGGTGACCGCCGACCGACAGTCGCCGACCTCGACTATCACCTCACGACGCTGTTCCCGCCGGTCAGGCCCAGGGGATTCCTGGAAATCCGTTACCTCGACAGCGTGCCTGACTCACTGTGGCCGGCGATGGTCTTCTCCCTCACCACGCTGCTCGACGACCCGGTCGCCGCCGATATCGCCGCCGAGGCCACCGAACCCGTCGCGACGGCATGGGATCGGGCCGCCCAGATCGGCCTTGGTGACCGGCGCCTGCACGAGGCCGCCGCGCGCTGCGTGCAGGCCGCTGCCGAGCGGGCCCCCGCCGAACTCGAGGAATCGATGCAGCAGCTGGTGCGTTCGGTCGAACAAGGACGCTGTCCGGCCGACGACTTCTCCGACCGGGTGGTGAGGAACGGGATCGCGGCCGCGGTCACCGAAGTGGCACAAGGGGAGCAGTGACCTCACGCGAAATGCTGGCCCACCGGCTGACCAAGGCGCGCGAGCGCACACTGCGGCTCGTCGAGTTCGACGACGCCGAACTGCACCGGCAGTACGACCCGTTGATGAGCCCGCTGCTGTGGGACCTTGCCCACATTGGATGGCAGGAAGAGCTGTGGCTGCTGCGCGGCAATGATCCGCACCGGCCGGGCATGCTGACGCCCGACGTCGAACGCCTCTACGACGCGTTCGAGAACTCTCGGGCCAGCCGGGTGGATCTGCCGCTGCTGCCGCCGTCCGATGCGCGGGCGTTCTGCGCGACGGTGCGCAACAAGGCGCTCGACACCCTCGACGCGCTGACCGACGACGACATCGAGGCCGATTTCAACTTCGGGCTGGTGATCAGCCACGAGAATCAGCACGACGAAACGATGCTGCAGGCGCTGAATCTGCGGACGGGTCCCGCGCTGCTGGACCACGGCGCCGCGCTTCCGGCCGGTCGGCCGGATGTGGCGGGCACATCGGTACTGGTGCCCGGCGGCCCGTTCGTCCTCGGCGTCGACGCGGTGACCGAGCCGCACTCGCTGGACAACGAGCGCCCCGCCCACGTCGTCGATGTGCCGGCCTTCCGCATCGGCCGGGTACCGGTGACCAACGCCGAATGGCGGCAGTTCGTCGACGACGGCGGATACCGGCAGCCGCAATGGTGGTCGCAGCGAGGTTGGTCCCATTGCGAGCAGGCGGGGTTGACGACGCCGCAGTTCTGGAACGCCGACGGCACCCGGACCCGGTTCGGCCACGTCGAGGACATTCCCGCCGACGAGCCCGTCGCGCACATCACCTACTTCGAAGCGGAGGCATTCGCGGCTTGGAGCGGAGCGCGGCTCCCCACCGAGATCGAGTGGGAGAAGGCGTGCGCGTGGGATCCGGACGCCGGCGCGCGGCGCCGATTCCCTTGGGGCGCATCCGAACCCACCAGTGCGCTCGCCAACCTCGGCGGCGACGCGCAGCGCCCCGCTCCGGTCGGTGCGTATCCGGCAGGCGCATCGGCATACGGCGCCGAGCAGATGCTCGGTGACGTGTGGGAGTGGACGTCATCTCCACTGCGGCCGTGGCCTGGGTTCACACCCATGCTCTACGAGCACTACAGCCAGCCGTTCTTCGACGGCGACTACAAGGTGCTGCGCGGCGGTTCATGGGCGGTCGCGGGCGACATCCTGCGGCCCAGCTTCCGCAACTGGGACCACCCGATCCGCAGGCAGATCTTCAGCGGTCTGCGATTGGCTTGGGACGTCTGATGTGTCGCCACCTCGGTTGGCTGGGTGAACCGCGTTCAGTGGCATCGCTCGTGCTTGATCCCCCGTATGGGCTACTGGTGCAGTCGTATTCGCCGCGCCGGCAGAAGCATGGGCTGATGAACGCTGACGGCTGGGGCATCGGGTTCTTCGACGAGGACGATGAGCCACGACGCTGGCGCAGCGCCGCTCCGCTGTGGGGTGATGCCTCTTTCGCGTCGGTGGCGCCCGCACTGCGTAGCGGCTGCCTAGTGGCAGCGGTGCGCTCGGCGAGTGTCGGGATGCCCATCGAGGCGTCGGCGTCGGCGCCGTTCACGGACGGGCGCTGGCTGTTGTCACACAACGGGCTGGTGGATCGCGCCGTGCTGCCCGCGTCCGCGGTGGCCGAATCGACCAACGACAGCGCGCTGCTGGCCGCGCTGATCTTCGAACGCGGCCTCGATGTGCTGGGCGACACGATCGTCGAGGTCGCGACGACCGATCCCAACGCACGGCTGAACATTCTGGCGGGCAACGGATCTGAATTGCGCGCCACCACATGGGGTGACACCTTGTTCATGCGCAGGGATGCCGACGGTGTGGTGTTGGCGAGCGAACCAATCGACGACGACGAGGACTGGCAGGAAATTCCCGACCGTCACCTCGTCACGGTCACAGACTCTCGCGTGGAACTTGCCGCGCTGAAAGGATCGGCATGACGGTGTCGCTGTCGAACCATCTCGCCGCGGACTCCGCGGCAGTCGCGCTGCGCTGCGATGTTTACAACGGGCTCACGCAGACACCGAAGACGTTGCCGCCCAAGTGGTTCTACGACTCGGTCGGCAGTGACCTTTTCGATCAGATCACCAGGCTGCCGGAGTACTACCCGACAAGGACCGAGGCGCAGATCCTTCGCGATCATTCGGCGGAGATCGCCGCGGCGTCCGGCGCGGACACCCTGGTAGAGCTCGGCAGCGGCACCTCGGAGAAAACCAGGCTCCTGCTGCGCGCACTGCGTGACACCGGATCACTGCGCCGTTTCATCCCGTTCGACGTCGACGCCGGAATGCTGCAGACAGCCAGTTCGGCCATCCTCGACGAGTACCCGGGCATCGAGATCGATGCCGTATGCGGTGATTTCGAGGAGCACCTCGGCAAGATCCCTCGCGTCGGCAGGCGGCTCGTGGTATTCCTCGGGTCTACGATCGGCAACCTGACCTCGGGGCCGCGCGCCGAGTTCCTTTCGGCGCTGTCCGACACCCTCGTCGAGGGCGACACCCTGCTGCTGGGCACCGACCTGGTCAAGGATCCCGGCCGTCTGATCCGCGCCTACGACGACAGCGCTGGTGTGACGGCGCGGTTCAATCGCAATGTGCTTGCGGTGGTCAACCGCGAGCTCGATGCCGACTTCGACCTGGAAGCGTTCGACCATGTGGCCAACTGGAACGCCGACGAAGAGCGCATCGAGATGTGGCTGCGGGCATGCTCTGCGCAACGGGTGCGCGTGGCGGCACTGGATCTGACCGTCGACTTCGCGGCGGGCGAGCAGATGCTCACCGAGGTGTCGTGCAAGTTCCGCCAGCAAGGCGTTGTGGATGAGTTGGCCGCCGCGGGCCTGAAGCGCAGCCACTGGTGGACCGACCCGGCGGAAGACTTCGGGCTGTCGCTGTCCACCAAATGATCGACATCGCGGACCGGTGGCGCGCGGCCCGGCCGAAGGTGGCGGGCCTGCACCTCGATAGCGGCGCGTGCTCGCGGCAGAGCCTGGCCGTCATCGACGCCGCCGCCCAGCATGCAAGGCACGAGGCTGAGGTGGGCGGCTATGTCGCGGCGGCGGCCGCCACACCCGCGCTGGACGCAGGACGTTCGGCTATCGGGGCGCTGACCGGGATGGCGGCCTCAGACGTGGTCTTCACCACCGGTTCCAACCACGCCCTCGACCTGTTGTTGAGCAGCTGGACGGGGCCGCGCACCGTGGCCTGCCTGCCCGGCGAGTACGGCCCTAACCTCGCGCTGTTCGTGGCGAACGGCTTCGACGTGCGGGTCCTTCCGGTCGACGGAACCGGCCGTCTGGTGATCGACGACGCCGCGACAGTCCTCGCCGTCAATCCGCCCGGGTTGGTGCACCTGACCCCGCTGGCCAGCCACCGTGGAATCGTCCAGCCGGCCCGCGAACTCGCCGAGGTGTGCCACGGCCTCGGCCTGCCGCTGGTGATCGACGCCGCGCAGGCTTTCGGGCACATCGACTGTGTGGTCGGCGCCGACGCCGTTTATTCGTCGTCGCGCAAGTGGATCGCGGGTCCGCGCGGGGTGGGCACGCTCGCGATCAAACCCGCACTGGCAGACCGTCTTCGGCCTCGGTTACCGCCGCCGGAGTGGAACCTGCCGTTCACGGTGATGGAGAGCCTCGAGCACGGGGAGGCCAACCTCGCTGCCCGCGTTGGGTTTTCGGTTGCGCTCGGAGAGAACCTCGCGGTGGGCCCGGAGAGCATCCGTGCGAGACTGTCCGAGCTCGGGCGGATGACCAGGACCACCCTGGCGGACCTCGATGGGTGGCGGGTCGTCGAGGCGGTCGATGAGCCGACGGCGATCACTACGCTGCAGGCGACCACGGGGACGGACCCGCAGAGCGTTCGGGGCTGGCTGATCGCCGAACGCGGGATCGTCACCACCTACGCAGAGGTGCAGCGCGCGCCGTTCGAGATGGCCATACCGGTGCTGCGGGTGTCGCCACATGTCGACACCACCGCAGACGACCTGGATGTATTCGCCGAAGCCCTGGTAGCTGCGACCGCGCAGGTGTGACACAGCCCACTTCTGGTTATTCCACAGCCACCATACGAAGGGGCTGACCATGACCGAGCACGTCGATGCCGAGCGAAACAAGCCGCCGAAGCAGAAGCGCGACCGCACCCACTGGCTCTACATCATGGTGATCATCGGCGTCGTCGCCGGCATCATCGTCGGTCTGGTCTCGCCGGACCTCGGCAAATCACTCGGCGTGCTCGGCGAGCTGTTCGTCAAGCTGATCAAGATGATGATCATCCCGGTCATCTTCTGCACGGTGGTGATCGGCATCGGCAAGCTCAAGGCGACCGCGGTCGGCAAGGTCGGCGGCCTCGCGCTGGCCTACTTCCTGGCGATGTCGACGGTCGCGCTGGCCATCGGACTGGTCGTCGGCAACCTGATCAGCCCGGGAACGGGTCTCAACATCCCCGCAGATCCGAGCAAGGGCGCAGAACTGGCGGGCAAAGCCGCGTCCGAGGGCGGCCCGATGGAGTTCTTCTCCGACATCATCCCCACGACGCTGTTCTCCTCGCTGACCGAAGGCAATGTGCTGCAGGGCCTTTTCGTGGCGTTACTCGTCGGGTTCGCCATTCAAACGATGGGGGGCGCAGGCGTGCCGCTGCTTCGCGGCGTAGAACTGCTGCAGAAGCTGGTGTTCCGCATCCTGATCGGTGTGCTGTGGGTCGCGCCCATCGGCGCATTCGGTGCGATCGCAGAGGTGGTCGGTGCCACCGGGTTCGACGCGGTGATCCAGCTCGCGGTGCTGATGCTGGCGTTCTACCTCACCTGTGTCATCTTCGTGTTCGGTGTGCTCGGCGCGCTGCTGTGGATGGTCACCAAGGTGTCGATCTTCAAGCTGGTGCGGTATCTGGCCCGCGAATACCTGTTGATCGTCGCGACCTCGTCATCTGAGTCGGCGCTGCCGCGACTGATCGCCAAGATGGAGCACGCGGGTGTCGAACCCGCCACCGTCGGAATCGTTGTGCCGACCGGCTATTCGTTCAACCTGGATGGCACCGCGATCTACCTGACGATGGCGTCGCTGTTCATCGCCGACGCGATGGGCACCCCCATGTCGATACCGGAGCAGTTGGGCCTGCTCGCCTTCATGATCATCGCGTCCAAGGGCGCCGCCGGGGTGAGCGGTGCGGGACTTGCGACACTGGCCGCAGGCCTGCAGAGCCATCGCCCCGACCTGCTCGACGGCGTCGGGATCATCGTCGGCATCGACAGGTTCATGTCCGAGGCCCGCGCGGTGACGAACTTCTCCGGCAACGCGGTGGCCACCCTGTTGGTCGGAACGTGGACGAGTTCGGTCGACAGCGACCGGGTGAAGAACGTACTCGACGGCGACATCCCCTTCGACGAACGGACCATGATCGACGACGATGACGACGAAAAGCCGACGGGGGACAAAGCGACCGCGACGGCCGCCGCTCCCTAGCGCCGCACCACCAGGGTCGCCGTGTAGTCCTCCAGCGCGACGCCGTTGTCGGGCGTGCGAGGGTAGGGCTCAAGGGATTTCAACTCGACTGTGAATCCGTCGACATCGGCGGTCCGCACGTTTTGACCTGGCGCCGGGTTGGTGCTGAAATCCACGATTGTCGCTGCGCGTCCGGCAGGCTCGACCGCGACCGCGATGCGGGCCTGCCCCGTCCAGAAGCACTCGACCTCGGTAGGGCATCGGGAGTCTTCGAGCACAGCGGTGAAGCGCACACGGAGGTTCTCGCCGGCAATCGTCGCCTCCTGCCCACCACTGAGCGGAAACTGTTGACCCAGCGCGAAGTCGACGGGATCGGCCTCGGCTTTCCGGCTGGCCTGACAGGCCGTCATCGCGAGGGTAAGAACCGCCACGATGAACCACCTCGACGCGGTCTTCATCCGCCGATCTCCCAGGTGTGCACCGGCTCGTTGCTGTGCATCAGATCGCAGTACAGCCGCAGCATCTCGGCCAGCGCCTCAGGCCGGGCCATGCCGCGCTCCTGAAGCGCCCGCACCGTCTCCACCTGCCAGACCGACCCGTTGCGACCGGTTTTCGCGCGGCCCTCGATGACACCGAGATACCGGTCGGAGACGTCGTTGGACACGCCCCAGCTGCGAAGGCCCTCTCGGGCCATCGGCAGCAACTGACGCAAAACCAATTCGTCCGGCGTCACCTCGCCGAGGCCGGGCCAGTACAGCCGGGCGTCCATACCGTGCTGGGCGGCTTCGAGGAAGTTCTGATGTGCCGCAGCGAAACTCATCTTCGTCCACAATGGCCGGTCCTCTTCCGACAGGCTGCGCAGGATGCCGTAGTAGAAGGCCGAGTTGGCCATCATGTCGACGACCGTCGGTCCTGCGGGCAGCACACGATTCTCGACGCGCAGATGGGGTCGACCGTCCACGACGTCATACACCGGCCTGTTCCACCGGTAGATCGTCCCGTTGTGCAGCCGCAGTTCCGGGAGTGTCGGCGTGCGTCCGTCGGCCAGGATGGCGACCGGGTCCTCGCCGGACAGCTCGGGCAACAACGAGGGGAAATAGCGGACGTTCTCCTCGAACAGATCGAAGATCGACGTGATCCAGCGTTCACCGAACCAGACGCGCGGTCGCACGCCCTGGGCCTTGAGCTCGTCGGGGCGGGTGTCGGTGGCCTGGGCGAACAGCTCGATCCGCGTCTCCGACCACAGCTGATGGCCGAAGAAGTACGGCGAGTTGGCGCCAAGCGCCAACTGCGGGCCCGCGATCACCTGCGCCGCGTTCCAATTCTTCGCGAAGTCCTCCGGGGACACCTGCAGGTGCAGTTGCATGCTCGTGCAAGCGGATTCGGGCGCGATGGACGCGGCCTGCAGGCTGAGTCGTTCGGGACCCGCGATGTCGATCTGGATGTCCTCTCCGCGGGCGTAGAAGATCGAATCGTTGAGGGCCTGGTAGCGGGTGGACTCGCTCATCCAGTCACCGGTCAGGTGTTCAGGCATCAGCGTAGGCAGGATGCCGATCATCACGATGTGCGAGCCGCTCGCACTCGCCTTCGACTCGGCCGCGTTGAGGCTGGCGCGCACCTCGGATTCCAGCTCCAGTGCCGCCCGTCCCGGCAGCGGCCGAGGCGGAACGTTGAATTCGATGTTGTAGGCGCCCAATTCCGTTTGGTACGCCGGATCCGCGATAGAGGTCAGCACTTCGGAATTGCTCATCGCGGGTTGGTAGCCGGCGTCGACGAGGTTGCATTCGATTTCCATGCCGGTCAACGGGCGCTCGAACTCGAAGCTGGACCGGGTCAGCATCGTCTCGAACACGTCAAGGCATAACTGGACCTTGCGTCGATATTCGCGGCGGTGCGCGCGACTGAAGTCGGTCTGCTTCACTTCTTCGCCCACAAGGCGATGCAACAGGCTCAATGACGCAGGCGCAAGGAAATCGTGCATAAATCGCCGTTTGGCGGGTAGCCCCCGGCGATGGAAGTCACCGTTACCTTCATCGGCAACGCCACCACGCTGATCTCCGGTGGAGGCGTCACCCTTCTCACCGACCCCAATTTCCTGCATCGGGGTCAGCACGCCTATCTCGGCTACGGTCTGGTGTCCAAACGCCTGCGGGAACCGGCGATCGACATCGACGAGCTGCCGCCGCTGGAAGCCGTGGTGCTGTCGCATATGCACGGCGACCACTGGGACCGGCGGGCCACCACCGAACTCGACCACGAGTTGCCGGTGCTCACCACTCCCGATGCCGCAAAGCGCCTCGCGCACCGGGGATTCGGATCCGCGTTGGGGCTCTCGACATGGCAGACCCACAACATCGTCAAGGGCGACACGGTGGTGAATGTGACGTCCCTGCCCGGCAGGCACGCTCCCGCACCGATCCACCGCATGCTGCCGCCGGTGATGGGCAGCATGCTGGAGTTCACATCCGGCGGGCAGACCCGACGGCTGTACGTCTCCGGAGACACGCTGCTGGTCGAGGAACTCAACGAAATCCCGGTGCGATTCGAAGCGATCGATGTCGGCATCCTTCACCTGGGCGGCACGCGGTTGCCCGCGGGCCGGCGGTTGCCCTTCGGTCTCACCGTGACCATGGACGCCACGCAGGGCGCCGCCGCCGTCGAGGCGCTCAACCTGCCCAGGATGATCCCTGTGCACTTCGACGACTACGGCGTTTTCGCGTCGCCCCTTTCGGACTTCGTCGCCGAGATGAAGCAGCGCGGAATCGCCGACCGGATCATCGAACTGGGGCGGGGGGCATCGGTGAGCATCTGACGGACTTCACCGATGGCAGTACCTTCGGAACTGTCGCAGTTCATCGACTGGGGAGTCTGAAATGACTGAATCCGAGCCCACCACCGCGCCGCAGGCACCGGCCGCTCCACCGCCGGCCGCTCCACCGCCACTAGGCCCGCCGCCGCACCATGTCGGCTGGGCGGTCGCCGCCGTGCTGTTTTTCTGGCCGCTGTCGTTTTCGGCGTTCACCCATGCGTTCAACGTCTATCCGCTGTGGGCCGCCGGCAATTACGCGGGCGCTCAGTACGCGTCGGACCGGGCGCGCCGACTCGGCCAGCTCTCGCTGTGGATAGCGGGCGGGCTACTGCTGCTGTTCATCATCTTCTACGCGATTTTTCTGATCGTGCTGATCTCGCACGGCGGCGATTGGGGCCACCACCGCCGCTACACGGACTGAGGAGTCCTGCTCGCCACCGCCACTTGGGCGCTGATCAGGCCGCCGCGCAGCTCGATGTCGATCGACGGGTCGGCGTGTGCCGCGAGTGCGCGAAGGGCCGACGGACTGTAGGTGCGCAGCGAGCTGATCACGCCGTCGTGCACCATCGGGATCCACGGCGCAAGTGGCAGCATCGTCGCCAGCCGGAGAAGGTGCAACGGCCAGGGCGGCCGCGGCAGGTCGATGATCAGCAGCTTGTCGGCCACCCGGGTGCCCTCGGCGATCACCTCCGATGCCAGCGACGGCCGCAGATGGTGAAATGCCAGCACGAACACCGCCAGGTCGAAATGGCGATCGGCGACGTCGATCGCCGTCGCGTCCATCTCGCGCACCGTCGCGCGCGGATGGTCGCCGAGCTCCCCTCCGGCCATCGCGCGCACCGACGGCAGCTCGACGTCGGTGACCGTCACCTGGGCGGTGGGATGCCATTCGAGCAGCTTTCGCGACAGGGCGCCGTGGCCCGCACCGAGCTCGAGAATCCTGGGATCGGGCACGTCAGCCACTTCGTCGAGCGCGATCCTGGCGAACTTCTCGTTCTGGCCGAACGCCTCACCGGTCCACTCGAGCGCCCGGATCACGCTGCGCTTCTTCGACTCGTCGACGTCCTCGCGGTCGAGGTACTCCAGGCGATCGGTCTGAAGTAGCCGGTCGATGCACGAGGCGCCGGGCCCGCCCCGTGGCATGCGGTCAATGTCGACGATCTCGGTTGCCATGTAGTCCATGATGGACTGCTGGATAGCTCATGAGGGGAGCGGGAGTTGGCAGAGTTCGTCGCGGCGATCGACCAGGGCACCACCAGCACCCGTTGCATGATCTTCGACCACGACGGCGCCGAGGTGGGACGCCATCAGCTCGAACACGAACAGATCCTGCCGAAGGCGGGCTGGGTCGAGCACAACCCGGTCGAGATCACCGAACGCACCGCGTCGGTGATGACATCGGCGTTGAACAAGACGAAGCTGTCCGCCAATGACATTGCCGCACTGGGCATTACCAACCAGCGCGAGACGTCGCTGGTGTGGAACAAGAACACCGGCCGGCCGTACTACAACGCGATCGTCTGGCAGGACACCCGCACCGACCGCATCGCGTCGGCACTCGACCGTGACGGCCGAGGCGATGTCATCAGGCAAAAGGCCGGTCTGCCGCCTGCCACGTACTTCGCGGGCGGCAAGGTGGCCTGGATCCTGGAAAACGTCGACGGCGTGCGGGCCGACGCCGAAAAGGGCGACGCGATCTTCGGCACCGCCGACTCGTGGGTGCTGTGGAACCTGACCGGCGGACCCCGGGGCGGTGTGCACGTCACCGATGTCACCAACGCCAGTCGGACCATGCTGATGAACCTCGAGACGCTCGACTGGGACGACGAACTGCTGTCGTTCTTCGACATCCCCCGGCAGATGCTGCCCGAGATCAAACCGTCGTCATATCCCGAGTCCTACGGCGTCACCCGCGACGACGGCCCGCTCGGCGGGGAGGTCCCGCTGACCGGCATCGTCGGCGACCAGCAGGCCGCCATGGTCGGCCAGGTGTGCCTTGCCGCGGGCGAGGCGAAGAACACCTATGGCACCGGAAACTTCCTGCTGCTCAACACCGGCGAGAAGATCGTCCGCTCGGAAAACGGTCTGCTGACGACGGTCTGCTATCAGTTCGGGGACGCCAAACCGGTTTACGCCCTTGAGGGTTCGATCGCCGTCACCGGCTCGGCCGTTCAGTGGCTGCGCGACCAGTTGGGCATCATCAGCGGCGCGGCGCAGAGCGAATCACTGGCACGGCAAGTTGAGGACAACGGTGGGGTGTACTTCGTGCCCGCCTTCTCGGGGTTGTTCGCGCCGTACTGGCGTTCGGATGCGCGCGGCGCGATAGTCGGACTCTCGCGGTTCAACACCAACGCCCATGTGGCCCGCGCGACGCTGGAGGCGATCTGCTATCAGAGCCGCGACGTCGTCGATGCGATGGAGGCCGACTCCGGTGTGCACATGGAATTGCTGAAGGTCGACGGTGGCATCACCGCCAACGACCTGTGCATGCAGATCCAGGCGGACGTACTCGGGGTCGATGTGGTCAAGCCCGTGGTCGCCGAGACGACGGCGTTGGGCGCGGCCTATGCCGCAGGCCTTGCCGTCGGCTTCTGGGAGGACCCCGAGGATTTGCGGTCCAACTGGCAGGAGGGCAAGCGCTGGACTCCGAACTGGAGCGAGGACCAGCGCAACGCCGGCTACGCGGGCTGGAAGAAAGCCGTCGAGCGCACGCTGAACTGGGTCGACGTCGAGTGATTTCGGCGCGCTAATCGACGCTGAGCGCACGTCAGCGCGCCGAAATCCCAACTAAGCGGCGGCGTCGTCGAGCTGTGTGCGGGTTTCGTCGTCGAGCTCGATGTCGGCGACGGCGGTGTTTTCCTCGAGGTGCCGCACCGATGATGTGCCGGGAATGAGCAGCACATTGGGGGCGACCGAGAGCGTCCAGGCGAGCGCGATCTGCGCCGGGGTGTGACCCGTCTGCTCTGCCGTCCGCCGGATGACGGGGTTGCCGAGGACGGGGTTGTCGGCGGTGAATGCGGAGCCGAGCGGGAAGAACGGGACGAACGCGATGTCGTGTTCGATGCAGGCGTCGAGCACCGGCGCAGAAGTGCGGTCGGCGAGGTTGTACGCATTTTGCACGCAGACAATCTCGGTGCGCTCCAACGCGATCTGCAAATGCTCAAGGGCGATGCTGCTCAACCCGATTCCGCCAACGAGCCCTTCGTCTCGCGCCTTGATCATCGCGTCGAGCTGACGGTCGAACAGCTCACGGTCGACTGCGGCGGGCGCATTCGGATCACTGGCTTCGTCGTGCACGCGGAGGTTGACTGCGGCAAGCCGGTCGGTGCCGAGGGTCTGTAGGTTCTCCTCGATGCTGGCGCGCAGCTCGTCGGGCTCTTGGGCTGGAAGCCAGCCGCCCGCATCGTCGCGGCGCGCACCGACCTTGCTGACCAGGGCCAGGTCGGCGGGGTAGGGGTGCAGGGCCTCGCGGATCAGCTCGTTGGACACCTTGGGCCCGTAGAACTGCGCGGTGTCGATGTGGTTGATGCCCAGCTCAATCGCTCGGCGCAGTACGGCGATCGCTTCGTCGTGGTCACGCGGCGGGCCCAGCACGCCCGGTCCTGGCAGCTGCATCGCGCCGTAACCGACGCGGCCGACATGGAAGGAGCCCAGCGGGAAGGTTTGCATACTCAATGCGTACACCAGTCCCGCAGGGCTTATTCCGACCGGATGTGGCTACTCGGTTTCGCCGAGGATGTTGTACACCTCGCGGCGGGCGTTGTTGACGATGTCGACGATGCGCGCCTGTTGCTGCTCGGTTGCGGTGTGCGCGGACTGCGCCACCGCACCCATCAGCTGGCTCAGCGCGGTGTGCAGCGTGACCTGGCCGGGATCGACGTCGCCGGCGATTTCTTCCCACGGCGGAGTCTCGACCTTCTCGGCCGCTGCGCGACCGTCGTCGGTCAGCTCGAAAAGCCGCTTGCTGCCTTCGCTTTCGGTACCCACGATGAGGCCCTCGTCGACGAGCAGCTGCAGCGTCGGGTAGACCGAGCCTGGGCTGGGACGCCACAGGCCGCCGCTGCGTTCGGAGATCTCCTGGATCATCTCGTATCCGTGCATTGCGCGATCGGCAAGCAGAGTCAGGATGGCCGCGCGGACATCGCCGCGCTTTCCGCGTCGGCCTCCGCCGCGACGGCCGCGCGGGCCGCCGAATCCGAAGCCGCCGCGGGGATCGAAGCCGCCGCGGCCGGGCCCGAACCCGCCGAAGCCGGCCTGGAAGCCGGGGCCGAAGGGGCCGCCGTGCCGTTCTGTGCCGTGCTCCCGGATGTGTTCCCGGAATTCACGACGGGCAGCTCGCCGCTGCTCGTGTAGCGCACGACGCTGTTCGGGGTCGAACCCGAAGCCGAATCCACCAGGTGGTGGTGTGAATGGGTGGTTCATGTGGAAAGTCCTTAACTGTTGCCAGGAAGCACGCTGTGCGCTTCCGATAGGTCAACGATATATCGGAACCTATCGTGATGCAACGCCGAGCGGGCATGACCGCCGTCACAGGATCACGTCACCAGGCCCGTGGGTGATCAATAAAAGGGGATTGAAATAGTCGACTCCGCCGACGGGGCACAGACCACTGCCTGCGCTCGTCTTCACCGGAGCGGGGAACGCACAGACTGCGACGACGCCCGATACGGCCAGTGACGTCGTGGGTGCACCGTCGAAATCCAGTCAACGGGAGCCAGCGTGGTCGCGACCCCGGTTGGGTCGCTCTCACAGGTAGTAGCAGCGGCGCACGTTTCGCCTCACAGTTTTGTCAGCGGCGGCGACCGCCGGCCGCGACCGCGACGTCGACGGACAGGAACTCGCCGATCACATGGGCCGCGGGCCAGTTGTCATCTCGAACCGCCCGCGCAAGGTCTTCGACCAACGGACTGCGCACGCCGAACTCCGCCAACCAGGCGGACACCGTGGTTGCGATCTCGTTTGATCTCACGTCCACGGAGCGCCCTCGCCGTAGGCGATGGCTAATCCGGTAGATCGGATCGGTGCGGACAAGCGGTCGGTGCATAACCGGTATTCGGCGACCTCGGCGCGATGGATGGGAACTACGTCGTGCGACGCTTGTCGAGCTCGCCGATCGCCCAACGCGCCCACTGGCCTTCCATTGCGCCGAGGCGTAGGCCGTACTCAAGCGCGGCACGGCCGAAGAACAGGCGCTCGCCGTCGGACCAATCAATGGAGTCACTGAGGGCCTTTAATCGCTTCACCTCGGAGTCGGCATGCTCGGCTACCGCGACCATGTGCCTACGGGCTTGCTCGGGTTCGATCTCGCCGAGCAGGAACACGCGCAGAAGAGACGCGTCCCGAAACGGCGGATCGTCCTCCGGGCTCATCACCCAGCGCTGCAACTCGGCACGCCCCGCCCGCGTGATGCGGTATTCCTTGCGTCCGCGGGGCCCGATGTCGGCCACCTCGATGAGCCCGGAATCGGCGAGCTTGTTGAGTTCGCCGTAGAGCTGGCTCTGGGTCGCGGGCCACACATTGGCCATCGACTTCTCGAACGTCTTCAGCAGGTCGTACCCGCTGCCGGGTTGTTGGGCCAACAATCCAAGCGCCGCCATCCGCAGACTCACGCGGCGATCGTACCTCCACTCTTGACATGTCACTAATGACATGTCAGATTAGGCGTGTCCGACGACAGGAGACTTGAATGACCGAGACCGCTTCGAACGCGTCAGCCATCTTCGGCACCGACGACTTCTTCCAGCGCGACAACTACGCGCCGGTCGCCGACGAGCTCACCGAGTTCGATCTCACCGTCGAAGGCGCCATCCCTACCGAACTCGACGGCTGGTACCTGCGCAACGGGCCCAACCCACGGGTTGCGACCGGACACTGGTTCAGCGGCGACGGAATGATCCACGGCATCCGAGTCGAGGGTGGGCGGGCGGCCTGGTACCGCAACCGGTGGGTTCGCACCGAGAGCTTCGAGAAGAGCTTCCCGCTCTACAACGCCGACGGCACCCGCAACCTGCACGCGAGCGTCGCGAACACCCACGTCGTCAACCATGCCGGCAAGACGCTTGCGCTCGTCGAATCATCGTTGCCGTACGAAATCACCAACGAGCTGGAAACGTTGGGCGCCTACGACTTTGGCGGCAAGCTGGCTGACTCGATGACAGCGCACCCCAAGATCTGCCCGACGACCGGCGAGCTGCACTTCTTCGGCTACGGCAGCATCTTCGCGCCGCACGTCACCTATCACCGCGCCGATGCCAACGGCGAACTGACCGTCAACCGCCCCCTGGATGTTCCGGCGCTGACGATGATGCACGACTTCGCGCTGACGGCGGGACATGTCATCTTCATGGATCTTCCGATCGTGTTCGATCTCGACATCGCGATGACGGGCAAGCGTGACATGCCCTACCGCTGGGACGACAACTACGGCGCCCGCCTCGGGGTGCTGCGACGGGACGATCCGTTCGGTGAGGTGGCATGGTTCGACATCGATCCGTGCTACGTATTCCACGTCGCCAACGCCTACGATGACGGCAATTCGATTGTGCTACAGGCCATCCGATATCCGGAGTTGTGGCGCGACACCAGTGGTTTCGAGACCGACGGTGTGCTGTGGAGTTGGACGATCGACCTCGGCACCGGCAAGGTTGCCGAGCGCCAGCTGGACGACCGGCCCGTCGAGTTCCCACGCATCGACGACCGACTGGCCGGACTGCCCGCCCGCTACGCGGTTTCGGTCGGCGAGACCGAGTTGGTGCGCTACGACCTCGATACCGGCAGTGCCGTCGAGCACCGGTTCGGCACCGAGCAGGCACCAGGCAGGCCGGGGGAGGCGGTGTTCGTCCCGTCGACCACCGGCCCCGCAGGCGAAGGCAATGGCTGGTATCTGGGCTACGTCTACGATTCCGCTCGCGATGGCAGCGATCTGGTGATCATCGACGCGTCCGACTTCGCAGGCGATCCGGTCGCCAGAATCAAGCTGCCGCACCGGGTTCCGTTCGGCTTCCACGGAAATTGGATATCTGCCTAGTTAGATCGGGTTTTTGCCGCTTCCGTCCGCAGTGCGTCCGCAGTAAACCGAGCGCGAGGTCCAGGAGCTCGCCGGCCGCCTTCCGTGTGCGGTCGCTCGCATCGCGCCACAGGTGCGAGTACGTTCCTGAGGGTTTGCGCTGCCGGACTGTGCCCAAGTGCCCGTTGCACAGTGACAACGCCGCAACCCGAAGCGATCAAGCCGGACGCAAAGAAGTGACGGGCATCGTGCACCCGATTACAGGTTTTGGACGCGCCTATTCTTTCTTAGTAGCGTGGCAGTGGCCGCTCTGAGTGCAAACGATCTTGGCGTCGTCAGTAGGCACAGGGTCGCCGATGACGTTTCTGCATTGACCGTCGATTTTTACTTGACCTTCGATCTCGCAGAAGTGGGCGTCGGCGATGGGTGCGCCGATCATTGCGGATACCGCAAACCCTGTTCCGACCGCGGCCAAGAGTGCAGTGATGGTTCGTGATGTTGGGCGCATATCACGGCTCTTTATGCTGTTGGAGAGTGGCGTATTAGCGGCTAGACCTTGTGCCATAAGGTTTCCCCCTGCCCCTTCGGGTTTCCTTCCGACGAGCTGCCGGTTATCTCATTATCGGCTGTGAGCTGGCGCAAAGCGTAGGTACCGTGCTACTTCACTTTCCCCCGAACGGAGCCCGCAACTGGACAGGTAGATCGGCCCGACACCTGTGGGGAGCGTGGCCGGCCGAACAGTAGGTCAGACGGCTACGACTGCGATTCGGTTTCCCTGCGACCACCGATCAGCCTCGTCGGCTGCCATCACGAGATGGTCGGCGAGCTTCCTAAATGCTTCCGCGCTGAGAGTGATGCCGGAATCCGTCGTTCCTTCGGCCCCGCGGAGCTGGGCGGAGATGCTAGGGCTCTTAAAGACGGGATCGGTTGTGCCGTCATCAATCGTGCCGTCGTCGTGCTGGATACCGTGAGCGTAGACACCGACGATTGGCTCCCCGTATCGGTGTTCTGTGGGTGATTCGCGGATTTCGCCTTCAAAGCTCCGATAGTGCCGTCGCCGTCGTTGGGCTGCCAATCTTCAGAACTGACGGCGCCGCCAGGAAGCGGCACATCGTGCGGTGTGGTGGTGGTTGTGGTTGTCATGGCCTGAACTCTCTCGATAGTTATGACAACCCGGAGCGCTATTACACGTTTATTGCACGAGCAGATTCGTTGGCCTTACTAATGCCTCTGAATGCGATAATGCTGGTGCGTAATACTGGGATGAACCTGTCTCAAAGCAGACTCTCGCTAGGGCGACGACCGTTTCCTGCGACTCAATGAGTGCACGAGCTTGCCAACCATCGCCGACGGATGCCAAAGTCCGCCCGGTCTCCTACGCAGTCAGCTTCACAGACGGCGTTGCTCGTCCGACGCGGATGATGGCGTCGCCCGGGTGATGCTCGCGGTGCGTCTCCGCCGCGTCGGCAATGCTACCTGCGATCACGACGCGCAAGGTGTCAAGCTCGCCTGCGCGGCTGATAACGGTGTAGTGATCGTGAATTGGATTCGTGGCTGTCATTCTCATGTTTCCTTCGATGGATGAAGCGGTGATGAATACGGTCATGACGGTATTGGTGTTCGGCGCTTGGCGTGTCCGCTGATCAGCCCTTTCTGCGGGGGAGGAAAAGCTCCACCGATTGGGGGACAAGGCGTTACGGTTCCAGACGGTCGATGCCTGGCTCGACGCGGCCGAGAAGGTGGCCGAAAGGGTTAATACGCCATCGTCACAGCGCAAAGTTAGCGGGGTGATCTGCTAGGTCCGACGCTGCTCCGGCCCGCCGACCAAGGAGCAAGAGGGCCAACGGCGGTTATCTGACCCGTGATTGCATTAACAACAGCCAAGGGTGTATCGCTCACACACTTTTTCGGCCACCGAGGTCGTGCCGCCCTAAGGAACTCGGCCCGTCACCGGGGAGTGGTGACGGGCCGAAAAATCATTCAGACGGCGGCGGAACCGCGTCGGTTCCCGTCTGCAGTGCGTCCGCAGCAGCACCGCGAACGCTCATTCGCTACCAACACAGTCAACACACCTGCGCTGCATTGACTTAATATCTTAATAACAGTCAACGTTGCTAACCGTGCCGGAGGCAGTTCCACGGGAACTGGATCGGCGCCTAGCT
>NZ_JAVHWK010000005.1:0-32485 GCF_032159775.1 Mycobacterium sp.
CGCAGATCATCACCGCAGGCAGCGTCACAGTGCTCGGACACCCCGCCGGCTCCGCTCCCCTGCGCAAACGCGTCGGCTACATGCCGCAGGCCGCGACCATCTACGACGATCTGCGCATCCTCGACAATGTCCGTTACTTCGGCTCGCTTTACGGCATGGACTCCGGCTCTGCCGACGAAGCCATCACGACGGTCGGACTCGACGATCATCGAACGGCCCTGTGTGGCAACCTCTCCGGTGGCCAACGCACTCGGGTCTCGCTGGCGTGCGCGCTGGTGGCCGCTCCAGATCTGCTGGTGCTCGACGAACCCACCGTCGGCCTGGATCCTGTCCTGCGCGTTGACCTATGGAAGCAGTTTCATCAACTCGCCCGGCGCGGAACGACATTGCTGGTATCCAGCCATGTCATGGACGAGGCCGACCACTGCGGCGACCTGTTGCTCATGCGGGACGGCCACCTGTTGGCCCACACCACCCCACGGAACCTACGAGAGGACACGGGATGTCAATCACTGGAGGAAGCGTTTCTGTCCATCATCCGGCACAGCACCGCAGCCACAGCAAGCTGAGCCCGCAGAGCTACTTCGCCACCACCGGCCGAATTCTGCGCCAGCTCGCGGCGGACCACCGCAGCGTCGCGATGATTCTCGTCGTACCGAGCCTCATCATCACGTTGATGTACTTCATGTTCTCCGACGCTCCGCATCGGCCGGGTGCACCGTCACCGTTCAACAACGCCTGCCTGATCATGCTCGGAGTCTTTCCCCTCATCATCATGTTCTTGATCACGTCAATAACCATGCAGCGCGAACGTGTTTCGGGGACGTTGGAGCGAATACTGACCACGCCCCTACGTCGGCTCGATCTGCTCGCCGCCTACGGGACGGCGTTTTCGATAGCGGCGGCGGCCCAGGCCACGTTGGCGTGCCTCGTGTCGTTCTGGCTGCTCGGCCTCGACACCATGGGCAGCCCGATCCTGGTGTTCATCATCGCGATCATCAACGCGATACTCGGGGTCGGGCTAGGCCTGTTGTGCAGCGCCTTCGCCCGCACCGAATTTCAGGCCGTTCAGTTCATGCCCGTGGTCATCGCGCCCCAGCTGCTGCTGTGCGGCATCATCGTGCCCCGCGATGTGCTGCCGGACTGGCTGCAATGGATCAGCAATGTGCTGCCCGCCAGTTACGCTCTGGAGGCGCTGCAGCAGGTCGGCGCATATCCGGACCTGACGGCGATCGCGTTGCGGGACATCGCCGTGGTGATCGGCTTCGCGGTCATCGCCCTGTGCCTGGCCGCTGCGACGCTACGACGAAGGACACCGTAGGAGCTTGACGACAAACGCCGAACGCAAACGTCCAGGGCGACCGCCCGGGACGTCCGACACTCGCGAGCGTATCCTGGTCTGTGCTCGAGAGCTGTTCGCCCGCAATGGGATCGACAAGACGTCGATCCGCGCCATCGCAGCCGACGCCGGCGTGGACGCCGCGCTTGTGCACCACTATTTCGGCACCAAGACACAACTGTTCGCCGCCGCGATCCATATCCCGATCGACCCGATGGCGGTGATCGGCCCGCTACGAGAGATCCCCGTCGACCGGATCGGTTACGTGCTGCCGTCGATCCTGTTGCCGCTCTGGGAATCCGAACTGGGAAAAGGTTTCATCGCGACGCTGCGCTCGATCCTGGCGGGAAACGACGCCTCTCTCATCCGATCGTTCTTACAGGATGTCATAGCCGTAGAGGTCGGCTCTCGGGTGGACAGCCCGCCAGGGACGGGTCGAATCCGCGTCCAGTACGTGGCGTCCCAGCTCGTCGGCGTGGTGATGGCGCGCTACATACTGGAATTGGATCCGTTCCGGTCGTTGCCGGTCGAACAGATCGCCGAAACCATCGCACCGAACCTGCAGCGCTACCTCACCGGTGATCTACCGGGATTCGGGTAGGGCCCGAAAACCCGTTTGGCGAACCATCTTCGAGGCAGATGGGCGGGGACGTCCGAGGGGAAAAGCGTAGTTGTCAGTACTCCGCCACCCTGATCAGACGTCCCCGGGACACAACGGTACTTGCAGTCGTCGACGAAATGAGCGGTCCGTCATCTTCTGCGTGAAATGAGTTGAAACAGATACAAACGGTCAGGGTTTGGCGCGGCTCAGTAACCGCTCGTGCTCCGCTTCGTCGGTCACCGCAGCCGCTTCGTCGACCAGCAGCACCGGGATGCCGTCCTCGATTCGGTACGCGCGCCGCAGTCGAGGGTTGTAGAGCGCCTCGTCGTCGCCGATCAGGAGCAGCGGGCCCCGGTCCTCGGGGCAGACCAGGATGCTGCGCAGTTTGTCGTCGAGCACGAGGTCAGATCAACCCGGGTAGGGCATGATCGTGCTGCCCTGATCGAACGGCGCCGGAGCCCCACCGATCGAGAAGCCGTTACCGCCCTGGCCCTGTTGCGCCTGGGCCTGCGCCTGAATCCGGCGCTGATAGGAGACCGTCGCCTTCAGCGCCTCCACCAGCGGCGCCTGGTTCGGCCGCTTGTCCAGCGCCTCCACGATCGCGGCCTGGTTCGCCTTCGACGGCCTGTACCCGAGGTTGCGCAGCGTCAGGACCTCGTGGACGAAGTTGGACACCTGGCCGCCACCTGCGCCCGTGTCGTACTGCTGCTGAAGCAGGAGAAGCGCCTGATCGCCTGTCATCTTCGGCTGTGCAGGGGCCTCGGTATCGGTGGTCTGGTCGCCTGGAGCGGCAATCGCCGTCGGCGCGCCGATGCCCGCAAAGAGAGCGCCCGCGACCACGCCGCACGCAAGGGGACCGACCAGGCGGCGCCGACAGTTCTGCGATGTCATCGATCCTCCAGTGCGTTGGCTCAAGTCGATCGTGCTCCCCATGTGCGCTGCGAGCCTAACAGCGCGTCGGACACCCAGCACGAACTCAGTGTTCGGCGTCGAGGATCTCGGCGCGGACCGCGGCCGTCAGTCGCTTGTATTTACTCGTATCCGTATCCAGGTACCAGGCGTTACGGGATGCCTTCGGGATGCCCATCGCGCGCAACGGGCTGATCAGCGGTCGGTAGGACGCGCTGAGGGTCATTTCGGGCACCACGTGCACGATGTCGGGGGCCGCGCCGACCGGCAGATCTGCCAGCGCTTCAGACAGGTCACCCGCGGCGACGCTGCCGCCCGGACGCAGAGCAAGGGCGGTGACCGCGATCCGCTGCCCGCCGGACCCGACGGCGTAGGTCACCGACATGTCCACCGCATCGATGCCGCCGACCGCGTCGTTGACGGGCGCGGCGTACACCGGACCGTGCTCGCCGCGGATGACCAGGCTGCGGTTGTCCACCAACCAGTAGTCGCCGTCCTGATCGCGGCGGAACAGGTACTCGGTGGACACCCAGGTATCGGCCGGCGAGAAGACACCGCGCTTGACCGAAGCCGTCGGGTCGATCGGCCCGCGCGGGTGGGCCAGCATGACGCCCACTTCGTTGATTTCCGCCTTGCGCACGAAGCCGCGGTCGTCCTCGAGAATCAGGTCGTCCTCGGCGTCGTATGCCGCGAGTTCGACGTCACCGCCGCCGGGCAGGGCCCTGCCCTTGGCGCCGATCTTCGCTCCGGACACATTGGCCAGCACGGCCTGACCGTCGGTGGTGGCGAAGAACTCGACCACGTGGGCAGGCCCGAAGATGTCGACCACGCGTCGCCAGAGTCCGGTCGGCATGCCCGAGCCGATGAACAGCCGTACCGGGTGGTTGCCGCTCAACGCGAAAGACGGATCGTCGATCACCTCACGAAGCATCGCCCAGGTGTAGGACACCACGGTCACGCCGTACTGGCGGATCTCCTGCACGAACCTGTCGGACACCAGGCCGCGCGACAACGCGATCCGCGCTCCGCCGACCACCGCACCGCCCAGGCTCACCAACAGGCCGGACTGGTGGTGCAGCGGGGTGAGGCAGTAAACGGTGTCGTTGCGGCTGAGGTTGGCCGCCGAGGCGGTGCCGAAGGCTGACAGCGCCCAGCGGAAGTTGGTGATCTGCCGGGGCAGAACTTGTCCGCCCACCGTGCTGAACGCGACGAACGCCAGGTCGCGTGCCAGCCCGGGGTTCGGCCGGTACCAGCCGGGGAGGTCGACTGCGTCCGGGTTGATCTTCTCCATATCGATGACGTCGGCGTCGTCGGGCAGATGCAGGTCGCGCGACTCGCCGCCGCCGAGCACCAGCACCCGCATGGCTAACCCGCGGGCGGCTTCGAGGTTGCTCGGGTCGGCGATGATGTCGGACACCGATCCGAGTCGGACGGCGGTCGCAAGGTCGGCGTCGGGCGGCATCAGCACCGCCACCGCGCCGAGCCGGGACAGTGCCGCGATCGCCACCAGCGCGCTGGGCCGCGTTTCCATCAGCACGCCGACGTGCGCACCCTGCCGCACCCCGACGTCGATCAGGCCTCGCACCACGTTGTTGATGCGGCGATCGACCGCTTCATAGGTGTGCACCCGGCCGTCGAACAGCAGGCACTCACCGTGGGGCATGTCACGCGCCTGCTCGGACATGATGCGACCGAGCGACATGCGGGTGTGGTCGTTGATCTGACCCAGCCGGGCCAGCCTCGGCAGCGTGCGGACCGTTTCGACGGCGAGCGCGCGCGCCGACTTGTTGGCGGCCACCAGTGCGTCGGCGGCCGACCGCGCCAGGGTGAATGCCATCTCGCCTGCCGCTGTGGCGCCGTGCGCGAGCCGCGATGCGAACGGCACGCCGCTTTCGCTGGTTGCCGACGGCTGAAGCGCCATCGGGGCGACCCCATCGGGCAGGTCGGCGTCACCGTCGATCGATTTGACCCACTGCGCCACGGTCGGCCACGTCTGCGTCGCCGCCTTCGACCCCACCACCAGCCCGAAATGCCCTGCGCGGATGAGGTATTCGTAGACATCGGCCTGCGGGGCGGCACGTTTGATGCCGCGCACCGAAGCCGGCTGGCCGATGTCGTCGACCTCACCGACCACTGCCAGTACCGGACAGTTGATGTCGTTCAGCGTCACCAGATCGCCGTGGATGGCGAAGCCGCCGGTCATCATCCGGTTGTGCGCGATGAACTGTTTGAGCAGTTCGGCGATTGCGGGGCCGGACCAGGCGATCCATCCCTCCGAGGCCAGGAACCGCCGCTGCTGCTCGCGGGGCAGCAGCGCCTCGCGGTCGTGCAGCTGGCGCAGGAAGTCCAGACGCGACTGGGCGGTCTTGATGGGGTCGAGCATCTGGAACCCGGTGCGTGCGAGCCAGCTCGGGATATCGATGCGGCTGAAGACGTGGTCGGCCATGAAGTCGGCGGCACCGGCGGCCAACCCGGCAGGCAGGTTCATCGGCAGTGCGGCCAGCGTGTCGACGGGCGAGCCGAATGCGACGATGCTGGCGAGGTCCTTGGACCGGCGGAACGCCGCGGTCTGGTAGCAGAACATGCCGCCCTGCGAGTAGCCGGCCAGGTGAACGTCGCGCCCGGTGGTCTCCTTGACGGTGTCGATTGCCTCGCTGAGCGCCACCACATGGTCGGCCAGGTTGCGCTGCATCCCGCCCTCGACCTTGTCGGGTTCGCCGAAGTCGATGACCCACGGGTCGATGCCCGCACCGTGCAGAATGCCGACAGCGCCCTCATCCCGGGTCACGTCCCACATGTCCGCAGACATCATCATCGGATGCACCATCAGCACCGGTGGTCCCGGCGGTTTCGAACCGGGCCGGGTGTCGGGCGGGAAGTACCGGCGCAACCGGTACATCGGGACGCTTTCGATGATCTGGAACGGCGACGGAACCGCGCCGGTCTCCAGGCCGCCGTAGCGCAGCACTTCCAGACCGTTCTGTGCCGTGGCCACCAGTCGACCCACTGGCCTCGTTATTGCCGAAAGGTCCACCACCGGCGGTTCCCCTCTAGTCACAGCTGTCCCCCGATTGCCGAGGTCATCATGGCACAGAGCCCGTGGCACCTCGCCGAGATGCCCTACCTATCATCGGCGGCTGATGGCGAACTTGATCAACGTCGAACGAGCGACGATCGGCTACGGCACCCGCACACTGCTGGACGCCGTCAGCCTCGGCGTCGACGAAGGCGACGCAATCGGCGTGGTGGGCCGTAACGGTGACGGCAAGTCCACGCTGCTCCAGGTGCTGACCGAGGCTCGCGAGCCCGACTCCGGACGCGTCACCCACACATCGGGCGTGTCGGTGGGTTATCTGCGTCAAAGCGACGACTTCGCCGCAGGGTCCACCGTCCGTGCGGTCATCGTCAGCGGCAGGGCCGACCACATCTGGGCCGCCGAACCCGACACGCGGGCGGTCGTCGAGCACCTCCTCGCCGAGGTCGATCTGGACAGCGACGTCGCAGACCTGTCCGGAGGCGAGCGGCGCCGGGTCGCGCTGGCCGCCGTTCTGATCGCCGGACATGACGTGCTGGTGCTCGACGAGCCGACCAACCACCTCGACGTCGAAGTCATCGGTTGGCTCGCCGAGCATCTCTCCGGGTTGCGGTCGCAGGCGCTGGTGGTGGTCAGCCACGACCGTTGGTTCCTCGACGCGGTCACCACGAGCACATGGGAGGTGCACGACGGCGCCGTCGATGCCTATGACGGCGGCTACGCCGCATACGTGCTGGCCCGCGCGGAGCGGATGCGACTCGCTGCCGGCACGGAGGCCAGGCGCAGGAACCTGATGCGCAAGGAGCTGGCATGGCTTCGCCGCGGACCGCCTGCGCGCACGTCGAAGCCGAAATTCCGGATCCAGGCGGCGAACGACCTTATCGCCAACGAACCTCCCCCGCGAGATTCGCTTGTGCTGCAGCGGTTCGCGACGACGCGGTTGGGCAAGGACGTGTTCGATCTGCACCGGGTGCGGTTGGAGGTCGGCGATCGCGTCATTCTCGACAAGACCGACTGGTCCATCGGCCCGGGTGCGCGGATCGGCCTGGTCGGTGTCAACGGCACCGGCAAGACGTCGGTGCTGCGGCTGCTGTCCGGAGAACTGCAGGCGGCGGCCGGCACGATCAAGCGCGGCACAACGCTGCACATCGGTTATCTGAGGCAGGCGCTGGCCGAGATGACGGATGCTGACCGGGTCATCGATGCCGTCGAAAACCGCCGCCGCATCAGCGCATTGGCGGGTGGACGGGAAATCAGCGCAGACACCCTGTTGAAGGATTTCGGATTCACGGGCGACAAGCTCATTGCACGGATCGCCGACCTGTCCGGCGGCGAGCGGCGCAGGCTGCAATTCCTGCGCATCCTTCTCGACGAGCCGAATGTGCTCCTGCTCGACGAACCGACGAACGATCTCGACATCGACACCCTGACCGTCATCGAGGACTACCTGGACGATTGGCCGGGCACGCTGATCGTCGTCACCCACGACCGGTATTTCCTCGAACGCGTCACCGACGTGACGTATGCACTCACCGGCGGGGGACGCTGCGATCTACTACCTGGCGGTATCGAGCAGTATCTCGCCGACCGCGAAGCGTCCGAACCCGCGCCCAGCCGCCAAGAGCCGCAGCGTTCGGAGTCGGCGTCGGCACGCGAGCGGCGAGCCGGCAAGGAGATGGCCCGAATCGAAGGGCAGCTCGCCAAACTCGACGAACGCATCGCCGCGATGCACGAGGCGATGGCGCAGGCCGCGGCGGATCACGTCAAGCTCGGTGAGCTCAACGGCGAGCTGAATGAGTTGTTGGCGACCAAGGAATCGCTCGAGGAAGCCTGGTTGACCGCGGCCGAGGGCTGACCGTGGCCGCGGCGCCCGGCAACCTGCGCAGATCCGCTTACGATGTTGCGGTGCGCTACCTGCTCCGGCCATTCGATCTCTGGTGGCGGCACTTCCCGCAACTCGCCGCGCTCTACCTGCTCGGCTGGCTCGGCCGCAAGGGGGCCATCGAACTCGCCGCCTACGTCGGCTGGGACAACGACGTCTGGGCGTCGCTGATCATGCCGTTCGCCGGATTGGCCCGGCTCGGTTCATATATTGCGATGTTTCTCGTGCTTCGCTCCGCCGTCCCTGCACTGGCGGCGCTGCCACGGCGCTCCGCGCGAACCGTCGACGTCTTCGCCAACATCATCGTCCCGTTCTTCGCCATCTACCTTGCATGGAAGCTGTTCGCCGAAGACTGGCTCGACTTCGAAACCGCCGCACTGAATTACCGCATCGGTGACGCGATGACACGGGCGCTGGAGACCGGCGAGTCCAGCGGTCTGCATCCAGACCAGCTGCCGGTCAGCGGCGCTACGTGGGTGATCATCGCGTCGGCTCTCGTGCTGCGTTATGTGCTCGGCAAGTTCAAGGAAAGCCTGCCGGGCTGGGTCATCGCGGTACGCGTCTACGTCGACGCACTGTGGGTCTTTCTCACCGTCAGTTTCGCGGCAAGTCAGGGCGCAAGCTTCCTCATCAATCCCATGGGGTGGATCGGCGAGAGACGGATCGTGGTGTGGGCCAACACCACCCGCGCCGAGCTCTTCTCGCATTTCCGGCCGCTGGAAGCACTGTGGGACGCCGCGATGGCGGTCTTGCGCACGGCGTTCGGCGGCGCCACCATCCCGCTGCTGTGGCTCGCCGTCGCCGGCATCATCTACGGCGTTACCATGCCGGACTGGCGTGGCGCGGCCCGCCGTGTCGTCGGCGACCGTGCCGACCGGGTGTTCGACCGCGCGGCCTCAGGTAGGAAGAAGTTCACCGAACGCGGATGGCACGTCGATCAGACTGTCGGCGAGAGGGTTCGCGGATGGGTGCGCTTAAGGATGGGCAACTACAGCACCATCGTCGATTCGGCGCGGCTGATTCTGCACGGCGGGGTGCTGGGGTTGGCACTGTACATCCTCGGCTACCTCGGGTTGGCCTGGCTGGACATGGCGGGCGCCTTCTACCATCCGGAGGTTGGCCTCGGAAATCTATTCCGTTCCATCGCATGGATTCTCGGCCCGCATCCTCTCGAGTTCTGGAACGGCTTCTCCGACACGATCGCATTGATCTCACACGTGATCATCGAACCGCTACGGGTATGCCTGATCGCATCCACGGTGGCTTACTGTCTCGAACAGGTGCGAACGGAGCAGACTACAGCAGCAAGCGCACCGTGATAGAGCCGTTGAACGCGGCGATGTCCATCGCAGTGGGAATCACGTTCTGGGGCAGGAGGAACGAGAATTGAAGGAGTCCCGGTTGACTGCACAGGCTGGTGACTCCGTCGGCCGCCGGCGGTGAGAATCCGCCGATGTTGTCGGCCTTCCATCGGCGTTCCCCGTCGGTGATCACTCCGTAGCAGACTTCGTCCTTCACCGGGCCGGAGCGGTCGACGGTGACGACGGTCAGCACGGTGCCCTCAGGTAGTTTCGGTCCGTAACTGGCGGGATTGCGGTTCAGGTGCTTGACGGAGTCGACGTTCCATGTCTGGTCGCCGGCCGAGCCGGACTGTCCCTTCGCAACAACGGTGGCGGGAACGATGGTGTTGCGGTAGGTCTCCCACTGGTCGCCGAGAATGGTCGTGATGACCACGCCGACGGCGATCGCGACGACCACCGCGCCGATGAGGTTTCGCACCCACAATGTCGACAGCCGTGCCGTCATGAGGCGCTCCTCGTCGGCTTGTCCAACGTGACGGTGTCAACCCGCCGCAAGTGCGAACCCTGCAGGGGAATTCGGATGGCCAGCCGAGAATCAAGCCTTCCGTCGCCCACCCAGACGAGGAGGGTCATCGAGTCCGATGAGTCAGGCGCCACGAGTGCGGGCGCCACGTCGAACACCCACGAGCCGCGCAGCGTTATGCCCGGGCTGATCTCACCCATCAGGGTGTCGACCATGAACACATCGGTCGGCGAATAGGTGTTGGGCCCGACGACCAGTTCACTGTGCGGCAATTCGGTGCTGCGGGTGCCCTCCAGCGCCGTGTTGACGACGACCCAGATGCCGGCCGGTTTGACGGAGTCGACCTCCGGGGTGAGACGAACGCCGGTCACTTCTGCCTGCACGGCACGTCCCGTCGCGGGCGTACCCGCGTCGGCGTGAACGTCGAACGGGCCGAACACATCAGTTGGCGTCGGCAGGTTCTGCCACACCACCGCGGCCGCGGCAACTGTGACCACGACCCCGACGGCGGTCAGCATGCGACGAGGTTTCGGCATCGCGATCTTCACGCCGACTCCTTGACCGGCACGACGATCTGCCCGTAGTTGTCGGTGTCGATCCACTCCTTGCCGCCGTAGCTGACCATGAGCTGCGTGTACTTCTTCTTCCACACTCGGATCGTCACCGACTGAAGCGACCGGGCAGACGACTCCGGAACCAGCCAGGCGAACACCAACTGCTCGGTGAGTCCGGGGCCGAGCGTCTGAATCGCCGAACCGTCGCGAAACCGGAAGGCGCCGAAGAACTCCCCAGGTACATCGCGCAGATCCAGCTGGTCGCGCAGGCGTCCGGGGACGGTGCCGTCGTTGTGCACAGCGGTGACCACACCGAGGTACATCTTCCCCGGCTTTGCGGTGCCGTAGGTGCCCTTCAGCTCGTCAACCACCCTCGCCCGCTCGATGGTGACCGTGAACTCGCCGTCGCTGAACTCTTCACCGGATGCGAACGGGGTGACTTGCTTGTCGACCGTCTGGAGGCCGCCGAACGCCGCAGTGGCAAGGAGAAGCAGGAGAAGAGCCACCCGTCGCGTCCGTGCATCTGCCAGACGTGCGAACCAGACGCTCCATCGACTGGCCCGCTCGACGGGGACGGGGGGTTGGCCCATGATCGGAAATGCTAGTGGCTAGAGGCGGAACCGGGCCCGCAGCACCTCGGCGGTGTCCCGAACAACACCCAGCTGCTTGGCCACCTGGATCGGTGCCGTGCCGCCGCGGGCGTCGCGGGAGTTCACCGAACCGTCGATCGTGAGCACCTCCCGGACCTCCGGGGTGAGCTCGGGATGAATGTCCGCCAACTCGGCGTCCTCCAGTTCCTCGAGCCCGACTCCCCGTGCCTCAGCTGCACGGACGGCCGCGCCTGCAGCCTCGTGCGCGATCCGGAACGGCACTCCCCTGCGCACCAGCCACTCTGCGATATCGGTTGCCAACGCGTAGCCGAGCGGCGCCAGCTCGGCCATCCGGTCGACGTCGAAGCGCAGGGTCGCGACCAGGCCGGCCATCGCGGGCAGCAACAGCTCCAGCTGCGTCACCGAGTCGAACACCGGCTCCTTGTCCTCCTGGAGATCGCGGTTGTATGCCAGCGGCTGCGCCTTCAGCGTCGCCAACAAGCCGGTCAGATTACCGATCAGCCGACCCGATTTACCGCGTGCCAGCTCCGCGATGTCCGGGTTCTTCTTCTGCGGCATGATCGAGCTGCCCGTCGACCATGAGTCGTGCAGGGTGACATAGCCGAATTCCGTTGTACTCCAGAGGATGATGTCCTCGGCCAATCGCGAAAGGTCGACACCGATCATGGTGAACACGAACGCCGCCTCGGCGGCGAAGTCACGGGCCGCCGTGGCATCCACCGAATTATCCGCCGCGGCGGTGAAGCCGAGTTCCTCGGCGATGGCGTCCGGATCGAGATTCAACGAAGAGCCGGCCAGCGCCCCGGCCCCGTAGGGCGATACCGCGGCGCGCGCATCGAAGTCGATCAGCCGGTCCACGTCGCGCAGCAGCGGATGCGCGTGGGCCAGCAGGTGATGGGCGAGCAGGATGGGTTGTGCCGCCTGGAGGTGCGTCTTGCCGGGCATGATCGCCGTCGGATGCGCTGCAGCCTGAGTCGCCAGCGCCGACACCACCTCGAACACGCCGACGGCGACCCGGCGAACTCCGTCGCGCAGCCAGAGCCGAAACAGCGTAGCCACCTGGTCGTTTCGTGACCGGCCCGCTCGCAACCGGCCGCCGAGATCGTCACCGACACGGTCGATCAGGCCGCGTTCCAATGCACCGTGCACATCCTCGTCGGTGACGACCGGCAGAAAACTGCCGTCCGCCACGTCCTCGCCGAGGCTGTCAAGACCCGCCAGCAGGCCGTCGCGCTGCTCCTCGGTCAGCAGCCCCGCCCGAAACAGCACCCGAACGTGTGCCTTCGATGCGGTGACGTCGTAGGGCGCGAGGACCCAGTCGAAGTGGGTGGACTTGCTCAGCGCAGCGAGCGCGTCCGACGGGCCGTCCGAGAATCGACCGCCCCACAGGGTCACTTCTGGTCCCTTCGCGCAGCGATCTTGGACGACAGGCCGTGCACGTGAACAAACCCCTTCGCCGCGGACTGGTCGAAGGTGTCGCCCTCGTCGTAGGTGGCGAGGTTGAAGTCGTAGAGCGACTCGGAGCTGCGCCGCCCGTTGACGGCGATGTGCCCGCCGTGCAACACCATCCTAATTTCGCCGGACACGTGCTCCTGGGTGTCGGCGACAAACGCTTCCAGCGCCCGCTTCAATGGCGAGAACCACAAACCGTCGTATACAAGCTCGCCCCAACGCTGGTCGGTCTGCCGCTTGAAGCGGCCCACTTCACGTTCCAAGGTGACGTGTTCGAGCTCGGTGTGTCCGGTGATCAACACCATCGCGCCCGGCGCCTCGTAGATCTCGCGGCTCTTGATCCCGACCAGCCGGTCCTCCACCACATCGAGTCGACCGACTCCCTGCTCGCCCGCGCGGCGGTTCAGCTCCTCGATGGCCTGCAGTACCGTCACCGGCCTGCCGTCGATCGAGACCGGCACGCCCCGTTCGTATCCGACGATCACCTCGTCGGGCGAACTCCAGTTGACGGTCGGATCCTCGGTGTAGTCGTAGACCTCCTTGGTCGGCGCATTCCACAGATGCTCGAGGAAGCCGGTCTCCACGGCACGGCCCCACACATTCTGGTCGATGGAGAACGGCGAGCGTTTGCTGACATTGATCGGGATCGAGTTCTCCTCGGCGAACGCGATGGCCTTCTCCCGCGTCCACGCATAATCACGGACCGGTGCCAACACCTCCAGATCCGGTGCCAGTGAGCCGAATCCAACCTCGAAGCGCACCTGGTCGTTGCCCTTGCCCGTGCAGCCGTGGGCGACGACGCCGCCGGCGTACTCGCGCGCCGCAGACACCAGGTGCTTGACGATCAGCGGCCGGCTCAGCGCCGACACCAGCGGATACCGGTCCATGTAGAGCGCGTTGGACTGGATCGCGGGCAGGCAGTACTCGTCGGCGAACTCATCGCGGGCGTCGACCACGACGGCCTCCACCGCTCCGCAATCCAGCGCGCGCTGCCGCACCACCTCCATGTCCTCGCCACCTTGGCCGAGGTCGATCGCGACGGCGACAACCTCGCTACCGGTCTCCTTGCCGATCCAGCTGATCGCAACTGAGGTGTCCAGACCGCCGGAATACGCCAGGATGACGCGTTCGGACATGTAACCAATCTCCTTTGATAACAGCTCTATTGAAGGTTCTCGATGGCAGTCGCCAAGTCGGCGCCGGTCATCGGCTCACGGGCCACCACGAAGAGGGTGTCGTCGCCCGCGATCGTGCCGACGACGTACGGGAGGGCTGCGCGGTCGAACGCGCTGGCCAGATACTGCGCCGCGCCCGGCGGGGTGCGCAGCACCGCGAGGTTGCCGCTGGCGTCCGTCGACGTCAGCAGGTCACCGAGCAGACGCGACAACCGTTCGGTGCCACCGGAAACCCCGCGCACCGGACTTCCGTCCTCCGGCACGACATACACACCGACGCCGCCGTCGGCGGCGCGTAGCTTGACCGCGCCCAGTTCCTCGAGGTCCCGCGACAGGGTTGCCTGGGTCACCTCGATGCCCTCGGCGGCCAGCAACGCGGCAAGTTCTGTTTGGCTGCGAACAGAATTCGACGACAAGGTCGCCACTATTCGCGCCTGCCTGCCCGCCCGGGTGGCGTTGATCTCAGGAGCCTTGCCCGCGGTCATGATTGCTCCAACAGCCACACCAGAAGCGCCTTCTGAGCGTGTAACCGATTCTCCGCCTCGTCCCACACCGCGCTATGCGGGCCGTCGATGACCTCGTCGGTGATTTCGTGACCCCGGTGCGCGGGAAGGCAGTGCAACACAACCGCGTCCGGGTCGGCGGCGTCCAGTAGCTCGGCGTTGACCTGATACGGCTTGAACGGCGTGATGCGATCCAAACCGTCGGCCTCCTGACCCATCGACGTCCATGTGTCGGTGACCAGTACATCGGCTCCCGCCGCAGCCTTGGCGGCGTCGGCGGTGATCGTCACCGACGCACCAGTCAACTGTCCGCGCTTCTCGGCGGCGGCCACGAACCCCTTGCTCGGTTCGAAGCCGGGCGGGGTGGCGACCGTCACGTCGATGCCCGCCGTCACGCCGCCCAGCATCAGCGAATGGGCCATGTTGTTGGCCCCGTCGCCGAAGTACGTCAACCGCAACCCGTTCAGACCACCTTTGCGCTCCGTGAGCGTCTGCAGGTCGGCCAGCACCTGACACGGATGGAACTCGTCAGAGAGCGCGTTGATGATCGGCACGCTCGCCCCGGCGGCCATCGACGTGAGCCGGTCCTGCCCGAAGGTGCGCCACACGATCGCTTCCACATAGCGGGACAACACCTTTCCGGTGTCTTCGAGTGTCTCCTCGCGGCCAAGCTGCGTGTTGCGGCCGTCGACGACGACGGCGTGGCCGCCGAGCTGTGCGATGCCGACCTCGAACGAAAACCGGGTGCGGGTGGAGTTCTTGTCGAAGATGACCGCGACCCCACGCGGGCCTTCCAGCGGCCTGCGGGAAAACGGGTCGGCCTTGAGCTCTGCGGCCAGGGTCAGCACCTCGGCCTGCTCGGTGGGCGACAGGTCGTCGTCACGAAGGAAATCCCGGGACATCACGACACCGCCTTATCCAGCACGCCGGGCAGCGCGGTGAGGAACTCGGCGATCTGCGCCTCGGTGATGACGAGCGGGGGCGCCAGCCGGATCAGGTCGGGCGCGGCGGCGTTGACGAGGAACCCGGCATCCCGGGCGGCAGCCTCCACCGTCTTGCCCTCGGGTGCGCTCAACGCGATTCCGCGCAGCAGGCCGCGGCCGCGGACGTGGTCGACGAGCGGGTGGCCCAACGCCTCGATGCCGTGATGCAAGGTCTTGCCGAGCACGTCGGCGCGGGAAACCAGGTCGTCATCGGCCAGCACCCGCAGCACCGCCAACGCGGCAGCGGCACAGACCGGGTTCCCGCCGAACGTGCTGCCGTGCAGCCCGGGGGTCAAGAGATCACCGGCAGGTCCGACGGCGATGCACGCACCGATCGGCAGCCCACCTCCGAGCCCCTTTGCCAGTGTCACGACGTCGGGCATGATGCCGTCGTGCTGGTGAGCGAAAAACGTTCCGGTGCGACCCATTCCGGTCTGCACCTCGTCAAGGACCAGAAGTGCGCCGCGCGTCGTGGAAAGCTCGCGGGCGGCCACCAGGTAGCCGTCGGGCGGTACGACCACACCGGCCTCGCCCATGATCGGCTCCAGGAAAACCGCGGCGGTCGCGTCATCGATGGCCTCTGCCAATGCAGCGACGTCGCCGTACGGCACATGCACGACATCGCCGGGCAACGGGGCGAACGGCTCCTGTTTGGCAGGTTGGCCCGTCAAGGCCAGTGACCCCATCGTCCGCCCGTGGAAAGCGCCTTGGGCGGCAACGATTTTCGTGCGACCCGTCAGTCGGGTGATTTTGAAGGCCACTTCGTTGGCCTCGGTGCCCGAGTTGCACAGGAACACCCGCGCGTTGGCGCCCAGCAGGCCGACGAGCGCTTCGGCAAGGGCGATTCCGGGTTCGGTCGCATAGAAGTTCGAGGTGTGGCCGAGCGTGTTCATCTGCGTGGTGACTGCTTCGATGACGGCCGGGTGCCGCTGGCCGAGAACATTCACCGCGATGCCGCCGAGCAGGTCGATATAGGACTTGCCGTTCTCATCGGTGACTACGGCGCCGTCTCCGCTGACCAGTGCGACGGCCGGCGTGCCGTAGTTGTTCATCATCACGCTTTCCCAGCGCTGCGCAAGAGTCACGTTTTCACCACCTTGGTGCCGGTTCCTTCATCGGTGAAGAGCTCCACCAGAACGCAATGCTCGACGCGCCCGTCGATGACGTGTGCGCTGGGCACACCGCCACCTACTGCCCGCATGCAGGCCTCGATCTTGGGCACCATGCCGGTCTCGAGCGTGGGCAGCAGCTGCGCCAGCGCGGCGACGTCGATCTCGCTCACCAGCGAGTCCCGGTCGGGCCAACTGGTGTAGAGACCCTCGACATCTGTGAGCATCAGCAGCTTTTCGGCGGCCAGCGCCTCGGCCAAAGCCGCCGCGGCGGTGTCCGCGTTGATGTTGTGCACCACACCGTCGACATCGGGTGCAATGGTGGACACCACCGGGATGCGACCTGTGGCAATGAGATCGAGCACCGCCTCGGTGTTCACCCGCTCGACGTCACCGACCAGACCGATGTCGGTCGCCACCCCGTCGACGGTGACGTTGCGCCGCACAGCGGTGAACAATTGAGCGTCCTCACCGGTGATGCCGACGGCGTAAGGCCCGTGCATGTTGATCAGGTTCACCAGCTCCCGCCCCACCTGACCGAACAACACCATCCGCGCGACGTCGAGTACTTCGGGTGTCGTGACGCGGAAGCCGCCCTTGAAATCGCCTGCGATGCCGAGTCGTTTCAGCATCGCGCTGATCTGCGGCCCCCCGCCGTGCACGACGACGGGATGAATACCGCAATTGCGCAGGAAGACCATGTCCGCGGCGAAGGCGCTGCGCAGCGAGTCGTCGGTCATGGCGTTCCCGCCGTACTTGACCACGATGATCTTGCCGTGCAGCTTCTTGAGCCACGGCAGTGCCGATGCGAGCACGGCCGCCTTGGTCTGCGTGGACGCCGTCACGAGCTGTACGCCGAATTCTCTTCGACGTAGGCGTGCGACAGGTCCGTCGTCCGGATCGCGGCGCTAGCATCGCCGACGCCGAGGTCGATGGTGACCTCGATATCGTCACCGGACAGGTCGACGTCGCGGGCACCGGCTGCGCCGATGCCGTCGACGCAGACCGGGAACCCGTCGAAGGACACGCTGATCCGCTCGGGGTCGAGCCGGACGGGAGCCATGCCGACTGCGGCGAGCACGCGACCCCAGTTGGCGTCGGAACCGAACAAGGCGGTCTTGACGAGGCTGTCGCGGGCGACGACGCGCGCCGCCGTCACGGCGTCCGCCTCGGCGGCCGCGCCGGTGACCGTGACGACGATCCGCTTGGTGACGCCTTCGGCGTCGGCCTGCAGCTGTGCACACAGGTCGTCGCACGCCTGCAGCACGGCCGCGTCCAGGTCATCCTGGCTCGGCGCGATGGCGCTCGCCCCCGAGGCCAGAACCAAGATGGTGTCGTTCGTCGAGCAACTGCCGTCGACGTCGAGGCGGTCGAACGTCAGGCCGCTCGCCCTGCGCAACGCATGATCCAGCGCGCCGGCGTCGGCGACGGCGTCGGTGGTGATGACGCACAACATGGTCGCCAGTGACGGGGCAAGCATGCCCGCGCCCTTCGCCATCCCGCCGACCGTCCAGTTGTCGGAGTGATGCAGCGCAACCTGTTTGGGTACCTTGTCGGTGGTCATGATGGCCCTGGCGGCCTCCTCACCGCCGCTGATCCCGCCGGCCATCTCATGGACTATCGCGGTGACTCCGGACACCACCTTGCCCATGGGCAGCCGGTCGCCGATCAGACCGGTTGAACACACGGCGATTTCGACGGCGCCGGTATCGGTGCCCCAGTCCGACAACGCGGCGGCGACAGCTTCGGCCGTGGCGTGGCTGTCCTGGAAGCCGCCCGGTCCCGTACAGGCGTTGGCGCCGCCGGAGTTGAGGATCACCGCACGCAGCCGCCCGGTGGTCAGCACCTGCTGGGTCCACAGCACCGGCGCGGCCTTGACCTGATTACGGGTGAACACGCCTGCGGCGCCGTAGTCCGGACCCTCGTTGAACACCAGCGCCATGTCCAGCGCACCGGAGGCTTTGATGCCCGCGGCGATACCGGTGGCACGGAATCCCTCGGGCGCGGTCACGCCCTGCGTGCGCACCAGCCTGGTGATACCGGCCGAAGTTTCCGTCACGGCGCCACCCCCACAACCGAGAGTCCCTCGGTTTCGGGCCAACCGAGGGCGAGGTTCATCGACTGAACGGCGGCGCCACCGGTGCCCTTGACCAGGTTGTCGATCGCGGCGATCGCGATGAGGACTCCTGCATCGTCGTCGACGGCCACCGCGAGCTGAGCGGCGTTGCTGCCGATCACTGCGCCGGTCTTAGGTAGCTGTCCCTCCGGCAGCAGGTGCACGAAGTACTCGGAGTCATAGGCCTTTTCGTATGCAGCGCGTAGCTCAGACAACGGCGCATCCGTGCGAGCGGTACAGGTCGCGAGGATTCCCCGCGACGTCGGTATCAATACCGGGGTGAACGAGACCGTGACGTCCTTGTCGGTGACGGCGCGCAGCCCCTGGGCGATCTCGGGGGTGTGCCGGTGCGTGCCGCCGACGTTGTAGGCACGGGCGGACCCGATGACTTCAGAGCCGAGGAGGTCGGTCTTCGCGGCACGCCCGGCGCCCGATGTGCCGCTGACGGCGACGACGGTCACCGCCGGCTCCACCAGATCCTCGGCGATCGCGGGAAACAATGCCAAAAGCGCTGCGGTCGGGTAGCAGCCGGGAACGGCGATGCGGGTGGCACCGCGAAGCCGATCCCGTGCCCCGGGCAGTTCGGGCAGCCCGTACGGCCAACTTCCCGCGTGCGTCGAACCGTAGAACCGCTCCCATGCCGCCGGATCGGTGAGTCGGAAGTCGGCGCCGCAGTCGACGATCACGGTGTCGGTGCTCAGTTGATCAGCCAGCGCCGCGGAGTGGCCGTGCGGCAGCGCCAGGAATACCACATCGTGACCCTCGAGCACCGCGACATCGGTGGCATCGAGCACGCGACCACCGAGCGGGAGCAGGTGCGGATGGTGTTCGGCCAGCGTGGTGCCCGCGCTCGCGGCCGCGGTGAGTGCCCCGATCGTCAGCCGACCATCGACGTATCCGGGGTGGCCGAGCAGCAACCGCAGGATCTCGCCACCGGCATAGCCGCTGGCACCGGCCACGGCGACAGAAGTCATGCATTGATACTGCATGTTTATGCAGAACACTGCAAATTAACTCTCCGCGTTGTTTGCCAGCTGGTCAGCCGCACAGGTCTTTGCGAGGGGAAGCGCCTGCATCGTCAAGCCGACGTTTCGCTGCTTCATCTGCAATTTTGTCGCATACTCCCAGTATGGGTGTTGGGGGCAACGCAGTTATCGATCTGACCGGCTCGTTTACTAGTGAACTGCACAACCTTCTTCGCGAGGCGGCTCTTCGGGGTCCGTTAGCCGTGGACGAAGTAACCGGCGCCACCATTGTGCTGCGGCAGGGCGATCTCGAGAGGCTCGCCCACGATCAGCGACTTTCCGGCATCGGGCTGTCATTGTTCGACATGATGGGCATCGCCGACGGTCCACTCCGGGACTGGTACGGCGGGTTGATGTTCACGACGGAGGGCGACTACCACCGTCGCATTCGGTCGCTGGTCTCGCGGGCGTTCACGCCGCGGTCGGTCGAAGCGCTTCGGGGCGAAGCCGCACACATGGCCGCCACCGCGGTCGCTTCCGTCCAGCAAGGCGGCGACCTGGTCGCCGCGTGTTCGGCGCTGGCAACCCGGCTGATCTGTCGCCTCCTCGGCGTGCCAGACGAGGATGTCGAGGTTTTCCGGCAATGGGCCGAGGACTTGAGCCCGGTGTTCTACGTCATGACACCCGAACAAATCGCAGCAGCGACACAGGCCATCACAGAACTCCAAACCTATGTCGACGCATTGACGGCAGGACGGGCGAACAGCCCGGGAAGCGATCTCGTGACCGCCCTGCGTGCAGCCGAGACAGACGGTGAGCGCCTGACTCACACCGAAACGGTCAACATGATCGCGAATCTGCTTGTCGCCGGGCATGATACAGCCGGAAGTCAAATTCCGTGCAGCACGTTGGTGGCACTGCAAAACATCGAGCAACTCACCGGAGTGCATTCCGACGACGCTCGGCTATCCAGTGCGACTGCCGAGACGATGCGCATGGAGCCAAGCATTCCAATAATTCCCCGCACCGCCACGGAACCCATTGACCTGCACGGCGCGACCATCCCGGCCGGCTCGATGGTGTTTCTGTGCATCGCTGCCGCGTGTCGGGACGAGACCGCTTGGCTCGAACCGAATCGCTTCGATCCCGACCGCTTCACCAGGCCTGAGCAAGGGAAGCTGCTCAACTTCGGCGCGGGCACGCATTACTGCCTTGGCACGGCCCTCGCCAAGATCGCCGTTGAAGAATCCTTGCGCGCTGTTCTCGCCGCCGATCCGCCGCTGCGCCTGACCGAGGATCCGGCCGACATCCCGTGGCGGCAGGTGCTCGGCCGCAGCCCGGCCCGACTGTTGGTGAGCCCGAACTAGGCTGGCTGTGTCGCCGCGGTACGCGACACAATGATAGTTCGACCTCGCCCCGCACTCGGGAGACGCAACGTGTCTAGCTCGCCTCGGCAACCGGTCACCGACCGGATCGCTGTTGTCGGTGGAGGCATCATCGGCGTGGCAGTAGCGCGCGAGCTTCTCAAACGTCGCCCCGGTGCGGACGTGACGCTGTTCGAGAAGGAGGACCGGCTCGCATCGCATCAAACCGGGCGCAACAGCGGCGTCGTGCACGCGGGCCTGTATTACGAGCCCGGCTCGCAGAAGGCGGTGCTGTGCCGCAGGGGCGTCGGCCTTCTCGAGGAGTTCTGCGAACAGCGAGGCATCCGCCGGATCGCCTGCGGAAAGGTTCTCGTGGCCCTCGACGAGGTCGAGCGCGCGCGCCTCGACAGCATCCGGCAGCGGGCACTGGCCAACCGTGTACCGGGTGTGGCGATCATCGGTCCCGAGCAGTTGCGCGAGCTGGAGCCGCGCGTGCGCGGCATTGCCGCCCTGCACTCGCCCTCGACGTCGATCGTCGACTACGGGGAGGTGACACAGGCGCTGGCCGCCGACGCGGTGGCAGATGGCGCGAAGTTGCTGCTCGGGCACGAAGTCGTCGGGCTGAGGACATCGGGCGCCGAGGTGGTCGTAACCGCCCGTAGTGCAGGCGATTCGGCGGAGACAGCCTTCGACCGGATCGTGGTCTGCGGTGGCCTGCAGAGCGACCGGCTCGCCGAGCTGGCGGGTGACGAATCCGACCCCGTCATCATGCCCTTCCGCGGCGAGTACTACGCGCTCAAACCCGAACGCCGCAAACTGGTCAACGGTTTGGTGTACCCGGTGCCTGATCCCCGCTACCCATTCCTCGGCGTGCACGTCACCCCGCGCGTCGACGGCGAGGTTCTCATCGGCCCCAACGCCGTACTCGCCCTGGCCCGGGAGGGTTACACCTGGGGCAGCATCTCGGTACCGGATGTGATGGAAGTGGCTCGCACGCCGGCGTTCTGGCGCTTCGCGCGCCGACACTGGCGCACCGGTCTGCGGGAGATGTACGGCTCGCTGAGCAAGCGACGGTTCGTCGCCGCCGCCCGCGCGTATGTGCCCGACATCGGCGACGACGACGTCGTGCCCGGGGTCGCAGGTATCCGTGCGCAGGCGCTCGACTCCGACGGTGGCCTTGTAGACGATTTCCGGATCACCGTCCGCGAGCGCGTCGTGCTGCTGCGCAACGCCCCGTCACCCGCGGCGACATCGTCGCTCGCGATCGCCGAACACATCGTGACGACAATGGCAGACGGATGGTGAACCGGTGACCCAGCCGCTGTCGCAAGGCCTTTGGGGAGTCCTGGCAACTCCCTTCGACGAAGCGCTCAATGTCGATCTCGACTCGTTGCAGAACGAGGTGACATCTTTTGCCGCCGACGGTTGCGACGGTCTCGTCGCGCTCGGGGTGTTCGGTGAGGCCGCGTCGCTGGACCCAGACGAAGCCGAAAGCGTGGCACGCACGGTCGCCTCGTCGACCGAACTGCCGTTTGTGCTCGGCCTGTCCGAGCGTGATTCCGACGCAGTCGTCGAGCAGGCGCGCCGCCTGCTCGACGAGGTGCCGCGGCCTCCCGTCGCGTTGATGGCGCAGATCGGCGACCCTGATCCGGCGATCGCCACCGCCTCGATGAAACGTCTGCACGACGCGACGGGAATCGGCGTTCTGATTCAGGACTACCCGGTCGTCTCCGGCGTCAGCGTCACCGACGACGAGGTCGTCGAAATCGTCTGCGCCTGCCCGTTCGCGGTCGGGGTGAAGTCTGAGGCGCCACCGACGTCCGTCGCGATCGCACACCTGGCCCCGAGGCTCAACGTGCCCGTGTTCGGCGGTCTCGGCGGCATCGGACTGCTTGACGAGTTGGCCGCGGGTTCAGCGGGTGCAATGACCGGATTCAGCCATCCCGCTGTTCTTCGTTCGGTGCTGGACGCGCACCGCGACGGAGACTTCGCGGCTGCCCGCAAAGCATGGGCGCCATGGCTTCCGCTCGCGAACTTCGAGGGTCAGCTGCGGGTGGGCTTGGCGATCCGCAAGGAGATACTGCACCGGCGAAAAGTCATCGCATACGGCGGCGTGCGGCGGCCTGCGATGTCGCTGCCGGCGACGCTGGTTCCGCTGCTCGAGCATCATCTGACGACCCTGCCCACCACCATCGCGACCCACTGAAGGAGCCTCAATGGATCTCGGCATCACCGGACGTACCGCCCTCGTGCTCGGCGCCAGCGGCGGGCTGGGCAGTGCGATCGCGGTGCGCCTGGCCGGCGAGGGCGCCAATGTCGCCGCCGCGGGCCGGTCCCCCGACAAGCTTTCCGACACCGTGAAACAGATCGAGGCCGCAGGCGTGAAATCCCTTGCGCTCGAGTGGGATCTGGGCGATCTCGATCCCGTGGACAGCCATGTCAGCGAGATCGAGAACGCCCTCGGGCCGGTGGACATCCTCGTGAACAACACCGGCGGACCGCCGCCCACGCCGGCTGCGGGTCAGGACGCCGACACCTGGCGTACCAGCTTCGAGCAGATGATCCTGTCGGTCATCGTCATCACCGACAGGGTGCTGCCGGGTATGCGCGAGCGGGGCTGGGGCCGCATCCTCACGTCGACATCGGGTGGAGCGCTCAGCCCGATCCCCAACCTCGCGATATCCAACACCCTGCGTGCCAGCCTGCACACCTGGTCGAAGACGCTGGCTGATGAGGTGGGCCGCGACGGCGTCACCTCCAACATCATCGTGCCCGGCCGCATCGAGACGGCCAGGACGAGATTCCTGGACGAGCGAAGAGCCGAACGCGAAGGCACGAGCAGCGACGACGTGATGGCGGCCAGTGCAAAGACGATGGCGCTCGGCCGATATGGCCGCCCAGAGGAATACGCGGACGTGGCGGCGTTCTTGTGCAGCGACCGGGCGTCGTATGTGACGGGGTCCGTGGTCCGCGTCGACGGCGGGCAGCTCAAGAGCGTCGTCTAGGAGTAGAACATTGCGCATCCGCACACTGGCCGATGGCGCCGCCTGCGTTGCACTGGCTGACGGCAGACTCGCTCGCGTCGACCACATACTCGACGACGCGCCGTCGGATCTGCTGTCGCTGCTGGCGGCCGGGACACTGGATGCACTGGCCGCCGCGGTCGCCGGTGGCGTTGACGACACCGCCTGCGTGGACCCTCAGTCGCCTATCGCCGCGCCGTGGACCAGGCCTCGCAAGATCCTCGGCATCGGGCTCAATTACGGTGCGCACGCCGGCGATCTCGGCGAGCAGGCGCCACGCACGTCGCCCGCCTCGTTCATCAAGGGCGACCACACCATCGTCGGCCCGGGCGAGCCCATCATCGTCCCACCCGGCATCGGCCGCGTCACCGCGGAAGCCGAGCTGGGACTCGTCATCGGGCGCACGTGCTTTCGGGTCGGTGTGGACGAAGCGATGTCGTACGTGGCCGGTGTGGTGCCGGTGCTCGACCAGACCGCGGAGGAGATTCTGCTGGAGAACCCGCGTTATCTGACTCGGGTGAAGAACTATCCGACGTTCTTCTCCTTCGGGCCGGAGCTGATAACGCTCGACGAGGTGCTGTCGCACGGTCCACTGTCTGGTCTGCGAGTGGCGACCGTGCACAACGGCGCGGTCCACCGCACGGACACCGTCGCGGGGATGACGTTCTCGCCCGCAGAGCTGCTCAGCTTCCACAGCCAGGTGATGCCGTTCTACCCCGGCGACATCCTGTCCACGGGAACGCCGGGCGCCGTGCCGATCGTGGCCGGCGACGTCGTGCGATGCGAGCTCGGTGACACGCTGGCGTCGCTCACCAATCCGGTGCGGTAACCCGATCGCTACCGACGCTGCTCGGCGCCGACTCGCTGCGCGGCGTTGGCAACCGCGGCGTCACGGGCAGCGCTGGCCTCGGCTTCGGTCAACGTGCGGTCCTCGGCGCGAAAGCGCAGCGCCAACGCGATCGACTTTCGTCCCTCGCCGATCTGCGGCCCGGTGTACACGTCGAACAGCCTGATGTCCTCGAGCAGCTCACCGGCGCCATCGCGAACCGCGTCGACGACGCTCTGCGCGGCGACCTCGGCGTCGACGACCAGCGCAACGTCCTGGAACACCGCGGGGAACGGCGACACCGCAGGAGCCGGCAGTCTCTGGGTGATCGGGAGGGCGTCGAGGTTCAGCTCCACAGCGCAGGTGCCCTTCGGCAGACCGGATCGCTCGATGACGGCGGGATGTAGTTGACCCGCGTGGCCGACGACGGTGTCACCGAACAACACCTCGGCGCATCGGCCGGGATGCCACGGCAGGTACTGCGCAGGGCGCAATGTCAGGTCGACACCCGCCGCGCGACCGATGATTCGGACGGCCTCGAACGCGTCGGTGGCGTGCACCGGTCGCCCTGGTCCCCACGGCCCGGGGGGTTCGCGCCGGCCTGTCAGCACCGCACCGACGTGCTCGGGTTGAATCGGCAGCGACGCGTCGAGCATCGCTATCTCGTCGTCGGTCGGCCTCCGGTCGGTCGGAATAAGCTCGACGGCGCGTGTCTGCGATGTCGGCTCGACCACCTGCTCGATGGCGAACAGCGCGGTGTCGACGGCTCCGCGGGAAACGTTGCGGGCCAGCGATTCCAACAGCCCCGGCAACAGGGTGGTGGCCAGTTGCGGACGATCGGCCTCGAGCGGGTTGAGTACGTGCGTGGCGGTCCGGCGCGGATCGTCGACCGGTAGGCCCCACTGGTCGAACACGCCTCCAGGCAGGAACGGGCTCGGCAGAATCTCTACATATCCGTTGAGCGCCAATGACTTTCCGACCGCACGGCGGCGCTTCTGCGCCGGGGTCAAGCCGCGCCCGGCCGGCGCCTGCGGTAGCACGGATGGGATGGTTTCCAGACCCTCGAGTCGCAGCACCTCCTCGACGAGGTCGGCAGGCTGCCGAAGGTCCGGACGCCAGCTCGGCGGCGTCGCGGTGATCAGCCCGCCGTCGTCGGTCACGTCTGCGCCGATCTGCGTGAGCCGTCGACTGGTGGTGCCCTCGGGGTAGTCCACACCCGCAGTTCGGTCCGGCAGGTCGGTGGGCATGCTGACCGGAGGCGGTGACCAGTCGGAACGCGGCGGATCGCCGCGCCAGTCAGTCAATGTGGGTTCGGCTGTGCCGCCTGCGATGTCGGCCAGCAACGCGGCGCACCGGTCGAGTGCGGCGACCGAGATGGCGGGGTCGACGGCGCGTTCGTAGCGGCGTCCCGCCTCGCTGTTGAGGTGCAGCCGCCGCTGAGTGCGCGACACCGATGCGGGATCCCACACCGCCGCCTCGAGCAGAACGTCGGTGGTGCTGTCGCGCACCTCGGTGGTGCCCGCGCCCATCACGCCGCCGATCGCCGCGGTCGCGACGTCGTCGACGATGAGTACGTCGCCTGGATCCAACGTGCGCGTGATGTCGTCGAGGGTGACCACCGTCTCCCCCGGCTCGGCGAACCGGACCCGGAAGCCACCGGTGATCAGGCTGCGGTCGTGGGCGTGCATCGGGTGCCCGAGCTCGAGCATCACGTAGTTCGTCACGTCGACGGCGGGCGAGATCGCCCGGATGCCGCTGAGTAACAGCCGCCGTTGCAGCCACCATGGCGACACTGCAGCCGGATCGATCCCGGTCACCGGCCGCAGCCCGAACCGCAGGACACCGGTGCCCGGCTCGATCGTCACCGGCAGCGCATCGCCATCGGCGGGTAACGGAGCGACGTCTGCGGGATCGACGTAGTCCAGGTCGTAGGCATTGGCGATTTCGCGGGCCATGCCGCGCAGCGAAAGGCAGTAGCCGCGGTCCGGCGTGATTGCCAGGTGGAACACCGTGTCGTCGAGCCCGAGCACATCGGCGGCGGGCGTCCCCGGCTCGGCGGTGCCCGGCGGTAACACAAGAATGCCGGAATGGTCGGTACCCAGGTTCAACTCGGCGGTCGAGCAGATCATCCCGTCGGACGTGCGGCCGTACGTCTTTCGCGCCGTGATGGTGAAGTCGCCCGGCAGTGTGGTTCCCGGCAATGCCACCACAACGAGATCCCCGGCGGCGAAGTTCGTTGCACCGCAAACGATATCGCGCGGTTCGGCTTCACCGACGTCGACCTTCACGGCACGGATCGGCTTCTTGAAGTCGGTGAGCTCCTCGATCTCGAGAACGCGGCCGACGGTGAGCGGACCGCTCACAGGGCCCACCGGGATGATCTCCTCGACCTCGTGGCCGATTCGGATCAGCGTGTTCTCGAGTTCGTCGACCGGCAAGTTCCAACCGGGTGCGCCTGCCGCGACGACGTCCCGCAGCCAGCTGTAGGGAAGTCGCATCAGGCGCCGACTCCGAACGGCAGCGAAAAACGGACGTCACCTTCGACCATGTCGCGCATGTCGGGAATGCCGTTGCGGAACTGCAGCGTGCGCTCCATACCCATGCCGAAAGCGAAGCCGGAGTAGATCTCGGGGTCGATGCCGCACGCGCGCAACACGTTCGGATTGACCATGCCGCAGCCGCCCCACTCGACGAAGCCGGGTCCGCCCTTCTTGTTCTCGAACCACACGTCCACCTCGGCGGACGGCTCGGTGAAGGGGAAGAAGTGCGGCCGGAATCGAGTGCGGGCCTGCGGTCCGAACTCCGAGCGGGCGAACGCGTCCAGCGTTCCGCGCAAGTTGGCCATCGTCAGCCCCTTGTCCACCGCAAGGCCTTCGACCTGGTGGAAGACCGGGGTGTGCGTGGCGTCGAGTTCGTCGGTGCGGAAGGTGCGGCCGATCGAGATGATGTAGACCGGCAGCTCGCGTTCCAGCAGTGCCCTGATCTGCACGGGCGACGTGTGCGTGCGCAGCACCTGCCGCGACCCGTCCGGCGCAACGTAGAAGGTGTCCTGCTCGCTGCGCGCCGGATGGTCGGGTGGGAAGTTGAGCGCGTCGAAGTTGAACTGTTCGGTCTCGACCTCGGGTCCTTCGGCCAGCTCCCAGCCCATCGCGACAAAGGTGTCGGCGATGTGTTCGGCCAGAATCGTGATCGGGTGACGGGCGCCGATGGGCTGACGTGTCGACGGCAGCGTCACGTCGATGCTCTCGGCGACCAGTACCGCGGCGTCGCGTTCGGCCCGCAGCACCTCGAGGCGCGCGTCGTAGCTGCGCTGGGCCTGAGAACGAACGACGTTCACCCGTTTGCCTGCGTCGGCCCGGTCGGCCTTCGGCAGCGATCCGAGCGCCTGCCGGGCCAACGCGAGTGGCGCGCGGTCGCCCAAGTGCTCCGTCTTGGCGCGCGCAAGGGCGTCCAGGTCCCCCGCCAGATCGAAGGCGTGTTCGGCCGCGCTGACCAGTTTGGCCAGCGCTTCCTCCGATAAATCTATGGGCTGATCAGCCACCCGGCGATCATAGGTGATTGGGTAGTGAGAGCGGCGTCACGTGAACGGTGGGGTCGCGCTGGGCGGCGGCCGATGGCGATGCAGGCCGACGAGCGCGTCTCCACAAGACCACAGCCTCCGCGAGCGCGGCACCGACAACACCCAGCCCGGAGGCGACAATGAGCGTAGGGGTGTTGTTGGCCAGCATCAGAAAGCCGAACGCCGATGCGACGACGAGCAGCAGACACCGCGTCGGAGTCCACCTCGCGGCTTGTCCGAAGCGGGTCGATGCGAGGACGCCGAGCACCAGCGCCGCCGCGTGACCCGCATCGGTGAAGTCCCTGTTGACGGCCACCACCGCCGCGGCCGCCGCGATCCACCAGCCCGTCCATGCGGGTCGAAACCGGCTCGGAATCGCTGCGCTGAGTGCGCCGAGGACCGCAGCGGCGCCGTAGCTCATCCCCACGTCGGTGACCCTGGTTACGTCCGTCGACAACCAGCCGAGCTCGACGGCCGCGGTGAGCCCGACGGCGACCAGAAGTGTCGCGCCGATATGGCCGATGGCGAACGCCACGACCAGACGACGGCTGCGCCACATCAGCTCGGCGAGCGCCATCAGGCACATCAGGCCGGGCAGCCAGACGTAGATAGGGCCGGCCTCGATGACGAACGCGCTGACGAACAGGGTGCCGAGGTGACCGTGGCTGAGGTTGTGCAGGTTCGTGCTGGCGTGGCTGATGACGCGGTTCTGCACCCGAGGACCGAGCGCCGCCAGAACGCCGGACACGCCGGTCAGAATCACCGCGTAGGCGACGGTGACACGGATTCGGGCCAGCGCCCGCAGCAAGCCGAACATCATCTCACCGCCACTATGCGTCGGCGATGTCGTCGCTCTCCTCGTCCTCGCCTGGCAACTCTCTGCGAGTTTTCACGCGATATACCACCAGATCCGTCGGCACCCCATCCTGCTTGGGCGAAAACACCTGCTTGCGAATCCGTTTGGCGGACAAGCCGAGGGCGTCGAAGTCGGCTTCGGGAATCCGGTCCATCGTGGCCCCCGAAACGATCAACCCGCCCCGGGTAGCACGCTCCATTACCCGGGCGGCGATGTTGACGTCGACGCCCAACCAGTCCGAGCCGATCCGCTGTGGTCTGCCAGTGTGCACACCGGCGCGCATCCGTGGTGTATATCCTTCGATCTCAACGTCTTTCACCGCGTCGAGGCTGGTGCGCACGGCACGAACCGCGGTCGCCGGATCGGCGAACACCGCCATGGTGCCGTCGCCCATCCTCTTGACGATATGACCGCCTGCTTCCAACAGCGGCGGTTCGACTGCCTGGGCGACCCGGCGAAGCAGCTTCAGCGTGGCGTCGTCGCCTGCCTTCAACGCCCAGGACGAGAACCCGACCATGTCCGTAAAGACCAGCGTGACCTCGCGATTGGCTGGTTTACCCGAGACGCGTTCGGTCAGCGCCTGCCAGACCTGCAATCCGGCGAGGCTGACCTCGCGGGATGCAGCGTCACGTTGCAACAGCCGGTCGGCCGCCCGCGCAGCCGCGCTCGGGCCGCCAACGCCTGCCGCCGACAACGGATCTCCGAAATCGGGATCACCGGGCAGTGCTCGGCGGGCTCGTCTGATGAATGCGACGACTCCGGGGCGGTGGTTCGTGCTCTTGAGCCAGTCGCGTGGTCGGGATGAGTTGCCGGACCGTTCACCGAACGATTCGACATCCATTGAGCAAGGTTAGATGCCCGCTCTTCAGCCGGGCAAACACCGTGCGACGCGCCCCGAAATAATGGACAACGCGCGTTGTCAAGCTTATCGTGAACTATGTGACGGTCAGCTCGAAGACGAGACGAACCAACCGATCCGATCCGCTCGGTCCGGACTCCCTGACCTGGAAATATTTCGGCGATCTGCGCACCGGAATGATGGGTGTGTGGATTGGAGCGCTGCAGAACATGTATCCCGAACTGGGCGCGGGCGTCGAGGAGCATTCCGTCCTGCTGCGGGAGCCGCTGCAGCGGGTGGCACGGTCGGTGTACCCGATCATGGGCGTCGTCTACGACGGCGATCGGGCGGCGCAGACCGGTCAGCAGATCAAGGGCTTCCACGCCACGATCAAGGGTGTCGACTCCGCCGGGCGGCGCTACCACGCGCTGAATCCCGAGACGTTCTACTGGGCCCATGCCACCTTCTTCATGTTGGTGATCAAGGTGGCCGACTACTTCTGCGGCGGACTGACCGAAGCAGACAAGCGACAGCTCTTCTCCGAGCACGTGCAGTGGTACGCGCAGTACGGCATGACCATGCGACCGGTTCCCCGGTCGTGGGAGGAGTTCTGCGAGTACTGGGACCGGGTCTGCAGCGAGGAATTGGAGATGAACCGCGCGACCCTCGACATCTTTTCGATCCGGATTCCCAAGCCGTGGTTCGTGCTGATGCCGACTCCGATCTGGGACCAGCTGTTCAAACCGATGGTCGCCGGACAGCGCTGGATCGCCGCGGGGTTGTTCGACCCTGTGGTGCGGGAGAAGGCCGGCATGCGCTGGAGCGGCGGCGACGAGGTTCTTCTGCGGCTGTTCGGCAAGCTCGTCGAGATGGCGTTCGTCGTCGTGCCCGACGAGATTCGGCTGCACCCGCGCGCGCTTGCCGCCTATCGCCGCGCGTCCGGACGCATCGCCGACGACGCGCCGCTGGTCGAGGCGCCCGCATTTCTGGGGCCGCCACGCGATCGCAGAGACTTGCCGATGCATTACGTGCCGCAGCGCAAAACGCTGCTCGACCGCGCCGGTTCACTGGTGCACACGACGTTTTCGCTGGCTGGCCTACGCCCGGCGCGAGGCCGAAGCACCGCGGCATGAGCGCTGCGCTCCTCACGTCCGCATAAGCTCTTGCCATGCTCGAATGGTCTGATGTCGACATCGCCGTGCGCGACGCCGTACGGGAGTTCGTAGACAAAGAGGTCCGCCCCCACGTCGACGCGCTGGAAAGCGGCGAGATGGAGCCCTACCCCATCATCCGCAAGCTTTTCACCACCTTCGGCATCGACGCGCTGGCACGCGATTCGCTGGACAAGCGACTGGCCCGGATGCGCGATGGCAACGAGAAGCCCGGTGGCGCGTCCGGTGGCATGTTCGGGGGCGACGGTGGGTCTGCAGGCATGGGGTTCGTGGTCGTCAGTGAGCTGTGTCGGGTCTGCATGGGTGTGGTGACCGGCATGGGAGTCAGCCTCGGCTTGACGGTGCCGACCATCGCAGGCCGCGGCACACTGGCGCAGCAGGAGCGTTGGCTGCCGGGTCTCGTCACCTACGAGAAGGTGGGTGCGTGGGCCATCACCGAACCCGACTCCGGCTCGGATGCCTTCGGCGGCATGAAGTCCTATGTGGTGCGCGATGGTGACGACTACATCCTCAACGGGCAGAAGACGTTCATCACCAACGGGCCCGATGCCGATGTGGTCGTGGTGTACGCCAAGTTGGACGAGGGCGACGGCGCCGACAAACGCGATCGCAAGGTGCTGACGTTCGTCCTGGACCGCGGCATGGAGGGCTTCGTCCAATCAAAGCCTTTGCGCAAGATGGGCATTCACAGCTCGCGCACCGGTGAGTTGTTCTTCAGCGATGTCCGGTTGGGCCGCGACCGACTTCTTGGTGAGACCGAAGGTGATCCCACCGATTCGGCCAGCGACGGCCGCGCTAGCGCGCGGTCGAATTTCTCCGCTGAGCGGATCGGGGTGGCCGCAATGGCGCTCGGCGTCATCGAAGAGTGCCTGAAGCTGTGCGTCGACTACGCCAAGGGCCGCAAACTGTGGGGTCAGGAGATCGCCCAGTTCCAGCTGATCCAGCTCAAGCTGGCGAACATGGAAGTAGCGCGAATCAATGTGCGCAACATGCTGTTCCGCGTGATCGAAGCGGCGCAGACCGGGTCTGCGATCTCGCTGCCCGAGGCGTCGGCCATCAAGTGGTACTGCTCGCAAGCGGCAACGGACGTCGCGATGGATGCCGTGCAACTGTTCGGCGGCAACGGGTACATGACGGAGTACCGTGTCGAGCAGCTGGCCCGCGACGCCAAATCGCTGATGATCTACGCGGGAAGCAATGAAGTGCAGATCACCCACGTGGCCCGGGGTCTGCTCAACGGTGGATCCTCAGCTATTCCTTGACGAGCTCGGACTTGACGGTGGCGGGCGGTCCCTCGGGACAGAGGTCCGCCAAGAACGTGTCTCCGTTGAAGTGAGCACCGTCGGTGGTCCACCAGACACCGTTGCCAGTCCGCGTACTGCCGTCCGCGCAGTTCGCCGAGGTAGGGACCGGGTCGGTCTGCCAGCGGTTCGACGCCGGGTCGAAGCGGTAGGCATAGTTGCCGCTTTGGAAACAATCGGGACCGCAGCTCCATGTGACCTGGATTCCCGGGTGGACCGCAATCTTCCCGTTGCTCGCAGTCAGCAGCTCCGTGTAGGCGCCTTCGGCGATCGGCGGTGTCTGTGCGCTGGCGGGTGCGGCCAGCACCAGACCTCCTGCCGCCGCAGCAACAGCGATCAGAGTGAATTTGAACATGATGCCCCCATCCTCGCGTCGACGCCCTTAGGGTCTCCCGATGAACGACGGCTGCCTTTGAATCTATCCGCTGAACGCGCAGCGTGGAGGAGTTTTAGCAAACTTGCCATGAGCCCGCTGAACGTCAGCTAGCT